>JBEKEK010000031.1:0-59677 GCA_050013875.1 Trebonia sp. | reverse complement strand
ATGACGATAGCGGGCCGAAGTGGATCCGTAGTCAGGTCGCTGGGCGCCGTCCCGTCGATGTGCCCGGCATGACTTCCCGGGTCGAGGTCGCTATCGAGACAGCGCTACGGCGCCTCGGATAAACTGCGGGTTCTGTCCGGAGCCGTGATCGCGCGGCGGGAAAAGCCATTGGGGGAATGACGATCGGCTGATAGCTTTCAGTCGACCGTGACACCGCCCGAGGAGGTGAGACCCATGAACGCTGTATCGATGTGGGTGCTCCCTCCCGCCGTCACGGCCGGGCGGTTGACGTAGCTGCCGCCGGGAGCGCCTCGACAACAAGGCACTCCAGAAAGGCAGCACCCATGCACTCCCTGCAGTTCACCGCCGAGTCGTCGTCGAACGGCATGCTCGAGCGCGGCTTCACCGTGGGCGGGATACCCGGCGTCCTCTGGTCACCGGCCTCAGGCGCCGATCGCGCACCCCTGGTGCTGCTTGGCCACGGCGGCGGCGGCCACAAGAAGCATCCGGCGATGGCCGGCCGGGCGCGGCGCCTGGTGAGCGGCTGCGGCTGCCATGTCGCCGTCATCGACGCGCCCGGCCACGGCGACCGGCCGCGCACGGCGCACGACGAGGAAGAAATCGCCGAGCTGTACCGGGCGAGGGCGGCGGGCGAGCCGGAAGGCCCGATCGTGGTCCGCTACAACGAGCACTTGGCGCAGCGCGCGGTCCCCGAGTGGCGGGCGACCCTGGACGCCCTCCAGCAGCTTGCGGAGATCGGCGCCGATGGGGCGGTCGGCTACTACGGGACCAACATGGGAACCGCGATCGGGGTGCCGCTGGCGGCGGCCGAACCCCGGATCACGGCCGCGGTCTTCGGCCTGCACTGGCCCGACGCCCTCGCCGAGAAGGCCAGGCAGATCACCATCCCGGTCGAGTTCGACCTGCAGTGGGACGACGAGCACATCCCGCGCGAGGCCGGTCTCGCGCTGTTCGACGCCTTCGCCTCCAAGGAGAAGACCTTGCACGCCAACGCGGGCAGGCACCACGAGTTGCCCCGGTTCGAGGCCGACAGCGCGGTCCGGTTCTTCGCGCGGCACTTCGGCCGGGCGGTCACCTCGCCCGCCTAGGCGTCGCGCCAGGCCGCCTGCTTAGCGGTCGCGTCGTAGGAGGCCTCGTCGCCGTAGGACCAGCGGATCCGCGGTATCCAGCCGCGGATCCGCCAGCCGCCGGCGGTCCGCAGCAGGTCGAAGCGGTAGTCGTTGCCGTGCGCGACCAGGTTGCCGCCGTGGCCGGATGCGGTCGCGGACGGCAGGTGGATGTTGACCGAGTGCGCGAGGCAGGCTGCCCGGTCGCCGTCGAGGGTGACCTGGTGGCCCGCGATCAGATGCTGGGTCGTGAGCCCCTGCCGAACCGAGCCGAGTGCTCGCTTGAGCTCGTCCCGGGTGAACAGGTAGTCATCAAGGTAGCGCTCGACAGCAAAGCCGGGCGACGCGGCCTGCGCGAGCGTCGGCATCGAGACCGTGTCGTCAAAGAGCGCGTCGAGCCCGTCCCACTGCTGGTGGTCATAGCACCAGTGCACGCGGGTGCAGACCTCGATGATCTCCAGCTTGTCAGCGACGGCAACAAGGTCGGTCACGGTCCCAGCCCCCAATGTGGCGTCAGCGCTTGATCGGGATGACGCGCCCGCCGGGCAGCGTGCCGTAGACCAGCGTGGCCAGCGCGGTGTCGAGCGCCTCCGCCGTCCACGGCCCGGCGCCGCTGCTGACCTCCGCGCCGGGCGACCACGGCAGCCACCGGCGGACGTCGGTCCCGGTGATCTCGAATATCTGCCCGCTCAGCCAGGACGCCTGCTCGGAGGCGAGGTAGGAAACGACGTTGGCGACGTGCCACGGGCTGCCCGGGCCCGGGTCCTCCGGCGAGAACTGCCCGGGGTCGGGCAGGCCCTTGGCCGCCGCGTCCATCCGGGTGGCGGCGTGCGGCAAGATCGCGTTCACGGTCACGCCGAAGGCGCGGAACTCGAGCGCGGCGCCGAGCGTCAGCGCCGCGATGCCGGACTTCATCGCGCCGTAGACCGAGAATTCCCGCACCCCGCCGGGTACGCCCGCGCTTGAGGAGGTCGCCACGATGGCGCGATGCGCCCGGTTCCCTGACGAGTGCTCGCGCTGCCAGTGCGCGGCCGCGTGCCTGATCAGACCGAAGGTGCCCTTGAAGAGGACCGCGAGCTGGTCGTCGAGGTCCTGCTCGGTTACCTCGATGATGGGGCCGCGGCGCACGATGCCGGCGTTGGAGATGACGATGTCGAGCCGCCCGAACTCGCCCAGCGCCTGCTCGACCAGGCCCGCCGTCGCCTTCCAGTCCGACACGTCGCCGCGGTTGGCGACCGCGCGCCCGCCGCCGGCGGCGATCTCGCTGACGACGGCGTCGGCGGCCCCGCCGGCGAGGTCGTTGACCACCACCGCCGCGCCCTGCCCGGCGAGCGCGAGCGCCTCGGCGCGGCCGATCCCGTTGCCCGCCCCGGTGACGATCGCAACCTTGTTCTCGAAGTCGCCCATCGGTGACCGTCCCTCCTGGCGGTAGCCGTAGTGACCTTATATACGCCAGCGGCCCTACAGTCAACACGATGGTTGATGAGAGGGGAAGTTAGTCAACACAAGGGTTGACGTGCCGAGATGGGAAGTGCGACACTCCTGGGAGTGCTGCCCAGGTGGGCCGCGCTTGGCGGGTGCTCTATTCACGGGTAACGAGGTGGCCGGGCTATGTCGGATCACTTTCCGATGTCTGCGGTTTCCGACGTCGCGGAACCGGGTGCGGGAGTCGGCGACGCCGGTGAGGCGGCGCTAGAGGTGCACGGTCTGTGCAAGACGTTCGGGGCGACCAGGGCGCTGCTGCCGCTTGACCTGCGGGTGCGGCGGGGTGAGGTACACGCCCTGGTCGGCGAGAACGGCTCGGGAAAGTCGACCTTCATCAAGCTGCTGTCGGGCTATCACCGGCCGGACGCGGGCGAGGTGCTGGTGGGCGGGCATCACCTGGCGCTCGGTTCGGCGGCGGCCTCGCACGCGGCGGGCTGCCGTTTCGTGCACCAGGACCTCGGGCTGATCGCGTCGGAGACGGTGCTTGACAACCTCTGCGCGGGCAGCGGGTACCCGACCGCCTGGGGGACGATCAACGGCCGCGCCGCCCGCGCCGCCGCGGCCGAGGACCTGGCGCGGGCCGGGGTCGACCTGAATCCGCGCCGGGTGGTGGGGACGCTGTCACCGGCCGAGCAGACCGGGGTGGCGATCGCGCGGGCGCTGCGGCGCGGCGATGGCGGCGGCCCGCAGCTGCTGGTGCTTGACGAGCCCACCGCCCGGCTGCCCGACCGCGAGGTGGGCGTACTGCTCGCGCTGGTCCGCTCGGTGACCAAGGCGGGGGTCGCGGTCATCTACGTCAGCCACCGGATCGATGAGGTGCTCGAGGTGGCGGGGTCGGTCAGCGTGCTGCGGGACGGCCGCAAGGTCGCCTCCCGCCCGGTCGCGGGCCTCGACCACACCGGCCTGGTGACACTGCTGACGGGCGACGAGGTGGAGGAGGCGGACGTGTCGACCCACGTGCCGCCGCCGGCCGATGCCCCGGTGCTGCTCTCGGTCGGCGGACTCAGCTGCGGGCGCATCCGCGAGGTGTCGTTCGAGGTCAGGCAGGGCGAGGTGGTCGGGATCGCGGGCATCACCGGGTCCGGCCGGGAGACGATCCTGTCGGCCGTCTTCGGCGGCGAGGCGCGGGAAGGCGGCTCGGTCCGCGTCGCCGGTGAGCCGGTCGAGGGCGGGCGGCCCGAGCGGGGCGTCGCCGCGGGCCTTGCCTACCTGCCGCCGGACCGCCGCACCGCCGGGGTGAGCGGCCAGACCGCGCGGGAGAACCTGGTGCTGGCCGCGCTCGGCGTGCACTGGCGCTGGCCCAAGATTTCGCGCCGGGCCGAGCGGTCGGAGACCCGCCGCTGGTTCGGGCGGCTGAACGTGCGCCCGGCAACGGGGATCGAGCAGCCGCTGTCGAGCTTCAGCGGCGGTAACCAGCAGAAGATCCTGTTCGGCAAGTGGCTCCGCCTTGAGCCCAGGGTGCTGCTGCTTGACGAGCCCACGCAGGGGGTGGACATCGCCACCAAGGCCGCCCTGCACAAGGAGATCCTGGCCGCGGCCGATGCCGGGGCCTGCGCCGTCGTCAGCTCCTCCGACGCGGGAGAGCTCATCGCCGTCTGCCACCGCATCCTCGTCATGCGCGACGGGCTGATCGCGGCAACCCTCATCGGAAAGGACAGGACCATGGCCAACTTGACCCGCGCGTCGCTGGGCACAGGCGCGGGAAGCCCGTCATGAGCCGGCTCGGGCTTGACCGGTTCAGCGCGCTCTACCTGGGCGCCGCCTTCATCATCATGTTCGGCATCTGGACGCCGCACCTGTTCCTGACGACGTCCACCGTCGACACGGTCGCCTCGTCCCAGGCCATCGGGGCCATGCTCGGCATCGCCGTCATCGTGCCGCTCGCGACGGGGGTATTCGACCTGTCCATCGGCGCCGTCGTCAACCTCACCGCGGTGATCGCCGCCGTCTTGATGCAGCAGCACAACTGGAACATGTGGGCCGCGATCGCGGTGGCGGTGGCCGCGGGGATCATTATCGGCCTGGTCAACGGCTTCATCGTCGTCAGGCTGAAGGTCAGCGCGTTCATCGCGACCCTGGGCACGGCGACCATCATCGGCGCGGTCCAGACGATCGTGGCCAACCAGACCCAGCCGCTGCAGCCGAACTCGACGCTGTGGCAGAACCTCACCCAGTACGAGGTCGGCGGGTTCCAGGTAATCGTGTTCTACCTGCTGGCGATCGCGCTCTTCTTCTGGTGGCTGCTCGACCACACGCCGACCGGCCGCAAGCTCTACGCGGTCGGCGGCAACCCCGACGCCGCCCGCCTGTCGGGCATCAACGTCGGCAAGTGGACCTGGATATCGCTGGTCATCTCGGCCACCTTGTCCGGCCTGGCCGGCGTGCTCTACTGCTCGCTTTCTGGCCCGTCGCTCACCTTCGGGTCGGCGCTGCTGCTGCCCGCCTACGCCGCCGCCTTCCTGGGGTCGACCCAGCTGCGGCCGGGGCGGTTCAACATCTGGGGCACCATCATCGCCGTGTACGTGCTGGCCATCGGCATCCAGGGGCTGCAGTACGTCACCGGGGTGCAGTGGCTGGGCGACATGTTCAACGGCGTCGCGCTGGTCGTCGCGGTCGCGTTCGCGGCTCTGTCGCCCGGGCTGAAGTCCCGGCGCAAGCGGGCAGCGGAAGCCGAGGGCGGCGCCGCGAGGAAGACACCGGAACCGGTGGCGGGGTGATGGACATGGGACGGCTGCTTGAGGGCCGCCGGGTGCTCGTGGTCGGCGGCGGCGGGGCCGGCAACGGGAGGGGCATCACCCGGGGGATCGGCGCGGCGGGCGCACGGGTCGCGGTCGTGGACATCAATCCCGAACGCGCGCAGCAGGCCGCCCAGGACGTCAAGAACGCCCGCGGGGACGCGCTGCCCCTGGTAGGCGACGTCCGCGTCCCGGCCGAGGCCGACCGGCTGGTGGCGGAGGCGGTCGGCTGGCTGGGCGGCCTCGACTCGCTGGTGACCGTCGTCGGCGGCTACTCCCTGTTCACGCCGTGGACGCCGCTGGCCGATGTCACCGACGACCAGTGGTCGCTCATCATGGACTTGAACCTCACGTATGTGTTCAGGTTCACCCGGGCCGCGCTGAAGGTCTTCGTCAGCCAGGGATCCGGCGGCTCCATCGTGAGCATCGGCTCCATCTCCGGCAACGTGAGCAGCCCCTACGGCGCCGCCTACGGCGCGGCCAAGGCCGGCCTGTGCAACCTGGCCAAGTCGGTCTCGGTCGAGTACGGGCACGCCGGGATCCGGATGAACGTGGTTTCCTGCGGGGTGATCGCGACCGAGGCCCAGCAGGCGAACTACCCCGGCGGCGGGGGCCTGGCCGAGCGCATTCCGCTCGGCCGGCCGGGCAAGCCGGAGGAGGTCGCGGCGGCGGTGGTCTTCCTTGCCTCGCCGTACGCGTCCTATATCAGCGGGCAGAACCTGACCGCCGACGGCTCGCTCACCGCCCGCTTCCCGCTTCCGCTGCCGGGCATCCCGCCGAACGTAGCCGGGTGAAATCACGGTCCGTTCCATATCCCGGTTTCAGAGCTTTTCCCCCGACCGCTAAGCCGCGGGATCCCGGCCGCCGATCCGCACGGTCGCGGCCGCGCTCGCGGCCAGCAGGGCCTCGATCAGCCGGGGGCTGCCATCGGGGGGTGCCCCGTAGCCGAAGATCGTCAGCGCCAGTGCCACCTGGCCGCCGGCGTCGAAGACGGGGGCCGTGATCTGCCGGACGAGGCCCAGCGTCTCGGGCAAGAGATCCGGCGGGTCGTAGGACAGCTGCGGGATGAGGTCGGACAGCGACGTCTGCTCCGACGCCGATTGGTGCGCCATCGCCTCGAGCGCGGAGGCGAACTCGCGCTGCGCGGGAGAGAGCAGGCCGAGGGAGTACCCGCGCTCGCGGACCAGCCGCAGTGCGTCGCGATGCTGTTCCCAGGCGGCCGCGGTGGCGTGCCGCAGCCACCGCTCCTGGTCGTCATCGCTGTCCCAGGCGGCGAAGATGGAACCGCTTGGCGGCAGGTAGGGGAGCCGCTGGCCGACCGGGGTGGTGGCGTCGATGCTGTCGCGCGAGTAGCCGGCGCTGGCGACGATGATGACCTCGTCACCGATGCGCGCGCCCGCCAGGCAGCGGCAGCGCAGGTCCTTGGCGAGGTCCTCGAGCAGCGGCCGGATCAGGTCGACGTAGCGCAGCGGCGTGCTCAGGGACCCGCCTGCGTCCGACGCGGCCAGCGAGTGCGGCGAGAACCGGCCGTAGCCGCCCTGGAAGAACAGCAACGGCAGACCGGGCCGGTGCACGTCAAGCTCACGGACCCGGCCGAGGACCAGCACGTGGTCGCCCGCGTCCTGAACGGCTTCGATGTCACAGTCGATCCAGGCGACGACGCCGTCGATGATCGGCGAGCCGGTCTGCGCGGCCCGGTGGAAGCCGACCTGCTCGAACTTGTTCCCGGCCTTGGCCGAGAAGGTCCGGCAGATGTCCTCCTGGTCGGCGCCGAGGATGTTCACGCAGAAGGCGCCCGCCGCCTGGATCCTGGGCCAGCTGGTCGAGGACTTGGCCGGGTAGAACGCGATCAGCGGCGGGTCCAGGGAGACCGAGGTGAAGGACCCCACCACCATGCCGCACGGGCCCGCGTCCGGTTCGTCCGCGGCGACGACGCAGACGCCGGTCGGGTACTGGCCGAGAACACGTCGGTACCAGTCCGGCTCGATGGCGCGGGTGCCGGTCCCGATTCCGGTGGCAGTCATCGTCATTACCTCCTGCGGCTCCACCGCCATCCTCTCAGCTCCTCACTTGTGCGTCAACGTTGAAGTTGACTGTTACATTGGGCGTATTCCCGGCTGTGTGCGATCACAGTCAACATTGGGGTTGACAACTGAGTTCACCGGGATGCACTCTGAGTGCGGCTGCGGGGATCGGCCCGCGGCCGGCTGGCCTGACGCGGTGGAGACGGAGACTGAGTTGGAATTCGGATTGCTTTACGAGTGGCAGATGCCGGTCGGCGTGTCGCGGTCCGATGAGTCGCGTCATTTCCTGCAGATGATGGAGCAGATCAAGCTGGCCGAGGAGCTGGGCTTCACCTCGGTGTGGTCGGTGGAGCACCACTTCCTCGAGTCGTTCTCGCACGCCTCGGCGCCGGAGGTGCTGCTGGCGTGGATCGCCGCCCAGACCTCGACGATCAGGATCGGCCACGGGGTGCGGCTGCTGCCCTACCCCTACAACCACCCGATCCGCGCGGCCGAGCAGGCGGCGACGCTTGACCTGCTGTCGCAGGGACGGCTGGAGTTCGGCACCGGGCGGTCGGCGACCGCGGCCGAGCTCGGCGGGTTCGGCATCGACCCGGCCGACACCCGCGAGATGTGGCGGGAGTCGCTTGAGCTGATCCTCAAGGCGTGGCAGGAGCCGGTCGTCGAGCACCATGGCAAGCACTTCGACCAGGTGCCGCGGCCGATGGTGCCCAAGCCGCTGCAAACCCCTCACCCGCCGCTGTGGATGTCGTGCACCAGCCCCGACTCGCACGAGCTGGCCGGGGCCATGGGCCTTGGGCTGCTCTCCTTCACCCTCGCGCTGGCGTTCCCCGAGGTCGCCGACCGGATCGCCAAGTACCGCGAGCGGATCAAGACCGCCGAGCCGGTCGGGGGTTTCGTGAATGACCAGACCGCGGTGTTCACCATGGCTCACTGCGCCCCCACGAGAGAACTGGCACGTCAGCGGGCTGAGGCTGGCGTCATGCGTTATCAGCATGATCAGATAGCAATGCTCACCTCTCTGATCCCAGAGCTAAAGGCGGGCAGCTCCTACGACTACTACGAGCGATTCGTCGGCGTCGACTACGACAAGTTCACCTACGACTACCTGGACAGCCGGGACATGATCCTGGTCGGGGACCCGGACCGCTGCATTGAGCTGGCCAAGCAGTACGAGGCCATCGGCGTCGACCGGCTGCTGCTGTTCGTGCAGTACAAGGACATGCCCCATGAGCACACGATGGATTCGCTGCGATTGTTCGGCAGCGAGGTCCTGCCGGCCTTCCGCCAGGTATCCCGCTAGCACCCCCGGTTTCCTAGCGCCCCCGCGTCTACGAGGAGGTAGGCAATGATCGAGCTCGCCACGATGGCAGCGAGACTCGCGGCCCGCAACGCCGGCGCACCGGCACTCATCGACCCGAACTCCGGCACCACCCGCACCTTCGGGGATCTCGGCCGGCGCACCGGCCAGCTATCCGCCGCTCTGTTCGAAGAGCTCGGCGTCCGGCCGGGCGCCCGGGTGGCGGCGATGGCACGCAACTCCCTGGAGATGGTGGAGCTGTACCTGGCGTGCGCCCGTACCGGGGCGATGCTGTTCCCGCTCAACTGGCGCTTCTCCGCCACCCAGGTGGCCGACGCGCTGCGCGAGGCGGCGCCCTCGGTGGTCTTCTACGACGCGGAGTTCGCGGATCTGCTTGCCCCGGTCCGCGGCGCGGTCCAGGCGGCCTGGATCGAGTGGGCCACCGCCAAGGACACCGAGTACGAGGACCTGCTGGCCCGGGTCGCGGCGCGCGCCGACGACATCAGCGCCAAGCTCCCCGACCCGGCGTCGCTTGACCACCGGCCCTACCTCGCGGTCTCGACCGGCGGCACCACCGGCATCCCCAAGAGCGCGGTGCACACCCAGTACACCTACGGAGCGTGCACGCTCGACTACCTGTCGGCCGCGCGGATCGCTGACACCGATGTCTACCTGATGCTCGGCCAGTTCTTCCACGTCATCGGGTACATGTCGCTGGCCTACCTGCTGCGCGGCCGGCCGGTGGTGATCACCAACTTCGAGACCGAGGGCATGCTCAGCTTGATCCGCGCGGAGAAGGTGAGCGGGTTCATGGCCATCGCCACCATGCTGCCCCGGCTGATCAGCGCGTTCGACCGGGATCCGGGGCCGACGCCGTCGATGCGGCTGGTCGAGTACGGCGGCGCGCCGATGGGGGCGGACACCATCCGGCAGGCGGGCGAGGCGTTCCAGGCCGACCTGCTGCAGGCCTGGGGGATGACGGAATTCGGGCCTGGCAGCTACCTGGGGCCCGAGGCGCACCGCCGGGCGCTCAGCGGCGAGCGCCCCGAGCTGCTCGGCTCCTGCGGGAACGCGGCCCTGCTGAGCACGCTGGCGGTGCTCGACTCCCGCGGCCGCCCCGTCCCGCGCGACGGCAAGACGATGGGCGAGCTGTGCCACCGCGGCCCCAACAACATGGTCTCCTACTGGAACAAGCCGGAGGAGACCGCGCAGCTGATGCGCGATGGCTGGATCCATTCGGGCGACGCCGCCACCTGGGACGACGAGGGCTTCTGCTACATCGTCGACCGGATGAAGTCCATGATCATCTCCGGCGGGGAGAACATCTTCCCCAGCGAGGTCGAACGCTGCCTGGGCGATCACCCGGAGATCGCCGAGGTCGTCGTGCTTGGCGTCCCCGACCCGCAGTGGGGCGAGGTGGTCAAGGCGGTGATCGTGCGCACCAACGGCTCCGCGCTGACGCAGGAGCAGGCCGCCGCCTACGTCAGCGAGCGGCTCGGCTCCTATAAGAAGCCGCGCGTCGTCCAGTTCATGGCGGAACTGCCGATGACGCCCACCGGCAAGGTCAACCGCGCGCTGCTGGTCTAAGCCGATGAGCCTGGACGGGATCACCCGCCATATCCGGCCGGGTGACGTGGTGGTGGCCGGCCAGGTGCTCGGCGAGCCCACCGCGCTCATCGAGGAGCTGTTCTCCCACGCCGACGAGCTGGCCGGGGTCACGCTGTTCGTCGGGATGAGCGTCACCGGGGTGCTGACCCGGGTGCCGCCCGGCATCGGCCTGGTCTCCTCGGTCGGGATGGCGCCCAATTCCGACCTCATCGCCGCTGAGCGGATGCGGCTCGTCCCCTGCCACATGTCCCAGTTGCCGTGGCTGCTGACCGAGGGGCCGCTGCGGGCCGACGTGGCGCTGGTGCTGCTCAGCCCGCCCGACGCCGACGGGTACTGCAGCCTGGGAGTGACCTCCGACTATGCCTGGCCGGCGGTGCAGGCCGCCCCGGTGGTGCTGGCCGAGATCAACGACCACGTCCCGGTGATCGCGGGCGACACCCGGGTGCACATCTCGCGGCTGGCGCAGGTAGTGCGGACCAGCCGGCCGCTGCCTGAGTACCACCGGGCGACCCCCACCGACCTCGAGCGGCGCATCGCCGCGCACGTGGCCGGCTACATCACGGACGGCAGCTGCCTGCAGATCGGCATCGGCCGGCTGGGCGAGGCGATCCTGGCGGCGGTGGCCGGCCGGCGTGATCTGGGCGTGCACGCCGGCATGGTGGGCGACACGATCCTGGAGATGATGCGGGACGGGATCATCACCAACACGCGCAAGGGCAGCGACCGCGGCCTGGCGGTGGCGGGCTCGGTCCTCGGGTCATCCCGGGCGATCGCGCTGGCGGCGCGGACGCCAAGCCTGCGCATCGTGTCGATCGCGCAGACCCACGACCCGGCCAGGATCGAGGCGCTGCCGGACTTCGTCTGCGTCAACTCCGCCCTCGAGGTCGACCTGCTCGGGCAGGTCAACACCGAGACTGCGGGCGGCCGCTACGTTGGCGCGCTCGGCGGCGCGGTCGATTTCCTGCGGGCGGCGACGCGGTCACCGGGCGGGCACTCGGTTGTCGCGCTGCCGGCCGCCACGTCACGCGGCCGGCCGCGCATCGTGGACCGGGTCGAGCGGGTCTCCGCGCTCGGCGCCGACGTGGACGTCATCGCGACCGAATACGGGACGGCCGAGATCCGCGGCCGGTCAACCGCCGAACGGGCACGGGCGATCATCGAGATCGCGGCGCCGGAGCAGCGCGAGACGCTCCGCGCGGCCGCGGCGAAGGCAGGGCTGTGATGGCAACAACGACGGGCACGGGCACGGGCGCGCTGGCCCGGCTGGCGAGCGGGTACGGGCTGCTCGAGGGCGCCCGCTGGTATCCCGCCCACGGGCTGATCTTCTCCGATATGACCGTCGGCGGCGTATACCGGCTGCCGACGGGTACCGGCGCGGCCGGCGCTGCCGCCGCTGTTGCCGAGACGGTGGTGCCGCACCGGAAGGCGATCGGGGGGCTAGTGGCGCACGCCGGCGGCGGCTTCGTCGTCAGCGGGCGCAACGTCTCGGTAAAAGCGCCGGACGGCAGCACGACGGTGCTGCTCGAGGCGGCCGCCGATGAGCAGTTCTTCAACGACATCACCGCCGACGGCCGCGGGCGGCTGCTGGCCGGGTCGGTGCCCCGGCCGGACGGGGCGGCCGAGGCGGCGGGGGCCGCGCCGGCCGCCGGGCGGCTGTACCTGATCGGCCTTGACCGGTCGGTCGCGGTGCTCGCCGACGACGTGCTGATCTCCAACGGCCTCGGCACCGACCCGGCCGGCCGGCTGCTGTACCACGTGGACTCCGGGCGCCGGACGGTGTGGCGGTTCGCGCTTGACGCACCCGACATCGGCGGCTCGCGGGAGGCCTACGTCAGCACCAGTGAGTACGGGGCGGCGCTGCCGGACGGGCTCGCCGTCGCGGCGGACGGGTCGGTCTGGGTCGCGCTGGCCGGGGCCGGCCTGGTCGCGGGCTGGGACGCCGGCGGCAGGCGGCTGGCCGAGATCGAAGTGCCGCACGCGCTCGTCACCTCGGTCTGCTTCGGCGGCCCCGGGCTGCGCACGCTCTACATCCTCACCGGGCAAGACGAGACGCACCCGAACCCGGACGGCGGGTCCGTCTTCGCCACCGCCGCGCCCAGGACCGGGCTGCCCGCGCCGGTGGCGTCAGTCAGCTTCGGCTAGTGTCAGCCGGCCTCGGCCAGGCGGGCGGCGTCGCGCAGCAGGCGGGGCACGTCCGCGCCGAGCGCGCGCGCGTAGGGTGAGTCGACGTCGCGGCCGAGGTAGCGTGCGTAGGCGCCCTCGACGATCGCCGCGAGCTTGAAGAACGCCAGCACCATATAGAAGGTGAGGGTGTCGGTCGGCCGTCCGGTCAGCGAGGAGTAGTAGTCGGCCAGCGCCCGGCGGCCGGGCGCGCCGGGCAGCCGGGTCAGGGCCTGCACCCGCTCCATCGCGACCGGCCTGGGCCGGTCGGCCCCCCAGAAGCCGAGCAGCAGACCGAGGTCGACCAGAGGATCGCCGACGGTGGCCAGCTCCCAGTCGATGATCGCGCTGACCCGGGGCGGCGGCCCCGCTGTGATCAGGCAGTTGTCCAGGTGGAAGTCGCCGTGCAGGATCGCGGGCGGCCCCTCGGCCGGCCGGTTGCCCTCGAGCCAGTCGCCGACCTGGCCGAACAGCGGCAGGTCGCGCACCTGGTGCTGCTCGTACTGACCGCGCCAGCGGGCCACCTGGCGCTCCAGGTAGCCGGCCGGCCGGCCGAAGCCGCCGAGCCCGGCCGCCTCGAAATCCACCCGGTGCAGCGCCGCCAGCGCCTCGATGGCGGCCCGGCCGACCTGCCCGATCGCCGCCGCCGGGGGCCAGCCGTCGGGCCACCGGTCGGTCAGCGGGTAGCCGGGGCAGTACTCCATCAGCAGGCACGAGCGGCCGGTCAGCTCGCCCGGCCCGGCGAAGGCGATCACCCGCGGCGCCGGCACGCGCTGCCCGGCCAGCGCCGTCAGCACCCGGAACTCCCGCCCCAGGTCGTTGGCGGTCGCCGAGATAGCGGCGGCCGGCGGGCGGCGCAGGATCCAGCGGCCAGGCGGCGCGGTCAGCAGCGCCGTCTCGTTGGAGTTGCCGCCGCTGATCGGGTGGATCTCGAACGGCCCGGCGGTGCCAAGCTGGGCGGCCAGCCAGTCGCGCAGCGCGGGCTCCGGCACCCCGGCGGCGCCGATCACCGGCGTCTCTTCCGCGGTCATCGGCCGGTGTACTTGCGCAACTCCAGCTTCGCGACGACCGTGCGGTGCACCTCGTCCGGCCCGTCGGCCAGCCGCAGGTAGCGCTGCAGCGCGTACGCCTGGGCGAGCGGGAAGTCCTGCGAGAGCCCGGCCCCGCCGTGCACCTGGATCGCCCGGTCGATCACCCGTCCCGCCATCTGCGGGACCGCGACCTTGATGGCGGAGATGGCGCCGCGGGCCGCCTTGTTGCCCGCGGTGTCCATCAGCCAGGCCGCGTGCAGGGTCAGCAGCCGGGCCTGGTCGATCTCGATCCTGCTGTTGGCGATCGCTTCCTGTACGACGCCCTTGTCCGCCAGCGGACCGCCGAACGCCACCCGGTCCCGTGCCCGCAGGCACATCAGCTCGAGCGCCCGCTCGGCCGCGCCGATAGAGCGCATGCAGTGGTGGATCCGGCCGGGGCCGAGCCGGGCCTGGGACATCGCGAACCCGCCGCCGACGGTGCCGAGCAGGCCTTCGGCCGGCACCCGGACGTTGTCCAGGATGACCTCGCAGTGCCCCTCGCGGTCGTTGTAACCGAAGACCGTCAGGTCACGGCTGATGTTGATCCCGGGGCTGTCCAGCGGGACCAGGATCATGCTCTGCTGCCGGTGGCTGGCCGCGCCCGGGTCGGTCTTGCCCATCACGATGCCCAGCTGGCAGCGCGGGTCGCCGGTTCCCGAGATCCACCATTTATGGCCGTTGATCACCCAGTCGCCGCCGTCGCGCTCGATGCGGGTCTGGATGTTGGTCGCGTCCGAGCTGGCCACGGCCGGCTCGGTCATCAGGAAGGCGGAGCGGATCTGCCCGGCCAGCAGCGGCCGCAGCCAGCGCTCCTGCTGCGCTGCCGTCCCGAACAGCGTGAGCAGCTCCATGTTCCCGGTGTCGGGGGCCGAGCAGTTCAGCACCTCGGCGGCGATGACCGAGCGACCGGTGAGCTCGGCCAGCGGGGCGTAGTCGAGGTTGCTGAGACCGTCGGTCCACTCGGTCTTATGCGGCAGGAACAGGTTCCAAAGTCCGCGGGCCCGCGCCTGCTCCTTGAGCTCCTCCAGGACCGGCGGCTGGTAATGCGGGGTGCCCGCCGCCCGCATCTGCTCGCGGTAGACGGGCTCGGCCGGGTACACGAGGTCCCGCATGAAGTCTTCGAGACGGGCCGCTAGCTCGGCGGCCTTGGGGCTGAGGGCGAAATCCACGGTGATCCTCCCGGGGCGGAACGACGGATAGGGTGTTCCGGCGATGGTTACAGGGCGGCCATGCCCCCGTCTACCACCATCGCCGTGCCCGTCACGTACGACGACGCGCTGCTCAGCAGGTAGATGAGGGCCGGGTCGAGCTCCTGCTGGGTGCCGAACCGGCCGAGCATGCTGTTGGCCTCGACGTTCTCCCGCAGCGCGGCGGCGCCCGCCTCGGTCATCTCGGTCAGGAAGTAACCGGGGCAGAGCGCGTTCACCCGGATCCGCCGGCGCCGTGACCACTGCTTGGCCAGGTCGCGGGTGAGGCCGAGCACGCCCGCCTTGCTCGCCGCGTAGGAGGCCTGCGGGAACCGCGGCGCGATGAGCCCGAGGATGCTCGACACGTTCACGATGGACGAGCCAGGCGGCATGACCTTGGCGCAGGCCTGCGCCATCCAGAACACCCCGTTCAGGTTGATGTCGATGACCTGCCTGAACTGCTCGGGTGTCTCCTTGATGGCCGACCGCGCCTCGCCCACCCCGGCGTTGTTCACCAGCCCGTCGACCTGCCCGAACTCGGCCAGGGCGAAGTCGACCAGCGCCGCGCAGGCGTCCGGGTCGGCGACGTCGGTCGGCCGGGCGCGCACCTGCGCGCCCCCGGCCGCGAGCTCGCCCGCCACCTCGTCCAGGCGCTTCGCGCGCCGTCCGGCCAGCACCACCCGGCCGCCGACCGCGGTGACGGCGCGGGCGAAGCCGACGCCGAGGCCCGAGGTCGCGCCGGTGATGATGACGACCCGGCCATCGAGACGGAAAGCCTGCAGGGGATCCACCATGTCCTCCGGGTTGGGCGCGATTACTGACACGAGGTGCGGCGCGAGCGAGACCTTGACCGTGCGGGCCGTCAAGGATCACTATGCTACTTAGCGATCGCTAACTCAAGGCGATCGGCATGGCGAAAATTTCCGATGGAGGCCAGGCATGCGCAGCGCGGTCATAGTGGATGCGGTCCGTACCGCTTCGGGAAAGGGCAAGCCCGGCGGAGCGCTGTCGGGTACCCACCCGGTCGAACTGCTCGCGGGCGTCCTGACGGCCCTGGCCGAGCGGACGGGCCTCGACCCGGCGCGAATCGACGACGTCATCACCGGCTGCGTCGCCCAGGTCGGCGAGCAGTCGCTGAACATCGGCCGGCAGGGCGTGCTGGCGGCGGGCTGGCCGGAGTCGGTGCCGGCCACCTCGATCGACCGGCAGTGCGGCTCGAGCCAGCAGGCCGCGCACTTCGCCGCGCAGGGGGTCATCGCCGGCGGCTACGACATCGCGGTCGCCTGCGGGGTCGAGTCGATGAGCAGGATCCCGATGGGCACCGCGGGCATCGGCATGGACCCGTTCGGCCCGTCGGTGGCCCGGCGCTACCCGGACGGCCTGGTCGGGCAGGGCATCTCGGCCGAGCTGATCGCGGCCAAGTGGGGCCTGACCCGCGACGAGCTCGACGAGTTCTCGGCCCGCTCGCACCAGCTGGCCGCCGCCGCGACCGAGGCCGGGCTGTTCGCCGACGAGATCATCCCGGTCACGGTGACCGCCCCCGACGGCGGCCAGCGGGTGCACACGGTCGATGAGACCATCCGCGCCAGCACCACCCCGGCCGGGCTGGCCAAGCTCTCGCCGTCGTTCATGAGCGAGGAGATCGGCCGGCGGTTCGGCCAGATCGACTGGCGGATCACCGCGGGCAACTCCTCGCCGCTCACCGACGGGGCCTCGGCCATGCTGATCATGGAGGAGTCCCGCGCGGCCGAGCTCGGCTTGCGCGCCCGCGCCCGCTTCCACACCTTCGCCCTGGCCGGCGACGACCCGGTGCTCATGCTGACGGCGCCGATCCCGGCCACCGCCCGCGTGCTGGCCAAGGCCGGCCTGTCCATCGACGACATCGACGCCTTCGAGGTGAACGAGGCGTTCGCGCCGGTCCCGCTGGCCTGGCTGCGCGAGACCGGGGCCGACCCGGCCCGGCTCAACCCGCGCGGCGGCGCCATCGCCCTCGGCCACCCGCTCGGCGCCTCCGGCACCCGGCTGATGACCACGCTGCTCAACTATCTGGAGGCGACCGGCGGCCGGTACGGCCTGCAGACGATGTGCGAGGGCGGCGGCATGGCCAACGCCACCATCATCGAGAGGCTCTAGGGTATGACCGGGCCTGTTCTGTACGAGCGTGACGGTCACGTCGCCCTGCTGACGCTCAACCGGCCGGAGGCGCTCAACGCCGTCAACGCGGCGCTCGCCGACGAACTCGGCCGGTTCCTCGAGCAGGCGGCGGCCGACGACGGGGTGCGGGCGATCGTCGTCACCGGCGCCGGCCGCGCCTTCTGCGCCGGCGCCGACCTCAAAGAGATCGCGGCCGGCCGGTCGATCGCCCCGACCGCCCACCCGGAGTGGGGGTTCGCCGGCCTGGCCAGGCACTGGGTGAGCAAGCCCCTGGTGGCGGCGGTCAACGGCTACGCGATGGGCGGCGGCACCGAGATCGCGCTCGCCTGCGACCTGGTGGTCGCCTCGGAGCAGGCCGCCTTCGGCCTGCCGGAGGTGAAGCGGGGGCTGTTCGCCGCGGCGGGCGGGGTGATCCGCCTGCAGCGGCAGATCCCGCTCAAGCTCGCGGCGCAGCTGGTCCTCACCGGCGACCCGGTCGACGCGGCCACCGCGCGCCAGTGGGGTCTGGTTAACGACGTGGTGCCCGCGGACGAGGTTGTTCCCCGGGCGCTCGCGCTGGCCCGGCGGATCGCCGCCAACGCGCCCCTGTCGGTGCAGCAGAGCAAGCGGGTGCTGCACCAGGCGGCCAGCGCCGGCTCGGACTGGGATCCGGCCTGGGGCGGCGCCGACCCGTGGCAGCTCAACGCCGCGGCGATGGACACGGTCTTCGGCAGCGCCGACGCGCTCGAGGGCGCGACGGCGTTCGCCAGCAAGCGCGCCCCGGTCTGGACCGGTCATTGAGCCAGCCGCGCACCGGTCCGCTGGCCGGCATCCGGGTCATCGAGATGGCGTGCATCGGCCCTGGCCCGTTCGCGGGCATGCTGCTGGCCGACCTGGGCGCCGGCATCGTCCGGGTCGACCGCCCGGAGCGGGCAGGCGGCCGGCGCGGCGACGGGGACAGCCACCTGGTGCTCGACCGCGGGCGGCGCTCGATCGCCGTCGACCTCAAGCACCCGGACGGGCCCGGCATCGTCTTGGACCTCGCGGCGCGGGCCGATGTCCTGATCGAGGGGTTCCGCCCGGGGGTCATGGAGCGGCTTGGCCTGGGGCCGGACGCGGTCCTGGCGCGCAACCCGGCCCTGGTCTACGGCCGGATGACCGGCTGGGGCCGGCACGGGCCGCGGGCCAGCCGGGCCGGGCACGACATCAACTACATCAGCCTGGCCGGCGCGCTTGAGCCGGCCGCCGCCCCCGGCGGCGGGGCGCCCGTCGCGCCGCTGAACATGCTCGGCGACTTCGGCGGCGGCGGGATGCTGCTCGCCCTCGGCGTCGTCAGCGCCCTGCTGCACGCCCGCTCCTCCGGGCAGGGGCAGGTCGTCGACGCCGCCATCGTCGACGGGACGGCGCTGCTGACCGCCATGCTGCACGCCATGCGGTTCACCGGCGACTGGGGCAGCCCCCGGGGCGGGAACCTCTTCGACGGCGGCGCGCCCTACTACGGCGTCTACCGCTGTGCCGACGGCGGCTGGCTGTCGGTCGGCGCGATCGAGCCGAAGTTCTACCGGGAGTTCACCCGCGGCCTCGGGCTCGCCGCCGAGCTGCCCGCACAGGCCCAGCACGACCGGGGCGACTGGCCGCGGCAGCGCGCGCTGGTCGCGGCCGCGATCGCGGGCCGTCCGCGCGACGAGTGGGCCGCGGTCTTCGCCGGGACCGACGCCTGCGTGACGCCGGTGCTGGCGCCGGGCGAGGTGCTGTCGGATCCGCACCTGGCCGCCCGGGCGGTCTTCACCGACGTTGACGGGCTGGTGCAGCCGGCTTCCGCGCCGCGGTTCTCCCGGACCCCGGCCGTGTCCGGGGCGGCGGGGCCGCTGGTCGGCGAGCATACCGAGGCGGTGCTGGCCGACTTCGGCTTCAGTCCGCAGGCGATCGCCCGGCTCGGGCAGTCCGGCGCGGTCAGGCAGAGCTCCGGCGCCGTCGGCCGGGGCTGAAGGACACACCCATCACCAGAGAAGGAAACGAGCGACATGGAGATTAACGGGACTGCGGCACTCGTCACCGGCGGTGCCTCCGGGCTTGGCCTGGCGACGGCCGAGCGGCTTGCCGCCGCCGGGGCGCAGGTGACCATCCTTGACCTGCCCAACTCCCAGGGCAAGGCGGTAGCCGAGCGGCTGGGCGCGTCCGTCTCGTTCGCCCCAGGCGACGTAACCGACCCCGCCGCCGTCGGCGCCGCCCTGTCCGGCATCGCCCGGCGCGGGCACGACCTGCGGATCGTGGTGAACTGCGCCGGCATCGGCACCCCGGCCAAGGTCGTCAGCAAGAAGGGGCCGTTCCCGCTAGAACTGTTCCGCCAGACGATCACGGTCAACCTGATCGGCACGTTCAACGTGATCCGGCTGGCGGCCGAGCTCATGCTCACCCAGGACCTCCTCGGCGAGGAACGCGGCGTCATCATCAGCACCGCGTCGGTGGCCGCCTTCGAGGGCCAGATCGGCCAGGCCGCGTACTCCGCGTCCAAGGCCGGCATCGTCGGCATGACCCTGCCGATCGCGCGCGAACTGGCCGAGGGCCAGATACGGGTTAACACGATCGCGCCTGGCCTGTTCGAGACGCCGCTGCTGGCCGCGCTGTCGGAGGAGGTCAAGAAGTCGCTTGGCGGTCAGGTGCCGCATCCGCGGCGGCTGGGCGCCCCGGCCGAGTACGCGCAGCTGGTGGAGGCCATCGTGGCCAACCCGATGCTCAACGGTGAGACCATCCGGCTCGACGGCTCGATCCGGATGGCGCCCCGCTAAACCGCTCAGGATAAACGTCAACGTAAACGATGGAGCACAGCGAGATCTGTCGTAAACATGAGTGTTGACTTCGGGAAGTCCCTGGTGAGATAGTCGAGTTCGTAGGACCAAGGGGCGCCCCCGGGCACGCCCGGTGCGGAGCGGAAGGGCAGCAGATGTCATACACGCCACGGAAGAGCGGTCCATTCGCGGGCCTGAAGCTGATCGACGCCGACTCGCATATCACCGAGCCGGTGGACCTGTGGACGAAGCGGGCGCCCGCGAAATACAAGGACCGCGTCCCCCAGACGGGCGTGGACGCCGCTGACGGCAAGAGCTACTGGTGGGTCGACGGCGACAAGAAGTTCGGCACCGACAGCAGCATCGCGTTCGTGCGCAAGAACGGGAAGAAGATCCCGTATTACGGCGCCGACATGATGGGCGGCCCGCGCGACGACATCCACGCGGCCGCCAGCGAGGCCAAGCCGAGGGTGGACCTGCTGGACGAGATGGGGATCTACACCCAGATCGTCTACCCCAACGTAATGGGCTTCGCCGCGCCGGCCCTGGTCCAGAACCTGGACCGGGAGCTCTCCTACACGATCGTCGCGATCTACAACGACGCGATGGCGCAGTGGCAGGAGGAGAGCGGGCGGCGGCTGCTGCCGCAGGCGGTGCTGCCCTTCTGGGACATCGAGGCCTCGGTCAAGGAGGCCGCCCGGGTCAAGGACCTCGGGCTCACCGGGGTGACGATGGCCGGCGAGCCGCACCTCGGCGGCCTGCCCGACCTCGGCACCCCGCACTGGGACCCGCTGTATGAGGCCCTGTCCGACCTTGAGCTGCCGATCGACATCCACATCGGCGCCAGCAACTTCGCCGACCCGGCCAAGGGGAACGCGGCCTGGGCCTCGCTGCCGCAGCGGGCGGCCAAGCCGGTCCGCTCCATCCAGACCGAGCTGGCGAACTCCCGGTTCATCTCCAACCTGTGCGCCAGCGACCTGCTCATCCGCTGGCCCAAGCTGAACTGGGTGTCGGTCGAGAGCGGCATCGGCTGGATCCCCTACGTGCTTGAGCGGGTGGACTACGAGTACCGCGAGGACTTCGAGGAGATGGGTCCGCCCGAGCTGCCGCCGGCCAAGGAGCTGTTCCAGCGGGGCATCTACGGTACGTTCTGGTTCGAGGACGCGGGCCCCATCGACCTGATCCCGCGGATCGGCGCGGACAACATCCTCTGGGAGACCGACTTCCCCCACCCGACCAGCCTCTACCCGTCGCCGGTGGAGCGGTCGGAGGAGAAGCTGAAGGACCTCGACCCGGTGGTGCTGCGCAAGATCATGCAGGACAACGCGGCCAAGCTGTACAAGATCCCGGTGTGAGCGGCCAGCCACTAACGGCCAACCGCGGCAACCCGGTGGCCGGCCAGGTCGCGATCGTCGGCCTCGGGCACACGGCGCAGGGCACGCTGCCCGGGCGCTCGCCCGAGGAGCTCGCGGTCGACGCGGCGCTGGCCGCGCTGGCCGACGCGGGCCTGGGCACCGACGGCATCGACGGCCTCATCGCCTGCAAGTCCGTCCAGGGCCAGGGCAATGACGTGGCCGTCGGCCAGCTGCTCGGGCTGAACCTGCCCTACGTCCAGTCGCTTGACTACGGCACCTGCAACTTCTCGCTGCACCTGGCGGTGATGGCGATCATGTCGGGGCTGGCCTCCACCATCCTGCTCACCTACGGGGCGAACGCCCGCAGCGGCAAGTTCGACTTCGGCAAGCCCATGTACGGCGCCGACATGGCCTCGGCGGCCGGGCTGGTGCACATCGCAGGCCGGGCCGGGCTCGCGCTGCAGCGGCACAAGCACCTCTACGGAACCACCGAGGAGCAGTTCGGGACGCTGGCCGTCGGACAGCGGCAGTGGGCCAAGCACAACCCGAACGCGATCTTCCGCCAGCCGCTGACGATCGCGGACTACCTGGCCGAGCCGTACCTGGTCGAGCCGCTGCGCCGGTCGGACGTCACGATGATCTCCGACGGGGGAGTGGCGCTGGTCGTCACCACGCCCGAGCGCGCCCGCGACCTGCCGAACAAGCCGGTGTACGTCTCGGGCATCGCCGAGCACGCCGGGGTGCGCGGCGAGCACAACCCGGAGAACCTGATGCGCCCGTGGCTGCGCGACTCCGCCCGGGCCATCTGGGCGCGCACCGGCCTCAAGCCGTCCGACATCGACGTGCTCTACATCCAGGACCCCACCGCGGTCTGGTCGCTGCAGATGCTGGAGTACTACGGCTTCTGCGGCATCGGCGAGGGCGGCCCGTTCCTGGCCGAGGGGCACACCCTCCCGGGCGGTGACCTGCCGCTGAACACGCACGGCGGGCAGCTCTCCGAGAGCTACACCTGGGGCTGGATGCACCTGGTGGAGGCCCTGCGGCAGCTGCGCGGCCAGGCCGCCGGCCGGCAGGCCGGCTCACCGGAGACCGCCATGTACTGCTCAAGCCACGGCTTCGTCAAAGCCGCGGCGACCATCCTGTCCACCGACCAAGGTGTCGGCGTATGACCCCGCCGGTGTCGCTCGCGCCGGTCGGCGACCCGCTCACCGCGCCGTTCTGGGACGCGGCGCGGCGGGGCAGGCTCGTCATCCAGCGGTGCCGTGACTGCGGTGCGCTGCGCTGGCCGCCGCTGGCCGGCTGCCCGGAGTGCCGGAGCCGTGACGCCAGCTGGGACGAGGTGGCCCCGCGGGGGACAGTCTGGTCCTTCGTCGTCTACCACCGCGCGTTCGCGGCCGAGCTCAAGGACCAGATCCCCTACACCGTGGTGATGGTGGAGCTTGACGACGGGCCGTACGTAATCGGCCGGTTCACCGGGGACGGCCGCAAGCCCGCGATCGGCGACCGCGTCACCGCCGACTTCGCCGAGATCGACGGCGTCCCCTCGGTGCGCTGGCGAGCCGCCGACGCCACCAACTCCGAAGAAGGAGATAGCAGCAATGGGAAAGCTTGACGGACGCGTCGCCCTCGTCACCGGGGGTGCCCGCGGCCAGGGCCGCTCGCACGCGCTGGCGATGGCGGCGGAAGGAGCGGAGATCGTCGTCTGCGACATCGCCGCCGATGTGGACGTGATCGGCTACCCGATGGCGACCAAGGACCAGCTGAACGAGACCGTCAAGCTCATCGAGGGCTACGACCGGCGCGCTCTCGGCCTGCGGGTCGACGCCCGCGACACCGCCCAGGTGCAGGCGGCCGTCGACGCGACCATGGACCAGTTCGGGCGGATCGATATCCTGCTCGCCAACCACGGCATCGTCGACTTCTCCACGGTGGAGAACACGACCGACGAGTCCTGGGACACCATCGTCGACACCAACCTGACCGGCATCTTCAAGTCCATCCGGGCGGTTCTGCCGCACATGCGCGAGGCCGGGTACGGCCGCATCGTCGCGACCTCGTCGATGGGTGCCCGCCAGACAGCCCCCAACCTGGCGCACTACATCGCGGCCAAGTGGGGCGTCATCGGCCTGGTCAAGAGCTGCGCGCTTGAGGTCGCGGACCAGGGCATCACGGTCAACGCGATCTGCCCGGCCGCGGTGAACACCGACCTGTTCTTCAACCAGCCGACCTTCGACATCTTCTGCCCGGACATCGAGAACCCGACGGTGGAGGACTTCGAGAAGCGGATGAAGGACACCAAGCACGGCCTCAACGGGCGCGCTTACCTGGAGCCCGAGCACGTCTCCCGCGCCGTGCTCTACCTGGTAACCGATGACGACGGCGTCATCACCGGCCAGGTCATGGAGGTCGGCCTCGGTGGCCCGGCCCGGTCCATCGGCTGACGCGGCCGGGATGGGCAGCCTGGGCGGAAAGGTAGCCGTCGTCACCGGTGCGACCGGGGCGATGGGGGAGGCGATCGCGCACCGGCTCGCCCGCGACGGCGCGACCGTGGTCGGCGTCGGGCGCGGCGCCGACCGCGGCGCGCTGGCCGTGCAGCGGATCCGCGCCGACGGCCTGCGGGCGGATTTCGTGGCCGCCGACCTCAGCCGCGAGGACGAGGTGGCCGCGGTCGTCGACACGGCCGCGCAGCGGTACGGGACGGTCGACATCGTCGTCAACAACGCCGCCTCGCTCGACGCCTCGACCAGGGAGTCAGCGGCGCACCTGGAACCGACGCAGACGTTCGACGCGATCTTGAAGGTCGGCCTGTACGCGCCGTTCTGGCTGGCGAAATACGCCGCTCCGGTGATGATCGCGGGCGGCCGGGGAGGGCTGTTCGTCGCCATCTCTTCGTACGCGTCTGCCCGCGGCGTGGCCGGCATCCCGGCCTACACCGCGTCCAAGGGCGGCCTTGAGGCACTGACCCGCCAGCTCGCCGCCGAGTACGCCGAGCACGCGATCCGCGCCAACAACCTGGTGCTCGGCTCGATCGCGGTGCCGCGCAACGCCGACCTGCACTCCAACCAGACGATGGCCGACGCCCTGCGCAACGCGCGGATGACCTACAACCCCGGCACCCCGGCCGACGTGGCGGCGGCGGTCGCCTTCCTCGCATCCGACGAGGGGTGCTTCATCACCGGCGCGACGCTCAATGTCGATGGCGGGCTGCTGGCCAAGGCGCCGGTGCTCCGGGTCGCGCAGCGGGCGACCAGGAACGCGGCCACCGCTCTCCACGCCGGCAAGGGAGACTGAGCAATCGTGGACCAGTCCTTCGGGATCAAGCTTCCCGGCCTCGTCCCGGGCTACGCGGACGGCCCGCGCGACATCCCCGCCCTGGCGGCGGAGTTCGAGCGCCTCGGCTTCGACGACGTCATGGACGGCGAGCACATCCTGTACGCCGCGCAGATGAACCACCCCGGCGGGGCCGGCAACTTCGAGCACAGCCGCGTCGAGCAGCACTCCGACCGGTGGGACACGCTGGTGATGTTCGCGGCGATCGCCGCCCGCACCACCCGGCTGCGGCTGGTCTCCGGGATCATCCTGGCGGCCGCGCACACGAACGCGGTGCTCGCCCGCCAGGCGTCGACCCTGGACGCGATCTCGGGCGGCCGGTTCATTCTCGGTGTCGGCGGCGGCTGGAACGCGGCCGAGTTCGCGCAACTCGGCATCGAGCCCGCCGAGCGGGCCGCGCGCGCCGAGGAGACGGTCCGCGCCTGCCGTGAGCTCTGGTCACCGGGGCTGTCCTCCTTCGAGGGCCGCTGGACCCATTTCACCGATGTCATCTGCGAGCCTGCCCCGGTCACCTCGGGCGGGGTCCCGGTCTGGTGGGGCGGCGACGCCCGTTCGCAGCCGGTCGCCCGCCGCGTGGTGACGCTCGGCGACGGGTGGCTGTCGCGCGAGGCGGCCGACTACGACGAGATCGCTCGGTCGATTGAGTCGATCCACCGGGCCTGCCAGCGCCACGGCCGCGACCCGGCCACGGTCGGCGTCCGCGCCTCGCTGACCGCGACCGCCGACTGGAACGCCGCCATGTCGCCCGACGACATCACCGAGCGCGCGGTCACCCGCGCCCGCCGCCTGGCCGCCCTCGGCGTCACTCACTTCAACGTCCCGCTGAGCTATTACGGCATCGGCCTCGACGCCCTCGGCGACCTGCTGAAGGCCCTCCGCGCGGCGTGAGCCGCCCGCCAAAGACCAAAGCCATGATCATCCCGAACGCACGCGTGGCTCCGCCCAACTCGCCCGTGCCCCCCGTCTCCGGCCCGACCTCATGACCCGGTCTTATCGGCTCGCGCTGACCGGCGACGTGATCATGAACACGCGCGTCTCTGCTTGCCGCGACCCGGACGTCCTCGCCGCCGTCGACCTGCTCCGCACGGCCGACGTGACCCACGCGCATCTGGAAATCCCGCTCCACGATTTCGACCGCGCCGACATCTTCGGGGCCGCCGAAGGCGCGCTGGCCTGGTACCGGGGCCCGACCGCGATCGCCGATGAACTCCGCTGGCTGGGCGTCGACGTCGTCTCGACCGCGTCCAACCACTCGCTCGACTACTCCTACGGCGGCCTCCGCTCGACCTGCTCCGCACTCGACGCGGCCGGCCTCGCCCACGCCGGGACCGGCGCCGACCTCGCCGCCGCCCGCGCGCCCGCCTTCGCCGACACCGCGGCCGGGCGGGTCGCCCTCGTCTCGGCCACCTCGTCGTTCCCCTCGTTCGCCCGCGCGGGTGCGGCCAGGACGGACGCGGCAGGCCGTCCCGGTGTCAACCCGCTGCGCTACTTCAATGTCATCGACCCAGCGACGGCCGGCCGGCTGATCTCCATCGTCGCCGCTCTCGGCCTCGGGGTCGTGCGCGACACCGGCTCCGGCGAGTTCGTGATCCACCCGCCCGGCCTGCACAACACGACCTGGCGGTTCCGCGTTGCCGACGGCGATGACCCGGCGACGACCCGCTGCGACGAGTCGGACCTGGCGGGCAACCTCGAGTCGATCCGCTACGCGCGCTCGGTCAGCGACCTGGTCATCGCCCACCTGCACGTCCAGGCGTGGGACGGGGCGGACGGGCGCATGTCGTCCTCGCCCGCGTTCGCCCACGAATTCGGCCGCGCGGCGGCCGGGGTCGGTGCCGCGGTCGTCCTCATCCAGGGGGCACACGCACCCATCAGGGGAATCGAGGTGCACGCGGGCGTCCCGATCCTCTACGACCCGGGCCCGCTATTCCGCCTCGGCCGCCGCGAAGCCCAGCCGCACGACTTCTACACCCGCTGGGGCAACGACGCGCGCGTGCGCTCATTCGACGCCGGCCTGCTCGACGCCTTCGGCGCGCGCGACACCGCGCTCGGCCGCGGGGCAGGCAAGGACGGGGCAGTCAAGAACGGGGCAGTCAAGAACGAGGCAGTCAAGGACGGCGGAGACAAGAACGGCGGAGACAAGAACGGCGGAGACAAGAACGGCGGAGGTAAGAGCGGCGGCGACGCGAAGGTCACGCTCAGCCCCCGCGAGGGATACAACCACGAGCCCGGCTTCTTCGTGCCGGTCTGCGAGGTGGACGCTGCTACCCACCGGCTGACGCGGGTCAACCTGCACCCCATGACCTGGAGCCGGACGTCCCGCGCGACCAACGGCTTCCCCATCCGGGCGACCGGCGCCGCCGCCGAGGCGATCCTGGACCGAGTGGCGGAGCTGAGCGCGCCCTACGGGACGAGGGTGTCCGTTGCCGACGGCATCGGCCGGGTGACAGTCGAGTGATACCGGAGTTGAATGCCGCCCACGGGACGCGGCAGTCCGTTGCCGACGGCACTGGCCGGGGATCGCGTGACGGCGGCACCGATGCGTTACAGCGTCACGATGGTGGCGACCGACCGTGGTCCCGGCATCGCCGACGTGGCCCGCGCGGTCGAGGAGCGCGGCTTTGACGGGCTCTGGGTGCCCGACCACACGCACATACCGGTCTCCCGCCAAACGCGCTACCCACTCGGCGGCGAGCTACCCGAGCGCTATCAGCGCATCCTGGATCCGCTGGCCGCGCTGGCGATGGCGGCCGCCGTCACGACCCGGATCCGGGTGGGGACCGGTGTCCTGCTGGCGGCGCAGCGCGACCCGATCGTCACCGCCAAGGCGCTGGCCACGATCGACCACCAGTCAGGCGGCCGGCTGGCCGTCGGGGTCGGCTACGGCTGGAACATCGAGGAGATGCGGGACCACGGCGTCGACCCCGCGACCCGCCGCGCCCGGGTACGGGAGCACGTGCTGGCGATGCGCCGTCTCTGGGAGAAAGAGGTGGCTAGCTTCCAGGGACAGCACGTCGCGTTCGCGCCCTCGTGGTCCTGGCCCAAGCCGGCCCAACGGCCGCTTCCGGTGCTGGTCGGCGGTGCCGCCACCCCCACCGTGTTCGCGCACATCGCCGAGTTCGGCCAGGGCTGGGTCCCGACCGGCGGCCGGGCCCTGGCCGACGGCGTACCGCGGCTGCGCGAGCGGGTGGCCGGGGCCGGCCGCGACCCAGGCGACCTTGAGGTCATCCCGTTCCTGACCGCCGCCCGGGCCGACCACCGCGGAATCGACGCCCTCGAGCAAGCCGGCGCCACCGAGATCGCCTTGGACATCCACCCAGGGGACGGGGCGACGGTCCGTGGAGAGCTTGACCGGCTGGCGGCGCTCGTCGCCGAGCGGCGGGCGTTAACGCCCAGCCAGAATCGTCGGAACGTACTCAAGCAGCTGGATGCGACCGTCGAAGGTACGGCTGCTGATCATGTCCAGTGCAACATCGGGGTAGCCGTCGTAGATCCGTTCCCGGCCGCTGCTTCCGGTTATAACGGGGAAGACAACCACGCGGAAGCGGTCCGCGAGACCGGCCTTCAGGAGAGAACGGCAGAGGGTGAGGCTGCCTATGGTGCGCATCGGCTCGGCGGCCCCGTCCTTCATTGCGCGCACGGCCTCAACGGGGTCTTGAGTCACGAGCCGCGAGTTGGCCCAGGCAAGGGGCTCGCTCAGCGTGGTCGAGAAGACGACCTTCGACATGGCCGCCAGGGCATCGGTGCCGGGCTCGCCATCGGCGGCGAATCCCGACATGAGACGGTAGGTGGTCGCACCCAGCAGGACCGTGTAGTCCGCTTCTGGCTGCTCTGCCAGCCACGCGAGGTACTCGGGCCCCTCGAGTCCCCACCAGCCCGGCCAGCCGTCGGCCGCTGCGCAGCCATCGAGCGAAGTAATGAAGTCGATGAGGAGTTCCGCCATCGTGGTGTCCTTGTCCTTGGGTTTCAGGTAGTGCTCCCCACTCCTCGGCCATGGAAGCAGGAACGAGGGTTAGGACGTTCGACCAGGCCGGAACTCATCGCCGGCACGCGCCGATTGCAGAGGCTCTTGGCCCGGTCGTCATTGTCGGATGTTCCGCGACATTGATCGCTCGAAAAGATCTTGGAAAATTGGTCTCTAGCTGTTTTAACGATCTTCGACTTTAGCTATGCTGTTCGCATAGGAAGGTTGCGATAGGTGATCACACGGAAGGAGGGCCGACGGTGGAAGAGCGGAATCTCCCAGGCGAGAACCACGAAACGAACCACGAAACGAACCACGACACCAACGACGACTGGGACAACGACGACTGGGACAACGACGCCGGCGTCCCCGGTGATGATCACGGCTACCGGTCGGAAGAATTCGACGACAGTGGCTACGTGCCGCAGGAGTGGGAGCTGGAGGGCCCGGCGGTCTCGATCAGCCTGGGTGACGCCGCCGACGTGAACCCGGCGCTGCTGGCCGCGATCACCGGCCCGGAAGGCATGGGCGGGAACGCGCTATGCGCAGCGTATGAGCAGGACGCGGCGGCTGACGTGCTGCGCCCCGGCCCGGTCCTTTCCGCCCTCACCGAGCAGGCCGCTAGTGACCTTGGCCGACTAACCGATGATCAGCTAATGGGCGCGTTGTCGGCGGCCCGTCGGCTGGAGAACCGGGCCGCCTACCTGCAGGCGGTGGCGATCGCGGAGTTCGCCCGCCGCCGCGCCGCGCAGGCCGATGAGGCGACGGACCGCAACCCCCGCCGGGGCCGGCGGTCGGGGGACTTCCCCGATGAGGAGCTGGCGGTGGAGCTGCTGGTCAGCCAGGTCGAGGCGGGCGCCAGGATCGAGGCCGCCGCCTGCCTGACCAGCAGGCTCCCGAGCACCCTCGCGGGCCTGGCCGCCGGCCGCATCGACTACACCCGCGCGTCCATCATCGTCTTCTACACCGGCAGCCTCGGCAACGCCGATGCCGCCCGCGCCGACGAGATCCTCGCCGCCGCGGCCCCGGGCCTGCGCCCGGACCAGCTCGCCCGCAAGGCCGCGGCCCTCGAGATGAAGCTCGACCCCCAGGCGGCCAAGGACCGCAAGGAGCGCGCCGCCAAGCACGACCGGCGGGTCGAGGTCCGCCGCGAGGCCTCAGGCAACGCGTCCCTGTCCGGCCGGGAGCTGTCGGTCGCCGACGCGATAGCGTCCAAGTCCTACCTCGACGCCGTCGCCGTCCGCCTCCGCGCCGCAGGCTACGCCGGCCCCCTGGACTCCCTCCGCGCCCTCGCCCTGACCGAGCTGACCCAGGGCCGTGACCCCTTCAGCCGCCTGGCCCCAGCCCCCACCGGGCCAGCCGCCGACACCACGGCGCCACATCCCGATGCCGGCCCCGGCCCCGGCCCCGGCCCCGGCCCCGGCCCCGGCGTTCCGGGCGACGATGCGTCCCCGCCCGCTCCGGCCCCCCGCGCGACCGTGCCGTTCCCGGCGACGATCAACCTGCTCGTACCGGCGGGAACGCTGCTGGGATGGTCCGCCGCACCCGGATGGGCGGGCGGCTGGGGGCTGCTGGACCCCGACGACACCCGAGACATTGTCCGAGCAGCCTCACAGCACCCTGCAACCCGCTGGTGCCTCACCTACACCGGACCTGACTGCACCGCCGTCGCCCACGCCTGCGCCCACGGCCAGCACCCCTGGAAACCTCCAGACCACCCAGACCACCCAGACCACCCAGACCACCCAGACCACCCAGACCACCCAGACCACCCAGACCACCCAGACCACCCAGACCACCCAGACCACCCAGACCACCCAGACCCACCGGACCCGAAACACGACGCCCCCGAAGGCCCCGACGCCGCCCAGGCCACGCAGTTGGCAATCCTGCTGCGCGCGCTGGACGCCGTTCCCAGGCCCATCGCCACGGGCGCCTGCGACCACCGGAACGCCGAGGACCGCTACACCCCAAGCCGGACGCTGAAGCACCTGGTCCGCGCCCGTACCGCCACGTGCTCAGCCCCCGGCTGCGGCGCGCAGGCCGTGCACTGCGACCTCGACCATGCCGTCCCGTATCCCGAGGGGGTCACCTGCGAATGCAATCTGCACCCAGCCTGCCGCCGCCATCATCGCTGTAAGCAGGCCCCCGGCTGGAGCGTCAAGGAAACAGAACCCGGCATCATGCGCTGGACCACCCCGGCCGGCCGCACCCACACCACCACTCCCACCGCCTACGACCTGTAAGCCGGGGGGCCTGCACGTTTACTTGGTGAAGTTGCCCGCGTCCACCGTCATCGTCAGGCCGGTGATGTACTTCGCCTCATCCGAGGCCAGGAACAGCACCGCGTTGGCGATGTCCTCCGGCTGCACGTCCGGGGTCGGCAGCAGGTGCAGCGACTGGAAGCTGGGCGCGACCTGTTCCCAGGTCGGGTTCTCGATGTGCGGCGCGAAGAGCGCGTAGGTGGTCGGGTTGTGGATCAGGTCGGTGTGCACGTTGCTCGGGTTCACCGTGTTCACCCGGATCGAGAATGGCCCGAGCTCGATCGCCGCCGTCCGCATGATGCCGACCACGCCGTGCTTGGCGGCCACGTAGGGGCCGCAGTAGCCGTAGGCCTTGAGGCCGGCCACTGAGCTGGTGAGGATGATCGAGCCGCCGCGCCCGGCCGCCTTCAGGACCGGGACCGTCGCCCGGATCGTGTTCCAGGCGCCGTTCAGGTTGATGTCGATGATCTCTTTCCAGGCCTCCGGGCCGAACTCCTCGATGGCGCCGTAGGACCACATGCCGGCGTTGCCGACCACGATATCCAGGCCGCCAAGCTCGGCGATGCCCGCGTCCAGCCCCGCCTTGAGCGCGTCGTAGTCACGCACGTCGGCCTGGTAGCTATAGATCCGCCGGTCCAGCTTCTCCACTTGCCGGACGGTCTCCGCTAGATCCCCGGGGGTCGACGGCTTCGCGACCGAGGTCGCGATCGGGCCGCAGACGTCCATCGCGATGATGTCAGCGCCTTCTTCCGCCAGCCGGACGGCGTGCGCGCGGCCCTGGCCGCGGGCGGCACCGGTGATGAAAGCGACCTTGCCCGCTACGCGTCCCATGTCTACCTATTCCTCTCGCTACGTGGCTGCTTTACTATAAACGTAAACATTGACGTTTACTAGAAGAGGTAACCATGCGATTCGTCCTCGTGCACGGTGCAAGTCACGGAGCCTGGTGCTGGGACTTGCTTGTGCCGGAACTGAAACGGCTCGGCCATGAGGCGGTCGCGTTCGACCTGCCGGGCGCTGGCGCGCGGGCGGGGGAGGCCGCCACCCTCAGCGGCTACCGCGATGCCGTGGCGGAGCAGCTGGCCGGTGGCGACATTCTCGTCGGGCACTCTATGGGGGCGGCGGTCGCGGTCGTCGGCGCCGACGCGCGCCCGGACCTGGTCCGGCATATCACGCTGCTCAGCGGGCCGCTGCCAGTCGAGGGGCAGTGCCTGAGCTACCAGTCGACCTCACCCTCGGTGGGCGGCTCGACCTCGGACGAAGCCCAGGAAAGCGTGTCCGAGGAGAACATGCGGTTCACCGCGGACGGCTCGGCCTTTTACTGGGACCGCGATGGCGCCCACGCGACGTTCTACAACGACTGCGACGAGGAGCTGGTCGACTGGGCGGCCAAGCGGCTCATCCCGCAGCCGCTCGCCCCGGTCGTCGAGCCGATCAGCGTTCCCCGCTTCTGGGCGGCCGACCTGCCCCGCAGCTACGTCCTGTGCCTCAAGGACCGCGCCTGGCCGCTGCGGGTCGGCCGCCTCCAGGCCCAGCGCATGGGGGTGGAGCCGCTGGTCATGGACTCGTCGCACTCCCCGTTCCTGAGCCAGCCGGCCGAACTCGCGCAGTTGCTCGTCCACGCGGTCGACACCACACCGACCGGCCCGCTCAGCCCGGGCGACTGACCTGGCTATCGCCAAAATCCACGTCAACGTTTATGTTGTCAGGAGGGGATCGGCCGGGTTACCGTGGGTTTCGGGTGGACGGGTTGCCCATGAGCGGGTTCGCATGAGAGGTCAAACGAGGTCAACGATGACGCAAGAAACTGCCACTGACCGGGCGCTGATCGTGTCGTCCGACGGTCACGCCACCGCCCGGATGCGCGACTACCGCCCCTACCTCGACCCGGGCACGCGGGCCGAGTTCGACGAGTTCTGCACCGCCTTCGACCAGGTGGGCATGACCACGGTCAACCCCAAGAGCCTGGCCAACCGGATCGACGCGGACCTGGTGCGGCAGTGGGTGGAGACCGTGCTCGAGCCCGGGCGCACCGAGGGGCAGCACGACCCGGCTAAGCGGCTGGGCGAACTCGAGCGCGAGGGCATCGCCGGCGAGGTCATCTTCCCCGACTTCGGCCTGCCGTTCGAGCTGCACCCTCCGCTGGTCGCCGCGATCGTCGGCTACCAGCGAACTCCGGCTCAGGTCGAGGCGGCCAACCGCGCCTACAACCGGTGGCTGGCCGACTTCTGCGGCACCGCGCCCGACCGGTTCGCCGGGATGGCGGTGCTCAGCTTCGCCGATCCCGAGGCGACCGCCCGGGAGATCCGCGACGCCCGCGCGGCCGGGCTGAAGGGCATCGTGCTGCCCGCCATGAACGAGAACACGCCGCTGTTCGACAAGCGCTTTGACCCGGTGTGGAGCGTCCTCGAGGAACTCCAGATGCCGGTCTGCTCGCACACCGCGATCTCCTCCATCACCGATCACCTGTCCCCGGGCACCCTCCAGGCGGTCCCGCACCCGGCGTGCGCGCTGCCGATCATGACGGCCCAGGCCTACTTCTTCTGCCAGCAGATCCTCACCCACATGATCTGGGGCGGCGTCCTCGAGCGGCACCCGGGCCTGCATATGGTGCTGACCGAGCAGGGGACCGGCTGGGTGGTCAGCGCGTTGCGCGGGATGGACTACTCGTGGGAGCGCAGTTACCTCCGCCGCGACGTACGCGAGGTCGTCAAGCACCCGCCGTCGTTCTACTACCGGCGCCAGGTGCACATGGGGTCCTCGCTGTTCTCCCGCGCCGAGGCGGAGGAACGCGAGGCGATCGGGGTCGGCAAGATCCTCATCGGCGCCGACTACCCGCACCACGAGGGCACCTGGGGTGCGGGCCCCGGCACCACCGACTACCTCCGCGCCACCCTCGGCGCGGCCGGCGTGCCCGCCGCCGACGCCCGGCGGATGCTCGGCGGCAACGCGATCGAGGTGTTCGGCTTCGACGGTCCGGCCCTGCGCAAGGTCGCCGACGGGATCGGCGCGGACCTCGGGCTCATCCTCACCCCGCCGACCGAGGAGCTCTTCCCCCGCGGCGACGTGCACAAGCCACTCGCCACCGCGTTCTAACCCCGCCCAGCTCGAAAGTGAGGAATGCCGGCGTGGCAATCCCGAAGATCATCTCCGTCGATGACCATGTCGTCGAACCACCCGATCTGTGGACCTCGCGGCTGCCGAGGTCGCTGCGGGACCGGGTCCCGCATGTGCGCCGCGAGTTCGGCGGGTTCGCGGCGGGCAAGTACGACCCGAACAAGCTGGACTGGGCGGCCGACCCGGACGTGCCCAACGCCGGCTGGGCCGACGTCTGGTACTACGACGACATGGTGGTGCCGCTGACCCGCGGGCTGGCCGACTGCGGCTACACCACCGAGGACCCCAGCCGGCCGGTCACCTACGACGAGGTGCTCCCCGGCTGCTACCAGCGGGACGCCCGGCTGGCCGACATGGCGGCCAACCACACCGACGTCTCGCTCTGCTTTCCCACCGTGCCGCGGTTCTGCGGGCAGATCTTCATGGAGCGGCAGGACAAGAAGGTCGGCCTTGAGTGCGTGCGGGCGTTCAACGACTGGATGATCGAGGACTGGTGCGGCGAAACCTCCAGACAAGAGCGGCTGATCCCGCTCACGCTGATCCCGCTCTGGGACCCGGCGCTGGCCGCCGAGGAGGTGCGCCGGTGCGCGGCGAAGGGGTCGCACGCGATCGCGTTCTCCGAGTGCCCGCCGTACCTGGGCCTGCCCAGCATCTACAGCGGCGCGTGGGACCCGCTGTTCCAAGCCTGCCAGGACACCGACACGGTGATCAACATGCACATCGGCTCGTCCTCCAAGCTGGTGGTGACGGCGCCGGACGCACCGGTGGACACGATCATGTGCCTGTCCTACGTGAACGCGCTGCTGGCGGTGACGGACTGGCTCTACACCGGCACCCTCGAGCGCTTCCCGAACCTGCGGATCGCGCTGTCGGAGAGCCAGGCCGGCTGGGTCCCGTTCGCGGTACAGCGCGCGGACACCACCTGGACCAAGGCCAACGAGAAGTTCCACCTGAAGACCGACGCCCGCAAGGCGCGGAACCTGCCGTCTGAGGTCATCGGCGGCCGGGTGTTCTTCTGCATCTTCGACGACCTGGAGGGGCTGCGGAACCGCGACAAAATCGGCTTTGAGCAGCTGCTGTTCGAGACCGACTACCCGCACACCGACTCCACCTGGCCCGACTCCCGCAAGGTGGCCGAGGAACTCTGCAACGCGGCCGGGCTGACAGCAGCCGAGCGGTACCAGTTCCTGCGCGGCAACGCGATCAAGGCCTACAAGCTCGACCAGTACTTCGGCATCACCGCCTGACACCGGAAGGACCGAAGTGGACGGCTCTGCGTGGCGAGCCCAAGATCAAAGGCCCAACCGCCGGATGGAACGGGAGCGTGCTCCGCCTCACTCGCCCACGGCACGCCGGTGGTTGGCCGCCGATGATCAGGTCCAGGCCTCGGTGCGGAAGGCGAGTCCGCCGGTCCCGCCCGACCCGACCAGCGCCCCCACCGGCGGGGTGCCGAGGGTGGCGACCGTGGGCGCGCCGATGCGGTTCGCCGCGTCCTGCAGCAGCGCGCCGTCCAGGCGGTAGCAGCGGATGGCGTTGCCGCCGAGCATGGCCCGGATGTGGCCGGCCGGCAGGTTCTGGAACGTGTTGCGCACCGCCCGCCGGAACTGGGACGTCTCCGGGTCGGTGTCGGCCGGATTGCGCAGGCCCTCCGGGTGGGGGTAGTCGGAACCCCACATGATCGAGTCGACGTACCCGTGGTCGATGGCCAGCTCGGCCTCGAAGTGCGCCAGCATGCTGGCGCCGACGAAGACGTTGGTGCCGAAGTACTCGCTCGGCAGCTTGTCCAGCGGCTCCTGCTTGAGCGTGTTGACCGCGTAGCCCTTCCACTTGCCCGGCTCGGCAAGCGAGACCCCGCGGTTGGCGTTGCGGGTCAGCACGCCGGTGTCCTTCTTGGCGTTGTTCTGCACCGTGGCCCGGTAGGCGCTGTCCATCTCGTCCATCAGCGGCTGCTGCCACGGGCCGACCATCTCGGTCATTACCAGCTTCAGGTCCGGGTGACGGTCGAAGATCTTGGCGAAGATGAACCGGTGGATCGCCCGCCGCGCGGCCGGGCCTGCCACCTCGAGCATCAGCAGTGCCTGACGGCTCATCGCGGTCGGGCTGACGGCGCCCGAGTGCGTGGTCAGGGCCAGTCCGTTGGCCTCGGCGACGTCCCACAGCGGTTCGTAGGCCGGCTCGTCGTAGGCGAGCAGGGTGTCGCGCATGGCCGGGAAGTTGATGCCCTTGAGCCCGTGCTCGGCCGCCCACTCGGCCTCCGCGACGGCCGCCTCGATGTCCCACAGCGGCAGGTGCGCCAGGCCGACCCGGCGGCCGGGAAGCTCGGCGCAGAAGTCGGCCAGCCAACGGTTGTAGATGCGCATGCCGACCTTGGCCAGCTCGGGATCTGAGGGGTTGTCCGAGTGCGTGAAGGAGGGGATGAACGGCAGCAGTTCGCCATTGAAGCTGAAGTGGAACAGCACCTCGGCGACGACGCCGTCGCCCTCCATGTCCTTGCGCCGGGCGGCCGAGTCGTAATGGCCCGCGTCGTGCGAGCCGGGCGCCTCGCCGCTCAGCCACCACTCGCGCACCGGCCGGGTGTCCTCGGCGAACTCATCGAAGTCGGCCAGCGACTGCCTTGGGCAGTACGGGCGGAGATCCTCGATCAGCCGCGGCCCGACATGCGTGTCGCAGGTCACGAGGACCGCGTGATCGTCGGTGTTTTCGCTCATCGTCCATCCATCCATCCAGGGCCACCGTCCAAGTCCTTTTTCGTTCTACGCTCGCCTCTCGTTAATGTCAACGTTTACGTTGAAGAGAATTGATGCGACGATACTGACCATGACGGTGCTTAATAAATGACGGTGCTAAATAAATGACGGAGCTCAACGGGGCGGTGGTGATCGTCACCGGCGCCGGGCGGGGCATCGGCCGCGCGCACGCGCGCACCCTGGCCGCGCACGGCGCCCGGGTGGTGGTGAACGATGTCGCGGGGGCGGACGAGTGCGTCGGGCGCCTGCGGGCTGACGGCCTGACCGCCTGGGCGGATACCTCCGACATCAGCACCTGGGACGGCGCCCGGTCATTGATCCACGCCGCGGTGAGCCGCTTCGGGCGGCTGGACGGCCTGGTCAACAACGCGGGTGTACTGCGCCGGGCCGACGTCGCCGACCTGGCCGAACAGGACCTGGATCTGGAGTTCGCCGTCAACCTCAAGGGCGCCTTCGCCTGCACCCGGTTCGCCTGCGAGTACTGGCGGCAGGAGAGCCGCCAGGGCCGGCGTCCCCGCGCCTCGGTGGTGCACACCGCCTCCGACACGATCTTCACCGGATCGCCCGGCGGCGCCGGCTACGCCGCCACCAAGGCGGCCATCGTCGCCCTTACCCAGTCCGCGAGCCTGGAGGGGGCGCAGTACGGCGTCCGCCACAACGCCATCGCGCCCTCGGGCCGGACGCCGATGGCGGCCAGCAGCGGGCTGCTGGGTTTCCGGGCCCCGCCCAACGGGGGCGCCCGGCTGCCCGACGACCCGGCCGACCAGGACCCGGCCGCACCGGACAATCCGCTGCACAACTCGCCGCTGGTGGTGTGGCTCCTCTCGCCGGAGTCGGGGCACGTCAACGGCCAGGTGTTCCGGTTGCGCTTCGGCGCCTTCAGCCGGATGAACCCCACCACCAACGGCGACTGGCTCAGCCCGCCCGGCCAGGCCGCCGCGTGGCCGCCGGACCAGATCGGCGAGGCGCTGAACAGCCGGGTCTTCGGCTCGCAGTTCCCGCCGCCGATGCGGGACTTCCCCAACCAGCCGAGCGTCCCCTTCAGCCGCCTTGACCACAGCTAGGCCAGTCACCTCACTACCAACAAAGCGATCTCACCAAACCACCCACCCCACCCACCCCACCCACCCACCCCACCCACCCCACCCACCCCACCTGATCTCTGACACCGGGAGTAACTATGCGAATGGACGGGCAGACGGCGGTCGTCGTCGGCGCGGGCACCGGCCACGGGACCGCCTCGGCGATCCGGCTGGCACTCGAGGGCGCGCGAGTGCACGTGGTCGACTCCGATCAAGGTCAGGTCGACGCCGTGGTGGCGACGGTCAGGGATCTCGGGGGAGACGTCCGCGGCCACCGTGCGGCGATCTCCGATCTGGCCGAGCTGACCGCGGTCGCCGACGCCGTCGCGGGCGAGAGCGCGGCCGTCCACGCGCTCGTCAACCACCACCTGATGATCGAGTGGGGCACGTTCGAGCAGATCGACCTGGAGTACTTCGCCGAGATCGTGCGGTTCAGCCTGCTCGGGCCGGCCGCCGCCACTAAGGCCTTCCTGCCGCTGCTGAAGACGGCGGGCGGCGCGTCGGTCGTCCACCTCGGCTCGATCGACGGCCTGTTCGGCAACCCGCTGTCGGTCGCCTACTCCGCCGCCAAGGGCGGACTCGGTCCGCTCACCCACATCATGGCGCGCGAGTTCGCGCCGTTCGACATCCGGGTGAACGTGATCGCCACCGGCCAGACCAACCAGGTCAGCGCCGAGGTGCTGGACGGCGGCACCTATCAGGACTCCGCCGCGTCGATGGCGGCGACCGCGGCATCGCCCGCGGGCAGCAGCCGGTTCCCCGGCAGCTGGTACATGGAGCAGCTGGCCCAGGCCACGCCGCTCAAGCGGAGCGGACCCCCGCAGGAGTGGGCGGGCATGCTCGCCTTCCTCGCCTGCAGCGACAGCAGCTACGTCACCGGGCAGGTCATGGTCGTTGACTGCGGCCGCACCGGCCTCACCCCCGGCACCTTCCCCTGGCTCTCGCCCTCGACCGTCTAGGGCCGGACGGAACCACGGATCCACGCAGATGCCGTCGGCGTCGACAGGCCCGGGCCGCTGGGACGCTTTTCTCCGGGCGTGCGGCCCGTTGGCGATGCTGGCGGTGTAAGGCGGGTTCGTGTGTCGTTGGGGGCAGCGTCGGCCTGCGGCGGTGGCCATGATCGCGAAGACTTTTGTCCCGACGTAAGAAATTCGCGCTATACGAGCGAAAAGTCTTCGCGATAAAAAAAGTTTTCGTTATAATGGCGGTGAACAGCAATATCCGATGCGGTCTGGCGTCACACGAGATCACACGCGCACCACGATCAACGGAGGCCGCGCGGGGACGTCGCCCGTCGGCCAAGCAGCGCGCGTCGCGCACTGACCAGCGGCGCTCGGCTGCGGGCGGGCGGTTAGGCGGATCTAAGCCGCCGGCGAGGCTGATGTCGTGGCCCATCCGGTCCCGCTTGGTCCGCAGGTAGCTCAGGTTCTCCGGGGTGACGACCGGGGGGATGGCGACCCGTCCGGCGATGTCGAGGTCGAAGCCCTGCAGGCCGCCGTACTTGGCCGGGTTGTTGGTGATGACCCGGATGCGGCGAGCCCCGAGCGCGGCGATGATCGCGGCCCCCGCGCCGTAGTGCCTGCTGTCGTCGGGCAGGCCCAGGTCGCGGTTGGCGTCGATCGTATCCCGGCCCTGCTCCTGCAGGGCGTAGGCCCGCAGCTTGTGGCCAAGGCCGATGCCCCGGCCCTCGTGGCCGCGCAGGTAGACGATGATCCCGCGGCCCTCGTCGGCGATCAGCCGCATCGACTGGGTCAGCTGGGTGCCGCAGTCGCACTTCAGCGAGCCGAGCACGTCGCCGGTCAGGCACTCGCTGTGCACCCGCACCAGCACCCCGGGGTCGCTCGGGTCGGTCGTCGTGACATCGCCGAGGACGAGGGCCAGGTGCTCCTCGTCGTCGGGAACCGAGCGGAACGAGGTGGCCCGGAAGGTGCCGTGCGGCGTCGGCAGCAGCGCCGTCCCGGTCTCGGCCACCAGCTGCTCGGTGGCCCGGCGGTAGCGGACGAGGTCGGCGACCGCCACCACCGGCAGCTCGTGCTCCGCGCTGAGCCGGGCAAGCTCGTCCGGGCGGCACATGGTCCCGTCGTCGTTCACCAGCTCGCAGATGACGGCAACGGGGGACCGGCCGGCCATCCGCAGCAGGTCGATCGAGGCCTCGGTGTGGCCGGCCCGCCGCACCGAGCCGCCCTCGGCGTAGCGGAGCGGGAAGACGTGGCCGGGCCGGCGGAAGTCGCCTGCCCTCGCGCCCGGATCGGCCAGCGCGCGGATCGTCGCGACGCGGTCCGCGGCCGATACGCCGGTGCCGGCGCTGACGTGGTCGACCGGGATGGTGAACGCGGTCCGGTGCGCCTCGGTGTTCTCCATCGACATCAGCGGGAGCCGCAGCTCGTCGAGGCGGCCGGACTCCATCGGCACGCACACGATGCCGGTCCCGTGCCTGACCATAAACGCCATCTGCCCGACGGTCAGCGAATCGGCCGCGACCACCATGTCGCACTCGTTTTCGCGTTGCTCGTCATCGACCACGACGATCATCCGGCCCTCGGCCAGCGCCGCCACGGCCCGGTTGAGCGTGGCGACCCCCGCCAGCGCCTGCGGTCGACCACGGTTGGCCGCCATCGACTTCTTCCTGCTGGTCAACTGACATCCCCCTACGATCGTCAACGTCGATGTTGACGTAACTGTAGCTTCGTCGCATGTCGCGTGCAAGGCGGCACGCAGGGCGATCGCGTCGCCTGGTCGTCAACGCGCGGGCTGTTCGCAGTCAACACAGATGCCGTCAACACAGAGGTTGACAGGTGGCGGGGGCGGTGTAAGGGTGGGCACTGATGGTGATGGCGGAGGGCGGGTGGGGCGCGCGTGTTCGAGCGTAAGGAACACTTCATCGGCGGGAACTGGCATCGGGCGGACGGCGGCGAACTGCTCGAGGTCATCTCGCCGTCCACCGAAGAGGTCGTTGGGCGGGTGCCGGCGGCCGGGCCGGCCGAGATCGACCTCGCGGTCGGGGCCGCCCGGTCGGCGTTCGCCGGCGGCCCCTGGACCCGGATGAGCCTGGCCGAGCGGGCCGGGTACCTGCGCCAGTTCGCGGCGGAGCTGCACGCGCGCCGGGAAGAGTCCGTCGAGCTGCAAATCGACGAGATGGGCGGTACCCGTCAGTTCATTGATGCGAACGTCGACGGCATCGGGGCTTTCCTCGAACGGATGATCGCCGATGCCGAGGACGTGCGCTTCCGTGAGGTCCGCGACGGGACGGTCGGCAAGGTCGTCGTGCTGCGCGAGCCGATCGGGGTGACGGCGGCGGTGACCCCGTGGAACTCGCCGGTCATGGTCGCGGTGACCAAACTGTTCCCGTCGCTGCTGATGGGCTGCCCGGTGGTGCTGAAGCCCGCGCCGGAGTCACCGCTGAGCGGCTACGTGATCGCCGAGGCGGCCGCCGCCGCGGGTCTCCCCGAAGGGACCGTCAGCATCGTCAACGGCGGGGTGCGGGCTGGGGCCTACCTGGTGGGGCACCCGGGAATCGACTTCGTGACGTTCACCGGCAGCCGGGGCGGCGGCCGCGCAATCGCCACCGCCTGCGGCGACCGGCTGCGCCCGGTTGTCCTGGAGCTGGGCGGCAAGTCGGCCGCGGTCATCCTGCCGGGGGTCGATATGGCACCCTACCTGCCCTCCCTGGTCGGGAACTCGCTGCGCAACAGCGGCCAGATCTGCATCTCCACCAACCGGGTGCTCGTCCACGCCGATGACCGGGACACGGTCGTCGGGCAGCTCGTCGATTACGTGTCGCGGATGAAGATCGGGGACCCGCACGACGCGGACACCGACTTCGGGCCGCTCGCGGCGGCCAGGCAGCGCGACAACGCCGAACGGTTCATCGCCTCGGGGCTGGCCGAGGGGGCGAAGGTCGTCCTCGGCGGCGGCCGCCCGGCCTCGCAGCCCAAGGGCTGGTACGTCGAGCCGACCATCTTCACCGACGTGGACAACCGGATGGAGATCGCCCAGGAGGAGATCTTCGGGCCGGTGCTGTCCGTCATCACCTACCGCGACGAGGACGAGGCGATCGCGATCGCCAACGACAGCGACTACGGCCTCGGCGGCTCGGTCTTCGCCGCCGAGCCCGAGCACGGGCTTGAGGTGGCGGCGAAGATCATCACCGGTACCTGCTCGGTGAACGGGGGACCGCCGTCGGGCGGCGGCGGCCCGTTCGGCGGGCGCAAGCAGTCCGGCCTCGGCTGCGAGCGCGCCGTCGAGGGCCTGGAGAGCTTCCTTGAACTGAAGTCGGTGGCGCTGCCGGCCGGCTACGAGCCGAGAGGGTGAGCAGCCGATGACACGGTGCCCGGTCGCACGGCTGGCCGATTTCAAGGAGTACCCGCTCAGGCGGGTCGAGGTCGACGGCGTCCCGATCTGCCTGGCCCGCACCGGCAGCGGCGAGGTCTACGCGATCAGCGACATCTGCAGCCACGAGGAGGTCGAGCTGAGCGACGGGGAGCTCGACGGCGAGGACGTCGAATGCCCGGCCCACGGCTCCCGCTTCAACGTGCGCACCGGCGCGGTGAGCGGGCTCCCCGCCAACGCGCCGGTGGCCACCTACCCCGTTTCTGTCGAGGCGGGCGAGATCTTCGTCGAGGTTCGGAAGTTAGCGGTTTACCGAAGGGATGGTGCCAGATGGCGGAGGCCACTGGGCAAATGACGGAGGCTACCGGTCACGTGGACGCGCCGGTGGCGGTGGACGGGTCGAAGTGCCCGTTCGCCCGGGTGAGCACCCTGGAGGATGTGTCGCGGCTGCTGCGGTCCAAGACGGCCGTGACGCACAGCCCCGACCTGTTCGCGAGCCGGGCCAGCGACGAGGTCAACGGCGAGATCAACGTGCGCGAGTTCCTGGCCGCGTCGATGATGTACACCGAGGGCGACTCGCACCGGCTGCGCCGCAAGCTGCTCAACCCGCTGGTCCGGGCCGACGCGCTGCAGGGCATCCGCGAGGACGTGGTGCTGCCCGAGGCCGACCGGCTGATGGCGCTGCGGCTAGCAGAACCGGACGCCGACGGCGTCTACCGGCTGGACCTGATCGAGTTTCTCGAGCGGATCTTCATCCACTTCACCGCCCGGCTGATCGGCCTGATCGACATGGACACGGACGAGCGGCTGGCGCTGATGCGCTCGTTCGCCGGGCCGCTCGCCGCGGGCACCAGCTCCGGCTTCCTGGCCGACCGGGACGAGGTCAACCGGCGGGCGCTGGCAGCGAAACAGCGCTACGTCGAGGAGTTCTTCAACCCGTCGCTGCGCTGGCACCGCGAGCTGCGGGCGAAGATCGAGGCCGGCCAGATCGCCGACCAGGATGTGCCGCCGAGCCTGCTCAAGCTGGTCGCGGCGGGGGCCGCGCCGGAGTGGGCGGACGAGGAGAACGCGGTCGTCGAGTCGACGCTGCTGTTCGCGGCGTCCGTCGGCACAAGCACCCAGTCGATCGTGCACACCATCGACTTCCTGCAGGCCTGGTTCGCCGTTCACCCCGAGGACCTCGAGCAGCGCTCCGACCCGGTCTTCCTGCTGCACTGCCTGCAGGAGACCATCCGGCTGCGGGCGCCGTTCTCCCCGTACACCACGCGGCTGTCACTGGAGCAGAACCAGCTCTCCGACGGCACGGTGATCTACCCCGGCCAGGAACTGCACCTGGAGTGGGTCAAGGCCAACCGCGATACCCAGGTCTTCGGGCCGGACGCCGTGGGCTTCAACCCCAACCGCCCGACGCCCGCCGACGGGACGCCGCGCTATGGCCTCGGCTTCGGCCTCGGCGTCCACCAGTGCTACGGGCTGCGGGTCGTCGTCGGCAACGACGGCTCCGGCGGCGCGCACGTGATGCTGCTCAAGAAGCTCATGGACGCCGGCGTGCGGCCCGACCCGGGCAACCCGCCGCTCGGCCTGGCGAAGGACATGGACAAGTTCGACGTTGAGGACATCCCGCGGTACATCAAGTACCCCGCCATCTTCGACCACGCCGGGATCTTCGACCGGGGACCGGCATGACCGGCGGCGGGGTCCCGCCGACGCTGGCGGACATGGCCGCGCTGCGGGGCCACCGCTACCTGATCGTCTCCAGCGACTCGCACGCGGGGCCGAACCCGGAGAAGTACCTGCGGCCGTACTGCCCGGAGCGGTACCTGCCGGAATTCGACGAGTACTGCGCCCAGGCGCGCGCCACCGCCGACCGGATGATCGACCACGTCAACGCCGGCCGGGCCGGCCGCAAGAACGACCCGACCCTGCGCGAGCTCGGGCTTGAGGGCACGGCGGAGTGCATCGAGTGCGCCGGTCACTATGACCCCGAGGTACGGCTGCGCCACATGGACACCTCCGGCGTCGCGGCCGAGGTGGTCTTCGCCGGCGGCCAGAACTTCGAGGAGCTGCCCTTCATGGGCAAGGGCTGGAACGCCGGCCTGGCCGGGGTCCGGACCGAGCTGCGGTCGTCCTCGCAGGTGATCTGGAACCGCTGGCTGGCCGAGTTCGTCACCGCCAGCCCGGCCAGGCTCAGGGGCGTCCTGCAGAACCCGGTATGGGACATCGACCTCGCGGTCGCCGAGATCGAATGGGGTGCGGCGCGCGGTCTGCGGGTGGTCAACCTGCCGGCCCCGCGCCGGGACTTCCCGGCCTACACCGACCGCGCCTACGACAAGCTCTGGGCCGCCTGCGTCGACAACGGGTGTGTGCTCACCACCCACAGCGGCGGCGGCGAGGAGCCGCTCGGCATCGGGCAGCGGCGCTCGAACTTCCTGCACATCACCGAGAACCACTGGCTCGGCAACCGCGGCCTGGCGCAGCTGATCTTTGGCGGCGTCTTCCACCGCTACCCGGGCCTGAAGTACATCCTGACCGAGCAGCGCACCGAGTTCGCGCCCGACCTGGTCAAGCACCTCGACTCCGTCTATGACGCGGGCACCAGGGGCGACCGGCACGGCGGCGGCCTCTACCCGGCGGCGCCGTTTCTCTATGTCGACTCCGACGTCGACCCGGATGCCGGCAGCGGCGAGGCACTGCCCGAGCCGCCGAGCTTCTACTGGGCGCAGAACTGCATCCTGTCCGGCAGCTTCATGGCGCCCTACGAGGTCGCCTACCGGCACGAGGTGGGGCTCGGCAACCTGCTGTGGGGCACCGACTACCCGCACCTGGAGGGGACCTGGCCGCAGACCCCGCAGTCGATCAGGCACACCTTCAACACCGTTCCCGAGGATGAGGCCCGGCTGATCCTCGGCGAGACGGCGGTGACCGTCTACGGCTTCGACCGGGCCGCCCTGTGGCCGCTGGCCCAGCAGATCGGGCCCACCCCGGCCGAGGTCGCGACCCCGCTGAGCCCCGACGAGATGCCGCTCGGCCGCAGCGGTGCGTTCCGCGAGTACGGAACGTTCGCGTAGCCGTGGAACTGCGGGAGCTGGCCGACCGGCTGGAGATCACCGAGGTCTGCACCCGGCTGCACTGGTGCGTCGATCACCGTGACTGGGACGGCCTCGATGACCTGCTCGCCGACCAGGTGTCGTTCCCGACGCCGGCCGAGATGACGGCACCCGGCTTCGACCCGGCCCGTTACCGGCGCAGCCGGGCCGAGGTCAAGGCGGCCTATCCCGGGCTGCTGGCCGGCCTGATCACCCAGCACCTGATCACCGGGCACCAGGTCGAGCTCGACGGCGATCGCGCGGTCTGCCGCGCGCACGCCATCAACGTGCACCTGCCCGAGGGCGGCGGCGACCTGGTCCTGCATGGAAACGACTACCGCTTTGAGCTCGCGCGCACCATTACGGGCTGGCGGATCGACGGCCGGCAGACCTGGATCCGCTGGCGCTGGGGCGACGAAGCCCATTACGACGTCGACCGGCGGCTGCTCGAGTGGTCCGGGCAGGTGCGCCCGGTCGAAATAAAGTCAACATAAACGTTTATGCTAATGGAAGGATTGAGGCGATCCCATGAGCCCTGCCAGTCCCGCTCTCCTCGAGCGCGTGCTCGACGCCGACAGTCACGAGATGGCGCCGGCCCACTTCTGGGGGCCGCTCTTCGGCCCGGCCTCCGGCGAGATCGCCGACGGCATCCTGGAATCCCTGAAGATGCAGCGCGGCAACGACTTCTACGCGCCCAACCTGACCGCGGACGCCGCCGCGATCACCCACGAGTCCGTCTGGTTCACCAAGGGAACCTCCGCACCCGGCGCGTTCGACTTCCAGCGCCGGCTCGAGGTCATGGACCAGATGGGCATCAGCAGGCAGCTGGTGTTCCCCAGCTACGCCATCTTCGCCAGCATGCTGATGGTCGGCAATGAGGCCACCGTCCGCGACTTCCTCGGCCTGACGGGCACCGCGCAGCAGATCCACGAGCTCGGCCGGGCCGGCCTCGACGAGTACAACACCTGGGCGGCCGCCACCACCAGCCGCAATCCCGGCCGGCTGCGCTGCGTGGCCTACATCATGGGCGACGGCACGGTCGAGAACCTGATCGAGCAGACCGAGAACCTGATCGGCCAGGGCATCCGCGCGGTCAACATCCCGCACGGCGTGCCGCCGGCCGGGATCAGCCCGGCCGACCCGGCCATGGACGACTTCTGGGGGCTGCTCGAGCGGCATAACGTCCCGCTCGTCACCCACGTCGGCAACGAGCAGGGCCTGTTCGCCTCCAACGCCTGGAAGCGGGCGCCCGCCTTCAAGCTGGGCAAGGTGCAGAGCCACGAGCTCGGCCTTGAGCCGTACTCGTTCGCCACCCTCTACTACACGGCGGCGCACTTCCTCACCGTGCTGGTCCTCGGCGGCGTCTTCGAGCGCTTCCCGAACCTGCGGCTCGGCATGATCGAGCAGGGCTCGTCCTGGCTCGGCCCGGCCGCCGACAACCTCGACATGTGGGCGCGGGACGTCTACGCGGCGCGGCTGCGGCCCTTCATCTCGATGCTGCCGTCGGAGTACATCAACCGCAACGTCCGGGTCACCCCGTTCAACGAGTTCGAGCCGGTGCGGCGTGACTTCGAGCGCTATCCCAACCTGAGCGACTGCTACTGCTACTCCACCGACTACCCGCACGTCGAGGGCGGCAAGGACTCCAAGCAGCTGATGTACGCGCAGGTCGCGCCGCTCGGCGAGACCGTCGCCGAGAAGTTCTTCGCCGCCAACGCGCGGCTGCTCCTCCCCGATTAACACCGCATCCCCGATTAACACCGTGCGGCAAATCAGCGTCCGTAATCGATTCGCCACGGTCCGTTCATAAAAGGCATTTGAATTCAAAGTCCTTTTTGGAACGGCCCGTGGATTCCCTGTCGAGCCTAAGGAGACCCAATGAGACCCGCAAGACTGGGTGGCGTTGTCATCGCCGCCGCCCTCCTGGCGATCGCCGCCTGTAGCTCATCGGCGAGCTCAAGCGCGCCCGCGAGTTCCAGCTCATCGACGGCCGCCGCCAGCGGCGCCGCGTCCGCGTCCGCGGCAGGCACTTCCTCCTCCGCTGTCGCCGCCGCCGTGGCGGCGGTGAAGTCGGCGTCCACGATGCCGACCGCTCTCCCGGAGACCCAGCCGCTGCCGTCGGCGCCGCCCAAGGGCAAGACGGTGCTGTTCCTGCAGTGCGAGGAGGTGCAGTGCGGTTACGAGGGCGACGGGCTGAAGGCGGCCGCGGCGGCGATCGGCTGGAACGTGAAGGTGCTGAACTTCCAGGCGGCTAACCCGGCCACGCTGGTCAGCGCCCTGCAGACCGGGCTGCAGTACCACCCGGTGGCGGCGTTCTTCTCCGGCGTTCCCCAGGAGGCCTGGCAGAGCGAGCAGAAGCCGTACGCGGCCGCGGGCGCGGTCATCGTCGACAACTACCTAGCGACCACGCCGAGCGGTGCCGGGGTCGAGGCGGGCCGCGGGTACGCGTCAGAAAACCAGCAAATGGGCACCGTGCTCGCCCAGCAGCAGATCGCGAACTCCGGCGGCGCGCCAGCCGCCTCGCTGATCGTCAGCGTGCCGACCTACACGGTGTTCGACCCGATGGTGACGGCCTACAAGGCCGAGATCGCGAAGGACTGCCCGGCCTGCCAGGTGACCGAGGATGACTTCACCCTGCCGCAGATGCTGGGCGGTGACCTTGTCCCTGCGGTGGTGTCGGCGGCCAAGCGGATCACCAACCTGAAGTACATCGTCTCGGTCAACGGTGCCTTCACTGACACCTTGCCTGAGGCGCTCAAGGCGGCTGGCCTGGCGGGCAAATACCAGATCATCAGCGGTCAGGGCGTCTCCACCGACCAGCAGAACGTACTGCAGGGATCCCAGCTCGCCACGGTGAGCGGCCCGTTCATCCTCGGCGGCTGGCAGGACATGGACATGGCGATCCGCGACGTCATGCACCTGCCCCCGTCCCCCGGCGACAATGTCGTCCCCTGGGTGCTGCTGAACAAGTCCAACATCGGCACCCCGAGCGACTCCTACGACGTGCCGACGGACTACCCGAGCCTGTTCGAGAAGCTCTGGCATGTCGGCTGACGTGAAGCTAGGAGATCAGGTGAGATCCAGCTCATCGTCGGCCGCGCCCGCCTCCGCCGCTGCCGGCGCGGCTTCCTCGTCCGCCACCGGAGCCCCGTCGTCCGCCGTCGCCGCGGCGCAGGCGGCGGTGCGGGCGGCGGAGGCGATGCCCACTTCCATCCCGGTGACCCAGCCGCTCCCGTCCGCGCCCCCCAAGGGCAAGACGGTGCTGTTCATGCAGTGCGAGGAGGTGGAGTGCAGCTACGAGGGCACCGGCATGAAGGCGGCCGCTGCCGCCATCGGCTGGAACGTCAAGGTGCTGAACTTCCAGGCGGCTAACCCAGCCACGCTGGTGAGCGCCCTGCAGACCGGGCTGCAGTACCACCCGGTGGCGGCGTTCTTCTCCGGTGTCCCGCAGGAGGCCTGGGCGAGCGAGCAGAAGCCCTACGCGGCCGCGGGCGCCTACCTGGTCGACACCTTCCTCCCGGCCGTGCCGACCGGGGCCGCGATCGCGCCCGGGCGCGCCTACGGGGCCGACATGACGGCGCTCGGCACGGTGCTTGGCGACGAGCAGATCGCTGACTCCGGTGGCACAGCGGCCAACTCGCTGCTGGTCTGACCCGCGTTCCCCGCAGTGCCGGGTTCCTGTTTCAGCGCAGCGCGCCCGGCCGTGGGCCCGGGTCTTACCGCCGCTCCCGACTTCCGCTGCACAATCCGCGGCCGGATCGCGTCGGCTTGGCGGACCCGCTTACAGCCGGCTGCAAGTCAACGTTGCTGTTTGATCTGCATCGCGCGCTCCGCTCAAGTGTGATGCCGTGCCGGTCTGCCAGGGAAACTGCCTGCTTGACAGTCTTTGTCATTAACGTCAACATTGACGTTAATTGCCGTCTCCTGATTAACCCAGCACACGTCAACGTAGGTCGAAGGAGATCACGTGAAATCAAGAAGATTGGCGGGCGCCGGTCTGGCCGCTGCCCTCCTGGCGCTCGCCGCCTGTAGCACAGCGGCGAGTTCCAGCTCATCGTCGGCTGCGCCGGCCGCCTCCACCGGTGCCTCGTCCGGGTCAAGCACCGCGACCGCGGGCACGGATGCGACCGGCGTTAGCGCGTCCGCCCTGGCCGCCGCCCAGGCGACGGTAAAGTCGGCGTCCACCATCCCGACCGGCATCCCGGAGACGCAGAAACTGCCGTCCGCACCGCCCAAGGGCAAGACGGTGCTGTTCCTGCAGTGCGAGGAGGTGCAGTGCGGTTACGAGGGCACCGGCCTGAAGGCGGCCGCCGCGGCCATCGGCTGGAACGTCAAGACGCTGAACTTCCAGGCCGCCAATCCGGCGACCCTGGTCAGCGCCCTGCAGACCGGGCTGCAGTACCACCCGGTGGCGGCGTTCTTCACCGGGGTTCCCCAGGAGGCCTGGCAGAGCGAGCAGAAGGCGTACGCGGCCGCGGGCGCCATCCTGGTCGACGACTACAACGCCACCGCGCCAAGCGGCGTCGGGGTCGAGCCCGGCCGCGGATACGGCAACGAGAGCGTGGCGATCGGCACCACGATCGCCGACCAGCAGATCGCGGACTCCGACGGCGCGGCGGCCGCTTCGCTGGTCGTCAGCGTGCCGACCTACACCGTCTTCGATCCGATGGTGACGGCCTACAAGGCGCAGATCGCCAAGGACTGCCCCACCTGCTCGGTCACCGAGGATGACTTCACCCTCCCGCAGATGCTCGGCGGTGACCTCGTACCGGCGGTGGTGTCGGCGGCCAAGCGGATCAGCAACCTGAAGTACATCGTCTCGGTCGACGGCGCGTTCACCGACACGCTGCCGGGGGCGCTCAAGGCGGCCGGCCTCGCGGGCAAGTACCAGATCATCAACGGCGGCGGTATCGCCACCGATCAGCAGTTCGTGCTCGCCGGGACCGAGCTGTCCACCGTCAGCAACCCGCTCACGCTGGGCGGCTGGCAGGACATGGACATGGCGGTCCGCTTCGCCATGCACCTGCCGCCGTCACCCGGCGACAACGTCGTCCCGTGGGTGCTGCTGAACAAGTCGAACGTTGGTACCCCGAGCGACTCCTACGACGTGCCGACCGACTACCCGAGCCTGTTCGAGAAGCTCTGGGACGTCGGGTGACCGATTGCGTTACACCGCTCCGCGGACGCACCCGCGGCACGCCGCGATGCCCCCGTCGCCGGCCCGTTAGCCAAGCCCGGCCGTGGGGACGCGGAGGGTGGCGCCGGGGGACAGCGGCCGCACTTGGACGAGCTTGCCGCTCTGCCATTGGGTGACGTAGTAGGGCGTGGTCGCCGTGTGGGTGGTCTGGTTGAACCTGACCAGCCCGGCAGTGGTCTGCGCGTCGGTCCGCGAGATCGCGGTGGTGAGCCTGCCCGAGTTCGTGCTGCCGGCCCTGGCCAGTGCGCCGGTCAGCACCTGGGCCACCGCATAGGCGACGGCCGCGGTGGCGTAGTCCGGGTTGCCCGCGTACTTTTTGCCGAGCGTGGGGGTGATCGCGGCAAGCTGCGCCGCCGGGGCCTGGCCGGGGCTCCAGTAGCCCTCCGACAGGGTGTCCTGGGCGAGGCTGCCCACCGACCGCCACCAGTCGCCGGCGTCCGGCGCCTCGTCAAGGAAGGCTGCCCGCGGGTGGAACCCGGCAGACTTCAGCTGCTTCCACAGCGCGACACCGCCAGCCTGGTCCAGCTGCCCGGCCACCAGCTGCGCCCCCTTCGCCTTGGCGTTAGCGATGAACGAGGAGAAGTCCGTCGTGCCGGCCGGGAAAATGTAGTCACCGACCACGTCAAGGCCGTCCGCCTTGAACGCGGCCTTGTACAGCGGCCGCTCCACCACGCTGCCCGGCTCGCTGTCGGTGAACAGCACGACCTTCTTATTGCCCGCTGCCGACTTATTGCCCGCTGCCGACGCCAGCGCCTTGGCCGCGTCGGCGGCCTCCTGCTGCTCGTCGTAGAAGAGGTCCCAGGAGTAGGTCCAGCCGGTCTTGTCGCCGCTCGCGAACGCCTCCACCGGCATCAGCGACGTCACGAACGGGACGCGCAGTTGCTCGGCTGTCAGCGCGGTGGCCGCGACGATCGGCGCGGTGGCGGACCCGAGCAGCGCTACCGCGTGATCCTGCCGCACCAGCTCCGCCGCCTGCGAGGCGGCCGTGCTCGGGTCGCCGCCGTTGTCCAGGACGACCAGCCTGAGCTTTTCCTTCGCGGTGCCGATGGCGATGCCGCCGGCCGCGTTCACGTCCGCGATCTCCTGCTGATAGCCGGCCTGCAACGGCTGGCCAAGGACGTCCAGGGAGCCGGTCAGCGACAGCGTGGCGCCGATCACGATCGGTTCGCCCGAGTTCACGATCTTCGCGTCGGCGTTCGACGGCCCGCTGCTTCCGCCGCTGCAGGCGGCCACCGCCAGCGCCAGCGGCACGGCCAGCAGCAGCGTCTTCAGCGTTCTCGGTCGTGTCTTCAGCGTTCTCGGTCGTGTTCTCAACCAGGGTTCCTCTCGTCGGGCATTCGCCGCGCCGCTCAAGCGCCGAACCGCGGCACGGGGGTTTCGCCGGCCGCGATGTGCACGGTCTGTGACTGCGTGTAGAAGTCGATGTTGACGGGCCCGGCTGCTGCGGCAGGTCGGCCTGGCCGCTCGCCTGCGATCGGGGTTTGCAGGTCCTTCGGGTTGTGGGAGTTGACCCAGGTGCCGCCGGTCTCGATGGCTGGTGCCAGACGGTGCGCTCGCTGCAGGTCAGAGGTCCAGATATAGGCCGCCGTCGGGTACCAGACGGCGTTGGCGAGCGAGACGGCTTCCTCGTCGGTGTCGAACGGCGTGACGCGCACCACCGGCCCGCAGACCGGCTCGGCGAAGATCTGCATCGACGGTTCGACGTCGGCCAGCACGGTCGCGGCAAGGTAGCTGCCCTCCGGCAGCCCAGCCGGCCGTCGCCCGCCCGCCGCCAGCCAAGCGCCTTCCCTGACGCCAAGCCGCACCCAGGAGGCGAGCCTGTCGTAGTGCTCGGCGTGCGGGAGTGCCCCGATCTCGGTCGCCGGGTCGGCCGGGTCACCGACGCGGATGCGGTCCGCTCGCTGGGCGAGGCGGCGGACCACGGCGTCGTACACCGGGCGCTCGGCGAGGATGGTCGAGGTGGCGGTGCGTCGCTGGCCGTTGAGCGCGAACGCGCCGAACAGCGCGCCGTCGGCCGCCTGGTCCAGGTCCGCGTCGGCGAAGATAAGGCAGGGGGCGTTCCCGGCCAGTTCGGCCGACAGGTTTTTGCGGTGCGCGGCGGCCTCAAGCATGACCTGCTGTCCGGTGGCGGCGTCGCCGTCGAACGACAGCCGCGCCACCGCGGGGTGGGCGATCAGGGCGTCCCGCGCCTGGGCGCCGGGGGCTTTGCGGTGCAGGGAGCCGTGCACGATGTTGAGCACGCCATCGGGCAGGCCAGCCGCGGTGGTGATCTCCGCCAGCAGCGCGGCCGCCAGCGGTGCCCACTCGTCCGGCTTGAGCACGATCGCGGCGCCCGCGGCCAGGGCGGGCGCGACCGCTCGCGCCTGAGACAGGAACGGCGTGCGCCATGGCGTGATCAGCCCGGCGATGCCGGCCGGGCTTGCCACCACGTAGCTGGGCTTGCCCGGTGCGCGGTCTTCGTCGGTCGCCGCCCGCGCGGTGATCAGGTCGGCGGCGAGACGGAAGAACTCACCCGCCCGTGCGGCCTGCTCCGTGGCCTGGGTGACCGGCAGGCCGGGGCCCAGTGCCTCGGCGGCGGCGATGTCGCCGGCCCGTGCGTCGATCGCATCCGCGATACCGCGCAGTAGCTGTGCCCTATCCGGTGCCGCCATCCCTGGCCATGGTCCTGTCTCAAGCGCGGCCCGCGCCGCCAGCACCGCCTGGTTGATGTCGGCGGCGAGCCCGACCTCGACCTGCGCGTACTCCTTCCCGGTGGCCGGGTCGGTCACGCCGTAGCTCTTCCTGAGCGTGCTGTGCACGTGGCGCCCGCCGATGAAGTGGCTGACGGTCTCCGGTACCACGATGCCTCCAGGTCTCTTTCCGGCCGCTGCGGTGAGCGCCACTTTCAGGTAGCACGGGGGCCGGGGGAAGCAGCAATGCCACCCCCGGCCCTCGCTCGCGCCTCGCTCAACGCCTTGTGGACGCCGCCGGAAACGCCTTGTCCGCGTTGTTAGCGGAACTGCTGGGTCGCGCCGGGACGCGGCGGCAGCGGCTGCAGGGAAGCCGTCTGCTGAGCGGCCAGGTTGGCCGCCGTGGTGCTGGGGTCGAACTGGGTGCTGCTCGGGGCTGCCCGCGGCGTGCCCGGGCGCAGCGCCCCGGTCCAGTCGCTGAAGGTTGCCCGCCGCCAGCGGCTGACGTTCGGGAAGGTGACGGGCCCGGCGCCGGACAGGCCGCCAGCCGCCGCCACCGCTTCGATGAGCCGAAGGCCGGAGGTGTGGTCGGAGACCCCGGAGAAGATCCGCCCGCCCACCGTCCAGGGCGAGATGACGAAGGCCGGGACCCGGAACCCGGCGCCGAGGGGCAGGCCGCCGCCGGGGGTGCCGGCCGGCGAGGCCAGGGTGATGAACTCCTCGGGATACTCCTCGTAGTTCGGCGTCGGCGGCACGACGTGGTCGAAGAACCCGTCGTTCTCGTCGTAATTGATGATGAACACGGTGGTGTTCCACAGTTCCTCGTTGGCGGCGAGGGCCTCCAGCTTGGTGGCGAGGAACTGGGCGCCGGCCGCCGGGAGGGCCGCCGGGTGCTCGTCGTAGCCGGACTTGGACCCGATGAACGACACGTCGGGCAGCACGCCGTTGGCGCAGTCCTCCTCGAAGCCCATTTCCGGGTTGCTGGCCGGCGTCGGGTTCTCCGGGTCGCCGATCCCGCCCGGCGTGCCGTTGCCCCACAACGTGCCGGTCGACGTGACGGCGTTGTAGAGGGCGGTCGGCACCTGCCCGGGGGACTGGAACTGCTTGAAGTAGGAGGTGATCGTGTCCTGCGGCCAGCCGACCCCCTGGTAGAACTTGTAGCTGATCCCGGCGTTGTAGAGGGTCTCTGGGCCGCTTTCGTAGGTCAGATCCCGCACGCCACCGGTCTCGAGAACCGGTCCGCCCGCCTTCCCCTGCGGGTCGTTGCCGCCCTCCTCCCAGAAGATCCGGTTCACATCCGTGGGGCCCATCACCGAGCAGTGGTAGTTGTCCGCCAGCGTGAAGGCCTTGGCCAGCGCCCAGTGGAAGGGGATGTCTTCCTGGGTGTAGTAGCCCATGGTGAAGGAGCCGTTCGTCTCGCCGTCGGAGGCGATGTGGGTGAGCAGCCAGCCGTCCATGACGCCCTGGTTCCAGGAGGCGTGCTGGTCGCGCCAGTCGTGCGACAGCGACGGCACCGCGGCGGCGCCGGTGGTGATGGTGGACATGTGCCAGGGCTCGAGGTAGCCGTCCGGGTTGGCCGGGTCGGGCTGCTGGAAGACCGGGCGGCCAGTGGGCAGCCGGATCGCGGTGGGGTCGTTGAATCCCCGTGCGCCGGGGAAGGCACCGAAGTAGTGGTCGAAGCTGCGGTTCTCCTGCATCTGGAAGACCAGGTGCTTGACCTGGGACAGGTCGAAGTCGCGAGGGCTCCTGGTCGCCGCCCGCGCCAGGTTCTCGGGCAGCACGCCGGCTAGCCCGGCGGCGCCGGCAACGGCGGCCGCGCTGGCCACGAAGCTGCGACGGCCCAGCCTGGGGCCGAACGAACGTTTGCGGTTCTCAGTCATGAATGCCTCTTCTTCGTCTCGTGGCGGGCGCGTCAGGAGTGAGCCGCGGCGGTCGGGCCGGCCGCGTCACCCGACTGGGCCAGACCGGTGACCTCGGCGATCTCGCTGTTGTGGGTGTCGGCGATGTACAGCGCCTCAGTGCTGGAGTCGATGGCGATCCCGTACGGGGTGTTGAGTTTCGACGCGGTCGGGGCCTTGCCGCTGCTCTCGCCGCCGGCCGCCGGGATGCCGCCGCCCGCGGCGGCGGAGTTCACGACGGTGGAGATGATCCCGGCCGGGGTGACCTCACGGATGGCGTTGTTGAAGGTATCGGCGATGAACAGGTCGCCGGCACCATCGACGGCAACGCCCTGCGGGTCGTTCAGCTGCGCGCTCGTCGCCGCACCGCCGTCACCGGAGAACCCGCCAAGCCCGCCATTGGCCTTGTCGGCCGCGTAGTCGCCGGCCACGGTGGTGATGATCCCGGTCTTGGCGTCCACCCGGCGGACGACGTTGTTGGCCGAGTCGGCGATGTACAGGTTCCCCTGCGCGTCAAGCGCGACGCCGTTCGGTTCGTTCAGCTCCGCGAACGCGGCCAGGCGGCCGTCTCCGGAGTAGCCCGCGACGCCGTCGCCGGCTACGGAGAGGATCCGCCCGCTCGTGGTGACCTCGACGACCCGGTTGTTGTAGGTGTCGGCGATGAACACATCACCGTGGGCGTTGGCGGCCACATCCTGGGGGTGGTCAAGCGAGCTGAGGGCGGCCGGGAAGCCGGCCGGGCCCGCGTAGCCGAGGCCGGCGATGCCGCTGCCCGCGATCCGGCGGATGACCCCGGCCGGGGTGACCTCACGGACCACGTTGTCGCCGCTGTCGGCGATGAAGACGTCGCCCTTGGCGTCCTCGGCGCTGCTGCCGGGGTGGTACAGCGACGCGTTGACAGCCTGACCACCGTCCCCGTGCTCGCCGTAAGCCGTCAGCGAGCCGGCGAACGCGGTGGTGCTGCCGTTCGCCACCGCCGACACCACGTTGGCGCCGGAGTTCGAAACGTACACCGTGCCGTCGAAGGCCGACACGCCGACTGGGTAGTGCAGGCTGCCGCCGGGGCCGGTGGCGGTGTAGGTCAGGGTCTTCAGTACCGGGCTGACGGTGGCGCTCGCGCCCGCCACGCCGGCGGTGGCCAGTCCGGCGGCGGTCATGGCAGTGGCCACGGCGGCCGCGCCGATCAGGCGGCGTCGATGGCGCAGTTTCTGGAATTCCAAGGTCACAGCTGTGTCGCTCCTGGGTAGCGGGGCTCTACCTTGCCGGGCGAGCTAACCGGTCCCGGCCGTTAGGTATTGACAGGCGAGGAGCATCTCTGGCCAAGGTGAACACCCGGTAAGGAACACGGAAACGACACGAGCGGCGCATCACGATTAATACGGGGGGATTAGCCCGCCGGGCCGGCGCGTCACCCGTTCACCAGCAGAAGAGGCAGCAACGCCCGGCGCTGCGAAGATTTAACTTAATGCATGGCGATTAAGGCCGCCCCGGAGGCAGACCAGCCCGCGGGCACCTGCCCGTGGGCGGCGGCGACTCGTCGCCGCGAACGCCCCATGGATGCGGGCGTCGTTGAGATTTAACTTGATATATAAGTACTTGTTCGAGTCTGAGCGTAGTGTTCAAATATGTGACTGAGTTCTCGCCGATCGCGACGCGGGAGTCTCGCGGCGTTGGGCCTGGGCGGCCCGCGGAAGGACGGCTGCGCCTGCTGGCAGCCGCCGAGCGGCTGCTCGCCAGCTACGGGCTCGGGGTGCCGAACCGCGAGATAGTCGCCGCCGCCGGCCAGCACAATCGGTCAGCGATCACTTATCATTTCGCGTCCCGTGCGGGACTGATCGACGCGGTCCGTGAACAGCACGAGACCCCGATAGCCCAGCACCGCCAGCACCTCATCGCAAGGCTGCCTGGACCAGAAAAGCGGACAACCCGCCAGCTCGTCGAGGCCCACATTCAGCCGCTCGCGGCTGAGATGCTGCGCTGCACTCCGTCCTACTGGGCGCGGCTCAGCGAGATACTGCTGGCGGACCAGCCACTGCGGTTCAGCCGCGACATCGGGTCTTCCGTGCACTCCCAGCCGCACCAGCGCGCCGACCCGGTCCTGTCCGAACTATTCGAGCTGATGGTGGTGCACCTGAGCAGCCTGCCGGAGCTTGAGGCCGTCGGCCGGGTCGCGCTGACCGTCCGGTTCCTGACCAGTGGCCTGGCCCGCTGGGAGCACGACAGCGAGATCGCCGTTGACGCCATCGCGCCATTGGTGCCGTTCACCCTGACCCTCACCGACCTCGCGGTCGCCATGCTCGACGCGCCGAGTTCCGTCTCACCCCAGACCGACCCGCACCTCTGGCATCCGCACCTGGCCAGCCACCAGGCCTTATCGGCGCGGCCTGATAGATGACCACTACGCTTGCCGTCGCCGCCGCCGGAAACCAAGGTGCGACAGGCTAACCCGGTCTACTCTGATGCGTGCCGAAAGGTCTGGTATGCCGATTGAGTGGAGGCGTGAGGGCGTGCAGCTACGCCGGTCGATTCGTGGTATTGCCGCGTCTTTTCTCCTCGGGGCGGGTGTGCTGATCGCCACGCAGGCCGCCGCGGCGGCACCGGGCGCTCCCGCCGCTTGCTCGCCGGTCCTGGCGGGCCTGACGCTCTCGCCCGCTTCCGTGCCGGGCGGCGCGACCTCCACGGTCACGGCAACCGTGAGCTGTGCCCCGGCGAAGGCGCTGACGATCGCGCTCGTGGGCTTCGGTGGCGCGCACGTCCCCGCGGCGCTGCACGTGGCCGCCGGCAAGACCGCCGCATCGGCCGCGATCACGACCACGACGCGGACGAAGGTCCTGCGTGGCTGGGTCACCGGGAAGCTCGGCACGGTCAGCCACCGGGCGGAACTCACCATCGTCGCTACCCCAAGGACCTGCAAGTCCCCGGCGCTGTCGGCCATTGCGCTGCCCAGCCTGGCCATCGTCGGTGAGCGCCCCGTCCTTGCCGTGAAGCTGAGCTGTGTCCCCGCGAGAGCGGTCCGGGTCTCGCTGAAGTCCACCGACGTTAACCTCCCGGTCCCGGCCACGATGACGGTCGGCGCGTACTACGCCGCGGCAAGCCTCGCGCTCACCCCCAGGGCGTACCTGCCGGGTCAGTACAAGTCGTCTGTCTCGGTACACGACGGCACCAAGACACTGGCCAAGACGATCACGGTGGATCCGGGCCTGGCCAAGTTCAGCGCACCCGCCACCATCCCCGGCCTGGGATTCATGCAGGTCACGCTGACCGGCAAGGCCCCCGCGGCCGGCACCGTGATCACGTTCAAGTCGAGCAGCGCCGCCGTGGTCATGCCCGCGACCCTCACTATGCCCGCCGGCACTGACCAAGAGGTGTTCGACCCGACGAGCGTCGGCAAGGTCTCGGCGAACACGGTGGTGACGCTGTCCGCGACACTCGGCGGGCGGACGCTGACATCGACTACGGAAGTGCTCGGACCTTGGGCTCCTGGCGACCCGGTGACGGTAAGCCCCGACCCGGTCAGTCCCATTTACGGCGCGACCGCTGACGACCAGTTCACCGTGCAACTGGGCAACCCGGCCCCGGCGGGCAATGTGGACGTGCAGTTGTCCGCGGACAGTCCCGCCGTCGAGGTGTACCCAAGGACCGCCATCATCCAGCAGGGGGCAATGACGCCGACCCTCCCCTTTGACATCGGCATCGGTAGCGTCACCAGCCCGGTCCACGCAACTCTCACCTTCACCCTCTCCACGATGGAGGGCGACGTCGCCGTTCCCGTCGCGGTGACGTTTGAGCCCGGGCTGGCAGCCGTCACCGTGCCGCCCGCCATCACCGGTGGCGACAGTGCTACCGGCACGATCACGCTGGCCGGCCCGGTTGACGTCGCCTCGACCGTCAGCCTCCAGTCGTCGTCGGGAAGCCTCACGGTGCCGCCAAGCGTGGTAATCCAGCCTGGTCAGAGCTCCGTGACGTTCCCGATCAGCACGCAGGCAGGGGCGTCCGCCCAGCAGGTGACCATCCAGGCGTTCCTTGGCGGCGACAACCTCGATGCCGAGACCACACTGTCGTGACGCCTGACCCTGCCGCCCGGTAACCGCACGCTCAGTTCAGGCGGAAGCTGGCGACCCGGCCGCCGTGCACGGCGACGAGGCCGGCCGGGGTGGCGGTGTCGCGCCAGACGATGTAGTCGCCTGCGGTCAGGGCGGGGAAGACGGCGGCGTAGACGGCTCCGCTGACGGCTTCCCGGCGGCGGACGATGTTGTGGGTGCGGGCCTGCTCGCGGCCGGCCGGGGAGATCTCGACCTCCGCTTGGTCGCGGTCGGCGGCGGCGTGGATGATCAGCGCGCCGGTGTCCGCGCCGATATCCAGGATCAAGTTGTCGGCGCTGTCGGGGGCATCCTCGTCGGGTGCTTCCTCGAAGTGGTCGTGCGGGCCGCCCGGGGCGTGCTGGTGCGGGGCGGGGTCGTGCATCGGTTTTCCTCCTTCCCGCGATCGCCCGCGCCCCTCATGGCGGCGCGGGCGGCTTCGCTGCGGAACTGGCCTTACGAGGGGGGGCTCGGAGTGTCGAACCCGGAGTGGGGCACGCCGAGGTAAGGGAACACATTCAGGTAGGGCGCGGTGAGGTCGGCGGGCGTGAGGCCGTCGGTCAGGATGTTGGCCGCGGCGTCGGGCTTGTAGGTCTTGTCGACCAGGGCGTAGGTGGCGCCGGCGAGGGCGCGCAGTTCGATGGCGACCACGTCGTCGAAGACCCGGCGGCCGTTCGGGAAGCCGGCCAGGTCGCCGCCGAGGATCCCGTAGATGCTTGGCTTGGCGGTGGGCTTGACCGCGACGTTCAGCCGCAGCATGTCGGCCTGGGTGGCGCCGGTGTAGTTCTGGAAGCCTGCGATGATGCCCTTCGGGAGGCCGGTCAGCAGGATCGCCTCCAGGTCGGCGCGGGCGGTGCCCTTCTTGTTGAGCGCCGCCAGGTTGGGGAAGACCCCCGGGTAAAGCACCGGCAGCAGGTCGGACAGGCCGGGGTGGGCGACGTA
>JBEKEK010000030.1:0-89363 GCA_050013875.1 Trebonia sp. | reverse complement strand
TGCCGCACGTGCCCTTCAAGGACGAGGTCTGGCCGAAATTCCTGCACGAGAACGCGCGCCGGGTACTCAAGCTCGGCCAGTAGCGACGCCGGCAGCCTTGGCTGCCGGCAACGGTGAACAGGCGTGATGATGAGGCCGAGCGGGGCCGAGGGATGAGGAGACAGCGATGCCGATCGCGCTGAGCGAGGATCAGAAGGCACTAGCCGAATCGGTGACGGCGATCACCGCCCGGCACGCGGGCAAGACCGCGACGCGCGCGGAGTTCGAGGATCTGGCGGCCGGGATCTGGCCGCTGTCCTGGCGCGCGCTTGTCGATCAGCGCCTGCTCGCCCTGCACCTGCCGGAGGAGGCCGGCGGCGACGGCGCGGGCCTGGTGGAGCTCGCCATCATGCTCGAGGAGACGGCCTTCGGGCTGCTGCCCGGGCCGCTGCTGCCGACGGTGCTGACCAGCCTGCTCGTCAGCCGGCACGGGGGAGCGGAGCTGCGGGACCGTCTGCTGCCCGCTTTCGTGGCGGGCGGGACGGGCGCCTGCGCCACCGAGGCCAGCGGCCTCACCGCGACCAGCACGCCCGGTGGCTGGGAGGTCAGCGGCACCACGGTGCCCATCCTCGGCGCGGTCAGCGCTGAGACCTACATCCTGGGCGCGCAGAGCGCGGACGGGACCGGCGAGACGATCTGGTTCGCCGTGGCCGGGGAGCAGCGCGCGGCGGTCACGGTGACCAGGCTGCAGAGCGTCGACCTGACCAGAGACGTGGGCCGGCTGTCCCTTTCCAGCCTGCCTATCCCGGCCGGCCAGCTGCTCGACCTCGACTCCGCGCGGCTCCGCGCGACCGCCGCCGCGCTGTTCAGCGCCGAGGCGGCGGGCGTGGCCCGCTGGTGCCAGACGAACGGTCTCGCCTACACGAAGGTGCGCGAGCAGTTCGGGCGGACGATCGCGAGCTTCCAGGCGATCAAGCACAAGTGCGCGCGGCTGTTCGTCCGCAGTGAGATGATCGCCGCGGCCGCGTGGGACGCCGCCGAGGCCTTCAGCCAGGACGCGGACCAGTTCGCGCTGGCCGCGGCCTGCGCGGCGGTGACCTGTCTGCCCGGCGCGGTGGACATCGGCCTGGAGACGGTCACGCTCTTCGGCGGCATCGGCTACACCTGGGAGCACGACACCCACCTGTACTGGCGCCGGGCGATGAGCCTGGCCAGCCTGCTTGGCCCGCGCGGCCGCTGGGAGCTGGAACTGGGCGAGATCGCGCGCAAGATCGAACGCCACCACGACCTGCAGCTGGACGACGAGCCCGACGGCCTGCGCCCCTGGGTCGCCGACCGGCTGGCCGAGGCGGCGGCGCTGCCCGCCGGCCGGCAGCGGGGCTACCTCGCCGAGCAGGGCCTGGCCTCGCCGCACTACCCGCGCCCCTACGGGATCGCGGCCGGCCCGGTGGCGCAGGTCGTGATCTCGCAAGAGTTCGCGCGCGCCGGGATGGTCCAGCCGTCGACCAACATCGGCGAGTGGGCCCTGCCGACGATCCTCGCGCACGGCACGGAAGTGCAGCGGGAGGAGTTCGTGGATGCGACGCTTCGCGGCGACATCTTCTGGTGCCAGCTGTTCAGCGAGCCCGGTGCCGGCTCTGACCTCGCATCGCTGCGGACCCGGGCCGAGAAGGTTGACGGCGGCTGGCGGCTCAACGGGCAGAAGGTCTGGACGTCCCAGGCCCAGGAGGCCGACTGGGGGATCTGCCTGGCGCGGACCGACCCCGACGTGCCCAAGCACCGGGGCCTGAGCTACTTCCTGGTGGACATCCGCAGCCCTGGGCTCGAGGTCAGGCCGTTGCGTGAGGCCAACGGCGGCTACCTGTTCAACGAGGTCTTCTTCAACGACGTTTTCGTGCCTGACTCGCACCTGGTCGGCGAGCCCGGCGACGGCTGGCGGCTGGCCCGTACCACGCTCGGGAACGAGCGAGTCAACATCGCCTCGGGGATGGGACGGCGCCGGGACCTGCCCGCGGACTTCCTCGCCGGGCTGGGCGCGAACCCGCCCCAGGAGGTGCTGCGGCAGGCCGGGGCGCTGACCGCCGACGTCAACGCCTTCGGGGCGCTCGCCCAGCGGCTGCTGCTGCGCCAGCTATCAGGCCTGCAGCCCGGAGCCGAGGCCAGCGTGCTCAAGGTCGCCTCGGCGTGGAATGACACCAACCTGCGCCGGGCGGTCATGGACTGGCACGGTGCCGAGGCGGCGGCCATTGACGGCTCCGGCGGCGAGGCCAGCCAGCACTACCTGTCCGTCCCGCCCACGCTCATCGGCGGCGGGACGCTGGAGATACAGCTCAACGTCATCGGCGAGCTCGTGCTCGGCATGCCGCGCAGCTGAACCTGCTCAGTTCTCCGCTGCGCCGTCTGCCTGCACCGGAAGGACGCCCTGGCCGGGGCCTGACCCGAACTCCCCGGCCAGGCTCTCCGGTGCCCCCAGGGCGCCGTGCGGCAGGGTCAGGGCCGCGAGCACGGCAGCGGCCAACGCCAGCGCGGACGTGCCGAGGGTCGCGACCTGCAGGCCGTGCAGCCGTTCGGCCAACGCCGAGCCATCGGCGGACGCGACCGCGAGCACGCTGAATGCCGCCAGGCCGACGGCGGTGCCGATCTGTTGGGACATGCTGTAGACGCCGGCCACCGCGCCACGCACCTCCTCGCTGGTGTTCGAAGTCGCCAGCGCGGCCAGCGGGACCTGGCTGACGGCCAGGCCGAACCCCAGCACCGCCCAGCCGGGCAGCAGCACGGTGGCGTAGCTCTCGGCGCGGGCCTCGGCGCCTATCCACGCGAGGGCGGCGGCGACGAGACCGAACCCGAAGACGACCAGCGCGGTCCCGGAGAACCTGCCGTCACGGCCGTGACGGAGCAGGCGGGTCACGGTATAGGCGCCGACGGCGACTCCGAGCGGGACGGGCAGGGTGGCGATGCCGACCCGCTGCGGGCTGTCGCCCAGCACCTGCTGCAGGTAGAGCGAGCCCAGGTAGACCGCGGCGCTGATGGTGGCGGCCTGCAGCGCCGCGGAGACGCTGGCGGCCGATTCACGGCGCCGGATCACGGCCAGCGCGATGAGCGGGTCGGGGGATCGTGCCTCGTGCATCGTGAACACGGCGATGCACAGCGCCGCCCCGGCGATTAGCGCGAGCGTGGTCGCGCTGGCCCAGCCCGCCGACTGTCCCTGGCCGAGCGCGTAGATGAGCAGGCCGAGACCGACGGTGACACTCGCTGCCCCGAGTACGGGCAGCCGGCGGCGGGATACCGGAGCGGCCCGGGCGGGCAGGTAACGCCGGCCCGCGGCGATCCCGATGCCGGTGATCGGCAGGTTGATGATGAATGCCCAGCGCCAGCCGAGGTAGCCGACGAGCATGCCGCCGACGGTATAGCCGATGACGCCGCCGGCCGAACCCGATGCCGCCCAGCATCCGAACGCGCGGCTCCGGCGTGGCCCGTGGGTGAACTCGTCACCCAGCAGCGCGAGGGCCGCCGGTGACACCATCGAGGCGGCAATGCCCTGCGCCGCGCGGGACAGGACCAGCTCCAGTGGGTCGGCCGAGAGCGCGGCGCAGGCCGACGCGACGCCGAACGCGGCCATCCCCACCAGGAACATCCGGCGGTGACCGAACGAGTCGCAGAGCCGTCCGGCCAGCAGCAGCAAGCCGCCGAAGGTCAGCGCGTAAGCGGTCACGATCCACGACAGGCTGGCTTCGCCGAATCCCAGCGCGTGCTTGATCTGCACGTCGGCCACCAAGATGATCGTGATGTCCACCGCCAGGATCAGCTGAGCGCTGCAGACGATCGCCAGCACGACTCCGGCCCGGCCGCCGCTACCTTGCTGTGCCGCCGGATCGCTCACCGAAGGCGGTCGGCGGTGACGTCGGCCGCGAGCCACACCGGGACCGTGGTCGCCTTGTCGAAGGGCATCGGCTCGACCGGGACATCACCGGATTCCAGTTGCCTGACCGTCAGCTCGCCGCCGCAGAAAAGGACGTGCGCGACACCCGGGTCGCGCCCGGCCCATAGGGACGCGCCGCCAGGTACGGTATAGCCGGACCGGATGAGCAGGTCGCGGCCCCGACCCCAGGTAATGCGCAGCCAGTCGTGGCCGTCCTCGGTGACGGCTCCGTGCAATGCCCCGGTGAACAGCTCACGGGCCCGGTCGACCGACTCGACGGTGAGCCCGACCCAGGCCACGCCGCGCGTGGGCATCCCCGCCGGTCCTGGCCCAGCCGGGAAGCCGTCCGGTGGCGGTGTGCGGGCCAGCCCAAGGACGAGCGTGTCGTCGCTCTGCACCAGTTGCAGCAGCGTCCCGATCCCGCACTGCTTGGGATGCAGGAATGCCTCCTGCCAATAGGGGTGGCGGTTGTGGCCATTGAGCACCCCGATGCCAAGCGCGGAGATCTCCTCGAGCGCCGCGTCCAGCGAACCCACCTTGAACGTGATGTGGTGCGGGCCGGGGCCGGCGCGGTCGATGAACCGGTGCATGAACCCGTCGGCGGCGCTGCCCGGCGCGATCAACTCGACGTTGATGCCCGGTGGAAACATCAACTGGCACGGCGCGAACTCGCCCGCGTCGCCGCCATGGCTCCACTGGCCGCCCAGTTCGGCGGCGAACCGCCGGAAGCCGTCGGGCCAGCTGCGCACGCCGACGGCGAGATGGTCGAAGTACACGGATGCTTGCATCGTCGGGCACCGTCCTCGTCGAGTGCGGTCAAGTCATCTCCGCGGCCACGGCGGGACAGGCGGCGATGCCCGGCCGAGCGTGCGGCGGCAGCGAATGTTTAACCAAACAATAGAACATCGTTCTCATATTGACCAGGCATCAGGATGTAGTTTCACGATCACCGTGAGCACGGCCGGGAGGCGTTCATCCCCCGCCGTCACCGCTGGACATGGCGTCATGCCTGCGAATCCCGCACGACTGGCCGACCCGTGGGTCGGCGCGCCGAGACCCTTGACTTCCTCCGAGAACGGGCTGATCGTTGACACCAGCTAGATTGCGATTCTAAGTTGACATCAACCCGGTTACCCGACCAGCGGCCGCGCTCAGGGCGAACGGGCGAGGGCAGGAGTCCGCATGGAATATACGGTCGTACTCATCGACAACCCCGCCCCGCACGTGCGGCGGGTGACGCTGAACCGTCCGGAGAAGCGCAACGCGCTTAACTCCGTCCTCCGGCAGGAGATCATCACGGCGGTCCGCGAGGGCGAGACCGATCCAGACGTGCGGGTCACCGTCATCGCCGCGAACGGGCCGAGCTTCTGCGCGGGGTACGACCTGACCCAGAACGTCACGCAGGCCGGCTCGGGGGTGCCCGCGGCCGACTACCCGTACGCGGGTGCGGGCGGATTCCAGCGCAGCGTCGTCGACCTGTGGACGAGCATATGGGACCTGAGCAAGCCGGTGATCGCCCAGGTGCACGGGCACTGCCTGGCCGGCGGGTCGGAGCTCGCCACCGGCTGCGACCTTGTCTACGTGGCGGAAGATGCCCGCATCGGCTACCCGGCGGTGCGGTTCGGCACGCCCGACATGCAGTACCACGCCTGGCTGATGGGCATGCGCCGGGGCATGGAGCTCATGCTCACCGGCGACTCCATGACCGGCGTCGAGGCGGCGGCCTGGGGCTTCGCCAACCGGGCGTTCCCGGCCGCGGAGCTCGCGGACGAGACCCTGCGCGTCGCCCGGCGGATCGCCAATATCCCCTCCGACGTCCTCCAGGTCAACAAGCGCACCATCCACCGCGCCATGGATCAGATGGGCATGCGCCAGGCGCTGCGGGCCGGCACTGAGCTGTCGATCGTCAACTCCCACAGCGAGGGCGGGCGGGAGTTCATCAACAACATCCGCGAGCTGGGCCTGACCGAGGCGCTGAGCATCCGCGACGCGTCCTTCCGGGATGGCCGGACGATCATCAGCCATCCACCAAACTGAAATGATGTTTCCATAACATTCTAGTAACAACGTAGAATCGGGCGATGGCTGGATTCAGTGTGGCCGAAATTAGCTGCTCTGACGGGTAAAGCCTCTCGTAACACCATTGACACATCTGGGCCGAATAGAGAACATGATTCTAGCCCGACTGGCGACGGCCGGTTGTGGGTGTTCCGGCAAGGGCTCAGCCACCGCCCAGGTGGCGATGAATAACCGCAATCTCCAGGAGGCCACCCGCGATGCGGAAGAACCTACTTCTCCTTGTCGCCGCGGTCACGACGTCGCTCGTGACCGCGGCCTGCTCAGCCGGGAACCACGGTGGCGCCGCCGCGCAGTCCACCCCCACGCTGACGCAGTCCAGTTCCGCCGCCGCCGCTACCAGTTCCGCCGCGACGAGCACGGGTGCCACTGCGGCGTCGAAGGCGTGCGCAGGCGTGAAGCTGCAGTCGACCGACATCGGCGTCACGCCGACAACCATCACCATCGAGATCATGGCCGACATCGGCGCCTCCTCGATCCCCGGCATGGCCGACGGTTCGGTGGCCGCCATCCAGGGGTGGGCGAACCTGCTCAACAGCGAGGGCGGCCTCGCCTGCAGACAGGTCAAGGTCCGGGTCTTCGACTCCAAGATCGACCCGACCCAGTCCTCAGCCGGGTACCTCGACGGCTGCCAGAACGCGTTCGCGATGGTCGGCACGTACGCGCTGGCCGTCTCCGACGTGACCACGCTGGACGACTGCAAGAACAAGGCGGGCCAGCCGGTCGGGCTGCCGGAGACGCCGGGCGTCGCGCTGAACCCGCTGCAGGCCTGCAACAAGACCGACTTCCTGTACGGCGGCACCGGCTCGCCCTGCCCGGCCGGGTCGGGCACCCAGACCTACACCGAGAGCTCGGTCTGGGACGAGTACTTCAAGCAGGCGCTGGGCACAAGCAGTGCCCACGGCACGTACTACGTCGCGCTCACCCCGCCCGTCATCGAGGACAGCGCGGTACCGCAGTACCTCTACATGCAGCACGGGGGCATCAAGGCCGACCAGATGGTCGGGCTGCCCGCGACGGCCACCGAAGCCAACTTCACGCCCATCATCTCGAAGATGGCCTCGAGCAAGTCGCAGTTCTACTTCTCCGACTCGGTTTTCACCACCTTCCTTGAGGCGAAGGCCGAGGCGGCCTCGCAGGGCGTGAGCTCGAAGGTGCTGTGGGTGTGCGAGACGACCTGTTACGACCCGGCGTTCGTTAAGGCCGGCGGCGCCGCCGCGGTCGGCACCAAGGTCGCGATCGACACGCTGCCGTTCAGCGAGGAGAACGTGAACGCGGAGATGAAGACGTTCATGACCAGCGTCAAGACGCCCGACTCGTTCGCCATCGAGTCCTGGATCGCGGCCCGGCTGTTCCAGCAGGGCGTGCAGAACCTGGTCGCCGCGAAGGGCCCGAACGCCCTGACCCGGGCGAACATCCTGACGGCGCTGAGCCAGGTCAAGAACTTCACCGACGGCGGCATCATCGGCCCGGTCACGCCGTCCCAGCACACGACCGATAACTGCCTGGTGGTGCTGAACACCAACGCCAACGGGACCTTTACCCGGGTGTGGCCCGCCAAGGCGGGCACCCTCGCCTGCGGCACAACCGGCACCATCACCGTGAATCCCCAGACCGCGTTCCAGGGCTGAGGATGCGAGCGCTGACAAACCGGCGTTCTGTCGGCGTCGTCGTGGTGGCGGCGGCCCTCCTGTGGGTGGTTATCCGCTCATGGGCGGGGTCGCCCATCACGGTGGACTCGATCGGCCAGATGATCATGTTCGCCCTGCCGATCGCCGGGATCTATGCCGTGCAGGCCACCGGCCTTGTCGTCGTGTACTCCTCGACCGGCATCTTCAACCTCGCCCAGGGCTCGATCGGGATGTTCGGGGCGTTCATCTACTGGACGCTCCTCGTCCAGTGGCATCTTTCCGAGGCCCTCGCGCTGTTCCTCGCGGTCTGCGTGTTCGCTCCGCTGTTCGGGCTGCTCCTTGACGTGGTGCTGATGCGGCGGCTGGCGCAGGCGACCGTGATCGTCAAGCTCACGGCTACCCTGGGCCTGTCGCTCGGCCTGCTCGGAGTGGCCAATGTGCTCTGGAACCCGGACTCGCCGCACGCGATCCCGAACCTCTTCCCGCAAGGGGGCGGCCTCACCGCGTTCGGTGTGGTGCTGACCTGGCAGCGGCTGATCACGATCGGCGCCGCGCTCGCGCTCGCGCTGGCGCTGCGCTGGCTGCTGTTCCGCACCAGGACCGGAATCTCGATGCGGGCGATCGTCGACAATGCCGACCTGGCCACGCTGTTCGGCATCAGGCACGCGCGGACCTCCGGGCTGGCGTGGATTCTCGGCTCGGTCTGCGCGACCGTGGCGAGCATTCTCATCGCCCCTGAACTGGGCAACCTCAGCGCCCAGACGCTGAGCCTGCTCATCATCGACTCGTTCGCCGCCGCCGCCGTCGGCCGGCTGCGCAACCTGCCGATGACGTACGTCGGCGCGCTGCTGCTTGGCCTCGTGGTCTCCTTCTCGAGTACGTTCCTGCAGTTCGGCGGGGACTGGGCGCAGCTGCCGGCGGTGATCCCGTCGATCGCGCTGCTGGTCGTGCTGCTGTTCCTGCCCGAGCCCACCGTGCACGTCGGGCGGGCGCTGCGCACGTACCGGATGGAGACGGTGCCAAGCTGGCGGACGGTCGGCATCGCCGGCGCGGTGGTGCTCGTCGCGGTCATCGCATTCGGCCCGCTGCTTTCGGGCACCGTCATGCTCCAGCTCACGGTCGCGGCGGCGACCGGCGTCATCCTGCTCGGCATGGTGCCGCTGCTCGGCTGGGCCGGGCTGCCGTTCCTCGCACCCTATGGGCTGGCGGGCTTCGGTGCCTGGCTCGCCTGGCGGTTGCAGCCGGACCTGCCGGGCCTGGTCGGGATCCTGGTCGCCGGTCTGGTGACGGCGGTGGTTGGCCTCATCGCCACCATTCCCGCGCTGCGGCTGCGTGGCCTGTACCTCGCGCTCGGCTCGATCGCGTTCGCCAACATCGCGGTCACGTTCATCTTCCCGTTGCCGTGGCTGCTCAACTCGGACCACGCGGTGGCACCGCCCGACATCCTCGGGCTGAACCTGAGCAGCCCGTCCAGTTTCCTCATCTTCGCCACGGTCGTCTACCTGCTGCTCGCCTGCGGCATCGTCTGGCTGAGACGGTCCCGCTTCGGCCGCAGGCTCATCGCCACCCGGGACAGCGAGGCCGCCGCGGCGTGCGTGGGCATCAGCCTGGTCGAGACGAAGGCGATCGTCTTCATGATCGCCGGGTTCATCGCCGGCGTCGGTGGAGCGCTGCTAGTCGAGGCGCAGCAGTTCGTCAGCGTCGACCAGTTGCCGTTGATCGGCGGCCTGTCGATCCTGCTTTCCCTGGTGGTGTTCGGCGTCGGCACTGTAAGCGGGCCGCTGGTGGCCGGACTGATGGCCGCGGCGTTCGCGGTCGTCAGCTCGGACTGGCTGCAGGGCAACTGGGGTGACACGCTGACGGTGGTCGGCCCCGCGCTGGCGGCGCTCGGCCTGATCAGCCTGCCGCGCGGCGCCGTGCCGGAGATCGTGGCCGACGCCAAGGACCACCCGCTGCCCCTGGCGGCCCGGGCCGCGGGGCTGGTGATCGGCGGCGTCATCGGCGTGCTGTGCCATCTCCCGGGGTTGGTGGGAGTGGCGCTGGCGGTGGCGGGCGCTGCCGGAGGCGGTGTGCTGGCGGGCCTGTTCTCCCAGCAGCGCGGCCACACGCTGGACGCGCTTGCCTGGCCGGACCGCCCGCACTCCGATCAAGGCACCGGTCAGGACGCGACTCAGGCAGCCGGTCGGGCGGCCGCGGGCATCGACGATCCGGGTCTCGGCCTGTCGCGCGATATCGATGAGCTGGTCCGCGGCCAGCTCGACGAGGCCCTCGGGATCAGCCCGGCCGGCGTGCGATGACCGCCGCCCCGGCTGCCGCTGACACGGTGCTCGAAGTCGAGGGCGTCTCAGTGCGCTTCGGCGGCCTGGTCGCCGTTGACGCGGTGTCGCTGTCGGTCAGGCGGGGCCAGATCATGGGCCTGATCGGGCCGAACGGCGCGGGCAAGACGACGCTGTTCAATGTGATCGCCGGGATACAGCACGCGGCAAGCGGCGTCGTGCGGATCGGCGGCCGCGACATCTCGCGCCTGCCGCCGCACCGGCGGGCGCGTCTCGGCATTGGCCGCACCTTCCAGCGGCTCGAGGTGTTCGGCACGCTCACCGTGCGCGAGAACGTCCTGGTGGCGGCGGAAGCACGCCGCCGCTGGGACCGCTCAGTCGATCCGGCGCGGGCAACCGCGGATCTGCTCGTCCGCCTCCACTTGGACACCCTGCACGGGGAGATGGTCGACTCGCTGCCCAGTGGCACCCAGCGGCTGGTCGAGCTGGCCCGGGCCCTCGCCTGCGCCCCGCGGCTGCTGCTGCTTGACGAGGTCGCCTCTGGGCTGTCCACCTACGAGGCGGAGACGATGGCCGTCCTGCTCCGTGAGCTGGCCGCCGACGGCCTGTCGGTGCTGCTGGTCGAGCACGACATGCCGTTCGTGATGGGGCTGTCCGAGCGGGTGTCGATGCTCGACCACGGTGTCATCGTGGTGACCGGAACACCGGCCGAGGTCCAGGCGAACCCGGACGTCCAGGCCGCTTACCTGGGTTCGCGGGAGGCAGTGTCATGACCGCGATCCTTGAGCTTCTGGACATCAGGGCCGCCTACGGCCAGATCGAGGTGCTGCACGGCATCGACGTGAGCGTCGAGCCGGGCAAGGTGCTGGCCGTGCTCGGGCCCAACGGGGCCGGCAAGACGACGCTCGTCCGGGTCATTTCCGGGCTGCTCAGGCCGGCCCATGGCCGCGTCATCATCGCGGGCACCGACGTTACCGGCGTCCGCGGCGATGCCCTGGCCCGCGCAGGTCTGTGCGTCATCCAGGAAGGCCGCGGCATTTTCCCGCGGCTGACGGTGGCGGAGCATCTGCGCCTGGCGATGCCCCGGCGCGGCCGACCCGAGCTGCTGGCCCGGGTGTATGAGCAGTTCCCGCGGCTGGCCGAGCGTCAGCGGCAGGTGGCGGGGACGCTGTCGGGAGGAGAGCAGCAGATGCTCGCGCTGTCGCGCGCGCTGATCTGGAACCCGCCGCTGCTCATCATCGACGAGCTCTCGATGGGGCTGGCGCCCCGGGTGGTCGAGCTCCTCTACGAGACCGTGCAGGCGCTTGCCGCCCGCGGCACCACGATCGTGGTCATCGAGCAGTTCGCCCACGACATCCTCGGTTTCGCCGATCAGGCCGTCGTCCTCCAGCACGGCCGGGTCGTGCGGACCGACACCCCCGCTTCGATTGCCAAAGACCTGGCTGAGCTTTATCTCGCCGCTACCCCTTCAGGGAGTTGAACCAGATCATGACCGCTGGACAAGCCCAAGCAACGTCGGTGCCGACCCCGGCCACCCCTACTACCCCGGCCACTCCTGCGACCCCGGCCGCCGCCCCCGGGGGGAACACGATGACCGGCGCCAGCCAGCGAGATTTCGGTGCGGAGCTCGGCAAGCTCCGGGCGAGCAACAACAGCGGCCCGATGGACCGCAGCGTGAGCGTCCTCGGCGTGCTGCTGGCCATCGTCGGCCTCGTCGTCATCCTCGTCTCTTTCATGCAGAGCAGGGGATACAGCAGCATCCTGAATCAGATGGACGCGCTCATCCTGGCCCTGTTCGGTGTCGGCCTGGTCATCTTGGGCTCGGCGCTCTACATCCGCGGCGCGATGACCCGGTTCCTGCGCTACTGGCTGCTGCGCATGGTCTACGAGCAGCGCGACCTAGCCCGCCAGCAGGCGCCGTCCCTGGACGACTAGGCCGCGGCTGGCCGGCGCCGTCAGGTGCCCGCCAGCCGCTGGCACGCACAGCAGACGCGGCGCCCCGGTTCCTGCCGGGGCGCCGCGCGACTGCCTGCTGTGCTGGTCAGGCCGCCGAAGCGTTGGCCAGCAGCGCCTCGTTGGGGTGCTCGGGCAGCTCGGTAAGCGGCTCGCGGATCTCGGCCACCGTGGGCCCGACGCGCGAGGCGGGGCCCGCCAGCGCGTCGAGGTCGAAGCCGTACATCGCGGCGGCGTTGTCCGACAGCACCTTGCGCAGCTCGGCCTCCGGCCACTCGGAGAAGAGCTGGCGAAGCGAGAGCGCGGTGTAGGGGTACGTGCCCTCGTCGTGCGGGTAGTCGCTGCCCCACATGAACTTGTCGGTGCCGAGGAGGTCGCGGGCCGCGATCACATCGGCGGTGTGCGGGAAGCTGACCCCGAGCCAGACGTTCTGCCGGAAGTACTCGGTGGCCGACTTCGGCAGCCGGTGCTCGGGCTTGAACCGCAGCTCGCCGATCGCGCCGTTGTCACGGATGCTCGCCAGCATGCCGTCCCACTGCGCCAGCATCGGCGGCAGCCACGCGCAGCCCTGCTCGGTCATCACGAACTTCAGCCGCGGGAACCGCTCGAAGACCCCCGACAGCAGCAGGAAGAACAGCGGCCGCCGCGAGTAATGCGAAATCTCGGTGAGCATGATCACCGCCGATGACGGCACCGGCGCGTACGCGGGGGAGCCCTGCCCGCCGTGACAGTTGAGCGGCACCTCGAGGTCCTGGCAGACCGCCCACAGCCGGTCGTAGTCCGGGTGGTTGAGCGGCTTGATCCAGTCGACGTCGGGCGGCACGGTCGGCAGCAGGACGCCCCCGCGCAAGCCATGCTCCTTGATCCAGATGACGTCCTCGATCGCGTCGTCGATGTCGTTGAGGAAGATCTGGCCGATGCCGGCGCGACGCTCCGGGTAACGGCTGCAGAAGTCCTCAAGCCAGCGGTTGTGCGCCTGGATGCCGGCCCGGCGGTGCTTGTACTCGTCGGGCTTGGGCGGCCGGGCGAACAGCACGAAGCTCGGGAAGAACGGCGGCACGGTGTTGGGGAAGATCACCTCGCCGACCACGCCGTCCCGATCCTGCTGGGAGTTGCGCATCTCGTCGTCCCAGTTGCGCAGGCGGCGGTTGTCTCCCAGGTCGCTGAAGGGGTTGCGGTACTTGCCGCGCCAGGCATCGAAGTCCTCATGGAACCCGGGGTCAAGGAACTCGCGGTACTGCGCGTGGCTGCCGCCCGCGTGCGTGTCCGAGGAGATCAGTGTGTAGTGGTCGCCGCTGCTCGTCTGCCGGCCCATTGCGAAGTCCTCCCTATTACGAGAATCATGTTTCACTTTAGAGGTGATCGGAAGGTCATGCAAGCTGCCGACAGGATCAGCCTGCTGGCATGTTTTGGCCAGTCAATAGATGATAATGTCAGAGTGCTGCCTCATGTTGGAGATGGTCAGTACTGAAACAACGTTCATTCAGTGATCAGAGGAGTCGAGATCTCTGGCGATGGCACCAGAGCGGCCAACCGGGGGCGGGCGCCCCTGGGCCCGCGGTTGGCCGCCGGGTTGAGGGCCCGGGCAAGTCCGGGTGGTCAGTGGCGACGCTCCGGTTCCGCGGCCTCACGCGGGCCTGTCGGGCCGAAATTGCGTTTCTATCGCAAAATGTGCAACCGGGCAACGGAAGGCACAGAGGTTCAGACCTTCCGCAGCGGAGCGGCATCTGTCATGGGATAATCTAGGGTGACACGATGTAATTACCCGAAACTAGGTTCTATCGTCAGGGCGGACGGCCGCACCGGCAGCCCGGGACGCGCGAGGTGAATATGACAGCTCCGAGGTTCAGCTCCAGCGGCCACGGTGAGTACGGGGGAGCCGCGGGGCGAACCGACGAGCACGAGACGGCGCGGCTTCGATGAGCGACGTGGTGTCCGGGTCAGCGGAAAGCGCGGAGGCGACCGTCACCCAGGGACGTACCCCGCGGCGAGCGGCCAAAGCGGCCGCCAGCGGGGCTCCCGCCGCCCAGTCGGCGCCGAACCCTCCGCTGCCGATCGAGGCGATGACCAGCCGGCAGCTCGTCCGCCGGGCGCAGTTGATCGAGGCCGTCATCGACCTCGTCCGCGAGGTCGGGCCAGGGGTCATCCAGATGCGTGATGTGGCCGAGCGGTCAGGCATCGCGCTGGGCACGGTGTACCGCTACTTCAGCTCTAAGGAGCACCTGCTGGCGGTGGCCCTCTGCGACTGGCAGGAACGTCTGACCAGGCGGGTGCTCATGCCCAGGGCCGGTGACGAGGCCGAGGCCAGCGAGGACCTGACCGAGCGGGTGCTGTCCTACGTTCGCAAGGAGATCCGCGGGTTCGCGCGCAACCCCAGGATCGCCGAGCTGATGGTGCAGGTGCACGTGAGCTCGGACCCGTATGCGCGCGACGCGCTCGCCCGGATGAGCGCGATCGACGACCAGGTCTTTGAGAAGCTGCTCGCGGGGGTCCCGCCCGAGCGGGCCGAGACGATCAGGTACGCGCTCGGCGCTGTCCTCATGAACAGCCTCACGGGCTGGGTGACCGGCGGGACGACGCTGGCCGACATGACTCACCAGATCGAATCGGTCACCCGGCTGGTCCTGGAGCACGCGGCCGACCCAGCGGACGGCTGAGCCGGGCATCATCCGCTGAGCCCGGCAGCCGCCCGGCAGTTTCGGTCAGCTGCCCGCTTGATCCCGCTCCCGCAGCCGCGCCGCCTCCTCGAGCAGTTCGCCAAGCGGCTGCGCCAGCGGCCCGGGCACGCCCGGGCCCGCCTGCGCGAGCTGCAGGAGCACACCGCCCGTCTCCCGCGGATGCAGGAACGTCTCGCGCCACGACTCGTGCTCGAGGTTGGTGCCGACCGGGTGATAGCCCGCGGCCAGCACCCGGTCCAGGGCCAGCCGGATGTCGGGCACCTTGAAGGTGACGTGGTGCAGACCGCCGCGCGGCGAGCCGGTGAGGAAGCCGCCGATCGAGGGCGCGCCACGCCGCACCGGCTCGAGGAGCTCGATTTTGCCGCCGCCCGGGTACTCGATGATCACGGCCAGGTGGCCGCCCCATGGGTTGATCCCGCCCGCGGACACCACCCCGCCAAGCAGGCCGCAGTAACAGGGCAGCAGCTCCCTGATCGAGGGCACCGCGTGCGCCACGTGGTCGTAGACCGCGCCGATCTCCACCAGGACGGCTGCCGCCGATCCACCTGCCTCGGCGACGCCCGTCACGCCGGCTGCCCCGCTTGCGCCGCGCCGTCGGTCGCGGCGGAACGCCAGCGCACCAGCGCGTCGAGCACCTCGATGCCCGATCCCGCCGCCCGCAGGGGGTTAATCTCCAGCTCCTCCACGTCGTCGCCGAGGGCGACGGCGATGGCACCGATCCGCGCGATGACGCGCGACAGCTCGTCCAGGTCAACCGGCTCGGCGCCGCGGGCACCGGTCAGCAGCGGGAAGCTCTTGAGCTCGCCGAGCATCTCGTGCACCTGGCCCGGTGTCACCGGCAGCGCCCTGACGGCCGAGTCCGCCAGCACCTCGACCCAGATCCCGCCCAGCCCCACCACTAGCGTCAGACCCCAGGTATCGTCGCGCACGACGCCGACGAGCAGGTCAATGCCCTCGGCGCGCATCGGGCTCACCAGCACGCCCTCGGCCGGTGTGCCCGGCGCCGCGGCCGCGACGGCGGTCACGATCCGCTCATAGGCCTGCGCCGCGGCCTCGGCGGAGCCGACACCGAGCACGACGCCGCCCACGTCGGTCTTGTGCGCGAGCCCGGGTGCGCTGACCTTCAGCGCGACCGGGAACCCGGTCAGCTCAGCGGCCCTGGCCGCCTCGCCGGCCGAGGTCACCAGCCGCTGCGGGATGACGGGGACGCCGTTGGCGGCGAGCAGTTCGCCGACCTGCCGCTCGCTCCACTCCCCGCGCGCCGCGGGAACGTCCGCGATGGCCTGGTCGACGGTCTCCGCCGCGGCCGTCGCGCGGGTGGCGCGGCGCAGGCCCGACCACCAGATCGCCTTGGCCAGGGCCGGGATGCCGCGGGTCAGCGAATCGACGACGTAGGGCGCTCCCTCTGAGCGCCGGAACTCTCGGCTGAACGGGGTCTGATCCGAGGGCAGGAACTCCATCGAGATGACCGGCACCGGGCTCACTTTGGACAGCTCGACCCGGCGCTTGAAGTAACGCGACATGAAGGCCGCCGCCTCCTGCGTCGCGGGCACCGACCCGTTGACGACGAGCAGGTCGATGTTGGGGTCGCGGGAGACCACGGCTTCCGAGTTGGGCAGCAGGTTCGTGTCGATGACGACGTACCCGGTCGTGTCCAGCGGGTTCTGCGCGGTCGCGAACTCGGGCAGGCCGACCGCCCGCAGCTCCTCGACGGTCGACTCGGCGAATTCGGGCAGCTCGAGCCCGTTGGCCTCGGCCGAGTCACCGATGACGCCGCACATCGCACCCGAGCCGGTCACGAACGCGACGCGGGAGCCCGGCAGCTCGCCGTAGGCGTCGAGCAGACCGCAGGTCGTCACCAGATCCTCGATCGAGTCCACCCGGATGATCCCGTGCTGGCGGAAGACCGTGTCGAATACCCGGTCGTCGCCGGCCAGGCTGCCGGTGTGCGCCGCGGTGACCTTGGCCCCGAGCGCGCCGCGGCCGGCCTTGTAGGCGACGATCGGCTTGCCCGCCTTCATCGCCCGCCCGGCCGCCGCCAGGAACACCTCGGGATGGCGGACCGACTCCAGGTAGAGCGCGATGACACGCGTCCCCTCCTGTTCGACGAGGTAGTCGATGCCCTCGGCCACCGTCACCATCGCCTCGTTGCCCACCGTGACCAGGTGGCTGATGCCGACGTCGCGGTTCTGCAGATAGTTGAGCAGGAAGATCCCGAGCGCCCCGCTCTGCGACATGATGCCGACCCCGCCGGGCTGCATCGGCCAGGGCATCGCCTGGCTCCACGGCATCGTGGCGTCCGGCGTGTTGATGAAGCCGAGGTTGTTCGGCCCGAGGATGAGCTGGTCGTAGCCGTGGGCGAGGTCGGCGAGCTGCCGCTCCCGCTGGTGCCCCTCGTCCCCCATCTCGCCGAACCCGGCCGCGATCACGACGAGGTTCCGCACCCCGGCGGCCGCGCCGTCGGCCATCACCGAGGGCAGTGAGGCCGGCCCGGTCAGCACGTAGGCGAGATCCACCGGCTCGCCGATATCGCGCAGCGACGTGACCGTGGCCTGCCCGTGGACCGGCTCGCCGCGGCGGTTGACCAGGTGAACGGCGTGCGGGTAGCCGCCCTGCATCAGGTTGGCGTAGGTGTAACGGGACCAGCCCGAGTTATCGCTCGCCCCCACGATCGCGATGCCGCGGGGCGCCAGCATCGACGTGAGCCGATGCCGGCCGGCCGACGGCCGCGGTCCCGCCGTTCCTGGTGTGGCGCTTGAGGCACTCTCGTCGGTGGTTAGCGACACGGAGAACTCACCCGATCCCGTCCCTGGCATCGGCCGCGCTCGACGCGGCCAGGCTGTCCGCTCATCTGCAAAACACGACTAATATTGAAACGTTGTTTCTGTTATGTCAAGGCCTGAAATTCCCCGTCTACCAGGTACTTGACACGATCCAAGTCATCAGTAGGGTGAGCTAGGAAGGGAACATGATTCCACTCAAGAGCGCTCGTCGCGGATCTTCAGCGCGGCCGACGTAACCCGGGCTGATTACATCCTGGTCGGGCTACCAGCCCCGGGTTCCGGTGCCCGCGCATCACGACGAACTGTGGGCTAACTTCGACGGCAGCGGCCTGTCCAGGTTGTTCAACAACGTCTCGACGGAAACCATCAAGGAGCGGGTGCACGACGAGTTCCCGGCCAGCGTCACCGTCGCGCCCGCGCTGATCGAGCCGGTGACCATTAGCCGCTCCGACGGCGGGGTCGCGGTCGGTGAAGTGCGGGTCCTGTAGTGAGATGATCTTGTCCGGTCTACTTCTGGAGGACATGGATGTCGCCAACGCCGGCTGCGGAATCTGCTAACGGGCAGCCGCTTAGCGCACTTGAAGCGCTGCACTCCACCCCATCGCGCCGCTACCTCGCGCCGGATCCGATCCCCGACGACGTGCTCTGGGCGATCCTCGACGCGGCGATCCGAGGCCCGTCCGGTGGCAACCGGCAGCAGTGGGGGTGGGTGGTGGTGACCGACCAGGCGGTCAAGGAGCGAGTCGCGGGCTGGTACCGGCACAACTGGGACTCCGCCTACGGCCAGTACCGGGACCGCATCCTGGCCGGCGAGGTCTCGTCGGGCATGAGCCCGCGCGGGTTCCTCGGCGCCGAGCACCTAGCGCATCACCTCGAGGAGGCCCCGGTGTGGGTCTTCGCGGTGCTGCGCGACGCGGCGGACGCGACGTCCCCGCGGATCGGTTCGTCCATCTATGGCGCGGTCCAGCAGCTCTGCCTGGCCGCGCGCGCCTACGGCGTCGGTACCTCGCTGACCACGCTCTACTTTGGTCACGAGGATGAGCTGCGCGAACTGCTCGGGCTGCCGGCCGACGCGCTGACCATGGCGCTGATCCCGATGGGCTACCCGTCCCAGGGGCGCTGGGCGGAGCCCAAGCGCCTCCCGGTCGAAGAGGTCGTGCACTGGGACCGCTGGGGCGCGACCCGCGCCAGGCCCCGGTAAGCGGCAGCTCGTCAGGAGACCCCAAGCAGGCCGGCCAGCCGCCGGAAACCGGCATCCAGGTCGGCGTCCGGCTCGGCGATCAGCTGGACGGCCACGTGGTCGGCGCCGGCTTTGAGGTGCTCATCGAAGCGCCGCCCGATCTCAGCGTCATCGCCGTAAACGACGAGGGCATCGATCAGCCGGTCGCTGCCCTCGCCCGCCACGTCGTCGGCGGTGAAGCCGAGCCGCCGCAGGTTGGACGTGTAGTTCGTCAGACGCAGGTACATCTTGACTGACCCGCGGCCGAGGGCCCGTGCGCGGACCGGGTCCGACTCCAGCACTACCCGCTGCTCGGGTGCCAGCAGCTTGCCGGCGCCGAGAATCTCGCGGGCCTGCCGGGTGTGCTCGGGGGTGACCAGATAGGGATGCGCGCCGCCGGTGCGCTCCGCGGCCAGCCGCAGCACCCGCGGGCCCAGCGCCGCGAGGACCTGCCGATCGACCGGGACACCTTCGGCGTCGAGCACGTCGAGGTAGTTCACCAGCGTCTGATATGGCGAGTGATACGTGGCGGTCGCCTCGGGATGGCCGACCCCGACGCCGAGCAGGAAGCGGCCGGGATGGGCCGCCTCGATGCGATGGTAGGACCGTGCGACCTCGGCCGCGTCGGCCGTCCAGACGTTGACGATACCGGTCGCGACCTTCAGCGTGCTGGTCGCGTCCAGGATCGCGGAAACGTGTGAGAGGTCGGCCGGCGGTGAGCCACCCTGCCACACCGTCTCGTACCCGAGCGATTCCAGCACGCGGGCCCGCTCGACCGTCAGTACCCTCGTGTGCCCGAAGACCCCGTAACGTCCCAGCTCCATGATTGCCTCCTTACTGACCGATCATGCCAGCTTCAACTACGGGCAAGCCAAGAGGGGCTTCCTGCCTCTATAGGTCGCCAAGGGCGGTGGCCGGAGACTCGATGCAGTCGGCGACGTAGCGGAGGAAGCCGCCGGCGGTGCCGCCGTCGCAGGCCCGGTGGTCGAAGGCCAGCGCCAGCTCGGCGACCTTGCGCACGGTGAGCTCGCCGTTGACCACCCAGGGGCGGTCGATGACGCGGCCAAGGCCGAGGATGGCGACCTCCGGATGGTTGATGATGGCGGCGGAGCCGTCCACGCCGAACACGCCGTAGTTGTTCACCGTGAACGTGCCATCGGCCAGATCAGCCGGGGCCAGACGCCGCTCGCGGGCCGCCGCCGTCAGCTCGGCCAGCCGGGCCGACAGGTCCCGGGTGGTCAGCCGGTGCGCGTCACGGACGACCGGCACGACCAGGCCGTGCCCGGTCTGCGCGGCGAAGCCGAGGTTGACCCACTCGGGCACGACGATTTCGTCCTGCTCGATGCGGGCGTTGAGCTCGGGGTAGCGGCGCAGCCCGAGGATGGTGAACCGGGCAAGCAGCGCGAGCAGGCTGACCGGCCGTGCGGGGTCGGCCGCGTTCAGCGCCCGGCGCGTCTCGACCAGGCCGGTGGCGTCCACGTCGACCCAGACGGTCGCCTCGGGGATCTCCCGGCGGGACCGGGACAGCTTATCGGCCATCGCGCGCCGCGCGCCGCGTAGCGGGATCCGCCGCACGCCCGCTTCGGCCGCTGTCTCGTCGCTGGGCGCGGCGGGCACCGACTGCGGCTGAGCGTGCTGACCCGGGGCGCCCGCGGCACCCGCGGAGCGCTCGGCGATCGCCTGCCGGACGTCTTCGCGGCTGATCACCCCGCCGGGACCCGTTCCGGCGAGACCGGCCAGGTCGAGGCCGGCGTCCCTGGCCTGCTTACGCACCAGCGGTGAGATCACCGCGACGCGAGGGTGCGGTCCGACGGCCTTCGTGACGCGGGCCGGGGGAGCGCTCGCCGGGGGAGCGCTCGCCGGGGGAGCGCTCGCCGTGGGAGCACTAACCGCCGCACCCCGTCGCCGGCCACGCCGGCCGCTGCGGGCCGGCGCCGCGGTCGTGCCGTAGCCAATCAGCACGCTGCCGCTGGCTTCTTCGCCCGCACCCGCATCGGCCGTGACCGTGATCAGCGGCTGCCCGACGGAGACGACGCCGCCCGGCTCCGCGTGCAGCGCGGTGACCACCCCCGCGTAGGGGACCGGGACCTCGACCACCGCCTTGGCCGTCTCGACCTCGGCGATGACCTGGTCGACGGTGACGTGATCGCCCGGCTTCACGTGCCAGGCGATGACCTCGGCCTCCGCCAGCCCTTCGCCGAGGTCGGGGAGGCGGAAGTCAGGCACCGTCACCATCCCACTGCAGGCGCGCGATGGCGTCCAGGATGCGGTCGGGGTTTGGCAGGTGGAACCGCTCCAGGTGCGGCGGCGGGTACGGGATGTCAAAGCCGGTGACGCGCAGGATGGGCGCCTCCAGGTAGTGGAAGCACCGTTCGGTCAGCCGGGCGGCCACCTCGGCGCCGTAGCCGCCGAAGCCGGCCGCCTCGTGCACGATCACGGCCCGGCCGGTGCGGGACACCGACTCGGTCAGCGTCTCCTCGTCAAGCGGCGACAGCGAGCGCAGGTCGATGACCTCGACGTCCCAGTCTTCCTCGACGGCGGCCGCGGCCGCCTCCAGCGCGGTGCCGACCATCCCGCCATAGGCGATCAGGGTGACGTCCCGGCCCGGCCGGCGCACGACCGCCCGGTCGATCGGCGGGCCTTCGGCCGTCAGCACGGCGGTCTCCTTGGACCAGTACCGCCGCTTCGGCTCGAGGAAGACGACTGGGTCGGGGCAGTTGACCGCCTGGCGCAGCAGCCGGTAGGCGTCGGCCGGGGTGCCCGGCGTCAGCACCCGCAGTCCCGCGGTGTGGGTGTAGTACGCCTCCGAGGAGTCGGAGTGGTGCTCGACCCCGCCGATGCCGCCGCCGAACGGTACCCGGATGACGACCGGCAGCGCCAGCCGCCCCCTGGTCCGGTTGCGCATCTTGGCCAGGTGGCTGGTGACCTGCTCAAACGCGGGGTAGGCGAACGCGTCGAACTGCATCTCGACCACCGGCACGAGGCCGTTCATCGCCATCCCGATGGCGGTGCCGACGATGGCCGACTCGGCCAGCGGAGTGTCGAAGACGCGCTGCTCGCCGAAGCGGTCGGCCAGCCCGTCGGTAACCCGGAACACCCCGCCGAGGGTGCCGACGTCCTCGCCGAACACCACGACCCGGTCATCGGCGGCCAGGCTGTCGGCCAGCGCCCGGTTAAGCGCGCCCGCCATGGTGACCGGTGCCGCTCCCGCGGGCGGCATGGGCGCGGACGCGGGAGCAGCGGCGGCTTCCCGGGGTGCGGGTGACGTCACCGCGCTCATCGCACGGGCTCCCCGGCCTCCGCCAGTTCCGCCAGCAACGCCGCCCGCTGCCGCTCCAGGTTGGCCGTCGGCTGGGCGTAGACGTGCTCGAAAAGTTCGGCCGGGTCGACCGCCACGACGGCGTTCATCCGCTCCCTGACATCCGTCGCCAGCTGCTCGGCCTCAGCCGTCAACCGCCCGGAGGCCGTGATGTCGAGCAGCTCGTGCGCCCTGAGGTAGGCCTCAAGCCGGGCGATCGGGTCACGCTCGAGCCAGTCGCTGACCTCGGCGCCGGCCCGGTAGCGGGTGGCGTCGTCGGCGTTGGTGTGCGCCTCGATCCGGTAGGTGATCGCCTCGATCAGGGTCGGACCGTCGCCGCGGGCGGCCCGCTCGATGCCGGACCGTACCGCCGCGTACACCGCGGCGGCGTCGTTGCCGTCGATGAGCAGCGACGGGACGCCGTAGCCGATCCCCTTGGCGGCGAGCGTGGGCGCGGCGGTCTGCTTGGCCAGCGGCACGCTGATGGCGTAGCCGTTGTTCTGCACCAGGAACACCGCCGGGGCCTTCCAGACCGCGGCGAAGTTGAGCGCCTCATGGGTGTCGCCCTCGCTGGTCGCGCCGTCGCCAAGCAGCACCAGCGCGACCTGATCCTGCTGCTTATGCCGGGCGGCGTAGGCGAGGCCGACGGCGTGCAGCGTGTTGGTGGCCAGCGGGGTGCACTGCGGCGCCACCCGGTACTGGCACGGGTCGTAGCCGCAGTGCCAGTCGCCGCGCAGCAGGGTGAGGGTCTCCTCGGCGGGCACCCCGCGGGTGAGGACGGCGACCGAGTCGCGGTAGGTGGGGAACAGCCAGTCCTGGTCGCGCAGCGCCAGCGCCGCCCCGACCTGGCAGGCGTCCTGGCCGCGGGAGGATGGGTAGACCGCGAGCCTGCCCTGCTTGGTCAGCGCGGTCGCCTGGGTGTCGAAGCGGCGCCCGAGGACCATCCGGCGGTGCAGTTCACGCAGCACCCCGGGCCCTGGGAGGCGCAGGCCGCCCGGGTTGTCGCCCGCCTGGCCGTCCTGACCGATCAGCTGGAGCGGCACCGCGCTCGGCAGCAGAGCGCCGCCGTCCACCGTTTCACTCCGGTAAGCAAGGGCCGTCACAGTCCCTCCCTTCGACATGACGCTTTCCAGAGAGTCTGCCCAGATTTAGCCAAATTTCCAGAGGTGGGACAGAATCGAAGATGAATTGCTCTAGATATCCAGTTATTCTGGCCATATGACTTCCACCGATCACCCTGCGGGCACCCTGCCTGGACATATGGCAGCGATGGACGACACCGACCGGCAGATCGTCGAGGCGCTGCGGGCCGATGGCCGGATGTCCATGCGCGCGCTCGCCGACCTCGTGCACATCTCGCGGGCGAACGCGTACGCCCGGGTGTCCCGGCTGGAGCGCGAGGGTGTGATCACCGGATACGGCGCGCAGATCGACCCGGTGCGGGCCGGCTACGCGCTGTCCGCCTACGTGTACCTGGACATCGCCCAGCGCTCGTGGAAATCGGTGCGCGGGCAACTGCTGAGCATGCCGGAGATCGACCACGTCGCGCTGCTGTCGGGCGAGCATGACATTCTGCTCCGTGTCCGCGCCCGCGACGCGGTGTCGCTGCGCGACGTGGTGCTGACCCGCCTGCAGGACATCCCCGAGGTTCACTCGACCCAGACGATCCTGATCTTCGAGGAGGCAACCCCCGCCCAGGTAGGTTGATCAGGGACCTACGGCCCGGGCGCGGACGGCGGCAGCACCATGGTCATCACGCTGCCGGCAGCCGCGGCTCCCGCCCGGGAAGATCAGAATCTGCAGCCCGAACGGGAGCGTGCTTCGCGTGGCTAGCCGAAGGTGAACACGTAGGCCTGGGCACCCGGATCGGCGAAGGTGATCTCGAAGGTGGCGTCGTTGATCGCGCCGGGCTGCCGGATGAGCTGGTGCAGCCGGGGCTCGGTCACAGTTCCGTTGCCCTCGCGGTCGATGTCGGCCCCGTGCGCCGCCCCGGGCGGCTGCCCGTCGATGAGCACGCGGAACCGGGTGGGGGTGGCCGGCGCGGCCGGGCCCATGACGAGATGCAGATCGCGCGCGTGGAACCGGCAGCTGATCTGGCCGCCGGCCTCGTTCAAGGTGGCGGCCTCCTCCGCTATCGTCCAGTCACCGTCCAGCGCCCACTGATTGAGCCGCAGCCGGTCTGGCCGCCGGTAGGCGTGCGGCTTGCCAGGGACAGCGCCGCCGGGGGACGCGAAGCCCTCGGTGCGCTGGTAGCCGGTGTAGTTCTCGGCCGACCGCAGGTCTGCCCAGTCGGCCGGGGCCTCCGCGCCGGGGGCGTCGACCGGCACCGGCCCCTGCTCCCACCCGGCCGACCCGGCCTCGGCCAGCAGTTGCTGGATGACCATCTCCGACTGCTGGTACTCGCCCTCGCCGAAGTGATGGTGCCGGATGCGCCCCTGCGCGTCGGCGAAGTAGAGGGCGGGCCAGTAGTGGTTGGCGAACGCGGTCCACACCGCGTAGTCGCTGTCGACCGCGACTGGGTAGTCGATGTCCCGGTCCGCCACCGCGCGCAGGATGTTGTCGAGGTCGCGCTCGAACGTGAACTCGGGGGTGTGCACCCCGATCACGACCAGCCCGCGGTCGGCGTACTTGGCGGCCCAGGCGCGAAGGTAGGGAAGCTGGCGCAGCCAGTTGATGCAGGTATAGGTCCAGAAGCCGGTCAGCACCACCTTGCCGCGCAGGGCGGCCGGGGTCAGCGGCGGCGAGTTGAGCCACTCGGTCGCGCCGTCGAATGACGGCAGCCTGCCCTCGACCGGCAGCCGGGGCGATGACGGATGCAGTCCGGCCGGTGCCGTCCAGTTGTGGGCCATGTCAGTGCCTCCCGCGCTCGTGTTTCCCGCTCCTATGCCGATCTTGGGCTACGGGGCGCCAATCGGCTATCCCTTCCCCTGTCGCTCGGCGGCAGGCGCCTCGCTCCTCGGCCCGGGCACTGGCGCGCCCTTGGCGCGCAGCGGCCGGAACGCCGCGCGCAGCTCGGCGGTAAACAGCCCTGGTTCCTGCCAGGCCGCGAAGTGGCAGCCCCGGTCGAGCTCGTTGAAGTACACGAGGTTGGGATAGGCCCGCTCGGACCAGCTGCGCGGGGCCTTGTAGATCTCCTTGGGGAAGACGGACACCGCGGCCGGGATCTTGACGCCCTTGACGCCGAAGAAGTCGTACGTACTCTCCCAGTACAGCCGGGCCGAGGAAATCGCCGTATTCGTCAGCCAGGTGAACGTGAGGTTGTCGAGGACTTCGTCCCTGGTCAGGTTGCCGACGGGGTGCCCCGCGAAGGCGTCCGCGATGTCGGAGTAGCTGGACGCGTCGTGATTGATCATCCAGGCGGCCAGCCCGACGGGCGAGTCCGCGATCCCGTAGAGCGTCTGCGGCTGGGTGATCATTTCGATCCCGTAGCCGATGCCCTTCGTGTAGAAGAAGTTCAGCTGCTCGTAGGTGGCGCTTTCCTCGGCCGACAGACCCGATGGCGGCGGGCCGCCGGCCCCCAGTACGTTCTGCGCCAGCGTCGCTGAGACATCGGCCGGAACGACCCCGGCCATGTTGGTGTGCATGCCGAGCAGTTCCGGCGGCGCCTGCACGGCCATCACGTCGGTGATGATCGCGCCCCAGTCGCCGCCTTGCGCCACGAACTGCCGGTAGCCGAGCCGCCTCATCAGCTCGGTCCAGGCGCTGGCTATGCGGTCCGGGCCCCAGCCGGTCTTGCCGGGCTTGCCGGAATACCCGTAACCAGGAATCGACGGGATCACCACGTCGAAGGCGTCCGCCGCGCTCGCACCGTGCGCCGTGGGGTTGGTGAGCGGGTCGATGATCTGCAGCAGCTCGATGACCGAGCCGGGCCACCCGTGGGTGACGATGAGCGGCATCGCGTGCTCGTGCCGCGAGCGGACATGGATGAAGTGAATGTCCAGTCCGTCGATCGTGGTGACAAAGTTCGGCCGGGCGCTCAGCCTCGCCTCGTACCTGCGCAGGTCGTAATCTTCCGCCCAGTAGCGGGCGAGTTCCTGGATTACCTTCAGCTGCACGCCCTGCGAGTGGTCGTCGACGAGTTCACGCTCGGGCCAGCGGGTCGCGCGGACGCGGGCCCGCAGCGCCTCGACTTCCGCCCGCGGGGCGACCGGGACCTTGAACGGCCTGATGGTGGGTTCTGTGCTGACAGCCATCTGGAGCTCCCTTCTCCATCGGTTGGGACTACGACACGAGCCTGCCCCTGTCGGCCCCGCTCCGCGACGGTGTCATGACTGGTTTGACGTGCTGATATCCCCTAAAATCGGCACTATTTCTCAATCAATCCCGCCTCGGGTCAACTTGGTAGCGCACCTGACTGATTGCCAATGGGCAGGTCGCGGTCTGGCGCTAAGTCCCGGCCGGCCTGCTCACCCCGCTGGCCCAGCGCCAGCGCGGCGGGCTCGCCCGTTAGCCGGTGGGCTCCCACTGACATGAAGCCGTCGTGACTGGTAGCCCCCCGGTGCCATTCCCTGCCGCGACGCGGGCTCAGCTGTAGACGAGGGTCCCGTCATCAAGGTCGGCGTTTGGCAGCGTGTCCCGTTCCTGGTGGTACTCATGCATGTGCGTCCAGGGTTCCCCGCTGCCCTGCTTGAACAGGATGTCCTGTGACCGCATGATGTAGCCGGAGCTGAAGTTCTCCGGATCGCAGAACGGGCGCCGTTCCATCCCCGCCTCGGCCGGCCGCAGGGTCGGGGTGACCATGCTGGCGTGCTTGTCCTCCATGTGCCGCAGCAGGCCGGCGACGAGGTCGCAGACCATCTCGGCGCGCAGCGTCCAGCTGTAGCGCAGATAGCCGAAGACGTAGGCCATGTTGGGCACGCCGCTGATCATGATGCCGCGCCAGGTGACGCGGTCGGTGAAGTCGACCGGCTCACCGTCGACAGTGAACGGGATGTCGCCGAACAGCGACATGTTGAAGCCGGTCGCGGTGACGATGATGTCGGCGGCGATCTTCTCGCCCGAGCTGACCTCGATTCCCGTCTCGGTGAACGTTTCGATGGTGTCGGTGATGATCGACGCCTTGCCCGAGCGCAGCGCCGCGAAGAAGTCGCCCTCAGGGACGACGCCTATCCGCTGCTGCCACGGGCGGTAGCGGGGCGTGAAGTGCTTGTCGATGTCGAAGCCCTCGGGCAGTTGCGGTCGCATCGACTCGATGAAGAACGCGTGCAGCGCGTCGGGGTCCTCGAACGCCGTCTTCACGAGCTGGTCGGACTGGGCGATGTAGGCGCGGCGGAGGATCTCGTGCGTCCACTCCTCCGGGACGTCCAGGCTGCGCAGCGTCACGGCGAGCTCATTCTGCCGCGGCGGCGCGAAGAAGTAGGAGGGGGAGCGCTGCAGCATCGTCACGTGCGCCGCATCCTCCGCGATCGCGGGAATCAGCGTCGCGGCCGTCGCGCCGGAACCGATCACGATGACCCGCTTGCCGGTGACGTCGAGGTCCTCGGGCCAGGCCTGCGGGTGTATCAGCAAGCCCTGGTACCGGTCCAGGCCCTTCCACCGGGGCTGGTAGGGCTTGTCGTGGTTGTAGTAGCCGGGACACATCCACAAGAAGCCGGTGGTGAACCGCAGTCGCTCGCCGGTGTCGGTCCTGGTGACCTCCACGGTCCAGCGCCGGTCTGCGGTGGACCAGGTCGCCGAGGCGACCCGGTGCAGGTACCTGATGCAGGTATTGAGGCCGTCCTCCGCGATGACCTCATCGAGATAGGAGAGGATGGCCGAGCCGGTGGCGATCGCGGTACCGCGCCACGGCTTGAACCGGAAGCCGTAGGTGAACAGGTCGCTGTCGGAGCGCACTCCGGGGTACTGGTGCGTCCACCAGGTCCCGCCGTGGTGGTCCCGCGCCTCCAGGACCAGAACGCTCCGGTCGGGGAACCGCTCCCGCGCATGATGAGCCGCGCCGATCCCGGAGAGCCCGGCGCCGATGATGAGGATGTCTACGTGGCCTGCGTCCTGAACGCCCTGGCTGGAAGCCGTCTCGGATGCGGTCATGGACATTGGGCAACCTCCAGATCATCGGCGATCACCTTCACCGTAAGTCCACCGCAAACCCCGCGTCTACGCGCTCGGTCGCCGGGCAGGCCAACGTGCTCGGCCAGGATCAGCTGCTTGACGAGTTGGCGCGGCTCACCGGCGAGCGGCTGCCGGCTGCGTGACGGCGGCGCCCGCCCCTCCGGTGTTGTCCGCGGAGGCGCCATTGCGCGGGTGACTTCAGTCCGCTTCCACCCGGACAGCGCGGGCCCACGACGGCGCGTCCCTGGCCCGCGGGCCGATCAGCCCGACCACGATCCGCATCCCCTTGGGCTGCTCGGCCGGCCACGGTGTATACCCGTCGGTGAGCACGACCGTGACGGCGGGCCTGGGCCGCAGCGCGGCCGCCGCGGCGATGCCCGCCCTCATGTCGGTTCCGCCGCCGCCGATTAGCTGCACCTGGCGGGCCGAGCTGACCCGCTGGACCGGCCCGACCGCGGTGTCGCAGGCCAGTACGCGGACCTGCCGGGACAGCCCGAGGGCGCGCAGCAGGCCCGCTACCTCGGCCAGCGCCATGGCGAGCAGGTGAGGTGTCGCAGACCACGGCCACCTCAGGCACCGGCCGCCGCAGGGCCGGCAGCACCACCTGGCCCGCCACGGCGGACCTGCGCGACGGCCGCCGGTAGGAGTAGTCGACCGCCCCGGCGACCTCGGCCACCGCCCGGCGCAGCTCGGCCGCGAGCAGGACGCGCCAGTTGACCTTCGGGGAGATGACCTGCTTGGCCCAGCGCAGCAGCCCGGCCGGCACGGTCCCCGGCAGCTTGCCGTGCGCCACCACATCGAGTGCGACCTGGCGGCGGATCAGGTCGGCCTGCCACTCCTCCAGGCCCCCCGGCCGCTGACCGGGCCGGGGCATCCCGTCCGCGCCGCTTCCGCAGTCGACCCAGCCGCCCGCGGTTTCCCCGTCCTCAGATTGTGCCGGGCGATCGGGTCCCGCCTGCTGTCCGCCCTTCTTCTCCCGGGCGGCGGCCCGGATCCCCTCGAAGTACTGCTCCGCCAGCAAGCCGTCGGCAGCGTGCAGGTCGCGGGGGAGCACCGGCCGGCCCGGCAGGTCGAGCCCGGCCGGGACCAGGTCGTCGTTGATCTCGGCGTCCGCGGCCCGCACCCAGGTGCGGGCCTCGTCCGGCCGGACGCCCGTCGCCTGCGCCCGCTCGCCGTGGGCCCGAAGCAGGTGGCAGACGTGATGGATCAGGACGCTGCCGAACTGCGCCGGGGTCCAGGCCTCGGTCAGCTCCGGGTCCGCGTGCATCCGCCAGCTTTCGTCGACGGACACGGCACCGCTGCCCCGCTCCGCGATCACCTGAGCGCCGAACACCGCGGTGGCCAGGTAGGGGAACTTGGTGGCAGCCCACAACCGGGCCGCCGCCAGGCCGTCTAGGCCGGGGGCGCTGAGTGGGGACTCGCTCACTGGAGCAGGCCCGCGTCGCGCAGCAGCGGGGCGAACCGGTGGATTTCCGGGGGCAGGGGCGCGCCCTCGGGGCGGCACTTGGCCAGGACGCGGGCGGCCACGGCGGCCACGTCGGCCGCCGCGTCGGCGGCTAGGCCGAGGACCTGCCAGCCAGCCGTCCAGCGTTCTGGCGTCGGATCCGCGGCCACCGCGGCCGCGATCGCGGCCAGGGCGGCGTAGGCGCGGTCGCCCCGCTCGGGTAGCCGGAAGGAGGCCGGGTCGGCCAGCACCTGCTCCGGATCGGGCAGATCCATCTCGGTCAGCCAGACGAGGAATTCGACGCCCGCCCCGTCACCGACGGCTCCGGTCACGAGCGCCGTCCGGGCCGCGTCGCTGGCGCCGGAGGCGCCGGCGGCGGCCATCAGGCGGGCTGCCATCTCCCAGGTCCGTGGCGACGGCCAGCCGCGGCCCGCGGACGCGGCGTCGGACGGCGGAGCGCTGGCGAGCGACGGCCGGACCCGCAAGAAGGCGGCGACTAGACCGCGGGACAGGATTTCCTCGGCCTGCCATCCGTCGGGCAGCACCGGGACCACTGGGGCTGCCCAGCCGCCCGCCAGCCCGTCCGCCACCGACCGCGGGTCGGTCTGCCAGGCCAGGTGGCAGAGCCGGTTGGCCAGCGGCGCGGACAGGTCCCAGCCGTCAGCGGCCTGCTCAGGCGGGTTGGCCGCGGCGACCACGGCAACCGCGTCGGGCAGCATGAGGTCGCCGACGGCCCGCTCGAGTACCACCCGGAGCAGGGCCGCCTGCACCGCGGGCGGGGCGGTGGACAGTTCGTCGAGGAACAACAGGCCGTGCCCGGCTGCGGCCAGCCGCAGCGCCCAGGCCGGGGGAGCGAACCGCACCCCGTCGCCGACCACGATGGGCAGCCCGGCGAAGTCAGAAGGCTCCCGGATGGAGGCGATCACCGTTTCGCACGGCAACCCCATGATCTGGGCCATGGCCCGGATCGCGGACGTCTTGCCGGTGCCAGGCGCACCCCAGAGCAGCACCGGCACGCGGGCCGCGACCGCCACACCGAGCGCCTCAACCGCCGGATTGTTCGGGCTCATACTTCCCAGTGTGGCGCATCCGCGGCATTCGGCCGCACGTTCAAGCCGGCGCCAGCCGGGCCCGGCGCGGTGGCATGCACGTCAAGCGGTACCGGTTCGGTGCCCGGCGCGCGCAGGGCCAGGACCCGCGCCTCGGGCCAGCCCGCCCGGGCCACGGCCACGACCAGGTGCCGTCCGGTCAGGGCCAGCCCGGCCGCCCAGACCTGGGCCAGCCAGCCCGGCGGCAGGCTGACCCGCAGCCGCCGCTGCCCGCCCCGGCCGGTCAGCTCGGCCGATCCCCATCCCGGCCCGCGGTGCAGCGTCACCACGACCTGGTCGGGGTCGATGCCGAGCCATTGCTCGGCCACCGGTGCCAGCCGGGCGGTGATCGCGGCAACCAGCGAAGGCCTGATCTTCTCCATCGTCTCCTCCGGCCGGCTGGCGTGCGCCTCGGCGACCTGCCCAATCAGCCTGACCTGGAATCCGTAGCCGAGCGCCAGCAGTGACAGCATGTCGTACTGGCGCCGCGCGGCCCGCTCCCTGTCCTGCGTCTCCTGCTGGTTCTGGGCCACGGTGGGGGGCGTGGTGCCGTACATCAACCGCCTCGGCCTGCGCCCGGGGCCGGGCGGGGTGGGATGCGGGGCCGGGCGCGGGCCGGGCTGGGCTGCCTGCGCCGTCGCGTCGACGTCATCCCAGCTGACCGCGATCTCGTCAGCCGGGCCGCGGGGGCCGATGGCCAGCACCGACAGGTCCTCGGCGTGCCGCCCCCAGGCCTGCGCCACCTCGACGCAGCGGGTCTTCTCCCCGCCCAGCGCGACGAGCACGAGTTCTGCTTCGGGGTCGGGATGGCTGAGCAGCCGGAGCTCCCCGGCCTCCCAGCGGACGATGTGCCGGCCCTGGCCGCACGGCAGGTAAGCCTCGCAGCTGGGAAGGCAGCCGAACCACGCCCTCTCCGGGCTATCGGTCACGGCTGGGCCCCCAGCGAAGCGGCAGCGTGCTGCGGACCTCGCCCGACCGGCCGGCCGCCAGCACCTCGACCCACGTGGTGGAGCGGGGCAGCGGCGGCACCAGCGCCAGCCCGATCGAATGTTCGGGGCCGGACGGATGCCAGCCGACCGGGCGGGCCGCGTGCCATCGGCCGCCGCTGTCGCGCAGCCACAACGACAGCGGGAAGTCCAGGTTGATGCCGTACGGTCCGAACCGCTCTTCCCGCCGCACGCCCCGGGCGAGCACGTGCAGCACCGTGCTCCCCTGGGTGTTGTGCAGGCCGGCCAGGGCGAGCCTGATGCCGTCCAGTTCGGGCAGGGCGGCGGCCAGCGCCGCGAAGCCGTCGCGTACCAGCGGGGTGTCCGGTTTCCTGCGCTGGTAGTAAGTCAGCAGGCTCAGCCAGGATTCCGGCAGGTCATCAGCCGGCGGCGCCGCGATCTCATGCCAGCCGATGCCCAGGCCGGCGCACAGCGCCGCCAGCCGGCCCGGGATCGGGCTGTGCGGCGGCAGTGCGCCGACCGCCTCGAGCCCGGCGATGATGGCGCCGAGTCCGGTGCCCTTGGCCTGCAAGACTCTCGGCGCGCTAGCGCGCAGTTTCGGCCGCATGGCCAGCGGGTACTGCGCCGCCACCATCAGCAGGTCCTCGGCCAGCATGATCAGCAGCTGCTCACCCGCGCTGAGGTCAGCCGCGCTGATCTCCGGCGCCCCGTCCACCGGTTCGCCGCCGGGCGGCCCGCCGGCCGGGCTCAGGTGCACCCGCACGGCCGGACCCGGTGGCGCCGCGACCTCGAGCCAGCGGATGTGGTCGGGTGGGGCGGGGTGCAGGCTGAGCTGGCTGATCCACTGCGAGCCGTCGGCGTGCGTGAAGTCCAGTTCGTAGGCCGAGCCCCGGTCATCGGTGACCCTGAACAGGCCGATAGGAAGCAGCTCAGCCTGCTGCAGGCCAAGCCCGTGCTCCAGGGACAGGGTGGGTTGCCCCCACAAGACGATCAACCGCGCGCCCGCGCGGGTATGCGCGAACGACATGAGGTACAGCTCGCCGCTCAGGTCGCCCTCGTGAAACGGCACGGTCAGGCCGATCGGCACAAACCTGTCGGCCGCCCCCTCGTCCGGATCGTGAACGGGTGGGGGCGCAGCCGCCGGGCCCGGAGATCCGGTGCCGTGCCTGGCCATGGCCGGCTGTGCCCCGCGGGGCCCGGTTTGGGCTGGGCGCGGGCCCGGGCCGTGCAGCCGCCGGAGGCTCACGGCCAGGTCGAAATCGGCCAGGACATCCTCCACGGTCTCGCCGTCGAGCGCCCGCACGGCGGTCAGGGCCTGTCCCACCACGGATACCTTGACCCGGCTGGCGCCGGGTCCGCCCGCCCAGGGCGGCGGGTCGGTGGCCAGCTGGTCGCGCATCTCGGTCTCGGCCAGCAGCCGCAGAAAGGTTTCCGCGCCCTCCCGGTTCATGTCCATAAGTGTGCGGCATTTCCGGGCGCCTCGCATCGGCATAACCGCGCCGCCGGGCCCGCGATTGACTTATCTTGTGTGACAAGAGATCATGTGCGACATGGGCAGTGATCCGGGCCTAACCGAGCTGCGACGCGGCGTCCTCGGCCCGTGCGTGCTCGCGCTGCTCGACGAGCGCCCCCGCTTCGGCCTGGAGCTTGTCCGCGAGCTGGCCGCCGCGGGCGGCTTGCTGACCAGCGACGGCACCGTGTACCCACTCCTGAGCCGGCTGCGTGACGCCGGGCTGGTGACCAGTGAGTGGCACGACCCGGCCGGGGAGCGTGCCCGCCGCTACTACTTCATCACCGACGCGGGGCGCGACCAGCTCAAGTCCTTCCGCGCCGACTGGACCGAGTTCGCCGCGACCGTCACCGCGGTCCTGTTCCCGCCGCCGGGCACGGCGGCGGCGCCGTCGGGAGAGGAGCCGAGCGATGAGTGACACGGTGCTTGAGCGCCGGCTGGTCAAGGTGTACCTGCGTGCCCTGGACGCCGCCTGCGCGTCACTGCCCGCCGCACAGGCACGGGAGCTGCACGAGCTGATCGCCGCCCATCTGGGCGAGGCGCTCCCGCCCGATGCCACCGACGACGAGGTGGGTGCGGAGCTGGCCCGGCTCGGCACCCCCCGCTCCCTCGCGGCCGACGCGGCCGGCCCCGGCCGCCGGCCGGCCCTGCGCAGGCTGCGTAACCGGCTCGGGCGGGTCCGCTGGTGGACGTGGACCGCGATCGCCGTCCTGGTCGCCGCGATCGCCACCGGGGCAGTCGCAGGTGAGCGTGCAGAGCGGGCCCCACCTGGACGAGGTCGGCGACCCCATGTCGGGCACCAGCTATTACGCGTCGCCCGGGGTCATCCCGCCGCACTCGGTCCGCCTCGTACGGGTGTTCTGGACATCGGACGAGTGCATGGGGTCCGGTGGCGGGGTCGAAGTCGACTACCTCACGCTGCTGGTCCGCGTCGGCGGGATCACCAGGACCGAGAACATCCCGCTGCAAGACGCCTTCGAGCTGCTCGGGCCCAAGCACAGCATCAACCGCAACTGCTAATAGCCGGCGCGGTCACTGGCCGGCGGCCTTCGGGGCGGGTGCGGGTTGGCTGCAAGAGTGTTGAAAACCGTCCGGTCTGGTCGCCGGGAGTCCCTAACCTCGGTAGGTGCGAAGAACGCTGGCGGTACGGATGCCGTGGCCGCTGCTGGCGGTCCTGGCCGTCCAGGCGGCGCTCTCGGCCAGCCTGGTGCGGGCCAGCACCGCGTTCGGGGACGAGGCGCTCTACCTGTCGGCCGGGCATCTCGAATGGTCGCACTGGTTGCACGGCACCCCGATCCCTGACTACCAGACCGTGTTTTCCGGTGCCCCGGTCATCTACCCGCCGATCGGTGCCATCGCCGACAGTATCGGCGGGCTGGCCGCGGCGCGGCTGCTGTCACTCGTCTTCATGCTCGGGGTGACGTGCTTCGTCTGGGGCACCGCGACCCGGCTGCTCGCGGACAACCGCGCCGCCTTCTTCGCCGCCGCGCTGTTCGCCGCGCTCGCGCCGACGTTGCACCTGGGCTCGTTCGCGACCTACGACGCGCTGGCATTGCTGCTGCTGGCCGCGGCCACCTGGTGCGCCGCCGGGGCCCGGAGCGGCCAGCAGGCGGTGCGGTGGGTAACCGGCGCGGGGATTGCGCTGGCGCTGGCCAACGCGACAAAGTACGCGACCGCCCTGTACGACCCCACGGTGGTCTGTGTAGCCATCCTGAGTTCGTGGACCTGTGCCGGGCGCAGGGCCGCCCTGCTGCGCGCGGCCCTCCTCGCGGGCACCGCGGCGGCTGTGCTGGCCGTGCTGCTGGCAGCGGGCGGACCCGGCTATCGCACCGGAATCGCGGTGACCACGACCGGGCGGGTGCACGGAACCGATACCGCCGCGCTGGTGTTCGCCGACGCGTGGTCGTGGACCGCCGTCGTGGCGATCCCGGCCGTCGGCGGGGCGGTCGTCTGCGCGGTGCGCCGCCGCTGGCCGCAGGCGCCGCTGCTGGCCGTGCTGGCGCTGTCGGCGCTGCTGGCACCGGCCGACCAGGCGCGCATTGAGACCACGACGTCGCTGAACAAGCACGTCGATTTCGGTGCCTGGTTCGCCGCGATCGCGGCCGGCTACCTGCTGAGCTGGTTGCTGAGCTGGCTGCCGGGGCGGCGGCTCGTGCTGGCGGCGTCGCTGGCCACCTTGATCCCGGTCACCGTACTTGGCACGGCCCAGGCGCAGGCCATGCTCAACTGGCCCGACGAGGCCGGGGTGGTCAAGGTCGTCGCGCCGCTGACCGGCCACGGCGGGCACTTCCTGGTGGAAACCACCGACGTTCTCCAGTACTACCTGCCGAAGACCACGTGGCAGCAGTGGTCGGACACCGCGGGCAGCGATCCGCAGTACTACCAGCGGGCGATCGCGCGGCACTACTACTCGGTGGTGGTCCTCAGTTTCACCCAGACGCTGGCGACAGACGACGTGATAGCCCTTGCTCTATCCATGACCGGCGGGTACTCGCTGGTGGCGCGGGTGCACTCCGGCACGACCGTCTTCTACGTGTGGGAGTACACCGGTCGCGTTTGACCGTGCGCGAGCCCGGCGGGTCCCTGCCCACCAGGAGCGGGGACCCGCGGCGACCGGCGATGTCAGCCGCTGGTGGGGGTGCCAGAGCCGACCGCCACCGCGAAGACGTGCAGCGCGGTGATGCCGTTGCCGGCGCTCGCGCTCACCGTTGGCAGCGTGACCGATGCCACGGTCTTGCCGGCCTGCAGCGGCACCGACGCGAAGTAGATGCTCACCGGGTGGGTGGTCTGCGTCGCGGACGAGAAGTTCCAGCTCGTCGTGGTGGTGGCGAGCTCGTCGCCGGACACCGGGGCGTTGTTGTACCAGTCCGCCATGACCAGGCTGTAGGACTGGGTGCTGCCGTCGGTGTAGGTGATCGTCCCGGTCCCGCTGGCCGCCCCGAACGCTCCGGCGCCGAGGAAGCCAAGGTCGGTCCCCGACCCGGACAGGTCGATGAGCTGCCCGTCGGCGATCACGTCGTCGGGCGTGCCGACGGCGGCGGGCCAGGTGAACGTGGTCCCGCCGAACGTGGCCTGGCCGCCCGCGGTCAGCGGGGTCGGCGTTCCGGCGGCCAGCGCCTGGGCGGAGAACGTCTCCCCGGTGCCGTCGAAGTCGCCCGCTGCCGGGTCGGAGTTATCGGTGATCCCGACGTTGTCGTAGGCGGCGGCGAGCGAGGAGTAGGGCGCTCCGGTTGTCGGCGTCCCGGTCCCGACCGCCATCGAGAAGATATGCATGGCCGTGGTCCCGCCCGCGTTGCTGAGGACCGGCAGCGTGACCGCCGACACCTGCTTGCCGGCCTGCAGCGGCACCGAGGCGAAGTAGATGCTGACCGGGTGCGGGCCCTGCGTCGCGGACGTGAAGTTCCAGCTCGAGGCGGTGGTCAGGAGCTGGTTGCCGACGGAGGGGCTGTTGGCGTACCAGTCCGCCATATTGAGGTTGAACGACTGGCTGCTGCCGTCGGTGTAGTGCACGGTGACGGTGCCGCTGGCGGTGCCGTTCTGGCTGGCGCCGAGGAACCCGAGGTCGGTTCCCGACCCGGACAGCGCGACCGTCTGGCCGCCGGTGACCACGTTATCCGGGGTCCCCGCCGCGGCCGCGGGCCAGGTGAGCGTGGTGCCGCCGACCGTGACCTTCCCGCCCGGGGTGAGCGCGGTCGGCGTGCCCGCGGCGAGCGCCTGGGCGGAGTAGCTGTCGCCGACTCCGTCGTAATCGCCCGCCGCCACGTCGGAGTTGTCACTGATCCCGGTGTTGTTGTAGGCGGCGGTGAGCGAGGAGTACGGCACGGTCACGGTGGCCGACGCCTTCACCGTGGTGCGGCCGGCGAACCCGCCCGCCGTGGGCCTGATCTCGACCTGCAGGGTGCTGTCGCCGGGCTGGGCGCCGGCCGGCGCGGTCACGGTGAAGTGCTCGGTGACGGTCTGCCCGGGCGCCACGGTGACCGGCGCCGGACTGCTCGCGTGCCAGCCGGCCGGCACCTCCAGCGTGAACCGCGCCTGCGGCATCGCGTAGTCACCGTCGTTGACCAGGGTGGCGGTCACGCTGGCGGGGGAGCCCGGTGTCACCGTGGCCGGGGCCGACAGGGTGGCGTAGCGGGCCCCGACGGTGCGGTCGACCGTGAAGCGGCCGCGCAGCGGCAGGTTGGCCAGGGCCGAGGAGTCGCCGACGTAGACGCCGAACGTGCCGTCGGGGAGCACCCACCCGTCGGCAGCGTCGTTCCAGTACGACAGGTCCTGGCCGGAGAGGGTGAAGCGGACGGTCGCGGACTGCCCGGGCTTCAGCGTGACCTTCTGGAATCCCTTCAGCTGGCGCGGCGGCTCGCCCGCCGCGGCCGGGTCGTCAAGGTACAGCTGGGGCACGTCCGAGCCCGCCACCTGGCCGGTGTTGGTGACGGTGGCGGACACCGTCACCTGCCTGCCCGACTGCCCGTTGCAGCCGCAGGCGGGCGTTCCCGGGTTCGACGTGCCGTTCTGGACCGCTTGCGGGGTAACCCGCAGGTGGCTGAACGCGAACTTCGTGTAGGACAGGCCGTAGCCGAACGGGAACAGCGGGGTCTCGTTGGTCGCGTCGTAATAGCGGTACCCGACGTCAATCCCCTCGGAGTACTGCACCTCGCCGCCCGTGCCAGGGAACTGGCCCGGGGTGGACGCGGGCACCTGCGAAAGGTCGGTGGGGAAGGTGACCGGCAGGTGGCCGCCCGGATCGGTCTGGCCGAACAGCACCGAGGCAAGCGCGGTGCCGTTGCTCTCGCCCGGGTACCAGGCGTCGAGCACCGCGGAGACCTGGTTGATCCAGGGCATCGTCACCGGGGCGCCCGCGTTCACAACCACGACCGTGTGCGGGTTGGCGGCGGCGACCGCGGAGATCAGTTCGTTCTGCGCGGACGGCAGGTTCAGGCTCGCGCGGTCCGCCGCCTCGGACTCGGTGTCGTCGGACACGACGACCACCGCGGTGGCGGCCGACTTCGCGGCGGCGACCGCCTGCGCGATCGGTGGCGCCAGGTCGGACGGGGTGGCCCAGCTCAGCGCGGCCGACGGGCCGCTGCCGGAAAGCGACAGCGTGTAGGTCTGGCCGGCCGTCAGGTCGACGCCGACCGAGTAGGTGGAGACCGGCGGGGTGCCGGGGTTGGAGAGGATCTCCTTGCCGTCCAAGTACAGGTTGGTCGCGTTGTAGGAGCCGGGGTTCTGGAACGCGAGCACGTAGGTGCCGGTCTCCGGGGCGGTCAGCGTGCCGGTGTAGCTCCCGCCGTAACCCGTCGCCGCATACGCCGGGGTCAGGTCGGCGGCCGGGATCGGCGACAGTGACGTGTCGGTGGGCAGGCCCTGCACGTAGTTCACCGTGGTGCCGGTTCCCGCCGCCGCCTCGATGCCCTGCAGCGGAGTCACGTTGAAGGTGGAGGTCACGTGGGCGCTGCCGCCGCCGGTGTAGGTCGGCGCGGCGGAGGCGGCCGGGCCGATCACCGCCACCGTGCCCGCCCCCTTGGCCGACAGCGGCAGGGTGCCGCCGGCGTTCTTCAGCAGCACCGTCCCTGCCTCGGCGACCGAGGTGGAGACCGCCTGGTCGGCCGGGGTGGTGACGACCGCGCTGGTCGTCCCGGTCGGCGGGTTGTTGAACTCGTTGAACTTGAACATCTCGGTCACGATGCGGCTGACCATGCCGTTCAGCGTGGCCATGGAGACCTGGCCATCCTCCACCGCCGCCTCAAGCGCCGGACCGTAGAACTGGGCGGAGGGCATCTCCTGGTCATTGCCCGCGTCAGCGGACTGCACGGTGGAATGGGTAGCCCCGTAGTCCGAGGTCACGAAGCCTGGATAGCCCCAGTCCTGGTCCAGGGTGGTCTGCAGCAGGTACTGGTTCTGGCAGGCGGCCTGGCCGTTGATGTAGCTGTAGGCGCACATCACCGACGATGCGTGGGCCTCCGTCGTCCCGGCATAGAACGCGGGAAGGTAGATCTCCTGCTCCGCCCGGGTGCTCACGATCGCGTTGTCGGCCGGGGCGTTGCGGTTCGTTTCCTGGTTATAGACGGCGAAGTGCTTGATCTGCGCCATCTCGTCCTGGCTCTGCACGCCGTCGACGTCGGCGACCGCCAGCGCGGAGTTCAGGTACGGGTCCTCGGTGTAGGCCTCGAACGACCGTCCCCAGCGCGGGTCGCGGTCGATGTTCACCGTCGGCCCCAGGTCGACCATGGCCCCCTTGGCCCGCTCTTCCGACCCCACGACCTGCCCGTACTGGTAGGCCAGGGAGGTGTCGAAGGAGGCCGCCAGGGAAACGGCGGAGGGCATCTGCGTCACGCCGGTCAGGCCGTCGCCCACGCCGAGCGGGCCGTCCTCCTCACCGATGGCCGGGACGCACAGGCTAGGGATCGCGGAGATGTAGAAGACGTACGGTTCGCTGGTCCCGGCCCCGGTCACCATGTTGATCTTGTCCGCCAGGGTCATCTGCGCCAGCAGCATCGATACCCGCTGCTGTACCGGCAGCGACTGGTTAAGCCACGGGCAGGAGGCCGTATCCGCGGTCGTCCGGGCCGTTGCCCCCGCCTGCACCGCGGCGCCGGAGGAGGTGGCCGCGAGCGCCGCCAGTGGCAGCGCCAGAGCCGCCGCGGCTGCCCCCAGGATCCTTCTATATCTTGCGCCAGGCAACGACTTCACGACCGCCTCCTACTAAATTCAGCAGTTACGTTATGTCGTAGTCAAGCCCGTCACACTGAAGCCGACAACCTCAAACGGCGTTACATAGCATGTTACATAGCATTGTTTCCGTTAAAAAAGCGTTAACGGATGAACGGCGGGCTCAACGGGGGCTGGGTCGGCCGTGAGAGCGGAGCCGCGAATTCGTCGGCTGATAAGGCGAAGAAACTGCCCGTTCACTCAAACCAAAATCTTTTTCCCGAACGCACGCGTGGTGCCTGTCGAAAGCGCGACCGAGCCGAAACTCTGGTGTCGACGGGATCTGTCGGCACGGCGTAGCCGCCTCAGACATCGCGGTGACATCCTGTCGACATCGCCGCGTGATCGCTGCGACATCGCCGCGTCACTTCGGGTGACAGTGACCAGACGGCGCGGGGACATCGAGCGTGGGGTTGCGGTCGAAGAAACCGGACGGCTTCAGCATGAAGCCGGTCCTGGTCACCGGCATCACCGGCCAGTCCTCAAGCCGGACCACGTGCGTCGGCCCGAACGTGTGCCAGACAACGATGTCCTGGCCGTCAATGTCCCGGTCGGCCGCGATGTACGCGGGCAGCCCGCCGCCGGGGCTCTGGTTCACGAAATCGCCGGCCGGATACCGCTGCGCGGGGTCGTAGCGGGTCACCCACAGGGCGCGGGTGGCGAAGCCCGCCCGCGCGGCGAGCGGCGAGGCCGGGTCGGCCAGCAGGGCCGGGGCCGGCTCCGGGTACAGCGTGAACGCGGTCGGCTTCCCCGACCGGTTCACCGACGAAGTGCTGATCACCCGCCACACCCGGCCACGCGAGGCGTCGCCAGGGCGGCAACCGGAAGCCTCCGAGGAAAGACGCGTCACCTGCCGCGCGATCGCGTTGCCGTACGGGTTGCCCGGCCCGATCGGCAGGCCGGTCACGTCGACCTCCTCGACCGCGTTGGCGAGCCCGTCCACCGACATGTCAAGCCGCGCGCTGAACAGGTGCTGGTGCACCGGGGCGCCCAGGCCGGGTGCCACCTCGGTCGAGTACGGGTGGTCGCCGCCCGGATGGGCCGCGGTGAACACCACCCCGGTCATCTTGACCTCGCACTCGATCGTGCCGTCGAGGTAGAAGTACCAGTAGAACCCGTAGTCGTAGTTGCCGACCGTGGTGAAGAACGACACGACGAGCCGGCGCTGCCGCCGCGACTGGGTTGAGGAGTTGAAGATGTCGGTGTGCTTCCAGAGGATGCCGAAGTCTTCCTCGTGGACGCAGATCGCGTTGCGCACCGTGCGCGGCTCGCCGGTCTCCCCGGAGATGACCGCGTCCAGGTAGGTGATCTCGCCGAGGCAGTCGCAGCCGAGCTCAAGCGAGTTGACCCACTTGCCGACCAGGTACTCACCGGTGTCGAAGTAGGACTGCCAGTAGCGGAAGTTCGGGTCGCCGTACGGCACCACCATCTCCGGCACCGAGGCCCGGTAGATGACCGGCCGCCCGGCCAGCTCGATCTGGTGCAGGGTGAGCCCTTCCCGCAGGTCGAAGCCGACCCGCAGTGACCAGTCCTGCCAGCGCAGCAGGCTGCCCTCGACCGTGAAGCTCGGCCCCTCCGGCTGGGTGATCTCGATCGGCCGCAGGCCCGTGCGCAACGGCCCGCGCACAGCCGGGTCGTCGTAGTCGCCGGATTCCGCGGGCACCGGCAGCTCGAACTCGTCGGTGACCCGCAGCACCTGCTTCCCGATCAGGTCCACGTGCGCGGTGACCCCGTCGATGGGGTGCGCCCAGGCCAGGTCATGCGCATTGGCCTGCAGGAAGGCGAGCACGCGGACCATCCGCCGCTCGTCGTCCTCGGCGGGCGCCCGGAAGGCGCCCGCCGTGATCGGGCAGATCCGGATCTTGCTCATGTCGGTCAGCCCGCGCCTGGCCATGGCGGCCTGCCAATCGGGGTCGGCGTGCACGATCTCCTCGACCAGGTGGTACTCCGAGTCGATGATCGGCAGCTGGCCCTCAGCCCCGGTGTCGATCGAGCGCGCGCTGAGCACGCTGCCCCGGGTGAGCGACACCACGACGTCCGTCGACTCGCCGCTGTCCAGGTTGAGCAGGAACGCCCGCAGCCGCCGGTCGGCGGTCCCGTGCTGGGAAGGGCCGGCCAGCACCTCGGCCTTGGGCGGCTCCTCAAGTCCGTAGTAGGCGAACCGGACCGGCTCCGCGAGCAGCCCGGCGTCCGCCATGATCTTCCGCCCGGCCAGGTATTCGTCGGCTGAGGCGGGGTCGAGAGGGTGCGGGTTGCCGGCCATGGAAGCCTCCAAGATTCATAGGGAACGGACCGTGGCTGCGCGTACCACGGCAATGACTTGGCTACTCGTCGGCGACGATCGAGCCGACCCGCTCGCCCAGACCAGGGTCGCGGCGGCTCAGCCAGATGGCGTACCCGACGGACACCACGATCACTCCGAGCGCGGCGTAGGGGAACCAGTCGTAGGGCGCTGCCTGGCCGGGCTTGACCAGGTAGTACACCGGGACGGCGATGGCGATCATGCCGAGCACCGGCAGCACCGCGTGCTTGAGGACGTTGAACTCCTGCGGGCGGTAACGGCGGTAGTAGAACGGGAGCGCCAGGTTGGACAGGAAGTACACCACCAGGATGAGGATCGTCCCCATGGTGGACGACTCCACGAAGAAGTTCAGCGCGCTCATCGAGCCGCTGTCGCCGCCGATCAGGTGCAGCAGCGCCCAGACGCCGATGATCACCGCGGCGATGACGACGAACGCGTAGATCGCGTTGACCGGCGTGCGGCGGACCGGGTGCACCTTGCCGAGCCAGCGCGGCAGCAGACCTTCCCGGCCGGCGTTGAAGATCAGCCGGGACTGTGAGTTCACCGCCGAGATCAGCACGCCGAGGGTGGAGGTGATGCCGGCGATGTAGGCGAAGAACGCCAGCCAGGAGGCAACGTCGTGGGACACGTTGATGAACGGGATGGCGGCGCCGCCGAGTGCGGTGACGTTGTACTGGAACCCGGTGGCGGTGGCGTAGGCGTACAGGATGTAGCCGACTATCATCAGCGTGATCGACAGGAACACCGCCCGCGGCACGTTCCGGCGCGGGTTGCCGGTCTCCTCGGCCAGCGCGGCGGAGTTCTCCCACCCGATGAACAGGTAGATCGCGAGGGGGAACCCGGCCGCCAGGCCGCTGAAGCCGTTGGTGATGTGGCTGGGCTCGAACGGGACCGCGGACAGGTGCCCGCCGTTCTTGATCAGCGCCGCGACCGACACCACGACCAGCACCAGCATCTCGAAGCCGAAGAACAGGCCGGCCAGCTTGGTGGACACGGCCACGCCGCGGATCATCATCAGGATCGCGCACGCGGTGAAGATCACCGAGAAGATGACCCAGGGCACGTTCCAGTTGAAGTAGTACTGCAGCACGATCGACAGGTAACCGCCGCAGATGGCGAGCACCGAGGAGATCGCGATGATGTACCCGGCCCCGCACAGCAGCGCGGTGGTCACCGCGCTGGTGCCGCCGAACGTCTTGCCCACGTAGGAGATGAACCCGCCGGTGGACGGGTGTGCCCGCGAGAATTGCGACAGCGTGTTGCCGAGCAGCGCGATCGCGATGCCGGCCACGATGATCGTCAGCGGCGCGGCCACTCCCGCGGTGAGGAACAGGAAGCCCGCACCGAAGTAAAAGCTGTAGGCCGGGCCGATGTTCGCCATCGTCGAGGCGGAGATGTCAACGAGACTGAGCGCTCCGCGGTGCAGCCGCTCAGGCGATTCAGGTGCCTTGGTTTCTGAGAACGGAACTGATGCCGCTTCGCTCATGGTGTCACTCCCGGAGAGTTCTCACTCCCGGTGCGCTCGCCATGTTTGGCAAGCGCTTTCCGGTTCCCGTGAAAATACCCAATCGGGACAGCAGCGCGCAAGAGTTAGCCTGGTAGCCATGTTGCCGGCGGCTGTGTTGTCGGCGGCTGTGTTGTCGGCGGCTGTGTTGTCGGAGGCTGTGTTGCCGGAGGCCGGGGCCGGGTGCTGTCCCGCAGCACGACCTCGCCGGGGACCGGGACGACGCGCGGCTGCCGCGGCGCGTCGTCGCCGAGCACCAGCCGGGCGGCGATCTCGCCCATCGCCTTGAGCGGCAGCCGGACCGTGGTGAGCGGCGGGTAGACGTCGCGCAGGGTCGAGATGTCGTCGAACCCCGCCAGGGCGATGTCGCCGGGCACGTCGATGCCCGCCGCCCGCAGCCGCGCCAGGGCGCCGACCGCCATGATGTCGCTCACCGCGAACACGCAGTCGGGCAGCGGCCGGCCGGCCGCCAGGATCTCGCTCATGGACTGGTAGCCGCCGTCCCTGGACAGGTCGCCGTGCACCACCCGTGCGGGCTCGAGCGGCACCGACCAGGCGCTCAGGCCGTCCCTGAAGCCGTTCACGCGGTCCTGCGTGGTCAGCAGCGAGCGCGGCCCGGCCAGCACCGCGAACCGCCGGTGCCCGAGCGCGGCCAGGTCCCTCGCCAGGGCTTCCGCGCCCGCCCGGTTCTCCGGCAGCACGGTGTCCACGCCCAGCAGGTCCTGCCCGATGCAGGCCGCCCGGCCGCCCGACCGGGTGAACGCCGCCAGCTCGGCGCGCAGCGCGTCCCTGGCGGCGGTGTTCTCCGACCGGCTGCCCACCAGGACGACCGCCCTGGCCCGCTGGGCGCGCATCAGCGCGACGTACTCGCGCTCGGCCTCCTCGTGCGCGGCCGTGCTCGACATGCACACCAGCAGCCTGGCACCGTGGGCGACCTCGATGAGCCCGGCCGCGATCGAGGAGAAGTACGGGTCGGAGATGTCCCGCAGCGCCACACCGATCATCGTGCTGTGGCCGGTCGCCACCGCCCTGGCCTGCAGGTTGGCCGTGTAGCCGAGGTCGGCTACCGCCTGGTTCACCCGGTCAGCGAGCGCCTTGCCCACCTTCCGCGAGCCGTCATTGAGCACCCGGGACGCGGTGGTCAACGACACCCCGGCCCGGTCGGCGACATCCTGCAGCGTCACGGGCTGCGCGTCGGGCCGTACGTCCGTCACGGGACCTCCTCGTCGGCTTGACCGGCTGTGCGGCCAAGCCTATTCTCGGGAAAGCCCTTTCCCAAACGACTCCCTGAACGACCCACCTCACACCGCGGAAGGCTGCCCTATGGCGCGCAAGGTCATTCACGTCGCCCTGAACGGGGTCACTGGCCGGATGGGATACCGGCAGCACCTGGTGCGGTCGCTGCTCGCCATCCGCGAGCAGGGCGGCATACCGCTCGGCGACGGGACCTCCCTGTACCCCGAGCCGGTCCTGGTCGGCCGGAGCGAGGAGCGGCTGCGGGAGATCGCGGAGCGGCACGGCCTGACCCGGTGGACCACCAGCCTGGACGAGGTGCTCGACGACCCCGGCATCGACGTGTACTTCGACACGCAGGTCACCAGCGCCCGCGAGCCGGCACTGGCCCGCGCCATCGCGGCCGGCAAGCACATCTACACGGAAAAGCCCGTCGCCGCCTCGGCCGCGGCCGCCTTCGCCCTGGCCGACGCGGCCGGGGCGGCGCGCATTACGCATGGCGTCGTCCAGGACAAGCTGTTCCTGCCCGGCATGATCAAGCTGCGCAGGCTGACCCGCGAAGGTTTCTTCGGCCGGGTGCTGTCGGTCCGGCTCGAGTTCGGCTACTGGGTGTTCGAGGGGGACGGGATAGCGGCGCAGCGCCCCTCGTGGAACTACCGCGAGCAAGACGGCGGCGGCATCGTGCTCGACATGTACCCGCACTGGCACTACCTCCTGGAGGAGCTGTTCGGCCCGGTCAGCTCGGTCTACGCGCGGCGCGCGACGCACTTGCCCAGGCGGTGGGACGAGGCCGGCCAGCCCTACGACGTCACCGCCGACGACGCCGCCTACGCCATCCTGGAGTTCGCGGGCGGCGCCGTCGCGTCGGTGAACTCCTCGTGGGCGGTCCGCGTCAACCGCCGCGAGCTGCTCGAGCTCCAGGTGGACGGCACGCATGGCAGCGCGGTGGCGGGGCTGCGCAACTGCGCCGTCCAGCACAAGGTGTCCACCCCGATGCCGGTGTGGAACCCCGACCTGCCCGATCCGCTGGACTACCAGGCGATGTGGACCGACGTGCCGGACAACATGGACTTCGACAACGGCTTCAAGGCGCAATGGGAGCTGTTCCTGCGGGACGCCGCGCTTGGCAGGCCTTTCCCGTGGGACCTGTACGCCGGCGCCAGGGGCGTCCAGCTGGCCGAGCTCGCGATGCGATCCGCGGCGGAAGGCCGCCGGGTCGAGGTCCCCGTGAGCGAGCGCAGCGCCCCGGAGCGAGCGGGAGACACGGCATGAGCGCCCGCATCGCGCTGCCCGGGCGCGCGGCGCCGCTTGAGATCAGCGCGCCCGGCTGGGCGGACGGCTACCCGCCGCCGACGTCGCGGCGGGTCTACGCCGCGGCCCACGTCGCGTCCATCGACAGCGGCGACCTCATCGACTGGGAAGCGACCCTCCGCTTCCGCGATCACCTGTGGGCGCACGGCTTCGCGGTCGCGGAGGCGATGGACACCGCGCAGCGCGGCATGGGACTGTCCTGGGGGCAGACCCGGGAGCTGATCGCCAGCTCGGCCGAGCGCGCGGCGGCCCGCCGGGCAGCGGGCCGCTTCGCGGGCCTCGCCTGCGGGGCGGGCACCGATCACCTGGCCGCGGGCAAGAGCCACTCGATCACCGAGATCATCGACGCCTACACCGTCCAGCTGGAGTACGTGCAGTGGGCGGGCACCGGGATCATCCTCATGGCCAGTCGCGCGCTCGCCGCCGCCGCGCGCGGTCCTCGCGACTACCTGGAGGTCTACGGGGCGCTGCTGAAGCAGGCCAGCCAGCCGGTCATCCTGCACTGGCTCGGCGAGGCGTTCGACCCGGCCCTGCGCGGCTACTGGGGCGGCGGCGACTTCGACTCGGCGGCGGCGACCGTGCTCGAGCTGATCCAGCAGGCCGGCGACAAGGTGGACGGCATCAAGCTCTCCGTCCTCGACGCGGGGAAAGAGGTGGCGCTCCGCCGCAGGCTCCCGGCCGGGATCCGGCTCTACACCGGCGACGATTTCGGCTACGCCGACCTCATCAGGGGCGACGACGCCGGCCACAGTGACGCCCTGCTCGGCGCGTTCGCCGCGGTCACCGCCCCGGCCGCCGCGGCCTTGCGTGCCCTCGACGCAGGCGATCTCGCCGGGTACGACGCCGCGATCGGGCCGACGGTCCCGCTCAGCCGCCTCATCTTCGAGGCGCCGACGTACTACTACAAGACGGGCGTGGCCTTTCTGGCCTGGCTGAACGGCCTGCAGCCGCGCTTTTCCATGCTCGACGGCCTCGAGCGCAGACGGCCGGCCGGCCACCTCATCCGGGTCTTCGAGCTGGCGGCGGCGGCCGGGGCGCTGGCCGACCCGGACCTCGCGGTCAGCCGGATGAGCGAGTTCCTCAGGGCACACGCGTGAGCGTGCTCGGGCGGCTTTCGCTCAACCAGGCGACCGTCAACCGGCTGGGCGTGCCCGAGGCGGTCGAGCTGTGTGCCCGGCACGAGATCCCGGCCATCGGGCTCTGGCGCGAGCAGGTCGCGCGGGCGGGGCTGCCCGCCGCCGCGGCCGCCGTGCGGTCGGCCGGGCTGCCGGTCTCCAGCCTGTGCCGGGCCGGGTTCTTCACCCACGCCGACCCGGCCGCCCGGATGGCCGCGATCGCGGACAGCAAGGCGGCGATCGCCGAGGCGGCCGCGCTCGGCACCGGTACGCTCGTTCTCGTCTCCGGCGGCCTGGTCCCTGGCAGCCGCGACATCGGGCTTGCCCGGCGGATGATCGCCGACGCGATCGCCGAGCTCGTCCCGGTCGCACAGGCCAGCGGCGTGCGGCTGGGCATCGAGGCGCTGCACCCGGTGTTCGCCGCCGACCGGTGCGTGATCACCCGGCTGGGCGAGGCGCTCGACCTGGCGCTGGCCTTCCCGGCCGACGCCGTGGGCGTCGTCGTCGATACCTACCACGTCTGGTGGGACGCGTCTTTGCTGAGCGACATCGCGCGGGCGGGGGAGCGGATCGTCAGCTACCAGGTCTGCGACTGGATCCTGCCGCTGCCCGCCGACACCCTCCTCGGCCGCGGCCACGTCGGCGACGGCTACATCGACTTCCCGCCCATCACCGCGGCCGTGGCGGCCGCGGGCTACGCCGGGCCCATCGAGGTGGAGATCTTCAACGAAGCCATCTGGGCCGCACCGCCCGATGAGACAGCCGCTACGGTCCGCAAGCGATTCCCCCTGGCGTTCTGATGATTTTCCGGGATGCCCGTATGCGCCCCGGAAACGAACGGCGGGGGCCGCTTGACAGCTGCTTATCGAGAGGAAACTATCGATAGGTGTCTCTCGATGATCAGGATCCAGCTGGCGAGCCGTCCGCCGAACCGTCCGCCGAGCCGCCGCCGGGCGGCGAGCCGCCAACCCTCAGCGATGCGCGGCGGCTGCGGGCGCTGACCCACCCGGTGCGCATCGCGCTGATCGGGAAGCTGGTGCTGCACGGGCCGCTGACGGCCGCCGAGGCCAGCGAGCTCATCGACGAGCCCCCGTCGACCTGCTCGTTCCACTTCCGGCAGCTGGCGAAGTACGGGGTGGTGGAGGAGGCGGGCGGCGGCAAGGGCCGGGCCAAGCCCTGGCGAATGACCACCACCGGCTTCAGTGTCACCGCCCGCGAGGACCCGGCGTCCAAACTCGCGCAAGACGCCCTGATCCGCATGGTCAGGGAGCGGCAGTTCGAGCGTTACCGGACCTGGCTGCAGACCAAGGCCAGCTATCCGCCTCGCTGGCAGGACGCCGGCGACGACAGCGAGTACGTCTTTTACCTGACGGTCGAGGAGCTGGAGCGGCTGACCAGTGACCTGACCGCGATCCTGATGCCGCTGTTCCAGCAGCGGATGGCCGATCCGTCCAAGCGCCCGGCCGGGTCGGTACCGGTGCAGCTGATGCTGCTCTCCCATCCGATCGCGTACCCGGAAGGTGGTGCGGCGGAAGCCGGTGACGAAGACGAGGGAACACCCGGATGAGCGAGCCGGCCGCGGCCGGCCTGCCGGATACCGCGCCGAGGCCGGGGCCGGTCCCGCTGCGGCACAACAACGGCTTCCAGATGCTCTGGACCGGCCAGCTGCTGTCCGACACCGGCAGCGAGATGGGCATGATCGCCTATCCGCTGCTGATCCTCGCGCTGACCCACTCGCCGGTGCTGGCCGGCCTGGTGGGCACGGCGCGGATGATCGCCCTGATCTGCGTGCAGCTGCCCGCCGGGGCCCTGTCGGACCGGTTCGACCGGCGGCTGACGATGATCGCCTGCGACACCGTGCGCGCCGGTCTGCTTGCCGTCCTCGGCATCCTCGTCGCCGTGCACCTCGCGTCCTGGCCGCTCGTCCTCGTCGTCAGCCTCATCGAAGGGGCCGCGGGCGGCCTCTTCGACCCGTCCGCCGCCGCCGCGCTGCCGGCCATCGTGGCGGACGAGCAGCTCGTGCGGGCGTGGGCCGCCACCGAGGGCCGGACCTGGGCCGCCAGCGTGGCCGGGCCCGCGCTCGGCGGCCTGCTGTTCGGCCTGGGCCGTGCCGTCCCGTTCCTGGCCGACGCCGTCTCCTACACGGCCTCATTCGGCACGGTGAGCCGGATCCGCGGCCGGTTCCGCCCGGAGCAGGCACCCGAGCGCAAGGCCCTGTGGCATGAGGTGGCCGACGGCCTGAAGGTCGTCTGGCAGATCCCGCTGCTGCGCGCGATGATGGTGCTGGCGCCGCTGGTCAACTTCGCCTTCAACGGCGTGCTGTTCACCATCACGGTCGGGCTCCGCCAGCACGGCACCTCCGCCACGGCCATCGGCCTGGTGCAGGCGGTCATCATGGCCGGCGGGGTCCTCGGCGCCCCGGTCGCACCGCGGCTGCAGGGCCGCCTGCGCCCGCGCACCATATCCATCACGATGACCCTGGCCGGGACACTGCTATTCGCCATCGCCGCGCTGCTGATGCCCTCGCCGCTGGTGGCACTGCCGGTCGCGGTCGTCGTGCTGCTCGCCCCGGCCGCGAACGCCGGCCTGTTCGCCTCCATGCTCCGCCAGGCACCCGAGGAGATGCGCGGCCGCGTCACCAGCACCGTGACCATGACCGCGATGGCCCTGGCGACCCTGGCCCCACTGCTGGCCGGCCTGCTCGTCGAGCACGTATCTACCTCCTGGGCCGTGGGCGCCTTCGCCGCTGCCCAGGCCGTCGCAGCCCTGCTGACCCTCGTCATGCCGGGCCTGCGAGACGCGGACTCCCCACCGCCAGCGTCGGCAGATCGAGGACACGACCTTCACCCTTGTATTTAGCCCGCGCCCATTCCGCATGGGAGCCTGGCACCAGCGGGAACACCAAAGGGCTTCTTTCGGTAATAGTTCCAGAAAGGGACAGAAAATAACCGGCGACACGGGGTATCCGTGGTCCGTCGCTGGTCACTTAATGACCGTCCCTGCTGCTATTCTCGGATTCCGGAAGCCGAGCGAAATGTCTGCGAGGCTGCTTCTTCAGGAAGCCGAGAAGGTCAAGCCATTGACGTACCGAAGCAAACTGCGCAGCCGCGCTGTGGCCGTGGTTTCATGCGCGGTTATCGCGGCGGGCCTGGCCGCGGCCGGAGGAACTTCGGCGGAGGCGGCGACCGCCGGTACCAATATCGGCAACGCCGCCGTCCTGGCCACGAGCGCGAGCGGGTCGCTCGGCAGCACCGAGCAGGATGACTGGTGGGTGATCTACCCGGCCACCACTGGCGGCGCGGTGAAGCTTGACGTCAGTGACACGACCGCTGCCTCCGCGCCGTGCACCGACGTGTCGTTCACGATCGACGGGCCCGACGGCGGGAACGGCCAGCTGGCAGCCGAGACGCTCGGGGCAGATTCATCGCAAGACGAATCCGTTGCCCGGCCGGGCGCCGGCTTCTACTACATAGAGGTCGACACTGCCTACTGCGGATCGGTCACCCAGCCGGTTACCTATTCCCTTCAGGTTCTCTCTGGCGGCGGCGGGAAGGCTCCCGCAGTCGCAGCCGGCAAGACGGGGCCGGGCGGTTCGATCGGTTATGTCCGGGCGGCGCTCGCCGGTGCCACGGTCTATAGCGGCACGCTCGTCACCACCAGCAACCAGTACTGGTACAAGGTATACAAGCCATCGTCGAAAGGCACCGGGACGGTGCGTTTCGCGGACACCACGATCTCCAGGAGCACTCCGTGCGCGGACGTGGAGGTGACGCTCACTGATTCCGACGGGAATAGCCTCGACAGCACCGTACTCGGTGATAACACGGCGGTCGCCTATTCTGTGACGAACCCGGGTCTTTACTACCTGGAGGTCAGCGCGGCCTACTGTAATGGCAGTGACGGCGCGACTTATAGCATCGAGCCCAATCCGCCTTCCGTATTCGCCGGCGCACCCGCGTCCAGGACCGGCAAGATGGCGGGAGGCGGCTCCATGAAGCACGCCGGGGGGCCACTGGTCGGCGATACGATCTACGCCGGCACTATCGCCACCGCCAGCAACCAGTACTGGTACAAGCTAGGCAAGCCGTCAGGCCAGGGCGCGGCGACCGTGCGTTTCGCGGACACCACGGTCGCGGGAGGAAGCGCTCCGTGCTCGGACGTGGAGGTGACGCTCACTGATTCCGATGGGAACAGCCTCGACAGCACCGTGCTCGGCGACAACAAGGCCGTCGCCTATCCGGTGACAAACGCGGGTCTTTACTACCTGGAGGTCAGCGCGGCCTACTGCAACGGCAGTGACGGCGCGACCTACAGCATCGAGCCAAACCCCGCCTCCGTATGGGGAGGGACGCCGACGATCACGAAGATTAGCCCGGCCAAGGGACCGGCAAGCGGTCACACCCTGGTCAGGATCTACGGGACGTGGCTGAGCGGTGCCAGCAGTGTTCTCTTCGGCGCCGCCAAGGGAACGAAGATACATGTTCTGTCATCCACGGAGTTGACCATTCTTTCCCCCGCACACGCCAAGGGCACGACCGACGTGACGGTCACGACCGGGGCCGGCCGGTCGGCCACAGGACAGCACAGCCTCTACACATTCAAATAAGCTGCGCCGACGGCTGTGCGGTCCGCGTCGGAGCGGAAGGCCAATTCCGGCGGTATTGGCCCTGGGCATCGCTGGTGCTGGGAGCATACGGTCGGCGCATGAAGATCCGGATCGTCGATGCGTTCACTGACCGGCCCTTCGCGGGCAACCAGGCCGCCGTCTGCGTACTGCCGGACGGCCCCTGGCCGCCAGAGCACTGGCTGCAGGCGGTGGCCGCGGAGATGAACCTGTCCGAGACCGCGTTCGTCAGGCCCGCTCCGGCCGACAAGCGGCATGACTGGGAGCTGCGCTGGTTCACCCCGATGACAGAGGTCCCGTTGTGCGGGCACGCGACCTTGGCGGTCGCGCATGTACTCGCCTCCGACGGGCTGGCGGCCGGCGTGGCGCGGTTCGCCACCCTCGGCGGGGTGCTCTCGGCCGAGGCGCGGCCGGACGGCACGATCGTCATGGACTTCCCGGCCAACCCGCCGACCCCCGTCAACCCGGCCGATGTGAGCGACACCCTGGCGGCCGCGCTTGGCGCGGAGCCGGTCCGCGTTTATGCGGTCGGCGAACTGGACCGCTTGCTGGTCGAACTGCCCGACGAGAAGACCGTGCGCGGGCTCATCCCCGACCAGGGCGCGCTGGCGAGGATGCCGGTGCGCGGTGTGAGCGTCACCGCCCTCGCTGACCGGCCCGGCGACGGCTACGACTTCGTCTCCCGCTACTTCGCGCCCCGGATTGGTATTCCGGAAGATCCGGTCACCGGCAGCGCGCACACCACGCTTGCCCCGTTCTGGAGTCGGCGCCTTGGCCGTACGGCGCTGACCGGCCTGCAGGTCTCCGCCCGCACCGGCCTGGTCGGCACCGAGGTCACCGGGGACCGGGTCCTGCTGACCGGCCGTGCGGTCACGGTCCTGGTCGGCGAGCTCTGCTCGTGACAGGCCCTCATCAGCTCGCAGGCGGGCCAGCGGGGGCGCCGTGACTCACCGAGCCTTGCCGTCCGTGACAGGGTCGGCGGTGCCCGTCGGGCGACATTACATAGCTCCCGGACACAATGAAACGTTTCACAGGACCGGAAAGTGTCCGGGAGCTATGTAAAGACGGAAAACGTCCGGCAGGTGTGAAAAGTGGTTGCAAGGCAAGTGGAGCAAGCGTCGGGAGCGGCTGATGGTACGACCGTCCGGGGCGGCTGATGGCAACGAAACGAAGACGAGCCAGCCCCCTGGCGTGCTGACGAGTTTGCCTAACACTGTCAGGGTGTGGCTGAGTATCGCGGACCTGCCGATACTGGACGCATGGAGGGTGAACGACAGCTCGGTGAATTCCTCAAGGCGCGCCGCTCGGGTCTGCGACCGGAGGACGTTGGCCTGGCCACCTATGGTGATCGCCGCCGGGTGCCTGGACTGCGCCGCGAGGAGCTGGCCCAGCTGGCCGGCGTGAGTGCGTCCTATTACGCGCGGCTGGAGCAGGGCCAGTCGGCCAACGCGTCCCCGGAAGTGCTTGACGCGATTGCCCGGGTGCTGAGGCTCGATGAGGCCGGCCGCCAGTATCTTCGCGACCTGGCGTCCGGCGTCCGGCACCGCGGTCCCAAGCGGCGGCCTGCCGCGGAACGGATCACTCCGGCCGTGCGGCAGCTCGTGGCCTCTCTTGGTGACGTGCCTGCGCTGCTCCTCGGCCGCCGCGGTGATGTGCTGGCCTGGAATATCACCGGTCATGCCCTGTTCGCGGGGCAGTTGCCGAGGGATGCGCCCGATCTTCCCGGGCAGCGCCCGAACATGGCGCGGCTGGTGTTCCTCGATGCGCACACGCGCGAGTTGTACGCCGACTGGCCGGCCAAGGCGCGCGCTGTCGCGGCCGGGCTGCGGATGTCTTCCGGCCAGCACCCGGACGACGCTCAGCTATCCGACCTGGTCGGGGAGCTTACCGTCAAATCCCCGGAATTCGCGCTGATGTGGGCGGGGTACCGGGTTAAGTCCGGGGCCGAGGCGGCGGTCTATGAGATGCGTCATCCGCTGGTGGGCGCGATGACCGTCACCCAGCACACCTTGCGGCTTGAGCGTGGCCAGCAGGTCGTCCTCGCCACCACCGAGATCGGCTCACCCTCGCACGAGGCGATGATCCTGCTGGCGCACACCGCCGCTACCGGCGGCGCCGTTAGCGAGGCGAGGCAGCCCCTGCCCGACCGCGAGTAGACGGCCGGGGATCCGCCAGGCAGACCTTCTTTCCCCTTTTCCGGCGCTTAAGCCGAGCGCCCGGTCAAACACGCCTGAAAACAGGCACATCCGCTCTTGAGGAGCAATTATGAACACCATCAAGCTCGGTGACGTCACCATCACCCGCGTCGAAGAGATGCACGGCCCGATCATGCCGGCTGGTGCCTTCTTCCCGGACATACCCGAGCGGGCGTGGCAGGACAGCCGCGACATGCTGGTCCCCGATCATCTCGGGGCCGACGACGGCATGGTGCAGGCCGCCATGCAGACCTGGCTGCTGCAGAGCGAGGGCGCGACGATTCTCATCGACACCGGCGTGGGCAACGGCAAGAACCGGCCGGCGGTAGCCGCATGGGATCATCTTCAACTGGACTACCTGGGCCGGCTGGCCGAGGCCGGGGTCCGCCCGGCGGATGTCGACCTGGTCATCAACACGCACCTGCACACCGACCACATCGGCTGGAACACCCGCCTGGTCGACGGGAGCTGGCTGCCGACGTTCCCCAACGCCACCTACCTGATGCCCCGCACCGACTTCCGCTACTGGGACCCGGCCACCAACGCGGACATCGCCGGGGGCGTCAACGAGAACGCGTTCGAGGACAGCATCGCCCCGGTACGGGAGGCCGGGCAGGTGCGGCTGTGGGATCGCTCGCACGTGATCGACGGCAACCTCCGGCTGGAGGACGCGCCCGGGCATACCCCCGGCTCAAGCGTCATCAAGCTGCGGTCAGGCGGCGACCGGGCGCTGTTCGCGGCGGACATCCTGCACACCCCGCTGCAGCTGGCCTATCCCGCGCACAGCAGCTGCTTCTGCACCGACCCCGCCCAGGCCCGCGAGACCAGGACCGCCCTGCTCAGCTGGGCGGCCGATACCAACGCGCTGGTGCTGCCCGCCCACTTCAGCGGCCATTCCGCGCTGGAGATCGAACACCGCGGTGACTCGTTCGCCATCCGCCAGTGGGCCCCGTTCTCCCGTTACTGAACATTCCGGTATTGGTTTCCCCTGGCTGCCCGCGCCTTCCGCCGCTAGGTGCGGGCCGGCTCGGGTTCGGGTTCGGTGACCTCGGCCGGCCCGGGACCGTCGTCCTCGCGGATGCCGTAGCGGGAGTGCAGCCGGCGCAGCGGCGCGGGCGCCCACCAGTTGGCGTTGCCGAGCAGTCGCATCGCCGCCGGTACGAGCATCATCCGCACGAGGGTGGCGTCGATAACGAGCGCCACGATCATGCCGACGCCCAGCAGCTTGATGAACGTGATGCTGGAGATGGAGAACATGCCGATGACGACGATCAGCAGCAGGGCCGCGCTGGTGATCACGCCGCCGGTGCGCTGCAGGCCGCTGGCGATCGCGGCGGTGTTGTCGCCGGTCGCGACGTAGCGCTCGCGGATCCTGGAGACGAGGAATACCTCGTAGTCCATCGACAGACCGAACATGATCGCGAACATCAGCACCGGGATGGTCGGGCTGATCGTCCCGTTGGGGCTGAAGCCGAGCAACCCGGACAGGTGGCCGTCCTGGAAGATCCAGGTCACCACGCCGTACATCGCCGACAGCGACAAGATGTTCGCCGCGATCGCCTCAAGCGGCAGTATCAGCGACCCGAACGCGAGGAACAGCAGCAGGAACGTCGCCAGCACGACGGCCAGCGCCATCCACGGCAGGGTGCCGCCGATGCTGGACAGTTCGTCGGCCAGCGCGGCGGTCTGCCCGCCGGTCACCGCGGTGGCATCAGCGGGCGCGGTGACCTCCCGGACGTGCCCGGCGATGGCCCGGGCCTGCGGCGTGTAGGGACCGGGGCCGTAGCTGAGGTCGATCCGGGCGATATCCCCGTGCACGCCGGTCACCCGCGCGGCGGTGACGCCGGGAACGTGACCCAGCCGGCCGGCGTACGACGCGAGCGCGGCGGCGCGGGCGGGCGAGCCGCCGACTGGCCCGCTGAACGCGACGATGGTCTCAATCGGTGCGGTCGGATTGCCGGGGAAGTCGCTGTTCAGCGCGTCGGTGACGATGCGCGGGGCGGCGCTGGCGGGCAGCGCGGTCGCGTCGACCCCGCCCCAGACGATGTGCAGGAACGGTGCGCCGAGGCCGAGCAGCAGGACCACGATCGGCACCGCGTACAGCAGTGGGCGGCGCATAACGCTGTGCGCGAACCGGTACCAGCCGCCGCTGGCCTCGGCGGCGGCCGGCCGGTGCACGGAGCGGCGGACCCGCAGCGAGTTCACCTTCGGGCCGAGGACGGCCAGCAGCGCGGGCAGTACCGTCAGCGCGGCGATCATGTCGACGAGGACGGTCGCCACCCCGCCGTAGCCGATGGAGCGCAGGATGGTCTCGGGGAACAGCATCAGGCTGGCCAGTACGATCGCGACGGTGACACCGGAGAACAGGACGGTCCGGCCAGCGGTGGCCACGGTGCGGGCAACCGCGTCCTCGACCGTGTCGTGGTTGTGCAGTTCCTCGCGGAACCGGGTGACGAGGAACAGTCCGTAGTCGATGCCCAGCCCGAGGCCGAGGATGGTGGTGATGTTCAGTGAGAACACCGACACGCCGGTGACCAGGGTCAGCAGCCGCAGCACGGTGAACGAGCCGAGGATCCCAAGCGCGCCGATCGCCAGTGGCAGGCTCGCCGCGATCAGGCTGCCGAACGTCAGCAGCAGCAGGATCAGCAAGAGGGGGAACGAAAGCCCCTCGGCCCTGGTGATGCTGGCGGTGGTCTGCTGGTCGATCGTCTCGTCGGTGGGGACCACGCCCCCGACCTGGCTGAGCAGGGCGGGCGCGGACAACCGGTCCTTGATCGCGTCGTAGCTGTCCTGCCGCGCGTTGTCGGTGGGACCGGCCAGTTCGATCACGGCATAGGTCTGATGGCCGCTGGCGCTGACGAACTGCCGCGACCCGGTCGACCAGTAGCTGGCGTACGACTGGACGTCGACGGGCGGCAGCGCGGCCAGGGTGGTGGTGACGGCGCGCCGGAACGCGGGGGAGGCGGTGGTGAGGGTCTTGCTTGAGTACAGCACGACCACATCCCCGGCGTCGCGGCCGAAGGCCCGCGCGGCCAGGTCGGCTTCGTGCTGGCTCTGGCTGTTGGGGGCATCGAACCCGCCCGCGGTTTGCACCGTGGCGAAGATGCCGGTTCCCCACACACCGCCGAGCACCGCGGCGAGCAAGGCGCCCACCAGGATCAGCCGCCGTCGGCGGTAGGCGGCATGCCCCCATCTCTCGAATAGGGAATTACCCGTTCGTTGGCTCATGACGTTCCTTTCGGGGGACAGGAATGCTTCTCAGGAAAGTTGATAGGATTCGTTGTCCGATGATTAGCGAAGAATTCGATGCGGGGCCTACGTATATTCTTCAAGCACTTTGAGCAGCTCAAGCACGCCCGAGAAAGGCTGCCATTCGTCGGTACTGTCGGCCCGCATTCGTCCCTCAAGCCGACCGTCGGTAGCCCGCTTAATTTCGAGAAGGAGGCGAATCGTTTGCCTCGGAGTTGGTGCGGCGTCCATGGCTCATAGTCAACGCGGAAAAGGGAACCCTGTCCCCAGGGTGCGACCCTAGGTTTGACCCCTGTGTTTGGTCAGGGCAGCAGAGCGGTCAGGGCCTGACGCGAGGTGATGTCGAGCTTGATGTAGCTGTTGCGGAGGTGGTATTCCACCGTCTTGACCGACACGTACAGCTGGCTGGCCACCTCCCGGTTGGTCAGTCCGGTGGCGACCAACCGGGCCACGGCTAGCTCAGCGCGGCTGAGCCCGGCAAGCGCGGCGGGGCTGCCAGTGGTGGCAATGACCTCCAGAGCTGCCAGCTCCGCGGCGCAGGCTCGCAGGTACGGGTCCGCGCCCAGGCCGGAGAAGAGCCGGTGTGCCGTTTCGAGCTGCGCGACCGCGGCCGGCCGGTTACCGGCCGCGCGCAGCCGGCGGCCGTCGTCCAGGCTGAGCAGGGCATGCTCGAAGGGCATCGCGACTGCTTGCGCGATCAGATGGCCTTGTCCGAACGCTGCCTCCGCCCGGGCTGCCTGCCCGCTCGCCACGGCCAGGTTTCCCTGGCAGCGGGCAAGCGTCAGGGCAGCCGACGCCAGCCCCGGGACACCGATAGCGTCCGCCAGTTCGCCGAGCGCGTTCGCGGCCTCGTCAAGCCGGCCAAGGCCGGTCAGCGCGTCCGCCTCCATGCCGCGCCAGTTGAAGATGCCAGGGCGGCCGCCGACGCCGAGCAGCCCGGTCGCGCGCACCGGCTCCGCGGCGGCCAGTACCCCGGCCAGGTCGCCGCAGGCGGAAGCAACCGAGACGCCCGCCAGAGCGGCGGCGGCAACCGCGACGAGCTGCGGAGAGCGCTCGGCAGCGGCCCGGGCGGCGGCGACGTGACCCAGCGCCGCCGGCCACTCGCCACGGCAGGCCAGGATCTGCGCTGAACGTGCGTGCGCACGCGCCAGGTCGAGGGGGCGGTCGGTGTCCTGCGCCAGCGCGGTCGCCAGCTGAGCGTGCGTAAGCGCGGCGTCCCAGTCGCCGCGGCGGAAGTGGGCGTCACTCAGATGAGCCAGGCATGGGCCCGGGTAGGTCGCGGGCAGTCCGGTGCGCAGCCGGGCCGCCGCCACGCCAAGGTCGGCGATAGCCCCCGGCAGGTCATCGACGTAGACCTCGAGCATGCCGCGCATGATGAGGGCGTCGGTCTCAGCCAGCGATACCTCGTTCCCCGCGGCGGGCAGGAAGCCGAGTGCGGCCAGTCCCTCCGGGCCGAGCCCGGCCGAGGCGAGCGCGTAAGCCTGCGCCGTGCGCGCCATCGCCCGCAGGTCCGAACCGGGAACGGTTGCCCCCACCGCCCGGTCCGCCCAGGCCAGCGCCTCATCGGGGCGACCGGACAAGACCATCCAGTTGGTCAGGGAGGTAGCGGCGCGGGCGCCGATTTCACGCTCGGACTGCGGGTCGTGTGCCCGCCACGCGGCGAGCAAGCGTCCCTCGGCCGTGGGCGAGCCCGAGAACACGCCAAGCAGCCCGGTCAGGGCGTCGCGACGAGCGCTGGAGTCCTGGCATGATGCCAGCACCCGCGCCGCGGCGGTGGTATCCGCGGCGTTGAGCAGGACGGCGGCGGCGTCCAGGAGCCGGCTTTCCCGGTCCTGCGCGGTGCGCGAAAGGGCAGCCGCCTGTTCCAGCGCCCAGGCCGCGGCGCCGGCATCGCCGGCGGCGGCGGTGGACCGCGCGGACGCCTCGAGCTCGCCCGCCAGCGCGTCATCGGGACCCAGCGATGCCGCCGCCCGGTGGGCCAGTCGCGGGCGGCCGGAGGTGACCTCGGCCGCCCGTCCGTGCAGCTGCCTGCGGACCCCTGAACTCAGATCGGCATAGACCGCGGCCCGGAACAACGGGTGGGTAAAGGCCAGCTCCAGCGCCGTGGCGCCTTCGGTCACCAGGCCGGCCGCGACCGCCGCGTCCATCTCGTCCTGCGCGCCGGGCAGCCGGGCGACTGTCATGATCGCCGAGATCGGGGAGTGCTGGCCCAGGACAGACGCCGCCGCCAGGAATGACCGGGCCGTGCCGGGAAGCGCCGCCACGCGGGCCAGGATCACCGCCGACAGCTCCCGCGGCGCCGGCAAGCCGCGATCGGTGGCCGCGCTCAGCCGGTCAATGCCGAACTCGTCAAGCAGCGCCCGGCAGTAGAGCGCGTTGCCTTCCGTATGGGCAGCCAGCCGGGCCGCCCCGCGCCTGGACAGCACGCCAAGCCCGAGCGCTCTGGCCAGCTCGGTGAGATCGTCCGCGGTGAGCCCGCCCAAGCGGATACGGGTGACACGCGAATCACCGCCCGCGAACCGGGCCCAGCCGGGATCGGCCAGACCGCCGACCCGGCTGGATACGATCGCCAGTACCTTGTCCGCACGCAGCCGCCGCAGGGCGAACAGCACCGCGCGCGCTGACGGCCGGTCGGCCCACTGCAGATCGTCGATGACAAGCACAACGACGTGCCCGCCGGCTTGCAGCCGGTCAAGCAGATCAAGCAGCCCCGCGCCGACGGCCATCGGGTCGGTCCCCGGCTCCGTCGGGATACCCGCCCGCAGCTGATCGACGATCCCGTACGAGAGCAGCGTCTCCGCCTCGTCGCCGGCCACCTGGAGGGTAACGGCGTTCGCCAGCGATCCCAGGAACTGGGAAAGCAGAGTCGACTTACCGGCTCCAGCGTCGCCCTCCAGGTAGACAACCTGAGGGTGGCCCATCTCGGCGGCGGCAAGCCGTTCGCCAAGGATGCGCAGTTCGCCGTGCCGCCCGACGAAGTCGACGCGCACGCCTCCACGTTACGCGCCTCGACGTCGGTCGGGTCCTGCTGCCTCCTCGGTCACGGAGACCAGGCCCGGATCGGGATCGCGGAGGGGGAAGTGGCAGGCGGCCTGGTGGCCGCTGGCGAAGGGGCGCAGCGGCGGTTCGGTGCTTGCGCACAGACCCTGGGCGCGGGGGCAGCGGGTGCGGAACCGGCAGCCGGACGGGGGGTTGAGCGCCGAGGGGAGTTCGCCCGCGACTCCCTGGTGCTCTTTGGCGCGTTCGGCGGCGGGGTCGGCGACCGGGACGGTGTCGATGAGCCCCTTCGTGTACGGGTGCACCGGCGCGGAGCAGACCGCGGCGGCTGGCCCGCTCTCGACCAGCTTGCCGAGGTACATCACCCCGATCGTGTCCGCCATGTACCGCACCACGGACAGGTCGTGCGAGATGAACAGGTACGTCAGCCCGTGCTCACGCTGCAGGTCCCGCATCAGGTTGAGGATCTGGGCCTGGATCGAGACGTCGAGCGCCGAGACCGGCTCGTCGGCCACGATGAGGGACGGGCCCCCGATCAGCGCCCGGGCCAGCCCCAGCCGCTGCCGCTGGCCGCCGGAGAACTCATGCGGGTAGCGGTCGACGGCGGAAGCGGGCAGGCCGACCTCGCCCAGGATGGCGGCGATGCGGCGCCGCTGGCCAGAGCGGCTGCCGTCGCGCGCGATGGCCAGCGGCTCGCGCAGGATCGTGCCCACCCGCATCCGCGGGTCCATCGACGCATACGAGTCCTGGAACATCAGCTGGACGGCTTGGGACCGGCGGCGGCGGTCCCGGCGGGACCGCCGGGCGATGTCGTCGCCGGCCAGCAGGATGCGGCCGCTGGTGGGCTTCTCGAGGCCCACGATCAGCCGTCCGATGGTGGTCTTGCCGCACCCCGATTCCCCCACCAGACCGAAGGTGGAACCGTGCGGCAGCGCGAACGACACGTCGGCGACCGCGGAAACCTGTCCGATCCGGCGCTGCAGGACGGCGCCGGAGGTAACGGAGAAGTCCTTCAGCACGTGTTCGAGGCAAAGGAACTCGTCAGGCCCGGTCATGGCCGCGGCGGCGGCCACGGCCATGACCGGGGTTTCCCGCCGCGCGCCCGCCATGGCCGCCGTGGCAGTAGGCAGCGCGGCGGAGGGCGGAGTGGCGGCGGCGGAAAAGGTGCCGGCCGAGGACAAGGTCTCGGCGGAGGACCGGGCGGCGGAAGAAGACTCAACGGCGGAAGCCTCCGTCAATGCGGGTGTGATCGGTGCGGGACCAGTGACGGCACCCGTCTTCCCGATCGCCCCCACCGGGAAGAAGCAGCGGACCAGACGGGAATCGCCACCGTACGTTAGGGATGGCTCGGATCCCCTGCACTCATCGCGCGCGTACCGGCACCGGGGCGCGAACCTGCACCCGGGCGGCGGGGCCGTCAGGTCAGGCGGCTGGCCGGGAATGTTGTACAGCCGGCCGCCGTCGCCCGCCCGCTCCGGCAGCGCGTCGAGCAGCGCCTCGGTGTACGGGTGGCGCGGGTTGCCGAACATCGCCGCCGCCGGCGCCGTCTCCACGATCCGCCCGGCGTACATCACGGCGACCCGGTCCGCGTGGCCCGCGATCACCCCCAGGTCGTGGGTGACCAGGATGACGGCCATGCCGAGGCGCTGCCGGAGGCTGTCGAGCAGTTCAAGGATCTGCTTCTGGATGGTGACGTCGAGCGCGGTGGTGGGCTCGTCGGCGATCAGCAGTTTCGGCTCGCAGGCCAGCGCCATCGCGATCATCACGCGCTGGCGCATGCCGCCGGACAGCTGATGGGGGAAGCTGGCGACGCGTTCGGCCGGACGGGGCATGCCGACCAGGCCGAGGACCTCGACGGCACGGGTGAGCGCCTGCGCCTTGCCGGCGCCGCGGTGCAGCCGCACCGACTCGGCGATCTGGTCGCCGATCGTCATCGTCGGGTTCAGCGACGTCAGCGGATCCTGGAACACCATCCCGACGGCATTGCCGCGGACCCGCTCCATCTGGGTTTCGGTCAGCGCCGTGATCTCGGTGCCGTCCAGCGAGATCCGGCCGCGGCTGATGGCGCCGCCGGCCGGCAGCAGCCGCATGAACGACAGCGCGGTCATCGTCTTGCCCGACCCGGACTCGCCGACGATGCCGAGGCACTCGCCCGTCTCTACCGACAGCGACACGCCGTCGACCGCGTGCACGACGGAACGCCGCAGCCGGATCTCGGTGTGCAGGTCCTCGATCTCAACCAGTGCGGTCATCGGCGCTGCAGCCGTACTTCGAAGGCGTCGCGGAGCGCGTCGCCGATGAAGTTGATGGCGATCACGACCAGGATGATCATGATGCCGGCCGGGAAGATCTGCCACCAGTAGCCGTCGTAGACGGAGTCAATGCCGCTGTTGAGCATGCCGCCCCAGTCGGTCTGCGGCGGCCGGATGCCAAGGCCGAGGTAGGACAGGGCGACGACCAGCAAGATGGCGTCGGCGACCTGGAACGTCGCGTTGACGACGATGGTGCCGACGGCGTTGGGGGCGATGTGCCGCAGCACCGCGCGGGCGCTGCTGCCGCCCATCACCCGCATCGCCTGCACGTAGTCGCGCACCCGCAGCGACAGGGCTTCGCCGCGGATCAGCCGGGACGTGGTCAGCCACGACGTCAGCGCGATGACCAGGATCAGCTCGGTCTCGGTGGGCGGGAACATCGACACCACGACGAGCGCGAGGAACAGCGTCGGTATCGACAGCAGCGCGTCCACCAGCCGCATCATGACCGCGTCGGTGACGCCGCCGAAGTACCCGGCGACCGCGCCCCACAGGGTGCCAAGGCAGGTGGCCAGGATGGCGGCGGCGAGGCCGACTTCCAGCGAGATCTGCCCGCCGGTCATCAGCCGGCCGACGATGTCGTAGCCGTTGTCGTCGGTGCCGAGCGGCCGGCCGGAGCCCGGGCGCAGGTTCTCGTTGGCCAGGTTCACGTGGATCTGGTCGGTGTGGTAGACCAGCGGGCCCAGGAAGCAGAACGCGAAGATGGCGACGACGATGATCACGCCGGCGATCGCGAGCTTGTTCTCCAGGAACACCTCAAGGCCGCGCGCGAACATGCCGCGGGTCTTGCCGGCCGGGAGCCCTGGGGTGGCGGGCTCCCCGGCTGGCAAGACGTCTTCGGTGGCCAGGTTCATGGTCATGACCGGGTGTACCTCACTCGGGGATCAAGCACCGCGTAGGCGATGTCGGCCAGCAGCGACCCCACGACGGTGGCGATCGCGACCACGATGATGAAGCCGAGCAGGGTCGGGTAGTCCTGCTGCTGTGCGGCCTTGTAGAACAGGAAGCCCATGCCCGGGTAGTTGAACACCGACTCGGTGATCAGCGCCCCCGACATGATCGCGGGCAGGGACAGGCCGAGCAGGGTGGCGATCGGGATCAGCGAGTTCCGCAGCACGTGCCGCCACAGCACCCGGTTGGCGGAGGCGCCCTTGGCGCGGGCGGTGCGCACATAATCCTCGGTGAGGTTGTCCATCACCGCCGACCGCGTGTACCGGGAGAACAGCGCGATCGTCACCAGCGACAGCGTGACCACCGGCAGCGTCAGGTCCCGCCAGTCGGTGACGTCGTTGACCAGGCCGCCCTGCGGGCCCTCGGGCCCGAAGATGTGCAGCTTGACCGAGAACACCAAGATAAGCACGGTGCCGACGAAGAAGGTGGGCGCCGCGTAGAACAGGAACGACAGCGTGGTGAAGGTGTAGTCCACCGCCTGGTTGCGGCGCACCGCCTGCCACAGCCCGATCGGCACCGCGACGATCAGCGCGATCAGCACCGAGACGCCGACCAGCCAGATCGTCTTGGGCAGGTGCGAGCCGAGCAGTGCGGACACGCTCTGGTCCAGGGTCCAGGAGAATCCCAGGTTGCCCTGGAGCAGATGGCCAAGCCACAGCAGGTACTGGGCCACCCAGGGCTTGTCGAACCCGTACTCCCGGTTGAACGCCGCCAGGATCTGCGGGTTGCGGTAGCTGGCCGGCCCCAGCACGGCTACCGCCACGTTGCCGGGGATGGCGCGCAGCAAGATGAAGGTGATCATCGTGACCAGCAGCACCACCACCGCCGCCTGCAGCACCCGGCGGACCAGGAACCCGATCACTGGGTGAAGTACCAGTCTTCTGGGTTGAGGTTGCCGGTCGTGCTCTGCGGGAGGACGCCCTTCAGGTTGCCCGCGACCTCGTACATCGCGTAGACGCCGTTCGGCTGCCAGACCATCGGGACCTGGGTGGACAGGTAGTTCTGCCAGGTGTAGAGCGTCGCCAGCGAGCTGGACGTGAGCGTCGCGTTGATCAGCGCGTCGTTCTCGGCGTTGGAGTAGCCGCCGGAGTTCGCGCCCGAGCCGGACTCGAACAGCGTCTCGCCCGACGGGTAGTAGTCGGGGACGAACGACCAGCCGCCGCCCCAGTTCACCATGTCCCAGTTGCACGAGGTGTGCGCGACCACGCAGTTGGGCGCGCCGATCGCGGTCACCTGGTCGAACGGCTTCGGCTCGAGGTTCAGCTTGATCCCGGCCAGTGAGGCGTTGGACTGCAGCTGGCTCATTTCCGAGTCGATCCAGTTGACCCCGGTGGCGTACGGCAGGTTGTAGACGAGCTGGTGGCCCTTGCCGATGCCGGGCCCGCACTGGCCGGCCCCGGTGCCGGGGTCGGCGCAGGTCGTGATGCCGTTGGGCACCACGTCCCAGCCGTGGCTGGAGAGCAGTTCCCTGGCCTTGGCCGGGTTGTAGGGGAACGGGTCGCCCAGCTTCCCCTGCGCCGACAGGTACGAGGTCGCCGGATAGGTCCCGACCGGCCCGACCGTGTAGGCCCCGTAGCCGTGCAGCGGGCCGTTGATGACCGCCTTCTGGTTCATCAGGTACTGCAGCGCCTGCCGGAAGTACAGCTGCCGGTTGACCGGGCCGTTGCCGGTGGTCGACTGGAGGTTCACCGGGAAGTAGTTGATCGCCCACTCGATCAGCGGCGCGAGCGTGTACCCGTTCACCGGGTTCGCCCCGACGGCGACGTTGGCCGGCTTGGCGGGCGCGTCGGTGGTGGGCAGGTACCCGACGTCGATCTTCTGGCCGGCCCCGGCCGCCCCCGCCTGCAGCACGTTGTACTCGGCGCTTTCGGTGGTGAACGGGAGTTCCTCGAACTTCGCCAGGGCTGGCTTGACCGGCCCGGAGTAGCCCGTGTTGGGGACGAACGTCGAATTGCCGTCCGCGTTGAAGCTGGCCAGCTTCCACGGGCCGTCGACGACCGACCACAGCGGCGAGCTCACCCAGCCGGAAAGCGCCTTGGACTGGCTGTCCAGGTAGCTGTACACCTTGGCGCAGTCGCTCACCACGGCGACGCAGTTGCTCGGGCCGGCCGCCGTCTTGTCCCAGGCCAGCGGCATCGGAGTGAGCTGGCTGAGCTCATTGTCGGTGAACCAGGCAGGGTTGTAGGCCTTGGTCATGGTCAGCGTCAGGGTCGTGGGGGAGACCACCTTGACGTCGCTGATGTTGTCGGGGAACAGACCGGGGACGTAGTCGCCCCAGTCCTGCGGGGCGACGGCCTGCATCATGTGAATCCAGAACAGCAGGTCGTCGGCATTGACGGTCTCCCCGTTGGACCACTTCCAGCCCTTCATGGTGATGGTCACCTGCTTGCCGTTGTACACCGGCGCTTTCGCAAGGCTCAGGCCCGCGTTGAGCGTCGGGCTGGCCCCGTTTCCGAACCAGTAAAGCGGCCGGTACATCAGGTACTGGAACTCCTGGGCGTTTACGGTGCTGAAATAGGTGCTGCTGGTAAACGGGAATATGTAGTTCGGCACGGCCGACGGCTGCAGCGCCCAGGTGGCCGTGCCCCCGGCCACCTTGGTGCCGCCCGCCGAACCGGTGCCGCTGGTACTGCTCCCGCCGCCGCCGCTTGAGCTGCACGCGGCGATCGCCAGGGCGAGCACGGCGCAGCAGGCCGCCGCCATCGTGAAACCCGGCTTGTGGTGACGGCGCCATTGCTGGACGCGCATAGCGAATTTCCCTCCGTACGACTATTGGTGATGGCCGGCGGAACTGCAATTGTTGTCAATTCACCGGTCTAATCGTTGCGGTCCCGTGACCATTGTTCCGCTTGGCTTTGCGGTCGTGTGGGGTGGACTCTGGGTATATAGCGAAATCTGTTTCCGTGCCCGTGGCAATGAATTCGGGCACGGCCGAAGCATCACTCGGGGGCAGCGTGAGCGGTGATCACGTGACGGGTGACCATGCGCACACGGGAGGACGGCCTTGGCTCGTTTCAACTTCACTTCCGACGATGTGGCCCGCATCCGGTTCAGCCAGGCGGCCGCCCCGGTACTCGAGACCGTGCTGGTCGTGGCGGGACTGCGGTGCCTGGCGGCCGGTGGCCCCGGTAGCGGCCGGTGGCTGCGCGAGGCGCGGCGCGCGTTCCCGGCGACCGCGCGCCCGCTGCTCGAGCTGCTCAGGCCGTGCGCACCGTGGCCGGACTTCCTTGACTCCTTCGCGCCCGACTTCACCGAAGGGCTCGAGGAGGTCCGCGCCACCCCGCGGGCGGTGCTGCGCTCGGAACTCAGCCGGGACTGGCAGGACCGCCCCGGCCGGCCCCCGTCCTGGGTCCGCGACCTCGCCGACGGCGACCGTGAGTCCATTGAGCTCGTCGTCCGCGCGCTGCGCGATCTTCACCGAGCCGTCGTCGCGCCGCGGTGGGACAGCGTGCGGGTCACGTTTCACGCCGATGTGGCCAGGCGGATGCCGGTGCTCGCCACCGGCGGCCATGAGGAAATGTTCGGCACGCTGCACCCCCGGCTGCGCTGGCGGGAGAACGGGCTTGACCGGCTGGGCTTCGACGGCGAATACGACTTGCACGGCCAAGGCATGGTCCTGCTGCCATCCGCCTGCTGGACCGGCGATCCGCTCTTCAGTATTAGCGACGACGGGCGCCCCAACGTCCTCGTCTACGCCGCACAGCCCAACGGCTATCCGTCGGGCGGCGAGGGCCTGACGGCGGATACGGCTGGCGGCGACCGGCTGGCGGCGCTGCTCGGCCCGACCCGGGCGGCGGTGCTGCGGGCGCTGGCCGAGCCGCGCGGGACCGCCGAGCTGGCCGCCGTGGTGGGCATCAGCCCGGCCACGGCCTCGGAGCACGCGAAGGTGCTGCGCGAGGCGTTCCTGATCGACACCCGGCGGGAGGGCCGTGCGGTGCGGCACTCGCTGACCGGGCTCGGCCGCTCGCTGCTCGGCCAGCGGCCGGCCGCGGGTGCCTGGTCCGACGGGAAGGCCGGCTGACCCGGCTGCCCGGGCGGCCCGCGCCGCGCGGTGCACGGCGGCGCATACTGGAGAGCATGGTGCAGCGAACCGGCAACGGCGTTCCTGCACACGGCCACGTCGTCCTTGCCTCGGCTGATAGCGAGGCCTTTACCTCGCTGCGAAAACGGTCGACATCACGCCACGACCGATACCAGCTGGGCAAAGAGATCCGGCAGCGGGTCCCGCGCAGCTCGCTGGGCGACTGGCTGGTACGGACGGACCGGCCCGATCCTGTGCAGCTGATTAACGAATCGCATCGCGGTCGGCTTGAGTGGCTGATTCCCGTTCGGGTCGGGCGGATGACGGCAACGCCCTACGGATTCCTGCGCGGCTCCGCCATCGTTATGGCCGACGATGTTGCCCGGCTGCCTTCCACCGGCATCACGCCGGTGATTTGCGGCGATGCGCACCTTGGCAACTTCGGTTTCTACGGCTCTCCTGAGCGAGATCTTGTCATTGACCTGAATGACTTCGACGAGGCGCATCCCGGTGGATGGGAGTGGGACCTTCGCCGGCTGGTCGCCAGTATCTGGGTTGCGGGCCGCCAGAACGGCGCCAGTGAGCAGGACTGTGAATCGGCCGTGCTCCGGTGTGTCGCCGGGTACCGGGCCGAGGTTCGCGACCTCGCCGCGGCACCGCTGCTGGCCCGGTCCTACCAGCGCCTTGAGGCGGACCACCTGCAGCAGAGCACGGCCGGCAAGACGCTGCGGGCCGAGATCAAACGAGCGGCGGCCCGGGCCCGCCGCGGTACCAGCGATCGGGCGCTGCCCAAGTTCACCGCCGAACGCGACGGAAGACGCCGCATCGTGGAAGATCCGCCGCTGAGCACGCGGGTCAGCTACGCCGAGGCTGACGCGCTCGCCCAAGGACTCGACGAATACCTAGGCACCCTGGCCCCGCACTGGCGACGGGCTCTGGGCGGCTACACGGTGGTCGACATCGCCCACAAGGTGGTCGGCGTCGGCAGCGTCGGGCTGCGCGCCTACGTCGCCCTGCTGGAAGGCAGCAGCCCCGACGACGTGCTGTTCCTGCAATTGAAGCAGGCGCGACGGTCGGTACTGGCCCCCTATGTTCACGGTGAGTCGGCCTGGCACGCCCACCAGGGCCAGCGAGTGGTGGAATACCAGCAGGCGCTGCAGACGGTCAGTGATCCCCTGCTTGGCTGGACCTCCTTTGACGGACACCAGTACTACGTGCGCCAGTTCAGGAACATGAAGGGGACGGTGGCCCTGGACTCCATCGACGCCGCGGCCCTGGCGGACTACGCCGCGGTCGTCGGGCACCTGCTGGCCAAAGGCCACGCCCGCACCAGCGGGGCGTCGATGATCGTCGGTTACGCCGGCCCGTCCGACCGCCTCGACATCGCCCTGGCCCGCTTCGGCAGGCTCTATGCCGACCAGACCGAGGCGGATCACGCAGCCCTGGTGAAGGCCGCCGATCGGGGGCTTGTCCCCGTCGAGCGCGGTATCTGAGCCGGTCCTAGCCAGCACACCGGACCGTCCGTGGGGGCTTACCGCGCGACGTTTCGGTCCCGGCGGCGTCGCGTGACACCGGAGGCGCTGGTGCGGGTCTCGCCCAGCGGCAACGGCGACGGCGGCTTGGTCTCCGCCAGCCGCAGGTACGTCACCAGCCGGGTGCCGCCGCGGGCGGACAGGCCGGCCAGCACCTGCTGCAACTCCTCGACGTCGCGGGCGACGACCGACAGCAGGTAGTCGGTCTCGCCGGCGACGTTGTCGGCCGTGATGATCTGCGGCACCGCCCGGACGTGGTCCTCGAAGACGGCGGTGGCCCGCGGGTCGTGCCGCCCCATCGCCGCCATCACGAACACCCGCAGCGGGAACCCGGCCGCGGCCGGGTCCACGTCGGCCCGGATGATCCGGATGACGCCCGAGTCCTTGAGCGCGCGGACCCGGTGCAGCGTGGCGGCGGGGGACAGGCCGACCAGGCGGGCCAGCTCAAGGTTGGTCCTGTCCGCGTCGGCCTGCAGCGCGTTCAGCAACTGAATGTCAACTTCATCAATTTTGAAGGCCATATCACCAAATTATATTTGGCCAAAGTCGTTCAGTAGCAAATATTGGCCGCCTCGTCCGCACGATATAGATATGCGTACAAACCGGAGTCGTGCTGTCGTCGCGCTCGCTGCCGCCGGAGCGGCCTGGGGTGCCAGCGTGCCACTGTCGAAGGTGGGCATGGGCTGGCTCGGTCCCGGCTGGCTGACTACCGTCCGCTTCGCGCTCGCCGCGCTGGTGCTGCTGGCGATCGCGGACCGGCAGGGCCTGCGCGCGGCCTTCTCGTGGCGGGTGCTCGTCTGGGGGGCCCTCGGTTACGGCGGATCGGTGCTCGTGCAGAACGCGGGCCTCGCCCGCACCAGCGTCACCCACACCGCGCTGATCATCGGCGCGGGCCCGGTGCTGGTCGCGCTGATCGCCGCGCTCTGGCAGCACGCGGTGGCCCGTCCGGTCGCCTGGGCCGGGTTCGCGCTCTCGCTGGCCGGGGTCGGCTTCATCGCCGGCGGTCACGGCGGCGGCGCGAGCGGAGTCGGCGACGCCCTCGTGCTCGCCGCGACCCTGCTGGCCTCGGCGATGACGGTGGCGCAGAGCGACCTGCTGGCCGGGCGTGACCCGGTCGCGGTGACCGCGATCCAGTTCGCGGCCGCGGCCGCCGTGACGCTCCCGTACGCGCTCGTCACCGAGGGCGGGCCGCCCGCGCCCGTGCACCTTGCCCCGGTGCTCGCGGTGCTGGCGCTGACCGTTGTCGGCACGGTGGCCCCGTTCACCCTGTTCGCCTACGGCCAGAAGCACGTCTCGGCCGAGCTGGCCGGCTCGTTCCTCAACCTGGAGCCCCTCGTCGGCGCGGTCGCGGGCGTGCTCTTCTTCGCCAACCCGGCCGGCCCGCGCCAGCTGGCCGGCGGCGCGGCGATCGTCGCCGGGATCGCGCTCAGCAGCCTGCCGCTGCTCGGGCGGGGCCGCGGTCCGCGGCCGCCCGAGGCGGTCAGGGTCACCCAGCCGATCGCGGTCCGGCGGCCGAGCCCGGCGCACTGACGGCGCCCGCGCCGGGAGCGGGTCTTGCCCGGCCCCGGCGCGTTGTGGTCAGGGGTGAACCGGCCCGCTTGGCCCCTTGTCGAGGCGCAGTGACTGCATGATGGCGAACGTGGTCGTGAGGGTGAATTCCTCGATGTCGGCGGCGGCCAGCACGCCGGTGTACTTGGCGATGACGGGCGCGGCCGCGCGCGCGGTGACGGCGTCGAGGTGGCCCTTCACCCCGGCCCAGACGTTCTCGCCGCCCTGCACGTAGAAGGGCACCGGGTTGACCGACGCAAGCGCCTCCTTCGAGCTGGCCTCGATGTCGGCGATGTACCGCTGGTGCAGCGCGACATCGTCGCGGGTCGCCAGCCGGCCCAGGTGCCCGGAGATGAGGTGCGTCCACGGGTAGGACAGCGCGATGGCCGGGGCCGCCATGTACCCGATAACGTCCTCGCTGAGGTTGGTGTTGTAGATGGGCACCCAGCCGGCGTTGACCACATCGATGAACATGAGGGCGTCGTGGTCCGGGAAGTGGATGTAGATGTTGTCCGGCGTGTGGTTGGGGCCGTGCCAGCCCAACTCGACCCGCTCGCCGCCCGTCCGCAGGGTGTAGCGGTCGGCGAACGTCACCTCCGGCAGCGGGCGGGCCGGGTCGTCGTCGCGCAGCAGCAGCCGCCGGGTCTCCTCGTGCCCGATGCGGACCACGTCCCCGGCGAACAGGGAGGACGCGGCGCCGTGGTCGGCGTGGTGGTGGGAGTAGACCAGGTGAGTCACCCGGTTGCTCACGCCATTGGCGGCGGCGATCTCGTCGACCGCGCGCTGCAGATTGTGGCCGATGGACGGGGGCGCGTCGAACAGCACCACGCCGTCCGGGGTGGTCAGGAACGCCGAATTGTAGACGCCGTCGGTGACCCAGTACAGGTTCCGCTCGACGCGCCCGACGTAGTACCCCTGGTCGTTGAGCGCGGGGCCGAGCGCGGAGCGGGGGATTGGCGCGTAGTCGGGCAGCTCGCCGCCGGATGCTGGTGATGTCACGGTATCTCCACTGAAATCGGGCACGTCCCTGGCGGCCGTGCGATTCGTCGCAACGCCCCCAGGCTCGCCGCCAGGAAGGTGAGCGGGCCTCACCGGATCCCGGTGATCCGCCCCGTCGTTGACAGTACGTGCGCGGCCTGATAGCGAAAGGGGGAGGTGCCGGGACTGGGGCACTGACACTAGGGTGTCAGTCGTACACATCAAGGCAGGCCGTTGAAGGTGGCTTACGCAACTCCCCGGCTCATTGACCGGGGCGATCTTCTCGCCGCTGTGGACCGCGCGGCGGCACGCAAGGTAACGATCATCTCGGCTCCGGCCGGAAGCGGGAAGACGTCGCTGCTACGAGCCTGGGCCGACCGCCAGGGGCAGCGACGCCGGCTCGCCCTGCTCCAGGTGCAGCGCGACCAGCAGGACGCGCAGCAGTTCTGGCTCGCCCTGCTCGACGCGGTCCGGGCCGCTTCCGCCCCGACCGGCCGCGCGGGGCCGCCAGCGGCGACGCCTGACTTCAACGCGCCGGCGATGGTCGACCGGGTGCTGGCGGAACTCGCCGAAGCTGACGCGGGCATCACGCTGGTTATCGACGATCTGCATGAGCTGAATTCGCCGACGGCGGTCGCTCAGCTGACCCGGCTGCTGACGAGCCTTCCCCCAAACGTGCACGCGATGCTGACCACCCGGCACGATCTGCGGCTGCGGCTGCATCAGCTGCGCCTGGCCGGGGAGCTGGCCGAGATCCGCGCGGCCGACCTGCGCTTCACCGAGCGCGAAACACGCCTGCTGCTCGATGCCTCGGGAATCGAGCTGTCCGACGCGGGAGTGGCGCTGCTGCACCTGCGGACGGAGGGGTGGGCGGCGGGCCTCCGGCTGGCGGCGATCTCGCTGGCTGGCCACCCCGACCCGGAGCGCTTCGTCGCGGAATTCTCCGGCAGCGACCGCACGGTCGCGGAGTACCTGATCGCCGAGATGCTGGAGCGCCAGCCGGCCGACGTCCAGGATCTGCTGCTGCGCACCTCCCTGCTCGAACAGATCAACGGTGAACTGGCTGATCTGCTGACCGGGCGGTCAGGCTCGGAGCGGATCCTGCTGGCACTGGCCGACGCGAGCGCGTTCGTCTTGCCGCTCGACCCCGGGCGCACCTGGTTCCGCTACCACCACCTATTCGGTGACCTGCTCCGGCTGGAGCTGCGCCGGACGCTGCCGGAGGAAGTTCCCTGGCTGCACCGGCGCGCGGCCGGCTGGTTCCTCCGGCAGGGCCGGGTCGTCGACGCCATCCGGCACACCCAGGCGGCGGGCGACTGGCCCGACGCGGCCCGGCTGCTCGCCGACCATTCGTTCAGCCTGGCGCTCGACGGCCAGACGCAGACCATGCAGGCGCTGATGCGGGCCTTCCCGCCCGGCGAGGATCACCCCGAGCTGGCGCTGGTACACGCCGGGGGCGACCTCGTCCAGGGGCGCCTGGACGAGGCGGCCGCCTATCTGTCGGTCGCCGAGACGCACGCCAAGGCGGCGCCGCCTGATCGCCAGCGGCGCCTGCAGGTGGCGATCGCGTCGCTGCGGCTTTCGCTGGCCACCCGGCGCGGCCACCTGGCGGGCGTCATCGAGCAGGTGAGGTTCCTCGCCTCGCCGTTGACCGGCCAGTCCGACGAGGACATCGCCCTGGGCAGCGACCTGCGGGCGGTGGCGCTGATGAACCTGGGGACCGTCGAGGCGTGGGCGCTCGGCCTTCCCGACGCCGAACTCCACCTTCGGCAAGGCGCCGCCCTGGCCCGGGAGATCGGCCGGCCCTACCTCGAAGTCGGCTGCCTCTCGCAGCTCGGTTTCGCCTCCAAGATTGACCCGTTCGCCACCACTCAGCAGCGCTGCCGTGAGGCAATAGCGCTGGCCGAGCAGTACGGCTGGGGCGCGGAACCGGTGATCGCACCGGCGCTCATGACGATGGCAGGCACGAGCGTGTGGCTGGGCGAGTTCGACGAGGGTGAGCGATGGCTGCAGCGAACCGCCCGGGCCCTGCAAACAGACAGCGGGCCCGACATCAGCCTGCTGATGCACCACACGACCGCGATACTGCACGCCTGCCGCGGCCGGCGCCAGGAGGCGCTCGAGGAGTTCAGCGCGGCCGATCACCTGCGGTCGCGACTGGAGGGGTCGCACGCACTGGCGAACCAGGTGACCGGCTGGCTGCTGGCCACCCAGGCCTGGCTGGGACGGCCGGGCGAAGCCCGGGCGGCGCTCGCGGCGGTCGATGAGGAGCGGGCCGGCTCCGGCGAGATCCGCAATGCGCGCGCGGTGATCTGCCTCGTGGAAGGCGACCCGGCCGGCGCCCTGGACGCGGTGCGGGCTGTCCTCGATGGCACCGCCCCGCTCATCGGGTACGTCACGGCGGTGGAGGCGAACCTGCTCGCCGGCCTTGCCCACCGTGCCCTCGGTGCTGCGGACGCGGCGAACCAGGCCGCCGAACGCGCACTCGCCCTGGCGGAGTCCGACCGGCTCGTGCTGCCGTTCGCGATGACGTTCTCCCGGGAATTGCTCGAGGCCCTGCCGCCGCATGAGACCGCCCACGCCGCGCTGCTGGCGGGCATCCTCGACGTCCTGCACGGCTCATCGCGGGTGCCAGCGGGGAATCCGCGGCCGCTGCTTGCGGCCGAAGAGCTCAGCCCGGGCGAGCTGCGGGTGCTGCGGTACCTCCCCACGAACCTGTCCAGGCCCGAGATCGCCGGGCAGCTGTCGGTCTCGGTCAACACCGTCAGCACCCATGTCCGCAGCATCTACGCCAAGCTTCAGGTCAGGGACCGGTCGGCGGCCGTGCAGCGCGCCAGGGAGCTGCGGCTGCTGGCAGCCGGACGCGCTCGCTAGCCCGCCGGTCACCGGATCCGGGTGATGCGCGGTCACCTGACGGCCGGTGACGATGGCCTCATGGACCCGGAACCGGCCCTGTACATGATCAGGATCAACGGGAACCTTGGCGCCACGCTGCTGTCCGCGTTCCCCGCCATGGCCGCGCGGCGGCACGGCCCGCACACCGTGCTGACCGGGCTCCTGGACCGGTCAGCCCTCTACGGCGTGCTGGCCGAGGTCGAGGCGCTCGGCCTCGATCTGCTTGAGGTCCGCCAGCTCGGCGCGGACGGCGAATCGAGGGAATCGGGGGAGAACCCGGCACCGTGACGGCCGGCCCGCGGTGAGGGCCGGCCCGCGGTGAGGGCCGGCCCGACGGGGGAAGAATGATCGGAGTACCCCTCGAGGAAGGGAGCGAGTCCGGTGAGCGTGGATCCCAATCGCGGCCCGTCACTGCGGAAAACGCGGTCTTACCTGCGCAAAGCTGACCCGGTGCTGGCCCGGCTGATCGACCAGCGGCCGGACTTCGATCCCCAGGCGTGGCGGGCGCAGCTGCCGCCCATGGACCTTTACGGCGCTCTGCTGTTCCAGGTCACCGGCCAGCAGCTGTCCGTCGCGTCGACCCGCCGGATCCTCGGCCGCATCCAGGACCTGTTCGGCGGCCGCCTCCCCGCGCCCGCCGAACTGCTGGCCCTCGACCCCGCCAAGCTCCGCGAGGCGGGGCTGTCCTGGCGGAAGATCGGCACGCTGCGCGATCTGGCCGAGCGGCTGACGGACGGACGGCTGAACGCCGACGAGCTGAGCTCCCTGCCCGATGACGACCTGATGGCCGAGCTCACCGTCATCCCCGGGATAGGCCCCTGGACGGTGCAGGGCGCCCTGCTCGTCGCGCTGGAGCGTGAGGACGTCGTGCTGCCGGGAGACCTGGCGCTGCGCAAGGCCATCCAGACCGCCTACAGGCTAGATCACCTGCCCAGCCAGCAGGAGGTGCTGGACATCGCGGAGAAGTGGCGGCCCTACCGCAGCCTGGCGACCAGCTACCTGTTCTCCGCCGTCTTCGAGCAGGCTGAGCCATCACCGGTCAAGCCAGCAGCGGCCGTCCGGCCGAAGGCTCCGGCCGCGAAGGCTCCGGCCGCGAAGGCTCCGGCCGCGAAGGCTCCCCCTGCGAAGACGCCGGCTGCGGGGCGGAGCCGCGCGCCCCGCAAGGCGCGCTGACCCTAGCCGAGGAATGACAGCCTGACCTGCCGGTCCGGGTTGTCGATGTTCACGTCCACCAGCGCGATCGACTGCCAGATGCCGAGCGCGAGCTGGCCGCCCAGGACGGGTACGGTCGCGTACGGCGCGATGAACGCCGGCAGCACGTGCGACCGGCCGTGCCCGGCCGAACCATGGGCGTGCCGCCACCGGCCGTCGGCCGGCAGCAGGTCGCGCAGCGCCGCGAGCAGGTCCTCGTCGCTGCGCGCGCCCAGCTCGAGCAGGGCGATGCCCGCGGTCGCGTGCGGCACGAACACGTGCAGCAGACCGTCTCCGCCGGCGGCGGCGTCACGGGCGAATTCGGCGCATTCGCTGGTGATGTCGCGCACGGTTTCCCGCCCGCCGGTGCGCACGCTGATGATCTCGCTCTTCATGGTTCGCGATCATAAGCCGGCCGCCGGCAGGCCCCGCTGGCCAGCCCGTCAGCCGACGACGAGCAGCTTCGCGCCGATGAGCAGGGCGGCTCCCGTCCCCGCCAGCCACAGCGCCGCCCACAGCAGCCGGGGCAGGTGGGTCTGCTTGCGCAGGGCGTGCGCGTCGGAGGCGCGGATCCCGTCGCCGATGGCGTGCCGCACCCCGGACAGCAGCAGCAGCCAGGTCACCGCGTAGGCGGCCACGACCTCGGTCCCGGAGTGCGTGTAGCGGAGGATGAGGTACACCAGCGCGATCGCGATGGGTACCGACAACATGCCGAACGACCGGGCAAGCAGGAACAGCAGCAGGACGAGGAGGAGAACGAGCAGCCACAGTACGGTTACCGGGTAGCCGAGCGAGATGATCTTGGCCGCCCCCAGGCCGAACAGGCTGGGTCCCAGGTAGCCGATAAGCACCACCAGCACCGCCTTCAGGCCCTCGCCCACGATGCTGGTCTTGCCCCCGGCGTGCCGGTCAAGGACGACCTCGGTCACGGTCAGCCCGAGGATGACGGCGAGCAGGGCGTGCGCCCCCTCGTGGGTCATCGTCGAGAAATGCTCGACCGGTGCCCACAGCAGCGGGATCATCACCACGGCCGCCACGACCAGGCCGATGACGATGGACTCGCCGCCCGGCAACGGCGGGTGTATCGGGTGCATCCCCTCCATGCGCGACAAGCTGCCCAATCTACGGCACTTTGAACAAGTACGTAACGATTTCCGTTTGGACGCGTGCCCCGGAACGGTTGCGGGTTCCTCCTGGCGCGCTCCGTTCCCGTGCTCTCGGTGGTGGCCCGGGTCGGCTGCCACCAGCGCCAGCCGAGGCTGGCTGGGGGTCTTCGCTGCTGCCGTGCATTGCGATTCTGACACGATGTGCCGTGGTGCTGGCCGCCTCGCCAACCGTCGGCTCGAGGACGACGAACTAGTCGGGAGGCTGGTGCTCTAGCACGATGAATCCCGATCTCTTGGCATGCCGTCAGATTTTACATGCTTGACAAGTTCCTGGCGCCGATCTAAGTTCCGTTTCTAACGGTGACGTCACCATCAGATACTCCGATCGGCCCGCACCGCGAACTTCTACTGCGGGTCCGGCCAGAAAAGGCAAGGCAGCGATGACTCGATCTCTCCGCAATGGTGCGCGTGCGGGTTTGCCCGCGGTCGCCCTGGCCGCCGCCCTGGCGCTGGCCGCGTGCTCCTCCTCCTCCTCATCTTCAGCGTCCGCGAGTTCGGCGGCAGCATCGTCCACGACTTCCGGTGCCGCTGCCAGTACGGGCAGCACGGCGGCCGGGTCGGCAATCGCGATCGGCGTCATGGGCTCGTTCACCGGGGTCGCCTCCGGATCCACGGCGGACGCCAAGGTGCTCGTCCAGGACTGGGTGTCGGCCACCAACGCCAGCGGCGGCATCGACGGCCACCCGGTCCAGGCGATCTACACCGACGACCTGAACACCCCCTCGACGGCGCTGTCCAACGCCGAGCAACTGGTCAACCAGGACCACGTCAAGGCCATCTTCGACCTGAGCGACGACCTCGAGTCATCGTGGGCGAAGGTCGTCGACGCCGCCAAGGTGCCGGTGATCGGGCAGTCCGAGTCGCCCGAGTTCGGCACCGATCCGAACTTCTACTCCGTCGGCACCACCGTCGAGCCGCTGATCTGGGGCGAGCTGAAGGCGGCGAGCATAGCCAAGGTGACCAAGGTCGGCGCGCTGTACTGCGCCGAGATCGCGTCCTGCTCGGAGACCGTCCCGCTGATCACGGCGATCGGCAAGCCGCTGGACATCGCGCTGGCCTACTCGGCCAAGGTGTCGTCGTCCGCGGTGTCGTACACGGCTCAGTGCCTAGGGGCCAAGAACGCCGGCGCTAACGGCGCCACGGTGGTCGCCGCGAGCAACACCGCGCTCAACGTCGCCGCGAGCTGCGCGACCCAGGGATACAAGCCGGTCTGGGTGACGACGGCCGGCGAGATGACGACTCCCTGGCTGCAGCAGTCGGCGGTGAACGGGGCGATCGGCGATGTGCAGGACGCTCCGTGGTTCGACAACTCCATCCCGGCGACGAAGGCCATGCAGGCGGCCATCGCCAAGTACTCGCCCAGCATCACCAGCTCGCAGGCGTTCGGCGCGGTCGCGTCCATCGGCTGGGCGGCTGGCGTCGTGTTCGCGGATGCCGCGGGGCAGGGCCACCTGGCCCCGGGCTCACCGTCGACCGCGGTCATCACCGGGCTCGACACGGTCAAGAACGACACGTTCGGCGGCTTCACCCCGCCGCTGACCTACACGGCGGGCAAGCCGGCCCAGGTTCCCTGCTCGTTCGTCGTCGGCATCAACAACGGCAAGTGGACCGAGCCCATCGGTCTCAAGACCAATTGCATGCCCGGCCTCTGATCTCAACCTGAAGCGGACTGTCGGAGGCGAGGCGCCTTGCTGCCTTTCATCATCATCGGGATCGTGACCGGCTCGGTCTACGGGCTGGCCGGAGTTGGCCTGGTCCTGACGTACAAGACGTCGGGGATCTTCAACTTCGCGCAGGGCGCGCTCGCCACCGTCGCCGCTTACGCCTTCTACTACCTGAACGTGGAGGTCGGCCTGGCCTGGCCGCTCGCCGCGCTGATCTCGGTTCTCGTTCTCGGGGCCGTCCTCGGCCTCGGGTTCGAGGTCATGGCCAGGCGGGTGGCCCGCGGGCCGCTCGCCTGGCGGATCGTCGCGACGATCGGCATCGTGCTGGTCGTCGAGGCCGTCTTCACCATCGTGCACGGGTCCTCGACCCTCACCACGCCGCACTTCCTCTCCCAGTCGACCGTGGTGATCTTCGGCGCCTACGTGACCTACGAGCAGATCATCGTCACGGCGATCTCGCTCGGCGCGGCGGTGGCCTTGTACGTGTTCTTCCGCACCGCGCGGCTCGGCAAGGCGATGCGGGCGGTGGTGGATGACCCAGATCTGCTCGGCCTGGCGGGCACCAGCCCGGAACGGGTCCGCCGCTGGGCGTGGGTGATCGGCTGCGTGTTCGCGGCCGCCGCGGGCGTGCTGCTCGCGCCGAGCGTTCCGCTCGACCCGAACGTCCTTACCCTGCTCATCGTCCAGGCCTTCGGCGCGGCCGCCATCGGCCGCTTCACCAGCCTGCCGCTGACCCTGGCGGGCGGTCTCGCGATCGGCATCATCGCGTCGGTCCTGACCGAGTACATCAATTCGACCTCGCTGCTGGCCGGGTTCCCGCCGAGCCTGCCGTTCGCCGTGCTCTTCCTGGTCATCCTGTTCTCGCCCCGCGGCCGTCTCGCGGTCAGGCAGCTGGGCCTGCGCCGCGCCCAGATTCCCTGGCAGGCGCCGGGCCGGGTGCAACTGGCCGGCGTCATCGCGGTGGCGGTCTTCCTGATCACGGTGCCGTCCTGGTCCGGCTTCCGGATCACCGGCTGGACCCTGGCCCTGACGTATGTCATCCTGCTGCTCTCGCTCGGCCTGCTCGCCCGCACCTCCGGGCAGGTCTCCCTGTGCCACATCACGTTCGCGGCCATCGGGGCGGTGGCGTTCTCCAAGCTGAGCAGCGGGGGAGTGCCCTGGATCCCGGCGCTCCTCATCGGCGGGCTCGTCGTGGTCCCGATCGGCGCCGTGCTCGCCATCCCCGCGATCCGGCTGTCCGGGCTGTACCTAGCCCTGGCGACGTTCGGGTTCGGGCTCCTCGTCCAGGACATGTTCTACCAGTCGAGCTGGATGTTCGGCGTGACCAACAGCGGCATCTCGATGCCGATGCCGCACCTGAGCTGGCTGACCGTCGACAGCAACACCGGCTTCTACTACGTGGTGCTGCTCATCGCGGCGCTGGCGGCCATCGCCGTGGTCGTCCTCACCAGGAGCCGCCTGGGCCGTCTGCTGCGCTCCATGTCGGATTCGCCGCTCGCGCTGACCACGAGCGGTACCAGCACGCGCGTCACGATGGTGATCGTCTTCTGCATCTCGGCGTACCTCGCGGCCATCGCCGGCGCGCTGTCCGGCATGGTGGTGTCCACCGCGTCCGGTGCCAACTACCCGCCGTTGACGTCGCTCAGCCTCATCGCGCTGATCATGATCAGTGTCGGCGGCGTGCCCTGGTACGCGCTGATCGGCGCCGCGGGCATGGGGCTCGTTCCGGTGTACTTCAACTCGCCGAACACGACCAACTGGCTGGAGATCATCTTCGGTGTCGCGGCGGTCACCGGTGCCATGGGACTGCAGCCGCAGCTGCCGGCCGCGGTCCGCGGCCAGCTCGACCGCCTCGGCGGTCGCGCGAAGCGGCAAGCTCAGGATCGGAAGATCACCGGCCAGTCGCCGGAACGCACGCGGCTTGCTCCCTCAGCTCCCGCGACTCCGATGACCCTGGACATCGAAGGGCTCACCGTGGGGTTCGGCGGTCTCGTCGCGGTGGACGGACTGTCCCTCAGCGCGTCACCGGGCCGCGTCACCGGGCTCATCGGCCCCAACGGGGCAGGCAAGACCACCGTGTTCAATGCGTGCTCGGGCCTGGTAACACCGCGCTCGGGCAAGGTCAGGCTGGGCGGCCGGGACGTGACCCGGTTCGCCGCCGCGAAGCGGGCGCGGACCGGCCTCGGCCGGACGTTCCAGCAAATGGAGCTCTTCGACTCGCTCAGCGTGCTCGACAACGTGCTCGTCGGCTTCGAGGCGAGTAAGGCCGGCGGCGGCGTCTACTCCCAAGTGATTGCCAGACGCGGGGACCGCCAGCAGGGCCTGGCGCTCGCCCGGTCGCTGCTTGAGCTGTGCGGGCTCGCCGGCCTCGAGGATGCCCAGGCAGGCGCCCTGTCGACTGGGCAGCGCCGCCTGGTCGAGCTGGCCCGCTGCCTGGCCGGCCCGTTCAGCATGCTGCTGCTTGACGAGCCGTCCTCCGGGCTCGACCACCGGGAGACCGAGGTGTTCGGCCAGATTCTGAAGCGGGTCGTCGCCGAACGCGGCGTCGGCATCCTGCTCGTCGAGCACGACATGGCACTGGTGATGGACGTCTGCGACGAGATCTACGTGATGGACTTCGGCACCCGCATCTTCGCCGGGGCGCCCGACCAGGTACGGCGCAGTGACATCGTCCGTGCCGCCTACCTCGGCACCGACGCGCCGGAACCAGCATCATCGTGAGGAGTGCAAGGTGACCGAAGGTAATCCCGCCCTTGAGCTGCGGTCCGTCAGCGCTGGCTACGGGGCGTCGGCCGTGCTGCACGACATCAGCATCACGGTGCCGCGCTCGTCGGTGGTGGCGCTGCTCGGCCCGAACGGGGCCGGCAAGACCACCACGCTGCGGGTGGCGGCCGGCCTGCTGCGGCCGGCCCGCGGCACGGTCGTGATCGGTGGCAGGGAAGCCGGCCGGTCGGCGCCGTTCCGCCGGGCGCGCCAGGGCGTCTGCCTGATCCCGGAGGGGCGGGGGATCTTCCGCTCGCTCACTGTCAGGGAGAACCTCGAGCTGCTGATCCCCCCGTGGCGGAAGGACAAGTCCATCGACCCGGCCGTCGAGGCGTTCCCGCTACTCGGCAAGCGGCTCAGCCAGGCGGCCGGCTTGATGTCCGGCGGGCAGCAGCAGCAACTGGCACTCGCCCGGGCATTCCTGGCGGCGCCGGACGTAGTGCTGCTTGACGAGGTCTCGATGGGCCTCGCGCCGGTCATCGTGGACCAGATCTTCGAGTCGCTCAAGCTGCTTGCCTCGACCGGGGTCGCCCTGGTGCTTGTCGAGCAGTACGTCAGCCGGGCGCTGGAGATGGCCGACACCGCGTACCTGATGGCCCGCGGCGCCATCGCCTGGTCAGGCCCGGCCGCCGCCCTGGACACCGACGCGATCACCAGGGCCTACCTCGGCCACGCGGACGAGGTGCCGGCCGTGCCCCATGGGGGGACGCCCGTCGTCCCCCCCAGGCAGTAGCGCACTGAGGGAGAGAGTGACTTATGACATTGGATCTCAAGGCGGCCGAGTACACCCTGTCGGGACTGCGCCCGTTCCCGGTGGCCGTGACCACCGTGCACGAGGGCCGGGCCAACGGCCTGATATCGCTGTCGGCCGGCGCCGCGGCGATCGTGCCCGAGGCGCCCCGGGTGACCATCAGCCTGACCAAGTACAACCTGACCCACGACCTGGTGCTCAACTCGGGCGTCTTCGTCATGCACCTGCTCGCGGCGACGCCAGAGCCGGCCCTCGATGCCTCGCTCAGCATCATCATGGGGCTCGGCGGCAGCTCAGGCCGGGACGGCGACAAGATCTCCGCGTTCGACACCAAGCCGGGCGTCACCGGCGCGCCGATCCTGCTCGACGCGCTCAGCTACGTGGAGGGCCGGGTCGTGGCCTCGCTTGACGTGCAGGAGTCCACCATCTTCGTCGCCGATGTGGTCGGCGCGGAGCGGCTGCGCGAGGGGGAGCGGCTCCGCATCGGCCCGGCCTGGGAGAAGCTGCCCAAGGAGTGGATCGAGCAGTACGAGGCTAACCATGTCCCGCAACTTGAGTCCGCCCGCCGCAACCGCGGGCTGACCGGATGACGGACGCCTACCCGCGCGGCGAGGTCGAGGCCGCGTTCAGGCACTACTTCCTGACCGGCCCGGTGGGGGAAGACTGGGTTGCCTGGTCGCGGCTGTTCACGCCGAACGCGACCTACAACGATCATTTCTGGGGCACCTTCCATGGCCCGGCCGAGATCCAGCGGTTCCTCGAGGGCACCATGTCCTTCGCGGCGCACGTGTACTCGCCGCTCGTCTGGTACAACATCGACGGCGCCCAGGTCGTGTACAAGGTCGTCAACCGGGCCGATAACCCGGAGCCCGGGGAAGCGCCCATTGAGTTCCCCTCGCTCCAGGTCATCAGGTACGCCGGCGATGGGCAGTGGGCGAGCGAGGACGACTGGTGGACCGTCGCGGAAATGCGGCTGTTCAACCAGCGGTATCAGGCGGCCAGGGCACGAGCGGGCGACAAGGCACGCGAGCCACTGTCGCGGCTCGACTGGGACGCTGAGCCCGGCCGCGGCGCCGGGACGGACTGGGCCCAGCCTCCGCCCGGTCACCAGCCGAGCCCCTCCTGGCTAGGCAAGGACGTCCCGCCGATCACCCGCCTGTCCGACATCGACGTCGGCGTCCGGCAGCCGCTCGCGGCCTCCCGAGGCCGCTAAAGCCGAGACGATACTTTCTGACATCCTGTTCACGATGAGTGCGGGCGGTCCCCATCCGCCTATGGAGGTGCGGTGACCACGCAGCCGATGCCGCAGGCGGCGGCCCTGCAGCCGTTGGCCGGCTGGCTGTCCCGGCGGCTCGCCGCCGACGGCTGCCGCGACGTGCGGATCCGGGATCTGTCCGCTCCTGACGCCGGCTACTCAGGTAAGACCCTGTTCGTCACGGTGTCCTGGACCGATGCCGACGGCGCCGAGTCGCTGCGGGAGCTCGTGTTCCGGGTGCAGGTTCCCGACCAGCAGCTGTTCGTCGCGCCCGACGCGCTGCGGCAGGCCCGGGTCATGTCCGCGCTGGCCGGCCAGCCCGGCGTGCCGGTGCCGAAGATCCGGTTCACCGAAACCGACCCGCAGGTGCTTGGCGCCCCGTTCTACGTGATGGACCGGGTGCGCGGCCAGGTGCCGGGCGACGTGCCGAGCTGGCACCGCAAGGGCTGGACGGTCGACCTCTCGCCCGCCGAGCGCGCCCGGCTGCACGACAACGGGCTGACCGCGCTCGTCGCCCTGCACCGGGTCGACTGGCGGCCAGGGCTGAGCTTCCTCGACCCGCCAGGAGCCGGCGCCCCGCCAGGAGCCGGCACCCCGCCAGGAGCCGGCACAGCGCTGGACCGGTACCTCGCCCAGCTTGAGCGCTGGTATGAATGGTGCGCGCCAAGCCGCCGGTTCGGCCCCGAGGTCCTGGCGGCGGGGCTGCGGCACGTGCTCGGCCACCGCCCGGACGACCACGCCGAGACCGTCGTGTGGGGCGACGCCCGGGTGGGCAACATGTGCTTCGCGGCCGACCAGTCGGTGGCGGCGCTCTTCGACTGGGAGAGCGCCACGATCGGGCCGCCCGGCATCGACCTCGGCTGGTGGCTGATGTTCGAGCGGTACCTGTGCGAGGCGCAAGGCCTGCGCCGCCTGGACGGCGTTCCCGGGCGCGGCCAGACAATCGCCCGCTACCGTGAGCTGGGGGGCGCCGACATCCCTGACATCGACTATTACGAGCTCCTTGCCGCCGTCGTGATGACCCTGATCACCAGCCGCCTGGCGGACGTCCTGGTCGACACCGGCCGCGTAACCCCCGACATCGCCGCCATCTACCCCACGCGAGCGGTCGGCCTGGTGGCCGAGTCCCTAGCTCGTCTATCCCCGCTATCCCCGCTGGAGCCCCGGGCGGGCCGGGTCTGATATCCGAAGACCCGCGATGTCTTTAATGTCGGCCTTCGCCCGCCCTTCGCCCGCCGGCGCTAGGCGCCTCCGGGCGTCTTGGCGCAGTTCGGGCGACATTACATAGCTCCCGGACAAAATGAAACGTTTCAGCGCCCCTAAAAATGTCCGGCAGCTATGCAAAGTCGAAAAAGTGTCCGGGAGCTATGTAAGGAGGCAGCTAGGCGAGCGGCGGAAGGGTCTTCCGGGACTGAGGTAAACGGTGGGACGCGACCAACCCGAGGACAGCTGCCGAAGCCGATTAGCCCCCCCGCCAGCGGCGGGGGGCTGGCGGGGCTGGCGGGGCTGGCGGGGCTGGCGGGGGCGACGGGTTTGGCGGGGCTGGCAGGGCTGGCGGGTCAGCTGGTGCGCGGGAAGTGGAGCATGCGGCGGGCGTTGGTCTCGACGATCATCTCGACCTCGTCGTCGGGGATGTTGGCCAGCGCCTCGCTCGCGCGCTTGCGGCTGTTCGGCCAGTTGGAGTCGGAGTGCGGGTAGTCGATCTCCATCGTGATCCGGTCGACCCCGATCGCGTGCCGGTTGGCGAGGCCGTGCTCATCGTCGATGAAGCAGCCGTAGAAGTGCTTGCGGAACAGGTCGCTCGGCCGGGTCTCCTTGTCGATGTCCTGGTACCAGCGGTGCCTGTCCCAGGTGTAGTCGGAGCGCTCGAGGATGTAGGGGATCCACCCGATGCCGCCCTCGGCGAGCGAGAACGTCAGGTCAGGGAACTGCTGCAGCTTGCCGCTGAACAGCAAGTCCACCGTCGTCCACATCAGGTTGGAGGAGAACAGGATGGTCGGGATCACGAACGGCGCCATCTTCGTCTGCACCGCCGCCGTCATCTCCTTAGCGGTCGGCTTCAGGGCCATGAACGAGAAGCCGGGCATGAACGAGCCGGACCCGAAGTGCAGCGACACCGGAGTCCCGGTCTCCGCGCACAGCGCCCACAGCGGGTCCCAGTGGTCGGTGTGGAACGACGGCAGGCCGAGCGGCACCGGCGAGTCGGGGAACGAGATGGTCCGCGCGCCCTTCTCGATCGCCCGCCTGGCCTCGGCCACGGCCAGGTCGATGTCCCAGACCGGCAGGATCGCCATCGGGACGAACCGGTCGGGCGCGGTCCCGCACCACTCGTCGATGTAGAAGTCGTTCCACGCCTGCACGCACACCGCGGCCAGCGCCTTGTCGTTGGCGCGGAAGAACGTGCCGCCGCCGAAGCCGGGGAACGACGGGAAGCACAGCGCGGCCTGTACGCCGTCCAGGTCCATGTCCTTGACCCGCGCGGCGGGGTCGTAGCAGCCGGGGATCATGTCCTCGTACCGGACGGGATCCAGCCCCCAGTCCTCCCGCGGCTTGCCCGCGACCGCGTTGAGGCCGATCGTCGGGTAGACCTGGCCGTCGTAATGCCATAGGTGCATCCCGTTGACTTCCTTGATGCGCGGCGCCTCGTCGCGGAACTGGGCCGGCACGCGGTCCTGCCACACGCGGGGATGCTCGACGAGGTGGTCGTCGACGGACACGATCTGGTGATGCTCTTGCAGCGGCATCTTCGCCTCCAAAGTTTCTGCCCCGGCAATCTGACGCCGTGTCTACTAAATGTATATCCTGGGACGCGAGCCACACCAGCGCTGCGGAGGATAAATGACGAACCAGCCAGGCGATGACGCCAAGCTAGAGCGGCCGGAGGACGTCGAGCGACCGGAAGACGACGATCACGACCTGCTCACCTTCGGCGAGGCCGGAGCGCGGCTGGAGATCGAGATCCGGACACTGCGTGCACGCTTGCGTGAGCTGGAAGGCCAGCAGCCGCGCGACGAGGCGGCGATAACGGAGGCAGCGGGCCGGCTCGCGGCGTTCGAGGAAGGCGCGGAGCGCAACCGCGCGCAGCGCATCAACGATGAGAACTTCGAGAAGTTCTTCGGCTACCCCGGCAAGGCCCGCCGCAATACGACCTGGCAGCAGTAACCACGGCCCGTTCGAAGTGAAGATCTTCTTCGGCTACCCCGGCAAGGCGCCCGACGCCACCTGGCAGCAGTGACCACGGTCCGTTCAAAGAAAGATCCTTTTCATTCTGAACGGCTGGTGGTTTCTACCTCACCATCAAGATTCCCCCGTCGACGGAGAAGATCTGGCCGGTCATGAACCGGGCGCCCGGCCCGGCCAGGAACACCATCAGCGGGACGAGGTCGCGGTCGATCTCGCCCAGCTTGCCGTCGATCGGCATCTCGGCCCGCAGCGTCGCGTCGAGCGCCGCGAGCTGCTCCGCGGTCATCAGCGAGCGCGTCTTGGCGTACATCGGGGTGGCGATGGCCGGCGCGATCATGTTGACGGTGATCCCGCGGGAGCCCCACTCCTTGGCCACTGTGCGCGTCCACGCGACGACCGCGCCCTTGCTCGCCGAGTAGTGCGCCTTGTTCCGCAGCCCGGCCACGCCGGCCGATGAGGCGAAGTTGATGATCGCGCCGCCGCCGTCGCGCAGGTAGCGAAAGGCCGCCTGGTTGGTCAGGAACGTGCCCCTGGCGTTGATCGCGAACACGTTGTCCCAGTCCTCGACGGCGATGCTCTCGGCCGGCCCGCCCGGGGCGATCCCGGCCGCGTGCACCAGCACGTCCAGCCCGCCGAGCGCCTCTGCGGCCTGTGCGAAGGCGGCGTCCACGGAGACCTTGTCCGACACGTCGGCCGCGACGAAGCGGGCCCGACCCGGGCCGGCGGCGGTCGCCTTCTCCGCGATCTCCGCGCCCGCCGCTGGCTGGATGTCGAGCGAGATCACCTGAGCGCCGTGCGCCGCGTAGGCGCTGACGATGCCGGCCCCCATCCCGCTCGCGCCGCCGGTCACGATGGCACGGATGCCAGCGAGAGGGTCAGGCATAGCGATGGTCCTTTCCGCCCTGAATGGTGCTGCTAGAGCACCGCACCGGAGATCTTCAGCTCGATGATCTTGTCCATGTCGAGGCCGAGCTCACCGAGCACCTCGTCGGTGTGCTCACCGTGTCCTGGCGCGCGGGTCGGCCTGCCCGACTCGCCGTTGAACTGAAGCGGGGCGGGCACCAGCTTGAACGGGGTGCCGTTGGCGTCCTTGAGGTCCTTGACGTACCCGTTCGCCACGATCTGCGGGTCCGACAGCACGTCGATCGGACGCTGGACCGGCGCCCAGGCGCCGCCAGTGGAGTTGAGTAGCTGGACCGCCTCATCGTAGCTGCGCGCGCCGAAAAGCCCGGCCAGCTCGGCGACGGCCTCCTTGCTGTTCTTCATCCGCGCCGCGTGGTCGGCGAACCGCGGGTCGTCGGCCAGCTCGGGCTTGCCGAAGACGGTGACGAGCTTCGGCCAGAACCGGTCGGTCTGCAGCATGACAAGGAAGATGAACCGGCCGTCGGACGTCTGGTAGCTGTTGACCATCGCGTTCGGCGCGTCCGATGGCTTATAGCGCGGGGCGCGGGCGACGCCGAAGGCGGCCGAGCCGGCCAGGGTGGCACCCATCGCCCAGGCGCCGGTGGCCAGCAGCGAGCCGTCCACGGTCAGCGCCTCGCCGGTGCGCTCGCGGTGCAGCAGCGCGGCCGAGATCCCGCCCGCCAGGGTGAGCCCGCCGAGCACGTCGCCGAAGGCCGCGCCGGGCTGGGTCACCGGGTAGCCGAGCTCATCCGGGGTGGTCGTGTCGGCGGCGCCCGCGCGCGCCCAGAAGGTGGAGTTGTCGTACCCGCCGCTGTTGGCCTCCGGCCCGAGCGGTCCGTGCGCGGAGCCGCTGGCGAAGATGATCCTCGGGTTCACCGCCCGGATGTCCTCGACGTCGATCCGCAGCTTCGTGCGCTGGTTGGGCAGGAAATTGGTCAGGAAGACATCTGACTCCGCCGCGAGCTTCAGCAGCAGGTCGTGGCCCGCTTCCGACTTGATGTCAAGGCCGACGCTGCGCTTGCCGCGGTTGGGCAGCTCCACCATGTGCGCGACGCCGCCGGTGGGGACCAGGCCCGAGGTCACAAGACCGCGCTGCGGGTCCCCGGTCTCCGGGTGCTCGACCTTGATCACGTCCGCGCCCCACTCGGCAAGGACCGCGCCGGCCACTGGCACGTACGTCCAGGAAGCGACCTCCAGAACACGGATTCCGCTCATGATCTCGACCACAGCTGGCTCCTCATCATTGATGGTGCTTGGCACACTGGCCAGATAACCGTTATAACGTATACTTGCTGTCAGAAACAAGGCATGATGGCGAAGGGTGAAGGTGTGTAAACCTCCTAAAGCCCAGCTCAGGATGAACTCTATCCTGGTGCGAGACATAAACAACCTGGCCGATTTCATCGGCGCTGACGGAGGCAGGAGTGGACCTTGACTTCACCGCGGAACAGGCCGACTTCCGGGAGGAGGTACGGGCCTGGCTCGCGGAGCATGCTCCCAGAGAGCCCAGGCCGCACACCTGGAACGGCGGCATGCGGGAGTACGACCTCGCCTGGCAGCAAACCCAGTGGGCGGGCGGCTGGGCGGGCATCGCCTGGCCGAAGGAGTACGGCGGGCGCGGGCTCGCCACGCTGCAGCAGCTGATCTGGTACGAGGAGTACGCCAAGGCCGGGCTGCCCGCCATCGACTCGACCTTCGTCGGGCTCAACCAATCGCCCGCGCCGGCGAGGATCAGAAGGCTTTCCACCTGCCCCGCATCCTGCGCGGCGAGGACATCTGGTGCCAGGGCTTCTCCGAGCCGGGCGCCGGGTCCGACCTGGCGGCGCTGTCCACGCGCGGCGAGGTCGATGGTGACGACATCGTGGTCACCGGGCAGAAGATCTGGACCAGCTTCGCGATGCTGGCCGACTACCAGGAACTGCTTGTCCGCACCGATCGCGGCGGTGCCAAGCACCACGGCATCACCTGGCTGATCTGCGACATGCGCACGCCGGGGATCGACGTGCGCCCGATCGAGACGATCGAGGGCGGCGCGGAGTTCTGCGAGTGCTTCTACGACGAGGTCCGCGTCCCGCTGGCGAACATCGTCGGCGACCGGGACGGCGGCTGGAAGGTCGCGATGTCGACCCTGTCGTTCGAGCGCGGCACCGGGTACACCGCGAGCCAGGT
>JBEKEK010000029.1:0-61434 GCA_050013875.1 Trebonia sp. | reverse complement strand
CCATGAGGCATCCCTCCCTTGTCCAGCGGACATCCTGGCTAACAGCGTCTAGTAGATACGACGAGCGGCGACCGCGAGAGTCATCGCGCAACGCGGGTCACGAGCCGTCCGAGCGAGCGCACATCGGCACGTGCGGACGTTCGGGGCAACCGGGCAGCACCCAGATCGACCAGCTCCGCGCTGGCTTCCGTACGAGTCTGCATGCACCGGTTGACGCCCATAGCGGCGGTTAGCGTTCACGCTGGCGTCTCCACAGGCGGTCAGGGACTACGACACTTCCGGGCGGGAGCGCAGCTTTTGCAGGGCGGTCGCCAGCATTGTGCCCAGGCCTGCCAGCAGCAGAACGGCTGCGGGCAGCATGACAGCCCGGTCCCCGGACGGGTAGAAGACGGGGAGGATGACCGGCTGCCGCAGCTCATGCCAGCCGGCGAAACAGGTAATGGTGAACTCCGCTATCCCGGTCGGCAGCCGCGGTGAAGCCAGCGCAGACACCGGCAGTGATCCCAACGGGCGCAAGGCCCGCCGGCAGCACGGCCACCAACGAGACGCTCCCCGGCCGACAGGCCTGCGCGGACTGCCGCCGCGCAGATTAGCGCAACGAGGCGGGCGGCTGCGAGCATGCGGACGGACGCCGGCAGGCACAGGATGCCGGCCATGCGCGGCCGGCCTTTACGGCGCGAATATAGCGCAACCGATCAGCCTGTTCTGCGCGGTCCAAACGGCGCTCAGCGCGGACGCCTCAATCGCGCCGAACGGCGGATCTGGGGCGGGGTGCCTGTGCCCTACCTGATCACGTGAACTGCACGCTGTGTACCTTGCCGCACTCGCGGTTGGGGAGCGGTGCCGAGCCAGGTGGGGCGCTCCTGGTGTCAGGCTGTCTCGCCTTCGGCTTGGGGCGGGGCGATGATGTCGATGGTCGGGAAGTACGTGCGGTACCGCCGGATATCGCGGGTCAGCAGCCGGTAACCGGTGACGGCGGCGTGCGCGCCGATGTAGAAGTCCGGCATCGGGGATCGCTTTTCGCCGCCGCCCCGCCGGTACCGGACGAATGCCTTCCCGGCGGCGAAGCCTGCGAGGTACGGCAGCGGCTCACGTTCGTAGTCCGCGGCCGGGAGCAGTTCCTCGAGCTCTTCGACGGTCTGGTAGCCGACCGAGACCTCAGCGCAGATGAGCGCGTTGATCACCACCCGGCCGGCATCCATGGCGGGCATGATCTCCCGCGCCGACCAGTCGGCCCATTGCGCGTCACCGGTGATGACGTCAAGAAGCAAGCACGCAGGAGTGGACTAGAGTCGCAGGGCTGATCGGTGCAGGGTCACTCGCCACGGAGCAGCGCCATGATCTGGCCGGTGCTCATCTCCTCAAGCAGATGGACGGCGTTAGGCGCTGGCGGCGACCGCCCGCAGCAGGAAGCTGACCAGGTGCTCGGCGTACGCCCCGATATCCCGCGCCAGCCCGGCCTTCAGGTCCGGCGGCGTGCTTAGCACGTGCATCATGGCGCCGCCCGTCAGCGTGTCGAGCAGGATCGTGACCTGCGTGGACGCGGCCAGTTCGCCCCGGCGGATGCCGCGCCGGACGAGCGCCCGCGCGGCCAGCACCTGCGAGCGGCGCACGGCCGCGTAATGCTCGGCCACCCCGGGGATGGCGGCGGCCTCCACGTGCAGCCGCAGCACGGCCTGGCTGTCGCGTCCGGCGTACAGCTCGAGCATGTGCACGGCGAGCTTGGTCAGGTCGCCGCGCAGGGTGCCGGTGTCGGCGTCCGCCACCCGGGCCAGCCGCATCGTGACCGCGTCGGTGAGCAGCGCTTCCTTGGTGCTCCAGCGCAGGTACACCGACGCCTTGCCGACGCCGGCCCGGCGCGCCACCGCCTCCATCGAGAACCCGGCCCAGCCTGCCTGGCCGAACAGGTCGAGGGCGGCCTGTGCTATCCGGCGGTCGACGTCCGGATCGCGAGGGCGCCCGGCGGTCACGTGGATGGCGGTCACCGGGTCAGCCTCCTTCGGAACTCCAGGGCCGGTTTTCGGTGCGGGCTATTGCTGAACGATATCCGTCAGGATACGGTGCCAGATACTGAACGACAATCGTTCAGTATTTTGGTGATCGGGACAGGCACATGATCGGCGCGGGCACACGGAGGCGGGGATGACGCCGGACGAAACAGCCGTCTTCGCGGCGTCGGTGGCCGGGGTCACCGCGCGGTACTGGGCGCGAGCGGCGGACGCGGGCGCGGCCGACGCGGACCGCGGGCGACTGTCCGCCCTGTGGGCGGCGGGCGCCCACCAGGGCTGGTTCGCCCTCGGCGAGGAGGCAGCGCTCGACGGGGCGCTGGCCGCGACCAGGGAACTCGGCCGGGTGGCCTGCCCGCTGCCGGTGGCCGACGCGTTCGTCGCCGCCCGTGTCCTCGGCGGGGAAGAGAAGATCGCCGGCCAGCTCGCCGCGGGCGAGATCCGCGTCCTGGTGGCGCTCGGGAGCGACGCCGACGAGGTCCGCCACCTGGACGCCGGGCCGGCCGCGACGCACGTGCTCACGCTGCCGCCCGGGCCGGATGCGGCGGGCGGGACAACCGGAACGGCCGCGCTCCGCCCGATCACCGCGTGCCGCCCGCTGCCCGGCCTGGCCGTCCCCGCGTGGAGCGCGGTGACTCTCGGGGCGCCCGAGGTCACGGCTGAGCTCAGCACCGAGGCCGCGGCCGGGGACGTGACGTTGCTCCGGCTCGGCCTCGCGGCCCGGGCGCTGGCAGCGGCCGGGCGCGCGCACGAGATGGCCATCGAGCACGCCACCAGCCGCCGCCAGTTCGGCCAGCTGATCGGCGGCTTCGGCGCGGTGCAGCAGCGGGTGGCCGCCTGCCAGATCGACGTCAGCGCGGGCTGCCAGCTGCTCGGCCGCGCCGCCGCCGCGTACGCGGGCGGGCTGGCTGACTGGCCGCTGCAGGCCGAGATCGCGGTGGAATTCATCGCCCTGGCCGCGCGCCGGGTGCAGTTCGGCGCGCACCATACGCTGGCCGCGGCCGGTTACTTCGAAGAGCATGACGCGCCCTGGCTGTTCCGCCGGGTGCACGCCGACATCACCCGGCTGGCCACCCTCCCGCCGCGGGCCGGCACGGTAGCCGATGTCCTGGTCGAGGCTGATGCCCAGGCTGGGGCTGATGTCCAGGTCGAAACGGCGGCATCGCTGCCCGCCTTCGACCTCGGCCCGACCGGGGAGAGCTTCCGGGCCGAGGTGCGCGCGTTCCTGGCCGCGCAGGCCCGCCCCGACGGCGGATTCGACCAGGCGACGCTGATTCCGGCGATGGCCGAGCGGGGCTGGTTCGGGTTCGGCTGGCCACCGGAGGCGGGCGGCCGGAACGCGTCCCTGGCCGAGCAGGTGGTGCTGCAGGAAGAGGCCACCTACGCCCGGGCTCCGGTCCGCACCCAGCTCAGCGCGGTGACGCTGCTCGGCAACTCGATACTGCGGCACGGCAGCGCGCGGCAGCGGGCCGCGTTCCTGCCGCTGATCCGTGCGGGCCGGCTGCACTTCTGCCTCGGCTACAGCGAATCCGAGGCCGGTTCGGACCTGGCGTCACTGAAGACCAGGGCGCAGCGGTCAGGCGATGACGGCGGCTGGGTGATCAGCGGCCAGAAGCTCTGGACGACGGGCGGTCACCTGGCCAGCCACGTCTGGCTGGCGACCAGGACCGACCCGGACGTGTCACCCCGGCACGCGGGCATCACCGTCTTCCTGGTCCCCATGGACACCCCCGGCATCACCATCCAGCAGCACCGGGCGCTGTCCGGTGAGATTTCCTGCGCGGTCATCTACGACGATGTCCGGGTACCGGACTCGGCCCGGGTGGGCGAGGTCAACGGCGGCTGGAAGGTCATCACCGACGCGCTGGCCGGGGAACGCGTGGTGATGGGCGGCATCGCCGCCAGCATGCTGCGCCAGCTCGATGACCTGCTCGCGTGGGTTCGGGCCGATCCGGTCGGGCGGGCAGGGCCGCGCGGGTCAGCCGCCCGCGCGAAGCTGGGCGAGCTGGCCGTCACCCTGCAGGCGAACCGCGCCCTGGTGGCAGCGGCCATCGCCGCGACCGCGGCCGGCCGGGGCGCCCGGCTGGAGGCGCCCATGGCGGGGGTGCTCGGCGGCGAGCTGGCCGAGACGTTCGGCCAGACGCTGCTCGACATCATCGGGCCGGCCGGCGCCCTCGCGGGGCCTGCCGCGCCCGGCGGCGGCGAGTTCGAGTACGGGCTGCGGCTGTCGATCATGTACGTGGTCGGCGGCGGCACCAACGACATACAGCGCGGCCTGATCGCCCGCGGGCTGGGGCTGCCGCGATGATCACCGCCGACCGGCTGGCCGGCCTCTTCCGCCCGCGCCGGGTCGCCCTGGTCGGGGCGTCGGACAAGTCGACCTTCTCGCTGCTGGCGTACCGCAACCTGGTCGACTTCGGCTTCGCCGACCGCACCTACCTGGTCAACCGGCGCGGCGCCGTGACCCACGGCCAGCCGACGGCGACATCCTGCCAGGAGATCGGCGAGCCGGTGGACGTCGCCTTCCTGATGGTCCCGCAGGCCGGGATGCTGGCGGCACTCGACGACGCCGCGGCGGCCGGGATCCGCAACGCGGTCGTGCTGTCGGCCGGCTACGGCGAGGCGGGGGAGTCCGGGCGCACCGCGCAGGCCGGGCTCGTCGCGCGGGCCGAGTCGCTCGGCATGATCCTGCTCGGCCCGAACAACCTGGGATTCGCCAACCTGACCGACGGCGTCCCGGTCTGCTCGATCCCCGGCCTGCCGAAGGTGCCAGGCCCGGTCGCCCTGCTGTCGCAGAGCGGCGCCAGTTCGGCGGCGATGATCGAGTTCGCCGGGACGGCCAACGTCGGGCTCTCGCTCATGGTCACGCTGGGCAACGAGGCCATGATCACCGCCGGGCACGTCCTCGACTTCCTGATCGACGATCCGGGAACCCGGGCGGTGGCGATCTTCATGGAGACCATCCGCGAACCGGACGTGTTCCGCCGGGCCGCCCGCCGTGCGGCCGCGGCGGGTAAGGCCATCGTCGTGCTCAAGGCAGGCAGCAGCGCGCTGGCCGCCCGCACCGCGGCCGCGCATACCGGCGCGCTCGTCGGCGACGACCGCGTCGTCGACGCCGTCTTCGCCAGCCTGGGCGTGATCCGGGTCGACTCGATCGAGGACATGCTGATCACCGCGGGCGCCGCGGCCGCACTCGGACGGCTGGCACGGCCCGGCCTCGGCATCGTCTCGATCTCCGGCGGTGCCTGCGACATCGTGGCCGACCGGGCCGCGGATCTCGGCGCTGCCCTGCCGGAACTCGCCCCCCGCACCCAGCAGGCGCTGGCCGAGGTCATGCCCGGCTACGGGACCGTGCAGAACCCGCTCGACCTGACCGGCGCCGCGATCATCGATCCGTCGATCTTCACCCGCTCGATCGAGGCGATCTCGGCCGACCCGTCGGTCGGTGTCGTCGGCGTCATCAACAGCCTGCCGTGGGCGGGCGAAGGCCCCTACTTCGGGCAGAAGTTCGTCGACGCCATCGGCGCGGGCATGCGCGCCGCCGCCTGCCCCACCGCCTACATCAGCCAGGTCATGCTGCCGATCACCGACTACTCGCGCGAGTCGATGGCGCTCGGCTCGGTGCCGTACGCGATCCCCGGGCTGCGGCAGGCCATCGTGGCGCTGCGCGGCGTCGGCTGGTGGTCGGAGGCCACCCGCGACCTGGCCGCGCCCGCCGCACCGCAGGGGCAGGGAACACCGCAGGCTCAGGAAACACCGCCCGTCCCAGTCCCGCCGCCCGCCCTTCGCCACGGCCAGTGGTCCGAGCAGGCCGCCCGCGAGCTGCTGGCCAGCGCGGGCCTCCCGGTCGTGCCCGCCCGCCTCGTCACCTCCGAAGCCGGCGCGGTCGCCGCCGCCCGCGCCGTCGGCGGGCCAGCCGAGCACGCCGCACCGCTCTGCCTCAAGGTCGTCTCCCCGCAGATCATGCACAAGACCGAGATCGGCGGGGTCCGGCTGGACGTCCCGCCCGACGCCGGCGCCATCGGCGAGGCCTACCGCGCCGTCACCGCGGCGGCGCGGGCTGAGGGGGCCAGCGTCGAGGGTGTGCTGGTCAGCCCGATGCGCCGCGGCGGCACCGAACTTCTGGTCGGCGTCGTGCGCGACCCGCACTGGGGCCCGATGCTCGCGGTGGCGCTCGGCGGCGTGTTCGTGGAGGTACTGCAGGACTCGGCCCTGGCTCCCCTGCCGGTCACCCCGGGGCAGGTCAGACGCATGCTAGGCAGACTGCGGGGCGCGGCCGCGCTCGAGGGCGCCCGCGGCACCGCGCCCGCCGACCTTGATGCGCTGGCCGGCGTCATCGCCCGGCTGGGCGACCTCGCCGTGGCGCTCGGCGACCACCTGGAGTCCCTGGAAGTTAACCCGCTGCTGGTCAGGGGCGCCGCGATCGAGGCCCTCGACGCCGTCGTCACCTGGACCGGGAAGGACTAGGAGCTCCGGATGCGCACCGCTTTCACCGACCTGGTCGGCGTCGAGCACCCGATCGTCGGGTTCAACCGCTCGCCGGCGGTGGTGGCCGAGGTCACCAACGCCGGCGGCCTCGGCGTGCTGGCCGCCTCCGCCTACACCCCGGCCGAGCTTGACGCCCAGCTCAGCTGGATCGACCGGCAGGTCGCGGGGCGCCGCTACGGGGTCGACCTGCTCGTGCCGGAGAAGTTCGCCGCCGCCGACCCGGCCGACATCGTCGCCAGCCTGCGCGCCCAGATCCCGGCCGGGCACTTCGCGTTCGTCCGCGACCTGCTGGCCAGATACGGCATCCCCGAAGCCCCGCAGGCGCCCAACCAGAGCGAGGCGCTGGCCGCCCTCAGCCCTGACGGCGCCCTCGCGCTGCTCGACGTGGCGTTCAGCCATCCGATCGCGCTGATCGCCAACGCGCTCGGCACGCCCCCGCCCGGCCTGGTCACCAGGGCCAGACAGGAAAGCGTGGCGGTGGCGGCCCTCGTCGGCCAGCCCAAGCACGCGGTCCGCCAGCTCGCCGCGGGCGTCGACCTGCTGATCGCGCAGGGCACCGAGGCGGGCGGGCACACCGGGACGATCGCCACCATGGTGCTCACGCCGGAGATCGTCGGGCTCGCCGCCGGGCGGCCGGTGCTCGCGGCGGGCGGCATCGCCTCCGGCCGCCAGATGGCGGCCGCCCTGGCGCTCGGCGCGGACGGGGTCTGGTGCGGGTCGGTCTGGCTGTCAAGCACGGAGGACGTCGCCAACACGGCCACCAAAGGCAAGTTCCTCGCCGCCACCAGTTCGGACACGCTGCGCTCGCCGACCAGGACCGGCAAGCCCGCCCGCCAGCTGCGCAGCGCCTGGCATGACGAGTGGGAGAGCCCGGACAGCCCGCCGCCGTTGCCCATGCCGCTGCAGCCGCTGCTGGTCAGCGAGGCGTGGCAGCGCATTGACGCCGCCGCCGAGGCCGGCCACGAAGGCGCGCTGCGGCTCGAATCGTTCTTCATCGGCCAGGTAGTGGGCTCGCTGCGCGAGGTAAGGCCCGCCGCCGAGATCACCAGGCAGATCATCGCCGACTGCGAGCAGCGCATCGCCGAACTGGGAGGAATGCTATGACCGCCGATCCCCGCACGCCCGTCATCGTCGGCGTGGGCCAGGCCTCCGAGCGGCTCGACGACCCCGGCTACCGGCGCCGCTCACCGGTCGATCTTGCCGCCGACGCCGCCCGGGCCGCGCTCGCGGACGCCGTCGCCGGTGGCATGGACACCGCTGCGCTGGCCGGCGCGATCGACACGGTCGCCGGGGTCCGCCAGTTCGAGGACTCCACGCCGGGGGCGCGGGCGCCGCTCGGCCGCTCCGACAACTACCCGCGCTCGGTGGCGGGCCGCATCGGCGCCAGCCCGGCCCGCGCGGTGCTCGAGGTCACCGGCGGGCAGGCACCGCAGCACCTGGTCAACGAGTTCGCCGCGTCGATCGCGGCCGGGCGGGCCGCGGTCGTGCTGCTCTTCGGCTCGGAAGCCATCTCCACCATCGAGCACCTCGCCAAGACCGCGAAGGGAGCGGACCGGCCCGACTTCACCGAGCACGCCGACGGCAGCCTGGAAGACCGCGGCTACGGGCTGCGCGGCATCTGGTCCAGGCACACCGCCGCGCACGGCCTCGCAGGCGGCCCGGCCCAGTACGCGGTGATCGACAACGCCCGCCGCGCCCGGCTCAAGCAGAGCCGCGAGGAGTACGCCGCCGCCATGGGCGCCCTCTTCGAGCCGTTCACCCGGGTGGCGGCGGCCAACCCGCACGCATCCGCCCCGGTCGAGCGCGACGCCGCCGAACTGGTCACCCCCACCGCCCAGAACCGCCCGATCGCGGACCCGTATACCCGCTTCATCGTCGCCCGGGAGAAGGTCAACCAGGGTGCCGCCGTGCTGCTCATGTCAGTCGCGGCAGCACGCGACCTCGGCGTGCCCGAGGACCGCTGGGTGTTCCTGCACGGCCACGCCGACCTCCGCGAGCGCCCCCTGATGGAACGGGCTGACCTGTCGGCCGGGCCGGCGTCGGTCATGGCGGCGCGGCATGCGCTTGAGGTGGCCGGCGTCAAGGCGGGCGATCTCGCCGCCATCGACCTCTACAGCTGCTTCCCGGCCCCGGTCTTCAACATCCGCGACGGCCTCGGGATCGCGCCCGACGACCCGCGCGGCCTCACGCTGACCGGCGGGCTGCCGTTCTTTGGCGGCGCCGGCAACAACTACTCGATGCACGCCATCGCCGAGGCGGTAACGCGCGCTCGCCGGGCGCCGGGCTCCTACAGCTTCGTCGGCGCCAACGGCGGCGTCATGAGCAAGTACTCCGTGGGCGTGTACTCCACGACGCCGGCGCCGTGGGGACCGGACAACAGCGCCGCCCTGCAGGCGGAGATCGACGCCTGGCCCGCGCCGGGGCAGGCGCTGGAGGCCGACGGCTGGGCCACGATCGAGTCCTACACGGTCACCCACGGCCGGGATGGCGCACGGACCGGCATCGTGATCGGGCGGCTGGAAGCCGACGGGCGCCGCTTCATCGCCAAGGGCGACGAGCGCGATACGAGCCTGACTGGTCTGCTCACCGAGTCGGCCGAGCCGATCGGCGCCAGGGTGTACACGCGTGCGTTCGGGACCGGGAACAAGGTAACCACCACCGAAGAGCGGATGAACGAGCTGTTCCCGCCCGAGCCCCTCGTCCTGCGTGACCGCTACGAGTACCTCCTGGTGCGGCGGGACGGGCATCTGCTCGAGATCACGATCAACCGGCCGGAGGCCAGGAACAGCCTGCACCCGATGGCCAACGAGGAACTTGGCCACGTCTTCGACGCGTACTTCGCCGACCCCGGCCTGTGGGTCGCCATCCTCACCGGGGCCGGGGACAAGGCCTTCTCGGCCGGGAACGACCTCGTGTACTCCGCCTCGGGCAAGCCCATGTGGGTGCCGAAGAACGGGTTCGCCGGGCTGACCAGCAGGCGCTCGATGCCCAAGCCGGTGATCGCCGCCGTCAACGGCTACGCGATGGGCGGCGGGTGCGAGATCGCGCTTGCCTGCCATCTGGTCGTCGCCGACGCCACCGCGCAGTTCGCGCTGAGCGAGGTCAAGGTCGGCCTGATCGCCGGCGCGGGCGGGCTGGTCCGGCTGCCCCGCACGATCCCGCCCAAGGTCGCGACCGAGATGATCCTCACCGGCCGCCGCGTCGGCGCCGACCAGGCCCTCGCCTACGGCCTGGTCAACCGGGTGGCGCCCGCGGGCCAGGCGCTGGCGGAGGCCCGCGCCCTCGCGGCCGAGATCCTGGACGGCTCGCCGACCTCGGTCCGGCTGTCGCTGCGGGCATTGGCGGAAACGCGCGCCATCGGAGATGTCATCGACGCCGTGACCAGCACCGCTGACGTGGTAGACGAGCTCATGGGCAGCGCCGACAGCGCCGAGGGAATGGCGGCGTTCGCGCAGAAACGCCGCCCGGTCTGGCGCAACTACTGAGGAGATCAAAACCGTCATATTGAACGGTCCGTGGTTTCCCCCGGTCTGACTATGTTTCCCACTCCAGGGGCAACGACGTCAGCGTCAGCTGGGTGCCGCGTTCGGTCAGGCGCGCTCCGGGCTCGACCCGGTAGTGCGGAATCCGCTGGTGCCACTGCTCCAGCATGATCTTCAGTTCCAGACGGGCCAAGTGCATGCCCAGGCAGCGGTGCGGGCCGGCGCCGAAGGCGAAGTGCTGGTTGGCTCCCGGCCTGCCGACGCGGAACGCTTCCGGATCCTCATATTTGCGCGGGTCATGGTTCGCCTGCCCGACGCCGAGCCACATCACATCGCCCCGCCGCAGTTCCAGGTCGTGAAAGCGCTGGTCCTTGAGTACCTCGCGGCCGACCTGGAACACCAGCGGGTAGAGCCGGAGGAACTCCTCGACGGCGGCTGGAATGAGCCCCGGGTCGTCGATGATGACCTGCCGGTCCGCCGGGTGCGTGGCGAGGTGGGCGTAGGCGAACCCGAGGGCGCTGCGGGTGGTGTCCAGACCCGCCAGCATGAGGGTGAGGCAGATGGTGAGGATGTCGTCCTGCGCGATCGGTTCCCCGTCGATCTGCGCTTCCACCAGCCGTGACACGAGGTCTTCGTCCGGGTTCAAGGGGTTTTTCCTGCGTGCGCGGACAGCCTCGTCGAAGTAGCCCATGATGTTCTGCTTGGCCGATACCGCGCGCGCCGGATCTCCGGCCAGCAAGCTGGTGAAATAGTCCTCTGACCACTTCAGGAAGAAGCCGCCGTCGGTGACCGGGAGGCCAAGCAGCGCCAGGAACAGGTCGCTGGGATAGCGGATCGCTATCTGCGTGACGAAGTCGCACGAGCCCGCTGGCTTAAGCTCCTCGACCAGCGTGGCGCAGTGCGCCCGCGCCATCGGCTCCATGCGCGCGACCGCCGACGGGGAGAAGAACTGGTTGAGAATGCGGCGCAGCTTGGCGTGCGGCTCGCCGTTCAGGTCTTGCGGCAGCAGCGGTTCGCCCAGTTGCGGCCGCAGCGCCGACCGGACCGCCGTGGTCCAGGTGCCAGGGCGCTGGAAGGCCTCCCGGACATCGTCGTAGCGCTGGAGCATGAAGAAACCGCGGCTTGTGGTGTCGTTGTAGAGGAATCGCGCCTGTTCACGGTCGCTATCGAGCAGGCCGTAGTGCTCATAAAGGGGGGTGGAGCGCGTGTAGTCCGTGTGGCTGACGGGGCAGCCACGATGAGTCTCGGCCACGGTTCTTCCTCTCGAGCGCCCTGCTCTCCCGATATCTGCTTACCGGTCAGGGATGGTAATTCATGATAATGAAACATATCGTAATGTCTCAATAGGGCATGAGGCTGGCCTGCGCCGGCTGGCGCTCTGCGTGGTTCGCGAGCGCTTTTCACCCCTGCGGAGGTCGAGGCGATGACAGAGTTCGATCTGGCACTGCGCGGCGGCACGATCGTCGACGGCAGCGGCGGTCCGCCGCGCGCGGGCGACGTTGGCGTGCGCGACGGCGCGGTGGCCTCGGTGGGGACCGTAGCAGGACGCGCTCGCCGCGAACTGGATGTGAGCGGTTCCCTGGTAACTCCGGGCTTCGTGGACGTGCACACGCACTACGACGGCCAGGCGACCTGGGACAGTCGGCTCAACCCGTCGTCCTGGAACGGGGTCACCACCGTCGTCATGGGGAACTGCGGCGTCGGGTTCGCGCCGGTCCGCCCGGCCGATCACGCCCGGCTGATCGAGCTGATGGAGGGCGTGGAAGACATCCCCGGCACCGCCCTGCACGAGGGCCTCCAGTGGGACTGGTCGACCTTCCCCGAATACCTGGACGCGCTCGAGCGGCGCCCGCACGACGTCGACTTTGCCGCCCAAGTCCCGCACGCCGCCCTGCGGGTCAGCGTGATGGGCGAGCGGGCGATCGCCCGCGAGGCCGCTAACGAGGCGGAGATCACCGTCATGGCGGCGGCAGCGGCCGAGGCCATCCGCGCGGGGGCGCTCGGGTTCAGCACATCGCGCACTCTGAACCATAAGTCCGTGCAGGGGGATCTGATCCCCTCCTACGGCGCCGGGGCGGATGAGCTGTGCGCGATCGCGGCCGCGATCGGCGCCACCGGCCGCGGCGTGCTGCAGATGATCACCGATTTCCTCGACTTCGAGACCGACTTCGCGATCATCGAGGGCATGCTGCGGGCGGCCCGGCGGCCGATGTCGGTCTCGCTCCTGCAGTACCGCGACCGTCCCGGTGATTACCGGGCGGTGCTGCGTTTCCTCGCGCAGATGAACGCCCGCGGCCACCGGCTGCGGGCGCAGGTGGGAGCGAGGGCGATCGGGGTGATCCACGGGCTGGCCGCCAGCCGGCACCCGTTCATGATGAACCCGGTCTGGCGGTCCGAACTCGCCCATCTGCCGCCGGCCGAGCAGGCTAAGCGCATGGCCGACCCGCTCATGAAAAGACGGTTCCTCGAATCGCAGACCAGCGAGAAAGCGCTCAACCGCAACATTGGGGCCCCGATCGACCGCTGGGACGTCATGTACGCGTTCACGGATCCGCCGGCCTACGAGCCGGGCCCGGACGCCTCGATCGCCGCGATGTCCCGGCGGTCGGGGCGCAGCCCGGAGGACCTCGCCTACGACCTGCTCATCGCCGACGAGGGCCGCGGCCTGATCTACCAGCCGTTCCTGAACTACGCGGGCGGGAACCTGGAAGCGGTCAGGGAGATGCTGGTCGACGAGCACACGATTCCGGGTCTCTCCGACGGCGGGGCTCACGTGGGGACGATCTGCGACGCCAGCTTCGTCACCTCGCTCCTGCAGTACTGGGTCCGCGACCGGGATCATGGCCGGCTGGAGCTGCCGTTCGTGGTGCGCCGGCAGGCCCGGGAGACCGCGACCGCGGTCGGGCTGCTCGACCGCGGGCTACTGGCGCCGGGATACAAGGCCGACATCAACGTCATCGACCTGGAGACGCTCGCGCTGCACCGGCCGGAGGTGCACGCCGACCTGCCCGCGGGCGGGCGGCGCCTGCTCCAGCGCGTCGACGGCATCCGCCACACGTTCGTGTCCGGTGTCGAGACCTACCGCGACGGTGAGCACACCGGGGAGCTGCCCGGGCGGCTGGTGCGCGGACCCCGGGCCGACCCGGCAACGGCCGGGTAAGGCAGCAGCAGTCGGCCTGCCCGCAGGGGTTGCTCAGAAGCCCTCGTCGCGCCAGCGCAGGGCGGCGCGGAGGCCGTCGCGGGCGGCGATCCGCCCGAACTGCGCGCTCGCCCGGGTGGCATGGAACATCGCGTCTGCGTCGGCGCCCTCAACCACCGCGGTCCGCAGCCCGGCGATCTCGTCCCAGCGGTTCACGATGCTCTTGTGCAGGCTGAGCGCGTCCAGCGGGCTGGCGGCGATGCGACGGCAGAGCGCCGCGGTGCGCTCGTCCAGTTCACCGTCCGGCAGCACGGCATTGACCAAGCCGAGACGGTAGGCCTCCTGCCCGTCGACGGTGTCGCCGGTGAAGAAGAGCTCCTTGGTTCGCGCGGCGCCGATCCGCATCGGCAGCAGGCCCATCGTCGGCGGGATGCCCATCCCGCGCGCCGCCGGATGACCGAAGCTCGCGCCCTGCCCCGCGTAGACCAGATCGCACATCGCGATCAGGTCGAGGCCGCCGGACAGGCAGGGACCGTGCACTTGCGCCACAATCGGCTTGCGGTAGTCGCGGATCCGCAGCCAGCGCTCGATGCTCTCGCGGAGCCGCTCGCGGTCCAGCACCAGCGCGGACTCCCCGAGGCCGGTCATCGGCGGGAGAGCGTCCTGTGCGGGCTGGTCTCCCGCGGGCTGGTCTTCAGCGAGCAGTGCGTCGGCCGGCAGGCCCGAGTTGTAGACCGACGAGCCGCTGGTCATGTCGTAGCCGGCGCAGAACGCGCGGCCTGCCGCCCGGACCCGGATTACCCGGACGCGGTCGCCCGGGCGCCAGCCCGCCAGGGCGTCGTCGATCTCGTCGCGCATCAGCGGGCTGATCGCGTTGAGCCGCTCCGGCCTGGCCAGGGTGATCGTGGCGACAGCCCCGTCCACCGAGGTCTCGATCGTCTCGTACGTCATGGGGTCCCCCTCGTCGGGCCGGCTGCGGCTTGGTCCGTGATCGTCGGCCATCAACTGGCCAACCGCGCACGGACGGCCGGTTTGACCTGCTCGCAGAACACGGTGAGCGCCTGGCGCATCAGGCCCTGATCCATGCCGGGCCAGTAGAGCCGGGCGATGAAGTGGAACGGATGGCCGTCGGCAGCGGCGGCATAGGCGGCGATGCCGTCCGCGACCTCCGCGACGGTGCCCACCAGCGCGCCGATCCGCAGCTTGTCCCGGGTCGCGTCGGTGAGTTCTGGCGGGCTCGACGGGCCGTCCGCCCGGTCGGCGTACGGCTGGGCGACCATGTCCGCGTACTTCCACTCGGAGTAGTGCAGATGCGGCTCGACCAGGCGCCAGGCGTCAGCCGCCGTGGTCCACGCGAAGACCGGGCAGTGCACGCCCACGGTTATCTGCTCGCGCGGCCGGCCGAGCGCGGCCAGTTCGTCGTCCAGCCTGCGGACCTGCGCGCCGAACGCGCCGGGGTCCACCCGCGCGGCGAGCAGGCCGTCGGCCCGCCGGGCGGTGCGCCGCAGGCCGGCCGCGGTGCGGGCGCCGATCCAGATGGGCGGGCCGCCCGCGCTGACCGGGCGCGGGGTGACGAGCACCGGCCGCTCGCCGATGCGGACCGGGCGGCCCGCCCAGCCCCCGCGCAGCACGTCGATGGTGGCGTCGAGCGCCGCGCCGAGACCCTCCTGCGGCCGGCCAAGACCGGCGAACTCCTCATCGCGATAGCCCGCGCCGAGTCCGAGCACGAGACGCCCGCCGGAGATCAGGTCAACCGTGGCCGCGTCCTCGGCCAGCCGGACCGGGTCATGGAGGGGAGCGACGATGACCCCGGTGGCCACCGCGATCCTGGTTGTGCGGGCGGCGATCGCCGCCGCGGTGGGAAGCAAGCTCGGCATGTAGCCGTCGTCGACGAAGTGATGCTCGGACAGCCAGACGGCGTCGAGGCCGGCCTCCTCGGCGGCGGCGCACAGGTCGAGCAGGTCGGCGTAGATGCCCGCATCGGTGCGGGGGTCACGGGGATCGTGCTGGGCGCTGATCATCCCGAGGCCGAAGGTGATCCCGGCCGACAGCGGCTGCTGCGTCATGGCGTCTTCCCGTCGCTGTTCATCCTCAGCCCGATCGCGACGCTGGCTGGGAGCGGCCATCGATTCATGGCATCGTCCCGCCGCTGCCCCAGGACGGCGCCCGGCGCTCCAGGGCCGCCGCGAGCCCTTCGGCCGCCTCGGGATGCCCGCGCTGCGTGGCCACCTGCGCCCAGGCCTCGCCCATCTGACCGCCCAGGGCGAGCCGGTGGCGGCGGCGCAGGGCCGTCACCGTCAGCCGCACCGCGGCGGGCGACTGCGCCGCCACCTGCGCCGCCACCTCGGCCGCGCGCTCGGCCAGGGAGCCGTCGGCGACGACCTCGGACACGATTCCCGCCGCGTGGGCCGCGGTCGCGGACAGGCGGTGGCGCCGGCCGGACAGGAACAGCTGCGCTACCGAGGACGCGGACGCCTTCTCGGCCAGCGCCAGCGCGACCGGCAGGCCGAGCTGACCGAGGCTCACGTGCGGATCGCTGAACCACGCCGACTCCGCGGCCAGCACGATGTCGGCGTCGGCCACGAACCGGAGGCCGGCCCCCACGCACAGCCCGTTGACGGCGACGATCACCGGGACGGCCACGGTCGCGGCCGGGCAGAACTCGATCCGTCCGCCCGCGGACGGGCCGGTCATTTCCGCCAGGTCGTCGAGGTCAGCGCCCGCGCAGAAGGCGTCGCCCGCGCCGGTGACGACGATGCAGCGCACCACGGTGTCGTCGCGGACCACGTTGTCGTCGCGGACCGCAATGTCGTCGCGCACCGCCGCGTCGTCGCGCACGGTGTCATTGCGCACCGCATCCCACAGCGCCGACAGCTCACGCTGCATGGCCAAGTCGACGGCGTTGCGCCGTGCGGGCCGGCTGAGGGTCACGGTCAGCACACCGCCCTGGCGCTCGACGCCGATCGCGCTGGTCATGCCGGCCCCGGCAGCGCCATCCGCGCACAGAAGCCGTGCAGCGGCCGGGGCGGGCTCAGCGGGGCCTCGCGGTGGCTCACCGTTCCCCCACGGTCGCCACCGCCAGCGCGCGCACTTCGGCCTTGACCACCTTGCCGGACGCGGTGCGCGTCAGCGGCTCGTGCCGGACGACGACGAGCTTCGGGCATTTGTAGTCGGCGAGCTCGGCCCGGCAGTACGCGAGCAAGGCTTCCGGGTCGAGCCCGGCCTCGGCGACCACGACCGCGACGACCTGCTCGCCCCAGCGCTCGGACGGTACCCCGACCACCGCCGCGTCCTGCACGCCGGGCGCCGACTTGACAACGTGCTCGACCTCGGCCGGGAAGACGTTCAGCCCGCCGGTGATGATCAGGTCCTTCGACCGGCCGACGATCTCGTAGAAGCCGGCCTCGTCGACGAAGGCCAGATCGCCGGTGTGCAGGCCGTCAGCCCGGACCGTCTCGGCGGTCGTCTCCGGCTCCCGCCAGTAGCCGCGCATGATCGACGGGCCCCGCAGTACGATCTCCCCGACCTCGCCCGGGGCGGCCGGCTCACCCGTCGCCGGGGAGACCAGGCTGACGTCGGTGTAGAAGCTCGGGCGGCCGCACTTGCCGAACCGGCCGGCGTCCTCAGCCGGGAGGGTGAAGCCGGCTCCGGCCGATTCCGTGCAGCCGAAACCCTGGGTCAGGGGGATGCCCCGCCGCAGCCATGACTGCATCAGCCCGCTCGACACCGGGGCCGCGCCGGTGCGCCCGAGCCGGAGTGAGGACAGGTCGGCGCTCTCCCAGTCCGGATGGTCGGCCATCCGCTGGCACATGACCGGCACGCCGTGGAAGATGGTGCCGCGATACGCGCTGATCAGCGCGAGTGCCTCGCCCGCGTCGAACGCCGGCATCATCACCAGGTGGCCGCCGCACTGGGCGAGCGCGGTGACGACGTTGAGCCCGCCGGTGAAGCACGCGGGCAGCGGCGACACCATCACGTCGTCGCGGTTGAAGCGGTGGATGAGCACGGTGTCCATCGCCGTCCACATGAACGCACCCCGCGAGTGCAGGACCGCCCGCGGCGTGCCGGTGCTGCCCGAGGTGAAGAGCAAGTAACCGGCGTCGTCCCGCCCCGCGCCCGCATCAGGCCCCGGCGCCGCCGGCGGCGCGGACGGCCACGCACTGCGCCATACGATCGCGATGCCGGTTCCGCTGGCCGCGATGAGGCCGGCGAAGCCGTCGTCAGCCGCCATCAGGCAGACCCCGGCGTGATCGAGGGCCCGCCGCAGTTCACCCGGGGTGTAGCGCACGTTGATCGGCACGAAGATCGCGCCGAGACGCGACGCCGCGTGCAGGGCGATCACGAACTCGACGCAGTTATGCATCAGGCAGCCGACCCGGTCACCGCGACCGACGCCGAGGTCAGCGAACGCCGCCGCCGCCGCGTCGATCCGCCGGTCCAGCTCAGCCCAGCTGAGGGTGACGCCGTCGCAGGTCACCGCGGGCCGGTCGGGCTGGATGTCCGCCCAGCGCCGCGGCCACCAGTCCACCCCGGACATCACCGTCTCTGTCATCGCTGTGCCCCGCTCAGAGGCGGGTGGCGAGGCCGCCGTCGACGATGATGGTCTGGCCGGTGATCCACCGGGACTGCTCATCAACAAGGAACAGCAGTGCGCTGGTGAGGTCGGTCGGCTGGCCCTGGATCGGGATCGCCGCCCGGGTGACCATCGCCTCCCTGGCGGCCTGGCTCACGGTCGACAGCGTCGCCTCGGTGAAGGTCAGGCCGGGGGCGATGGCGTTGACGGTGATGCCGTGCGGGCCAAGTTCGCGGGCAAAACCCTGCGTCACGCCGAGCACCGCGACCTTGCTGACCGCATAGGCGCCGCCGCCGCCCAGGTACGCTCCGATCGAGGCCTGGTTGACGATCCGGCCGTAGCCCTGCTCGATCATCATCGGCGCGAAGGATTGGGTGCAGAGCAGGACGCTCTCGACGTTGACCGCCATCATCCGACGCCAGTACCCCATCTCGACGGTCAGCTGCGAATCGAGGCGGATCGAGTGGTAGAGCGCGGCGTTATTGACGAGCGCATGCACGGTGCCGAAGGTCTCCCGCACCTCACTGGCCAAGGCGCGGACCTGATCCGGGTCGCTGACGTCGACGGTGAAGGGAGCCGCATGGCCGCCGTCCTTCTCGATCAGCGCCACCGTGTCCGCCGCGCCCTCGCTGTTGAGGTCGGCGACCGCCACGGCGAAGCCGGCCGCGGCGACGGCCAGGGCATACTGGCGGCCGATGCCGCGTCCCGCGCCCGTCACCACGGCTATCCGTTCGTCGCCCACGGTGCTCCAATCGTTGATTATCATTCGCCTGAATGATACCGACTGGGGTCTCGCCTGTCACCAGGCGCGCTCAAACTCGGTGCGGGACCTGGACGGATACGAGCTGGGTCGTCACTTGGCACCGCTGCGCAGCGGACCTCGGCCGGCCGGCCTTCGTCCGGGCCTTCGGCGGGCACCCGCCGATCAGAGCCGTCACGTCACTGGAGGCTCATTGTCTGGGTCTTCATTGATGATGCGCCGACGCGTGCCAGCCGGCGGTGTTTCCGGTGCGGCGGGCTCGGGGCGGTTGGCGATCCAGCGGAGCAGGCGGAAGACGCGCTCGCAGGTCTGGGTGCTGCCGCACAGAATCGCGGCGAGCAAGACGACGGCGATGACGAGAGGGACGATGACGTCAGCGGCGGCAAGAGCCTCGTCGAGGGCCGGGTGCAGGATCCCGGCCAGGCCCTCGCCGCCCAGGATGCCCGCGCCGGTGCCGAGTGCCCGCCAGGGCAGCAGCGGTTGGCCCTCCGTCTCGCGGGCAGACTGCGGCATCGCGGCACTCACCGGGACGCCGGGCCGCGGCCGTCGGCAGTATCCGACTCGGCTGCCGAAAGCCCTATGACAACGCGGGCGGGGGGAACATCGTGGCTTTGGCAACGGCAGCGCGGCATGGGCCGGATCCCTTCCGGGGCAGTGACCGGATCTGATCGAGCGCCGGTGACGATAAAAATTCTGCTGCAAGTTGCAATGCAAGACATCCGTCGGCTGCCGTATTTCGAAGGCTGGCTACCCGGGGCGCCGCCGGGAGGCCGTGCTCCTGCCACTGATCTCCTGCATGGGCACGTTCTTCGGCCCGGCGCGGTTGCTGGAGGCGAAGCGCCTCAATAACGATCTCCGGAGGCTTCAGCGTCCGTCGCGACCGCACGGTCTTGGTGCCGCCGTGAGCGCGGACCGTCCGCCACACCATGATCGTCCCGGCGTCCAGATCAACGTGGTCCCACCGCAGTGCCCGCGCCTCTTACGGGCGGACACCGTCAGCAGGCACAAGACGATGAACGCGTGCAGCCGGACTTCCCAGCCGCCTCGAGCAGCGCGCCCGCCTGCTCCAGAGTCAGCGACTGCGAATGGCTCCAAACATGAACAGACTGGAAAGGATCGACTCCATCAAGTTCGAACCCTTAACTGCTGCCATTCGGTGAGTGGGGCCAGCGGCGCCAGTGTTTACGCATGCCTTCCGTCACGGTGAGGAAAGAGAACGGGGAACGGGTAGACATCTGGTACCCGGCCGGGTCTTCTTCACGGCTGCCGAAGGGGGTCCACGCGTGCCGAAGGGGTCCGCGCGTTGAAGCCCCCTGAGAGCCCCGGGGCAGTAACAACGAATTTTCCAAGGAGTGTGTCCGGGAACAGACGATCCTGCCGCTGCTGAAATGGATACCAGTGGTGGCGTTCGTGCTGTGGCCCCTATGGCTGTGGAACGATCATGGCGAGGCAACCGGGTTGAGCGCGCTATCTGAGCGGGTGTGGCTAGCGGCGCTCGCGTGGCCGTGCTTCGCCAGACCTCGGCGGATCCACTCGGCATACTGTCTGACCTGCGGCTGAGATCTCGGCAGTTCGCAAACTCTTGTGGGCAGATCTCGCGGCGATGTGCCCCCGATGTGCCCCGCGTCCAGTAGGCGTAAGCGGCGGTGACAACAGCGTCGGCATCCGGTCCAGCACAACGTGGCCGGCGCTCTGTTCCCGGAACTGTCAGGCAGTCGTCTGTGATCTGATCGGTAGCCGCAGCTGCCGGTAGGTATGGCAGTCTGCAATCATGAACCGCGCGAAGCGCCCGGGGCGGTATCTAATAGCTGCCGCACGGAATCCTGGACGACGAGATGGCGTCATAGCCTTGTCATTGTTCCTGCTGCCATGGTTGGTCTTGCTCCTAGTCCGTCGCCATCATCTCGATGCCGGGACCATGGTCGCGCTTATTTCCGCCTTGGCCGCTACGAGTATTGGCTTGTCCACGCTCTGGCTAACGTGGGCAGCCCTCCAGGAGGCAAAACGATCAGGCAGCCTGGATAGCGGCCTAGGCCAGGTGGCCGACCAGCTAGCCATCGCCGTGGGCGCTCAGTGGGAAGCCGAGGCCGCCGTACGGCGTCTCAACGACCCCTATCCGCTGCCGGTCTCCTGGACTCCGGCAGATCCTGCACTGACTGACTCTTGGGACTCAGTAGTGAAGCTGGCGACTAGCGGGGCCGGATGGCCCCCGCGTGCGGCCGCAGGGACTTGGGCACCTGACCCCGCTGGCTTGGCGGGGGAAGGCGGTGAGCTGGTGGACGTGCTGACCCGAGTGCCGACGGGACGGTTGGTGGTACTTGGTGATCCGGGCGGAGGTAAGACGATGCTGACGGTCCGGCTCGTGCTGGACCTACTTGCCCACCGGACCAGTGGTGGCCCTGTCCCGATCCTGGCCCCGGTGGCGTCCTGGGATCCTTCTAATCAGGGTCTGCGGGATTGGCTGGTCGACTGGCTCACGATTGACTACCCCGCCCTAGCTGGCCCTGCGCCGATCGGTAGGGCAGAGCCCTCCCAGGCTGAGGCATTGCTTGCTTCTGGGCTGATCCTGCTGATTCTGGATGGGCTCGATGAGATTCCAGAACACGTCCGGGGTCCGGCGATCAGCAGAATAAATAACGCGATACGCCCCGGAGAGCGTTTGGTGGTGACCTGTCGTAGCAGGGAATACCAGGATGCTATCCGGCCAGAGGTTGGCGTAGAGGTGACCTTGCGAGCGGCGGCGGCCGTCCAGTTGCGCCCGCTGAACGCCGATACTGTCCGGGATTACCTTGTTGAGGACGCGGCTGGTCCGGTTGCGAAGGCCCGCTGGAAGCCCGTGATGAAGTTGCTCGGCACCGAGGCACCTGCTGCGCAGGCACTGAGCACACCGTTGATGGTCGGCCTTGCTCGCGCCATCTATAACCCCCGTCCTGGCGAGATAAGCGGGACCTTGCGCGATCCGGCGGAGTTGTGCAGTCCCGACCTAACGGACCGGACAATGGTGGAGTCGATGCTGTTCGATGCGTTCATTCTTGCGGCTTACCGGCATGATTCGAAAGGCCCCGGAAAGGCGCAGGAAGCCGAGAGGTGGCTTACATTCCTCGCTAGTCACCTGCAGTACACCATCGGCGAACCCCGCCTGGCCTGGTGGCAGCTGCGGCGGGCCATACCACGCGTGATCTTCCGGCTGGCGGTCGCGCTAGCGTTTGTGATCTTGTACGGACTCGCGCTCGCACTTCAGCTAGGAATGGCGAAAACAGCCGGACACGGGTTCGTAGCTGGGTTCAAGTACGGGCTTGTGCTCGGACTCGCGCTCGCGCTCACGGGTACTTTTTTTGTTTCGCTCCTAAGCCATAAGGAGCAAGATCAGGTGCCCTCACGTGGTGTGCGAATAAGCGCTAATGGGCTCGGTTATGGGTTGATGATGGGAGGCCTTTCAGGGTTCGCAGGCGCTGTCGTTGCCGTGTTTCAGTCCGGCCTTGCGAGTGGCCTCGGGCTCGTGCTCGGCATCTCGATGACGGTCGGATACATGACTTGGGTTGGCGGCGGTATCGCCGCTAAGTCGGGCGACCTTACCGTCGCGGCGAGTCCACGGACGGTGCTGACGCATGATGAGCAGGCAGCACTTTCTCTTATGCTGCTCGGCGGCCTAGGGAGTGGGCTCGCGGCCGGGCTCGTGGCTGGACTCGAGCTCGGGCTCGCGGCCGGGCTGGAGTACGGGCTAGCGATTGGGCTCTTGGTCGGGCTCTTCCTGGCCGGGAACCGAACGGCGTGGCCGTCATTCATGTTCACCAGAGGATGGCTATCGTTTCACCGCCGCTTGCCCTGGTCGCTAATGCCTTTCCTCGCCGACGCCCACCAAAGGGGAATCTTGAGACAATCTGGCGCGGTCTACCAGTTCCGGCACATCGAGTTGCAGCACCGGCTCGCCAGCCGGGATGTAGGGGAGTCGCGAGCAAGTTCACCGGCAAAACCTCCGTCCCCAGCGGCATGACACAATCATGGTCACCCACCCGCCGCTGGCAGCCGACCCGTACGGGAAGTTCTCACAGAAGGCGGCTGGCACCGTTGTCAGGCACCGCGCTCGGCCTTGTCCTGCATCTTGGCTCTCGTTGGGAACGCGAAGATGGTCGACGCGATCACAACCCCGACGACGGTTCCCAAGAGCGCACTGGGGTTGAGAGAGCGAGTCAGGACCCATTCGAAAAGGATTGCACCCAGCGCAGCGAACACCGCTGCGGCTCCGGCCCAGACCAGCACGAACTGCCAGGTTCTGAGTCGGTTCAGCCAGCTTTCTGTCTTCTCGTTCCAACCCAGCACTGCGCTCACCCATCCTTGCGGGAGTCTGAGGCACCCTTGGACGCCACCCGCGACGCACTCCGCAAGCTGGGCGACCTGCTTACCTGAACCGTTGCTGCACTTTGCTGCTGCACCAAGATCAAAAATGGCCAGTTCCAACGTCGGAACTGGCCTTTGACCTGCGGTGGAGCTAAGGGGATTTGAACCCCTGACCCCCTCGATGCGAACGAGGTGCGCTACCGGACTGCGCTATAGCCCCAAGAACGTAAGTCAGCCTAGCAAACTTTGCGGCGTACTCGCGCCAGGTACTTCGCGGCGTTAGTCGCCGACCGCGCGCAGCCGGGGTGGCTCGTAGGTGTAGTCCTCGGCTTCTGGCTCGTGGTCCGCGTTGGACGTCGTGTACTTGCCCGCCAGGCCGGGGGCGAAGTCGCGGCCGGATTCCTCGTAGTCGGCGGGGACCGGCGCGGCGGCGAATTTCGCGGCCAGCGCCGCCGCCACGCTCGCGGGTTCGATGGGCGTGCCCTCGGCCGGGGTGACGCGCTGCGCGGCCCTTGCCCTGGCGCGGGCGGCGCGCTCCCGCTCGCGTGCGTGCGCAGCCGCCTCGGCTTCCCGCTTGGCGCGGTCGGCGTCGGCCGCCGCCGCCTCGCGCAGCAGCAGCACGTACCCGGTGAGCATGATCGATGGGGGTACGACGACCCACAGGGCGGCCAGGCCGAGGAATGCGAGCGCGATCGCCGCGATCTCCAAGGCGACCAGCATCCCGAGCAGCCGCCGGCGTCCGGCCAGGACACGCCGCCGGGTCTCCTCCTTGCTCAGCGGCGCGGCCGGAAGGGCCCTCGGCGCCGGGGCCGAAGGGCGGGGCGTGGCATCGTGGTCGTCGGCCTGCGCGGTCCCGTCGTCGGCGAGGTCTGTCTCGCCGTCGCCTGCTGCCGCGGTAACCGGAGTGCCGCCGGCGGCTGCCGCGTCCGGGGCGAGGGCGGCGCCGCGGGCCGAGTCGCGCTTCAGCCACCGGGGGATAAGTACACAGAGCCAGATCGCGATGATCGCCAGGTAAAGGATCGCGCTGCTCATCAGGCTCGTGCCTCCCCTCGGTCTATTCGGCACCGGGCATGTAACGCAGCGTAAAGGGATCGGCCGCCGGATAACGAGCACCTGCGCGGCGTGTCGCGAAGATCAAAGGCAAAGATCCGCTATGCGGGAGCGCCCCCCCGCAAATCTAGGGCATCAGGCACCGGAACGTGAGGCGGCGAGGGAGCTTCGCCACCGGGGCAGCATGCCCGCCGGCACCTCCTCGGCGGTGATGGCGTAGCAGATGTGGTCTCGCCAGCTGCCGTTGATGTGCAGCTGGCGGACCCGGATCCCCTCGTCGCGGAACCCGAGCTTCTCCACCACGCGCCTGGACGCGATGTTCTCCGGCCGGATGGAGGCCTCGAGCCGGTGCATGCCCATCACCCGGAAGCAGTGGTCCACCGCCATCGCCAGCGCGGTGGGGATGATCCCCTTCCCGGCGAACGCCTCGTCGATCCAGTAGCCGACCTGGCCGGACCGTGATGATCCCCAGACGACAGACCCGACGGTGAGCTGTCCCGCGAACTGGCCGCCGTAGCAGACCACCCAGGGCAGCGCGATTCCCTGCCTGGCCTCGCGGCGCATGGTCCGCACCATGGAGACGTACGGCCCGATCGACGAGCGGTGCAGCGGGGTTTCCGGGTTGGACGGCTCCCACGGGCGCAGCCACGAGGCATTCCGCACCCTGATCTCACGCCAGCTGCGCGCGTCGGAGACCCGGACCGGTCGCAGCACAACAGGAGCCTCGAGCAAGTCGGGCTCGGTGAGGGTGGCCGGCCACCCTTGGATGCGTCCCACGGCGTCAATCATTCCCTTGAGAGGCACTTTATGCCATGCGGTCTAGGGTAGGCGCAACCTTAAGCGGTGCCGGCTATCCGGCTCGCGTCGGGGTCCGTGTCGGAGTCGGTATGGGGGACTTTGTCCGACCGTGGATGATCACCACCGCGAATCTGATCGACCGCGTGCACCAGGATCGGCTGGAGCACGTTCATCCCGTCCCGGACGCCGCCCGATGACCCCGGCAGGTTGACGATCAGCGTGCGTGCGGCGATGCCCGCGAGCCCTCGCGAGAGGATCGCCGAGGGAATCCCGGCGGCTGCCCCGGCCGCGCGGAGGGCCTCGGCGATCCCCGGGATCTCCCTGTCCAGCACCCGCCGGGTCATCTCGGGCGTCAGGTCGGTCGGCGTCAGGCCGGTCCCGCCGGTGGTGACGGCCACGTCGTAGCCGGCGCCGACCGAGTCGCGCAGGGCCCGCTCGACCGCCTCGCCGTCCGGGATCACCAGCGGCCCGTCAACCACGTCGCACCCGGCCGAGCGGAGCAGGCCGACGAGCACCGGGCCTGAGCGGTCTTCGTACACCCCGGCCGCCGCCCGGTTGGACACCGTGATGGCCAGCGCCTTGATCATGACCGCCGCCAGCTGCCGGACCGGCCGCCGTCCTTGGCATCCAGCCGGACGTCGGTGATCACGGCGGCCTTGTCGACCGCTTTGATCATGTCGATCAGGGTCAGCGCGGCGATCGACACCGAGGTCAGCGCCTCCATCTCGACGCCCGTCCGGTCGGCCGTCCGCACCTGGGCGACGATCTCCACCCCTGAGTCCGACACCGCCAGGTCGACGGTGACGCCGTGAATCGCGAGCGGGTGGCAGAGCGGGATGAGGTCCGGTGTCCGCTTGGCGCCCGCGATGCCGGCGATGCGCGCGACCGCGAGCGCGTCGCCCTTGGGAACCGTGCCGTCGCGCAGCGCCGCGACCGCCTCGGCCGACAGCAGCACGCGACCGGATGCCGTCGCGGTCCGCACCGTCACGTCCTTGGCTGAAACGTCCACCATCCGCGCCCGGCCCGCCTCGTCCAGGTGGGTCAGCTTCGGCGGCGCAGCATCGCTCATGCGAGAAGGCTACGCGTGCCTGGCGGCTCGCCTGAATTCAAGGGCCAGATCAAACCAGCGGGAGTAACGGACCCGGCTTACTCTCACGGCAATATGAGAACGTCCACCGTGTCGCCCGCTGGCAGCCCGGTCTCCCATTCAGGGACCAGAATGAGCGCGTTGGCGCGGCCAAGCGAGGCGATCTGGTGCGAGCCCTGCCCCGACAGCGGTGACACCTTGGCACCGTCAAGCACCCCGCGCAGGTAGGACCGCCGTCCGGAGGGCGACCGCACGGCAGCGGTCAGCGTCGCCTGGACCCGGGGGAGATCAAGGTCGGACGCGCCCTGCAGTGCGGCGATCGCCGGCCGGACGAAAAGCTGGAACGACACGTAGGCGCTGACCGGGTTGCCCGGCAGCGTGAAGATCGGCACCTGGTCCTCGCCGATCACGCCGAACCCCTGCGGCATTCCCGGCTGCATCGCGACCTTGCGGAAGGTCACCGTGCCAAGTTCGCGGAGCGCCGCCTTGACCACGTCATGCTCCCCGCCCATGCTCACCCCGCCGGTGGTGATCAGCAGATCGGCCCGGATGAGCTGCTCCTCGAGCGCGGGCAGCACGCCGGACGGGTCGTCGGGCACGACGGCGCGCCGGTAGGCGACCGCGCCCGCCTCCCTGGCCGCCGCGGTGAGCATGTAGCTGTTGGAGTCCCAGATCCGGCCGGGCACCAGCGGGGTGCCCGGCTCGCTCAGCTCGTCCCCGGTGGAAAGCACCACGACGCGGGGCCGGGGACGGACCGTGACTACCCGGCGCCCGGCCGACGCGGCCACGGCGATGTGCATCGGCCGCATCCGGTCCCCGGCGTTCAGCAGGGTCTGGCCGGCCACCGCGTCGTCCCCGGTGTAGCGCACCGCGTTGCCTGCCCCGGCGGGCCGGTAGATCTCAACGGCGGCGATGCCGCCGTTGGTCCACTCCACCGGGACCACCGCATCCGCCCCGGCCGGCAGCTGCGCGCCGGTCATGATCCTGATGGCGGTGCCGGGCACCAGCCGGTAGACGCCGATGTTTCCGGCCGCGATCTCACCGGTGACCCGCAGGACCGAGGGCGAGCCCTCGGACGCGCCCTCGGTGTCGGCCGCCGCGACCGCGTACCCGTCCATGCTCGAGTTGTCGAACGACGGAAGCGATACCGCCGCCGTCACGTCCTCCGCGAGCACGCACCCCTCGGCGTCGCCCAGCTCAAGACTGGTCGGCGCGAGGGGCGTGATGACGGACAGGATGGCTGACCGGTACGCCTCGACCGAGCTAAGCGAGCCGTCCGCCGGCCTGCCACCGGGTACCCGGCCTGACGTCACGGCTGCCCTTCGAGGTACTTGCGCAGCCAGGGGATGAATTCCCCGGCCAGGTCAGGGCGCTCGCCGGCGAACATCACCATCGTCCGAAGGTAGTCAAGCTTGTTACCGGTGTCGAAGCGGCGCCCGCTGAACAGCACCCCGCGCAGCTCGCCCTTGGCGCCAAGCACCTTGAGCGCGTCGGTCAGCTGAATCTCGCCGCCCCGCCCCGGCTGGGTGTCCCTGAGCACATCGAAGACCTCCGGGTCGCACACGTACCGTCCGATCACAATCCACCGGCTCGGCGCCGTACCCGGGGGCGGCTTCTCCACCAGGTCTGTGATCATCACCACATCGTCTTCCGCGGTGGGCTCCACCGCCGCGCAGCCGTAGAGGGAGACCTCCTCAGGGTCGACCTCCATGAGGGCCACGACGCTGCCGCCGAACTGGTTCCTTACGTCAATCATCCGCAGCAGCAGCGGGTCCTTGGGGTCGATGAGGTCGTCGCCGAGCAGCACGGCGAACGGCTCGTGCCCCACGTGCTGCGCCGCGCACAGCACGGCGTGACCGAGCCCCCGGGGATCCCCTTGGCGGACGTAGTGCATGGTGGCGAGTTCGCTTGACTCGCGGACCAGGGACAGCTTGTCCCAGTCTTCCTTGGCGGTGAGTGCTTCCTCTAGCTCATAATTCCTATCGAAATGATCCTCTATGGAGCGTTTACTCCGGCCCGTGATAAGCAGGACATCGTTGAGGCCCGCAGAGACGGCCTCCTCCACGACATACTGAATCGCAGGCTTGTCGACGACAGGCAGCATTTCCTTGGGCGTCGCTTTTGTCGCTGGCAGGAACCGCGTTCCCAACCCGGCGGCGGGCACCACGGCCTTGGTCACTGCTGGCGTCCTGGCATTGCCGGTATCGACCATGCGTCAAGGGTAGTGACTTCTGAGGAGCAAAGTGCACGACACTCCAGGCTCGGCGGCAGGTGAGAGGCCAGGGAGAGCAGAAAAGGCCAGCCTGCGCCGACGCCTCGTGGCGGCCCGTGCGGCAATGTCGGATGACGCGCGGCTTAGCGCGGCGCGCCTCATCCGCGATTACGTGCTCGAAATGCCCGAGGTGTCGGCCGCGGGGACGATAGCGGCATACTACTCAATCGGCTCTGAACCGGACACCCATGCGCTCGTCTTCGCGCTCTGGAAGCGGGGCAGCTACGTGGTGCTGCCCGTCCTGCTGCCCGACGGCGATCTCGACTGGGCGTCCTACGAGGGACCCGGCTCGCTCGTCCCTGGCCCGCACGGGCTGCTGCAGCCGGCCGAGCAGGTGCGCGGGCCGGGCACGGTCGCCCGCGCGGATATCGTCCTGGTGCCCGCCCTCGCCGTTGACCCGAGCGGGTACCGGCTCGGCCGGGGCGGCGGCTCCTACGACCGGGCGCTGGCACGAGTGGGTCAGCAGGTGCCGACGATCGCGCTGCTCTACGACGACGAGTTGCTGCCGAGCGTGCCAACCGAGCCACACGATCAGCGGGTCCGCGTGGTGGCGCGGCCCGCGACCGGGCTAACTCTTACTGGCGCCCCGCGCTGATACTGGGGCCCCGCGCTAGCACCGGCGCCCCGCGCTAGCACCGGCGCCCAACGCGAGGTTGCACCTCGTACCGGCGCCCCCCGCTACCGTTGGCCTGGCCGCGGAATGAGCGGCCCGCTGGTGAGGTTATCCTTAGCAGTCTGCTAGTGCGAGTGCTAATCTAGCTCACCGAATTTGGTTCCGCCCGGGAGGAATCCGTGCCCACTTACCAGTACGTTTGCACCGAATGCGGTGGCCAGCTCGAGAAGGTGCAGAAGTTCACCGACGATCCGCTGACCGTCCACGAGGAGTGCGGCGGCCGGCTGCGCAAGGTCTTCTCGCCCGTGGGCATCGTGTTCAAGGGATCTGGCTTCTACCGGACCGACAGCCGCAAGGGTTCTTCGGCGGCGGAGGCGGCATCCTCCGCCGCGTCCTCGTCAGGCGACAAGAGCGGGTCTTCCGCTGAGTCCTCGTCCTCCTCTTCGGGCGGTAGTGACAAGTCCGGGAGCAGTGACAAGTCCGGGGGCGGCGACAAGTCCTCGTCCTCGTCGGGCGACAAGAGCGGTTCGTCCTCCTCCTCTTCGGCCTCCTCCTCGACCGCCAAGTCCTCGGGCGAGAAGGTCGCCTGACATCATGACGGCGCCGCTCGCGGACATCGGGGTTATCGGTGGCTCTGGCTTCTACGAGTTCCTGACCGACGCCGAGGAGGTGACGGTCGAGACCCCGTTCGGTGAGCCGAGCGAGCCGGTGCTCGTCGGTGAGGTGGCGGGCCGCCGGGTGGCCTTCCTGCCGAGGCACGGCAGGGATCACCGGTTCCCGCCGCACAAGATCCCGTTCCGCGCCAACCTGTGGGCGCTGCGTGCCGTCGGCGTGCGGCGCATCGTGGCACCGAGCGCGGTCGGCTCGCTCACCGCGTCCTACGGGCCCGGCACGCTGGTCATCCCCGACCAGCTGGTGGACAGGACCATCGGCAGGTCGCAGACCTTCTACGACGAGCAGGCGGTGCACGTGCCGTTCGCCGACCCGTACTGCCCGTCGGTGCGGGCGCACGCGGTCGCCGCCGCGCGCAAAAACGGCTGGGTCCCGGCCAGCTCGGGGACTCTCGTGGTCATCGACGGACCGAGGTTCTCCACCCGTGCCGAGTCGCAGTGGTACGCGGCCCAGGGCTGGACGCTGATCGGGATGACCGGCCACCCTGAGGCGGTGCTGGCCCGCGAGCTCGCGCTCTGCTACACGACAGTGGCGCTGGTCACGGACACCGACGCGGGGGTGGCAGAGGGGGACGGGGTCACTCAGGCCGAGGTGTTCGAGGTGTTCGGCAAGAACATGTCGCGGCTGCGCGATCTGGTGGCGAACATCGTCACCGCACTCCCGGCGGAACGCGAGGACGACCTCTGCGCGCACGCCCTCGACGGGATACAGCTCCCGATCGAGCTTCCGTTATGCCGCTATTGTTAGCGACGTGAATTCACTGCAGATCCCTGCGACCGGTTCAGCCGAGGTGCACGTACTGCACAACGGATACGTCGGCCTCGATGGCGACGACGAGCGTGTGAGCGGCACCGTCACGCTGATTCTGGACGGGGACGCGGTGATCGTGGTCGATCCGGGTATGGTCGCCGACCGCGACGCGCTGCTGGCCGCGCTCAAGGCGCAGGGCCCGGCGCCGCAGGATGTCACCGACGTGGTCTTCAGCCATCACCACCCCGACCACACCGTCAACGCCGCGCTTTTCCCCAATGCGCGCATTCACGATCACTGGGCGGCCTACCAGGGCGACCGGTGGATCGACCGGGACGCGCACGGTGCCGAGCTCGGGCCGTCGGTCCGGCTGATGCGGACCCCGGGCCACACCAGCGAGGACATCTCGACCATCGCGTCCACCCCGGACGGCGTCTACGTCTGCACGCATGCCTGGTGGACGGCGGACGGGCCGGAGGAAGACCCGCTCGGCACCGATCAGGCGGCGCTGGCGGGCAGCAGGCAGCTACTGCTCCAGTTCGCGGACGTGATAGTCCCCGGCCACGGGGCGCCGTTCCGGCCGGCCGCGCGCGCGTAACATTCGTGGTGACCAGGCAGCGCGCCAGAATATCCTGCGCCCGATGTGACCATCCGTCACAGTTCCGGGGCAGTCGGGCCGTGGCGCGCATTAGAGCGAGTAATGTAGCGAGCCGTGCGGATAACAGTCCGTTCGGTTGGCGACTGCCACGCGCGGCCGTCCCATCTAAATCGCAGGCGAGTGCCACGTGGCTGACTGGCCTCTGACATCAGACTTGGGGCCGCTCGGCGCCCTTCCGACAGCGCCCCGCCTCGCCCGGGGTTTTATCGGCGTTGTACTCAACGGCTGGGGCCTCGACGCGCTGATCGAAACCACCGAACTGGTCGTGAGTGAGCTGACGACTAACGTCGTCCAGGCGGTAACCGACCCCGACGGCAGCCTCGTGTACGACGCCGAGGGGAAGCTGCCGCTGCTCTGGGTGCGGCTGTCATCCGACCGGGCCCGGCTCATGATCGAGGTCTGGGACACGCTGCCCTCAATCCTCGGGGCCCCGGCCATGCGCCACCCCGACCAGGACGAGGAGTCCGGCCGGGGCCTTGAGCTGATCGAGGCGCTGTCCGATGACTGGAGCTGGGAAGCGGTGCCTGGGTGGCACGGTAAGAGAGTGTGGGCGATCCTGCGGGTGCCTGTCTAGGGGCGGTCGGGTAGGCGGGGTTGCGGGGCTTGTCAGGTAAGTCGGGTAGGCGGGGTTGCGGGGCTTGTCAGGTAGATCGGGTAGATCGAGTCTCGGGGCTTGTCAGGTAGATCGGGTAGATCGAGTCACGGGGCTTGTCAGGTAGATCGGGTTGCGGGGCTTGCGGGTGTCCGGCGCGCCAAGTCCTCCCCGCCCGGTAAACCGTCCGGGCGGGGAGGAACGGCGCGGCGGACACCCGGCTGCGCCCCGCTTCTCTCGCCAGCGGGGTAAAACCCGTGGCAACGTCCTGCGGGTGGACGCGTGGGAGTGGCCTTCGGCCGCCGTTGTGGGGGCTGACGCGGGCGTAACCGGTTCAGGGGTTTCCTGCTGGGCTGGCGCTTGCGTAACCGGTTCAGGGTTTCCTGCTGGGGTGACGCTTGCGTAAGCGGTTCGGGGTTTCGGGCTGGGGTGGCGCTTGCGTAAGCGGTTCGGGGTTTCGGGCTGGGGTGGCGCTTGCGTAAGCGGTTCGGGGTTTCGGGCTGGGGTGACGCTTGCGTAAGCGGTTCAGGCGTTGCTCTCCGGGCTGACGCGCGGGCACGACCGGTTCGGGGTCCCCATCGTGCCGTCACGTCGGGCCGTCCTGACCCGTTCACCCCTTTGGCCTACCTCGCCCCGTCGGCCCCTCCGCGTTGGCTGCTCGTCAGGTGAGCGGAGTCATGATCACGAAGACTTTTGTTATCGCGAAGACTTTTCGCTCGTATAGCGCGAATTCCTTACGCGATAAAAAAAACTTTCGTGACAATGTGTTGAGCTGGTGCGACTAGTGTAATCGGGTGTCTCGGGAGTGTGCTCAGGCATCACAAGCAACGGCTTGCGGGCGTCATACCGTGGAGCTGCCGAGCAGCGAGGTATGCGGCGGGCCCGCGGGGCGGCGGGGCCCGCCGCATACCTCGGGGGATGGGGCGGGGCTAGTCGGCTGATTCTTCGAGGGCGGCGGTTACCCGGCGGTGGGCGGCCCAGATCTCTTCTGGAAGATTGGCGAACTGCTCCAGGTGGGCCTGGCGGAAGGCCATCTCCTGCTGCCAGCGGGCGGTGTCGATGGTCAGCAGGGTGTCCAGGTCGGTCGGGTCGATCTCCAGGCCGTCGGTGTTCAGCTCGCCCTTGGCCGGCAGGATGCCGACCGGGGTCTTGACCCCCTCGACCTCGCCGTTCTTGAGCTGCATGAGCCAGATCAGCGCGCGCAGGTTGTCGCGATAGCCGGGCCACAGGAAGTGGCCGTCTTCGGGGTCACGCTGGAACCAGTTGACGTGGGCGAAGATCGGCTGGTCGGCGGCCTCGCCGATGATCTTCAGCCAGTGCGCCGCGTACGCGCCCTCCGGGTAGGACATGAACGGGCGCATCGACATCGGGTCGTAGCGGAGCTGGCCGTCCAGGCCGTCCGCCGCGAAGGTAGCCTCCGCGCCGAGGGTGAGGCCGTCATAGACGCCCTCGGCGATGTCGGTGATCGCGCGGATCAGTGGCTCGCGGTCACTGGTGCGGCCGCCGAAGATGATGCCGTCGACCGGCACGCCCTGCGGCTCGTTGTAGTCCTTGGCGATGTTCGGCACGTTGCTCAGGGTCGTGGTGAACCGGCTGTTCGGGTGAGCCCACGGGTCGTTCGCCTCGGCCGGCGAGCGGTCGGCGATCCGGTTGCCCTTCCAGTCGAGCCAGCCGTCCAGGTCGGCCGGCGGGTTCTTGGTACGGCCCTCGAACCAGACCTCGTGCGTCTTCTCATTCCACGCGATGTTGGTGAAGATCGCCTTGGTACCCGGCTCGATCGACTCGATCGCGGTTGGGTTGGTCTTCTCGTTGGTGTCCTTGGCGACGCCGAACACCCCGTTCTCGGGGTTCATGCCGTACAGCCGGCCGTCTTCGCCGGTCCAGAGCCAGGCGATGTCGTCGCCATAGAAGTCGACGTAGTATCGGTCGCCGAGGGCGTCGGGGGAGAGCGTCATCGCCAGGTTGGTCTTACCGCTCGCGCTGGGGAAGCCGCCCGCGATGTGGTACTTCCTGCCGGTGTGCTTGTCGGTGATGCCGAGCAGCATGAACTGCTCAGACAGGAACACGCCCGACGCCCAGCCGTCGTAGGCGGCCTGCCGCAGGCCGTGCGCGATCTTGCCCAGCAGCGCGTTGCCGCCGTAGGACGAGCCGAAGTGCAGGATCGTCCGCTCGTCGGCCACGGTCACGAAGTACCGCTTGTCCTCCGGGGTGCCCTGGCCCAGGTTCTCCAAGTCGCCGGTGACGTGCACGGCGCGGACGAAGCTGGTCGGGTCGCCCAGGTTGTTGATGAAGTCGACGTGTACCCGGGCCATGCGGTTCATGTGCAGCACGACGGCGCGGTTGTCAGTGAGCTGGACGCCGGCGGCGTACTTCTCAAGCGGAGCCCCCGGAGGCGACATCAGGTACGGGATGACGTACATGGTTTTGCCCGCCGAGGCACCGCGCATCAGCCCGGTGAGCTTCTCCTTCATCTCCGCGGCGGGGTACCAGTTGTTGTAGACGCCCTTGTCGGCCGGGTTGCTGGTCGCGACGATCGTGCGCTCCTCCGAGCGCGCGGTGTCCTTGTAGTAGCTGCGGGAGTAGTAGAGGCCCTCGCCAGCCGGATAGATCTCGCCTGCCGCCAGGGCTTCGGCGATCAGCCGGGCGTCGTCATCGGCGCTGACGACCTCGATGTTGTCCGCGCCAGTGATCCCCGCCCAGTACTTGACGTACTCGCGCACGTGGTCGTTTTTCAGGTGAGCGGCTTCCAGGATGGCATCAACATCGACCACGAACTCGGTCCTCTCGTCAGTCAAGCTATTCGCTTGAAAAGTATCGATTATTCATCTTGACAGGAGAACGCTGATCTGTTGAGTGCGGAAGATCACGTGCCGACCCCCCCGTACGCTGCAAGGTCTAAACCTTATGACCTGCGCCGCCGGTAGCCGGGGGTATCCGGCGCGCACTTTTGATAAGCGCCCGGAAAAGCGTGAGCACTCTCACACTTGCACAACACAATCGCGGCCCGTTACGAACCGGATTCCGCGGGTTTCCCGGGTTCTCCCGGTTCGGCCGGCTCGTTCGGCTCGTCAGGGAGGAAGAACATCCGGAGTTGCACGGGCCGGGCCCCGGGCGGGGCGTCCTCGGCGGTGTGGCCGTACTTGTACAGCAGCGCGACGTAATCGTTCATGAGCGCGTCGAGATCTGCGGCGGTGTAGTACCCGTTCGCGCGAGACGACCTGGCCCACCGGCCGTGCTTGCGGGCCTCGAGGACGAAACGGTTGACCAAGGCGAGTTCGCCGGGGATCTGGGTGGCGCGCCATTCGTCCAGAGCCGCCCGGTCCTGCGGGCTAAGACTGTCGTAGTCGGGCTCGCGCAGGTCCACCGCGACGGTGCGCCACCAGCGTTCCCGGCCATTGGTCTGCCCGGGGACCTCCTCGATGACGCCCGCGTCGGCCAGCACCCGCAGGTGGTAGCTGGTGGTGCCGGTGCTCTCGGCGAGCGCCTCGGCCAGGGTGGTGGAACTGGCGGTGCCGTGCTGGCTGAGGTGGCGCAGCATCTCCCGGCGCAGCGGGTGGGACATCGCCTTCCACCGTCTCGCATCGCCCGTCACTGGTCTGGGGCTGATCGCCATGCCGTCAGCATAGCAGGAACTGCAGACGAGATTCTGCAGAGATTCATTTGCAAAATTTTCTCTGCAGTTCTACGGTGAAGCCATGCCTACACAAGCGCTCCCGGCCGCTCGCCTGGGTAACGGGGGATGGCGCCCAGCGCACCGCCTGAGCTTCCGCGGCCGGCCAGCATCGCGACCCGGCCCGCGGCTTCGGCCCAGTGCGGGCGGCGAGGCGGCGCGTGTCTGCGGGTGCAGATCCCTGGAGGACTTCCAGCAGCGGGACGGCCTCGGTTCCCGGCCCCTGCTGCTTCGGCGCGCCCGGCTGGTCGCGCTCGCGGCCGGGGGCTTCCTGCTGCCGTGGATCGCGGTGCTCGCCGTCGCGCTGCCGGCCACCGCGCAAGCGCAGCATTGGGGACTGGCCTGGATCGGCCTGGACAGCGCGGAGGCGGCCGCCGCCCTGGTGACCGCGCTGCTGCTCTCCCGCGGCGACCGCCGGGCGAGCCTGCCGGCCGCCGCCGGCGGGGCCCTGCTGCTGGTCGACGCGTGGTTCGACGTCTGCACCTCATCACCCGGCGCTGAGCACGTGCTGGCGCTGGCCGAGGCCGCCTTGGTCGAGATCCCGCTGGCCATCGCCGCCTGGTGGCTGGCGATGGCGGTCACCAAGGAGAGCCGGTGAGAGCGTCACTGCGCGCGATCACAGCGGCCGGAGTTCTGGCCGCGGGCGCCGCCGGCGTCGCCGCGGTGCTCAGTGACCAGGCGCCGTACCCGTACGCGCAACGTCACCTGCTCGACCTCCCGCTGCCGTTGCTTACCGGCCGGCGCCTTGACGTCCTGCTGCAGCCGCGCCCTGGCGAGCGGCTACTCGAGATCGGCCCCGGCACCGGCCTGCAGTCCCTGCACGTGGCGCCCCAGCTGGGCGCGGGCGGCGAGCTCGCCATCGTCGACATCCAGCAGCAGATGCTCGACCATGTCATGGCGCGCGCCGCCCGGCACTCGATCGGCAACATCAGCCCGCACCTGGCCAGCGCGGAGGCGCTGCCCTTCCCCGACGCGCACTTCGACGCGGCTTACCTGGTGACCGTGCTCGGTGAGATCCCGCAGCGGCAGGCCGCGCTCGAGGAACTAAGCCGAGTGCTCAGGCCCGGCGGGAGGCTGGTCATCGGCGAGTTCGCCGACCGGCATCATGTAACGCTGCCAACGCTCATCAGAATGGCGAATGCCGTCGGCCTGAGCTTCGAGCGCCGCACCGGCATGCCTTTCGCCTACTACGCGCGCCTCGCCCCGCAGGCGTAACGCGTCTGTCCGTCGGCCGGGCGGCCTACTGGCGGGTGAACACGGCGTGCACGGCGATGATGTTGTCCATCGCCGCTATGCCGATGAAGTTCCACGTCATGCCGAAGTCCCGCCGGTTGACCTGGATCTTGCCGTCCAGCTGGACCTCTGCGTCGGCGACGGAGACCTTGGCATCGAACGATGCCGGACGGGTGCGGTCGCGGATGGTGAGGGTTCCCGTGACCCGCACGCCATCGCCGGCCGGACTGACCCCGTCGGCGGCGAAGGTGATGTCCGGGTGGACGGCGATGTTGAAGAAGTCGCCCGAGCGCAGATGCTTATCTCGCTGCGGGTTCTTGGTGTCAATCGACTCGGCGTTGACGGTGATGATGCCGGTGGCGTCTCCGGCCGCGGTCACCGTGCCGTTCCCGCTGACCTGGCGGAAGACGCCGTGCAGGGGGCGGAGCCCCCACGTGTGCCTGGTCTCGAGCAGGACCTCGGTCCTGGCCGCGTCCAGCGTCCAGGACCCGGCGAGCTTGCCTTCCCGCAGCAGCGCCTGCAGTGCCGCCGGGGTCAGCTGTTCCGACGAGGTCATGCCGCCTCCTGGTGATTTGGTTCCGTAATCAAAACTATTTTGACAGGGGAACCGTATATATCCCGACTGGGAGGTGTCAATGCGGGACGGCGCCTCGGTCAGCGCGGCGCGAGCTTGAGCGTCGCGGTTCGCGCCCGCTCGGCCACCATGGGGTCGACGTAGCTGGCGCCGAATCGGCGGTACTTGACGCGGTAGGCGGCGTCGATCTGGTCGTTGATCCCGGGGTCGGCTACATCGACGAAGGTGACGTCCTTGTCGACGCCGCCGGCCCGGATGTGGCCCTCGTGGCTCACCTCGGCGCCGCGGAACCAGGCGCTGCCGCCGGCCCGGTAGGAGCGGACGTAAAGGTCGTCGCCGGCGCGGACGACCCAGATCGTCACCGGGGCGCGCTGCGTGCCGTCGAGTCGATGCGGCGCGATCTCAAGCTCGTCGGCTGTACCGATCGCGGCGAGCTCATCGCTGGTCCATGCGGTCATCAGAACCTCCGGCGGAAACCCCGGCCTTGCGGCCGGGGAGGAAGCAGGTGCCCGGTGAAGCGGGCCGTGGCCTTATCTCCTTCAGCGTTTACTCTGCGTCGTTCCCACTTCTGTCCAGAACTCACGACTGCCTACCCTGAGAAGTCTTCCAACGGGTCTGCCGATACTCGCAGGGAGCTGGCAGTGCCATCGCCGCTACGGTCTTCCGCCCGGCCTGGGAGATACGCCACTGACTGGAACAGCCGGCCCTGCCTGGCAGCTCGTGGAGACGGCGGTAAACCGGTTGGCCCTGCCTATGGCTATCGATATCGTCGCCTGCGTGATCCCTGCCGAACGCCTGGACATCGTGCCCGCGGACGTGCTCGCCGCGTTCGGGATGGCTGGGGTAAGTCCGGTGCGTCTGGCTGGCGGGCAGGGGACCGCTTGGCGGGCCGGGCAGGTGGTGCTCAAGCCCGCCGATTCCGCGCCGGCCGGCCGGTGGGACGCCGACGTATTCGATGCGCTGACGGATCCAGGCTTCCGCGTGCCCCGGCCCGTGCGGGCGGCGACCGGGGACTGGGTGGCGCACGGGTGGACGGCCTGGCAGTGGGTAGCCGGCGCGGCCGCGGACTGGTCGGGGGTCTCGCCGCGCTGGCCGGACCTGATAGCGGTGAGCCGGGCGCTGCACGCCGCACTGGCCGGCATCCCGGTGCCGCGCTGGCGGGTGACGCGGGACATCCCGTGGACGGTCGGCGATCAGGTGGCGTGGGGCGAGCGCGATCCCGGCCCGCTGCTCGGGCTGGCCGCCGGACCGCTGGCCGGGCAGGTGCGGCGGCTGCTGGCCGACCTGCGGCCGGTTGACCTCCCGGACCAGCTCATCCACGCCGACCTGGCGGGGAACGTGCTGTTCGCCGACGGAGCACCGCCTGCGATCATTGATTTTTCGCCGCTGAACCGGCCCGCCGGGCTGCCGCTCGCCATTGTGGCGGTGGACGCGCTGATGTGGCACGGGGCCCGGCCCGAGGTGCTCGGCCAGCTAGCGGACGAGCCCGAGCTCGACCAGCTACTGGCCCGCGCACTGGCCTACCGCCTGGTCACCGAGATAGTCCTGCGCGCAGGAACGGCCGGGATCGACGCGGCCGGGCGGGCTGGGGAGCCGGTTACCGACCTGGTACTCGGCCGGCTCGGCCGGCGGCGTAGCTGATGGTTGGCCGGCGCCCGCACCAGTCGCTTACGTTCCGCGGCCGAAAGCGCAGGTGCACCTGGTGTGGGGCGCGCGATGTGCGGCGTCAGCGGCCGGGTGGATTTGTCCGGGCCTGACCGCGCTGGATCGCGAGCCAGACGTTGGCGGGGGTCAGCGGCATGTCCGCGTGTACCACGCCGAACGGCGCGAGCGCGTCCACCACCGAGTTAACCACGGCGGGCGGCGAGCCGACGGTGGCCGACTCGCCGATGCCCTTGGCGCCGACTGGATGGTGCGGGGAGGGAGTGACGGTGGCACCGAGTTCCGGCGACGGGCACTCGAGCGCCGTCGGCAGCAGGTAGTCCATGAAGGAGCCGCTCAGGCAGTTGCCGATCTCGTCGAACGAGATCGACTGCATCAGGGCGATCCCGATGCCGTCGGCCAGGCCGCGGTGCACCTGCCCCTCGACGATCATCGGGTTGATCCGCACGCCGCAGTCGTCGACGGCGATAAACCGGCGGACCTTGACCTGGCCGGTGCCCGGGTCCACGTCGGTCACGCAGATGTAGGCGCCGAACGGGAAGGTCAGGTTGGGCGGGTTGTAGACCGCCGACGCGTCCAGGTGACCCTCCACCCCCTCGGGCAGCTCAAGAGACGAGTGCGCGGCCTTCGCGATCTCGACGATGCCGAGGGCCTGGTCGGGGTCACCGCGGACGCGCCACTTGCCGTCCAGCCACTCCAGGTCGTCGGCGGCCGCCTCGAACATGGCCGCCGCCACCAGCCGGGCCCGCTCGCGGACCTTCCGCGCGGCGACCACGGCGGCGGCGCCGGATACCGGGGTGGACCGTGACCCGTAGGTGCCGAGGCCGAACGGCGTCCGGTCGGTGTCGCCGTGCACCACCTCCACGTCGTCCGGTGACAGCCCCAGTTCATGCGCGACCAGCTGCGCGAACGTTGTCTCGTGGCCCTGGCCCTGGGTCTGCACCGAGATGGCGAGCACCGCCTTGCCGGTCGGGTGCACCCGGAGGTCGGCACCGTCGGCCATGCCCAGGCCCATGATGTCCATGTGGCCGCGCGGGCCGGCGCCGACGCCCTCGGTGAAGAAGCTCAGCCCGATGCCCATGTACTCACCGCGGGCGCGCCGTTCCGCCTGCTCGCGGCGGAGCGCACCGTAACCCGCCATATCCAGGGCCAGTTGCAGCGCCCGCGGGTAGTCGCCTGAGTCGTACTCCCAGCCGGACGGGGTCGTATAGGGGAACTGCTCGGGGCGCAGCAGGTTGCGCATCCGCAGCTCCGCCGGGTCCATCCCGAGCTCGCGGGCCAGCATGTCGGTCAGCCGCTCGACCAGGTACACGGCCTCGGTGATGCGGAACGAGCAGGAGTAGGCGACGCCGCCCGGCGCCTTGTTGGTGAACACGCCGGTGACCTCGCAGTACGCCGCCTGCGTCTGGTAGGAGCCGGTGAAGATGTGGAAGAAGCCAGCAGGGAACTTAGACGGCTGCGCGACCGCGTTGAACGCGCCGTGATCGGCGAGCACTCGCGCGCGCAGCCCGAGGATCTTGCCGTCGGCGCTGGCGGCGATCTCGCCGCGCATGTGGTAGTCGCGGGCGAACGCGGTGGACATCAGGTTCTCCGACCGGTCCTCCATCCACTTCACCGGCCGACCGGTGGCCATCGACGCGGCGACGGCGCAGACGTAGCCCGGGTAGACGGGAACCTTGGCGCCGAAGCCGCCGCCCAGGTCGGGTGACACGATCCTGATCTTGTGCTCGGGGATCCCGGTCAGGGCCGCGTACAGCATCCGGTGGGCGTGCGGGGCCTGGCTGGTCGACCACAAGGTCAGCTTGCCGGCCACCGGGTCGTAGTCGGCGATCGCGCCGCAGGTCTCAAGCGGCGCGGGGTGCGAGCGCGGGTAGATCATCGCGCACCCGACCACCACGTCGGCGGCGGCGAAGACGGCGTCGGTGGCCGCCTTGTCGCCCGCTGCCCAGTCGAAGATGTGGTTGCCGCCGGGCAGTTCGTCGCGGACCACCGGCGCGCCGGGGTCGAGCGCGGTCGACGCGTCGATCAGCGGCGGCAGCGGCTCGTAGTCAACGACGATCAGCTCGAGGGCGTCCCGCGCCGCGTACCGGTCCGTCGCCACCACGAACGCGATCTCCTGGCCCTGGAAGCGCACCTTGTCGGTGGCGAGCACCGCCTGCACGTCGCCGAAGAGCGTGGGCATCCACGCCAGGCCCCGCTCGGCCAGGTCGGCGCCGGTGAGCACGGCCACCACGGCCGGATGGGCGCGGGCGGCGCTGGCGTCAACCGCGGTGATCCTGGCGTGCGCGAGCGGGCTGCGCAGGATCGCCCCGTGCAGCAGGCCGGGCAGCGTGATGTCGTCGACGTACGTGCCCTGGCCCCTGATGAAGCGCGCGTCCTCCTTGCGGCGGAGCGGCCCGTAAGCGTGGTTCATGGGTTGCCGGCCCCTTCTTCCGCGGCCTCGTCGGCATTGGCCGCGCCATCGTGCCTGGCCGCCCACAGCACCGACCGGACGATGTTCTCGTACCCGGTGCAGCGGCAGACCTGGCCGGATATCGCCTCGCGGATCTCGTCGGCGGTCGGGTCGGGGTTGCTGTCGAGGAGCCAGCGGGCGGTCATCATCATCCCGGGCGTGCAAAAGCCGCATTGCAGCCCATGGCAGACCGCGAAGGCCTCCTGGACCGGGTCGAGCACGGGACCGGCCGCGAGCCCCTCGACCGTGGTGACCCGCCGTCCGTCCGCCATGACCGCGAGCATCGTGCATGACTTGACCGGCGTCTCGTCCAGCCACACCACGCAGGCGCCGCAGTTGGACGTGTCGCAGCCCCAGTGCGAGCCGGTAAGCCCCAGATCGTCGCGCAGGAAGTGGATGAGCAGCAGCCGCGGCTCGACGATCCGCGCGTAGTCGGTCCCGTTGACGGTGACGGTTATCTTCACGATGCCTGCCCGGCGTCCGGTTCCAGGCCGCGGGCCCGGCGGGCGGCGGTCCGCAGCACCCGCGCGGTGAGCTCGCGCACCAGGTGCCGCTTGTAGTCGGCCGGGCCGCGCTGGTCCGAGACCGGGTTGCAGTGCTCGGCCGCGATCTCGCCCGCCCGGGCGAAGGACTGCTCGTCGGCCGGCCGGCCGCGCAGGAACTCCTCGGCCTCGGCCGCGACGAAGTGCGCCGCGCCGACCGCCGTCAGGCCGAGGCCGACGTCCGCGATCAGGCCGCCCGAGAGCCAGACGGCGGCGCCGGCGGCGCCGATCGCCCAGTCGCCCGCCCGCCGGCCGACCTTCAGGTACGCGCTCCCGCTGTCGGGCCTGATCGGCAGCCTGATCTCGGTCAGCATCTCGGCCGGGCCGACGACCGTTTCGTACGGCCCGGTGTGGAACGCCCGCGCCGACACCTCCCGGCTGCCGCCGGGCCCTTGCACGATCATCGACCCCTTCAGCGCGGCGAACGCGGCCGACAGGTCCTCCGACGGGTCGGCCTGGCAGAGGGACCCGCCGATGGTGCCCCAGTTCCTGACGATCGGGTCGGCGATCACCGCCTCGGCGTCGTGCAGGATCGTGAAGTGGTCGCCCGCCAGCGGGGCCGCCAGCAGGTCCGCGTGCCTGGCCAGCGCGCCGATGCGCAATTCGCCGCCGGCCCGCTCGATGTAGCGCAGGCTGTCGATTCCGTTGATGTCGATGAGCACCTCGGGCTGCGCGAGCCGCAGCTTCATCATCGGTATCAGGCTATGCCCGCCGGCCAGGACCCTGGCCCCGGGCGCGTACCTGGCCAGCAGGGCGAGAGCGTGCTCGACCGTTGCGGCCTTCTCGTATTCGACTTGCGCGGGGACCTGCAATCCCGCCTCCCAGGCTAGGACGTCGCGCGTTTGATGCGCCGTTTCATCTGATGCCGTACGTTACGTTTTGAATCGGACCGAGATGCGGGGTGGCCTCCCGGTGCGCTGAAGCTCACGAGGGAGTGTGCGATGACGCTGACTCAGCTGAACGCGTTCGTCCTGGTCGCCCGCCTCGGGTCGGTGCGGGCGGCGGCGGGCGCGCTGAACGTCAGCGAGTCCGCCGTGTCCCAGGCGATAACCGCCCTCCGTCAGGATCTGGGCGATCAGCTGATCACCCGGAGCCAGGCCGGCATGACGCTGACGCCGGGTGGCACCCGGCTGCTCGGCATCGCGTCCCAGATCGTCATGCTCGGCGCCGACGCCCACGCCGCCGTCCGTGACGCGCAGGGTGCCCCTGAGCAGCTGCGGGTCGTCGCCACGTCGACCTTCGCCGAGTTCGTGGCGGGCCCGCTGCTTGAGGCGTTCCGCCGCCGGTTCGCCGGGCCGGTGGAGATCACGACCGGGGTCGCGGCCTCCGGTGAGCAGGCGGTGCTGATCGCCAACCGGCTCGCCGACGTCGCCTTCGGGGCGGAGGTGACGGGCGAGCACGAACTGCCGATCGTAAGCGAGCCCATCTTCAAGTACCGGCTCGTCGCGGTCACGGCCGGGCAGTCCAGGCCGCGCGGTCCTGCCCGGCAGTGGCGCTGGCTGGTGGACCCGTCCGGAACCGATCCGGGCAGCGAGACCGCCCGGCTGCTGCGCCGGCTCGGGATCGCCGACAGCAACATCGGGGTCTTCCAGAGCCAGACCGCCGCCTGGGCGGCCGCGGCCGACGGCGCGGGGGTCGCACCCGCGATCGAGCACCTGGTGTCCCAGCAACTGCGGCGCGGCGAGCTGTCCCTCGTCAACGTGCCGGGATTTCCGGCCGAGGAGTGCTGGCACGCGACCCTGCTCGAACGGGAGCATCGCAGCACCGCGGTGAGCGCGCTGCGGAGGTTCCTCGGGACCCCGGAGGCGATGCACCTGATCCGGTCGCCCGCGGCAGGCGTCCCGCCGTCCCGCTTCAAGCCCCCCGTATATGTCACGATCTGGAGCTGAACCTGCCGATTTGCGTGCCATGTTCACCCAGCGAACTCGTCGATTAAGCGACAGCTTATTTGGCTGTTGCGGCATTGTTAAGCACGGGTCACCATACGTCTGGATTCCGTTACCCCCGGTGCCATCGCGGATGGCATTGCTGACGGAGGGAGATCGTGGCATGGCTATCGAGTCCGACGGACACAGCAAGGGCAATCCGCGACTGTTCGAGCTGATCGAGCACGCACCCAAGACCGGGAAGAGCCCGACGGTGTGGGCGTGGCCTCAGCTCGTTGACTACCTCAAGGTCGCGGGGCAGCCGGTCTCCGGCCCGTGGCCGCCGCACCAGGAGCCAAGGCCCGATCCCGACTACGAATCGGGACCGCAGGCGGTCCCCGACCCGCAATCCGTCGCCCGGCCCGGCGACAACCCGGGTGACGATACGGCAGCAGAGCGGAGGAAGTGAATGTTCCCATCGCGGTTCCGTTACGAGGCGCCGCATTCCCTGGACGAGGCAATCGGCCTGCTGCACGACGGCGGCGACTACGCGAAGGTGCTGGCCGGCGGCCAGAGCCTGGTGCCGATGATGAAGCTCCGTTTCGCCTCGCCGGAAATGATCGTCGATATCAACAACCTGCCCGGCCTCGCGTACCACCGGGCGGACCCCGACGGCACCCTGCGCATCGGCGCGCTCTGCCGCCACGCCGACCTGGAATTCTCCGACCTGCTCAAGGGCACGCAGCCGACGATGGCGGCAGCGGCGCCACTGGTAGCCGACCCGCTGGTACGGAACCGGGGCACGCTGGTCGGGTCGCTGTGCCACGCCGACCCGCAGGGCGACTGGGCCTCGGTGATGCTCGCCCTCGGCGGCACGGTGATCGCGCAAGGCCCGGGCGGCAGACGTCCGATCGCAGTCGCTGAGTTCGTGACCGGTCCGTTCGAGACCGCGCTTGAACACGACGAGATCGCGGTCGAGGCCGTGGTGCCGCCCGCCATCGGGATCAGGTCGGGCGGGTACCTGAAGCTTGAGCGGCGGGTCGGGGACTTCGCGACCGTGGGGGTCGCCGTCGCCGTCGAGACGTCGGGGACCACCGTGATCCGGGCGGGCATCGCCCTCACCGGTGTGGGCGGGTCCACCATCGGTGCCACCGAGGCGGCCGCCGCGCTGACCGGGAAGCCGCTCACGGCCGACAGCATCGGCGAGGCGGCCGAGCTTGCCGCGAGCGTGGCCCAGCCCAGAACCGACCATCGCGGCAGCGCGGAGTACAAGCGGCATCTGGTGCGCGTCTTCATCAGCCGCATCCTCGGCGGCACCGCGGCTGCCACCGAGGCGACCGCGGAAAGGGCGGCCTGATCATGACGATGGTGTACGACGACCTCGGCGACGAGGCGGAAGAGTATCCGGTCCGCCGGATCAGGTTCACGATCAACGGCAAGAAGAAGGTGGCCGAGATCGAGCCGCGGCTGCTGCTCGCGGACCTGATCCGCCGCGGCACCGGGCTGACCGGCACCCACCGGGGATGTGACACCACCAACTGCGGTGCCTGCACGGTGCTGGTCGACGGCCGGGCGATCAAGTCCTGCACGATGCTCGCGGTGCAGGTCGACGGGCGCGAGGTCTCGACCGTGGAGGGCCTCGCGTCAGCGAGCGAACTCCATCCCCTCCAGGAGGGATTCAAGCAGGAGCACGGGCTGCAGTGCGGATTCTGCACGCCGGGGATGATGATGGCCGCCAAGGGCCTCCTCGACCGCAACCCCAACCCGACCGAGGAAGACGTGCGGTGGGCGCTGTCGGGCAACCTGTGCCGGTGCACTGGCTACCAGAACATCGTGAAATCGGTGCTGTGGGCGGCAAGCAAGATGGCCTCCACGGAAACACCAGCGGAGGCGTGAGATGACGACCACCGAATCGCGGGCGCTCGACGAGATTAAGATCGGCGGCCTCGGCGCCAGCCGCAAGCGCGTTGAGGACAACCGCTTCGTCCGGGGCGAGGGCAATTACACCGACGACATCGTGCTGCCCGGCATGCTGCACATGGAGATCCTGCGCAGCCCGCTGCCGCACGCGCGCATCAGGTCGATCGACACCAGCAAGGCATGGGCCATCCCTGGCGTTCACCTGGTCCTGACCGGGGAGATGATGGCGACAAGGAACCTCGCCTGGATGCCCACGCTCTCCTACGACACCCAGGCGGTGCTCGCCACTGACAAGGTGCGGTTCCAGGGCCAGGAGGTGGCCTGCGTCATCGCCGACGACCCGTACATCGCCAAGGACGCGTGCGAGGCGATCGAGGTCGATTACGAACCGCTGCCGGTCATCGTGAACCCCTGGCAGGGGCTCGCGGCGGACGCGCCGGTGATCCGCGACGACAAGGTGAACCAGGCCGACAACGTCATCTACAACTGGGAAGTCGGCGACAAGGCGGGCACCGACCGTGCCTTCGAGCAGGCCGACCTGGTCTCCAAGCTTGAGCTGCACTATCCGCGCTCGCACCCGTCGCCGATCGAGTGCTGCGGCTCCGTCGCGGACTTCAACCGGGCGACCTCAAAGCTCACGGTCTACATGACCAGCCAGGCACCGCACATCGTCCGCGCCGCGGTGGCGATGGTGGCGGAGATCCCCGAGCAGATGATCCGGATCATCTCGCCCGACATCGGCGGCGGCTTCGGCAACAAGGTGCCGATCTACCCGGGCTATGTCTGCTCGATCCTGGCCTCGATCCTGCTCGAGCGCCCGGTGAAGTGGATCGAGGACAAGACCGGCAACCTCATCTCCACCGGGTTCGCCAGGGACGTCTATCTCAAGGGCGAGATGGCGCTGCGGCGGGACGGCAAGATCCTCGCTTTCCGCATGCACACCGACGCCGACCACGGTGCGTTTTTCGCCGACGCGCAGCCGAGCAAGTTCAAAATCGGCCTGATGCACTCCGCGTTCGCCGCCTATGACGTCCCGGTCGCGCACCTGACCGCGCGCGGCGTGTACACCAACAAAGCACCAGGCGGGGTGGCCTACCGGTGCTCGTTCCGGGTCACCGAGGCGATGTTCTTCCAGGAACGCATGATGCAGGCGGCGGCCGACGACCTCGGCCTGGACCAGGGCGCGTTCCGCCGGATGAACTTCGTCACCGATGACGACTTCCCGCATCGCACGCCGCTCGGCTTCCTCACGGACTCCGGCCAGTACGCGAAATGCCTGGATGTCGGCCTCAAGGCCATTGACTACGAGAACTTCAGGAAGGAGCAGGCGGCAGCGCGCGAGCGCGGCCACCTGCTCGGCCTCGGGATCTCCACGATGACCGAGCCGCTGGGCGCGGGCAACAGCCGCGAGTACGACATCCTCGGCATCAAGATGTTCGACTCGGCCGAGCTCAAGGTGCACATGAGCGGCAAGGCGATCGTCCGCACCGGCGCCAAGACCCAGGGGCAGGGGCACGAGACGACGTGGGCGCAGATCATCGCGCACGAGCTCGGCATCCCGGCTGAGGACGTCACGGTCGAGGAGGGCGACACCGACACCGCACCGTTCGGGATGGGCACCTACGCGTCCAGGTCCACGCCGGTCGCCGGGGCGGCGGTCGCCATGGTCGCGCGCAAGATCCGCGCCAAGGCGCGCAAGCTGGCCGCGCACCTGCTCGAGGTGTCCGAGGAGGACGTCGACTGGGAGCTCGGCCGGTTCTACGTGCGCAGTTCGCCCGACCGGGGCGTGACCATCCAGGAATGCGCGATGGCCGCGTACAGCAACATGCCCGACGGCATGGAGCCCGGCCTCGAGAACACCGCGTATTACGACCCGCCCAACCTCACCTGGCCGTTCGCCGTCTACATCGTCACCGTCGAGGTGGACCCGGAGACCGGCGTCTGGGACGTGCTGAAGACGGTCGCGGTCGACGACTGCGGGGTCCGGATCAACCCGATGATCGTCGAGGGCCAGATCATGGGCGGTCTCACCGAGGCCTACGCGATGGCCAGCATGCAGTTCATCACCTTCGACGCGGACGGCAACTGCGTCGGCTCGAACTACATGGACTACCTGCTGCCGAGCGCCTGGGAGACCCCCGGCTTCGAGCTGCACAGCGAGGTGGTCACGCCCTGCCCGCACCACCCGATCGGGGCCAAGGGGATCGGCGAGTGCGCCGCGGTGGGCGGCCCGGCCGCCTTCGTCAACGCGGTCATCGACGCACTGTCCGGGACCGGGGTCAGGAACATCGACATGCCGCTGCTGCCCGACCGGGTCTGGGAAGCGATCACCTACCGCCGGGACGTGTCGGGCGCGCCGCCGATCCGCCAGGACTAGCGCCAGCCCCGCGGCCGGGGGCGGTGGCGGGGCGGAGGAGGAGAGAAAGGAAGAGAATGAACGGTCTTGGTGTGCTTGAGCGAATAGGCGAGCTGGCCCGCAGTGGCGAGACGTTCGCACTGGCGACGGTGGTCTGGCGACAGGGACCGTCGTCCAGCAAGCAGGGTTCGCGCGCCATCATCACCGCCGATGGCCAGCTGGACGGCTGGATCGGCGGCGCCTGCGCCGAACCGGTGGTGATCCGCGAGGCGAAGCGGGTCATCTCGGACGGGAACGCCCGGCTGCTGCTGCTCGGCACCCCCGACCAGTTCGGCACGGCCGTGCCGGAAGGGATGACGGTGGTGCCGATCTCCTGCCAGAGCGAGGGCGCACTCGAGATCTACATCGAGGCGGTGCTCCCGGTACCGCACCTGGTGATCGTGGGCGGCTCGCCGATGACGCAGACGCTGGCGCAGCTGGCCCGGGCGCTGGACTGGAGTACGGATCTGCTCAGCACCCAGCAGTTCACGGCCGGGAGCGCGGGCGAGCGGTCGATGATCATCGTCGCCACCCAGGGGCACGGTGACGAGGACATGATCGAGCGCGCGGTCGCCATGCGCCCGGCCTACCTCGGCCTGGTCGCGTCCCGCCGCCGGGGGGAGGCTGTGCTCGGCTATCTGGCGGAGCGCGGCGTGCCCAAGGACCAGCTGGAGCGGGTGCACGCGCCGGCCGGCCTTGACCTCGGCAAGACGACCCACGAGGAGATGGCCGTCGCCATCCTCGCCGAGCTGGTGCAGTTGCGCGCCTCCGGCGCGTTCGCGGAGGTGCCCTCCCCCCGGGAGGCGCGCAGCGGCGGGCTGTCACTGGCCGAGGCCGTCGATCCCGTCTGCGGGATGACGGTCATGGCGGGCGCCTCCGCTATGCCGCTCGAGTACAACGGCCGCACCTGGTACTTCTGCTGCGCCGGCTGCCGCCGGACATTCTCCGAAGATCCAGTTGCCTACATCAAGGCGGTGCTGAAGTGATAATCGCCAGCGACTTCGAGGTCGCCGAACCGGTCGATAAGGTGTGGCGGTTCTTCGACAACATCCCGCAGGTAGCGTCCTGCCTGCCGGGCGCGGAGCTGACCAAGGACCTCGGCGACGACAAGTACGAGGGGCGGGTCGCCATCCGCATGGGGCCGGTCCGTATGCAGTTCACCGGCACCGCCGACATCACCGAGCGCGACGATGCCGCCAAGCACATCGTCGTGCACGCGGCGGGCGCCGACGAGAAGGGCCGCGGCCAGGCCGCCATGGTGGTCAGCGCCACGCTGTCGCCAAAGGGACGCAACACCAAGGTCTCGGTCACCCAGGATCTTCAGCTGTCCGGCGCGGCGGCGCAGTACGGCCGGGGCATGATCTCCGACTTCTCCGCCATCTTGATCCGCGACTTCTCCGCCAACATGCAGGACAGGATCGAACGGATCGAGCGCGGGGAGACGGCGGAACAGATCGCGGCGGCCGCGAGCGGCAGCTCGGTCCGGGGTTTCAGCATCGCCCTGCGGGCCACGCGGATGGCACTGATGCGGGTGTTCGCCCGGTTCTTCCTCCCTTACCAGCCCACGGCGGGCTGACCGAAGACGTGAGCTGATCGGAAGCGAAAGGAGGGCCAGTCATGGTCCTGTGGTGGATCGGCAACGCGATCCTGCTCGTGGTGGTACTGCCCGTCGTGATCTACCTGCTCAACCGGGTGCTCGCGGCCCTGGAGCGGATCCGCGCGGCGAGCGACGACATCCTGGCCGGCGGGGTTGCCCTGGTTGGCGAGCTCCAGGGCGTCCCCGACGGCCTGGCCGTCACGGACAAGACCATCGAAGAAGTCAAGGTCGGCGCGGTCCGCTACGCGGGCTCCGTCGCGAAACTACTCGGCTAGCGAAGGAGCGGACAATATGCCAGCAGCAGCCTGGATGACCATCGCCGTCGCGGGCCTGATCATCGTCTTCACCGCGGTCGGCCTGATCAGGATCGTCTTCCACCTGTGGGCGATCCGCCAAACCCTCGCCGCCGTGACCGGCGGCGTGCAGGCCGTCGATCAGCTCACGTCCACCGTGCCCGCCCGGCTGACCTCGGTCAACGCGAACCTCAAGCCGGTCCGTGACTTCTGCGAAACGGTGTAGCGATGACAACTGACTGGACCATCGGCTACGTGATCGGCGGCGTCGTCCTGCTCGCGGTGGTCGTCCTAGTGGGGACGATCCTCATCCTCGCCAAGCAAATCGGCGACGAGGCACCAAAGATCAACGCGGCGCTCGAGGGCGCCGTCCGCAACACCGCACCGCTCGGCGCGCTGCGCACCACCATCGAGCACGCCACCATCATCATCGCCGGGCTGCAGCGCGGCCGGGCCCGGCTGGGAGGGTAACGATGAACCCCACCGAGCACACCCTGTGGGTGTCCGTCATTATCGTCGGCTTCGTCGTCGTGGTGGCCGTCGCGGCGCTCCTCAGCCTGCTCATCTACCTGATCAAGCGCATCGACGGGCGGGTCGACACCATCGGCGCGACCCTCACCGCGGCGAAGGCCAACACCGCTGACACCGTGCTGATCCCGCAGGTGGCCACGGGCGTCGACGCGGTCTTGGCCGAAGGGCTTGAGCACCACCTGTTCCTCGGCCGAGTACTGGACAAGGTGAAGTCATGACCGTGCTGGTAGTACTGACGGTGGTCGTCATCGTGGCCCTGATCGCGGGCCTGGCCGTCTACCTGTACTGGGCGGGCACGCTGCTCGACCGGATCGGCGCCAAGCTTGAGGGGGCCGCGGACATCGTGCGCGGCATCGTGGCCGACGCCGAGCTGATCGAGCCGGGCGTCGATCACATCAACCGGACCGGCGGCGTGGTCGCCGGAGCGCTGCCGCTGCTGTACGGCATGGCCGAGGGCATCGTCGTCGGCGTCACCCCGCGGGAGCCGGCCCCCGAGGTCCCTGAGCCGGCCCGGCCCGCCTCCGGCACCCGCCGCTCCCGGCTGCTCTCCGCCGTCGGCTTCACACCGCATCCGTGAAAGCAGGAGAAAAGCCGAGAGAAGAGGAACAGGTGCGGCTGCCAGGATGACGGTCGCCGCGCCTGCTTTAGGAAAGCCCGGGTGAGACGATGTCGTCCGCGAGCGGTGTGATCGCTTCGGCGATCTGCGCGATGGTCTCCGCCGGGACCCCCGCCGCGGCGAGTGCGGCGGTGAGGTGGAAGGCGACCTTGTCGAAGTCGGCCTGACTGATTCCGCGGCCGGCATGTACCTTCCGCAGGCCGGCCCCCTGGTAGAAATCGGGACCGCCAAGGGCGGCGGCAAAGAACTCGACCTGCCTACCCTTGAGCTTCGGCATATTCGCGCCGCTGAAAAAGCCGGCGAGCTGCGGGTCGGCGAGAACTCGCAGGTAGAAGTCGTCCACGACCGCGGCGAGCGCCGATTCACCGCCTATCGATGCGTAGATGCTGGCTTCATCGGCAGCAGTCATTAGAGCACATTCCTCTCATTCGCCCGGCCTGGTCAGTGTGGGACCATATCACCATACATTGCTGTATGTGCCGCTGTTAATGCTCCGGCCGAGCTCGCATTAGGCGCAGGATGCGGAGATTTACGAGAATATCGGGAAACCATTCTTATATCATAATATGTCGTACTTATCCGACAAATCACTGAGGTCACGGGACCTGGATCGCAAGTTTTGTCCTTTTGGGGGACGTGCGGCACGGCGAGCGATAAAGTAATTAAATCGCAGGAAGATGCCCCTAGTGAACCCTAATCTATTCTGGAACATTACTCCGGGTCATAAATGACTAGTAGGCGGAGGAAGGCCGTGGATGAACGGCGTCTGAAAGAGAGTTTCGCACGTGCAGCGGCGTACGGCGATGAGGTGGCCCTCTTCTTCTACTCGCACCTTTTTCTCGGTCATCCCGAGGTCCGCGAGATGTTCGGTGTTTCCATGGCCGTCCAGCGGGACAAACTGCTTGACGCCCTCGGGCGGATCGTGGCGGAGGTTTCCAGCCATGACACCCTGGTGCCGTTCCTGCAGGGTCTCGGCCGCGATCACCGCAAGTTCGGGACGCTGGCCGAGCACTATCCCGCGGTTGGCGCCAGCCTCCTCGCGACGCTCGCGCACTTCAACGGCGATGAGTGGGACGAGGATCTGGCGCGCGAGTGGACGGAGGCGTACACGGTCATCGCACAGGTGATGACCGAGGCCGCGGCCGAGGATGGGACCAGGAACCCGCCGTCGTGGCAGGCGACCGCGGTAAGCCACGAACGGCGGACGATTGACATCGCGGTCCTGCGGATCGCGCCCGACGCTCCGCTCGGTTATGTGCCCGGGCAATCCGTCGCGGTGGAGTGCGAGGCGCGGCCCCGGCTGTGGCGCTACTACTCCATGGCAAACGCGCCGCGCCGCGACGGAACCATCGACTTTCATGTGCGCGTCATCGACGGCGGTTCGGTCAGCTCCGCCCTCGCGAGGAGCGTCAGTGTCGGCTCCCGGCTGCGGCTCGGGCCCCCGGTGGGGGCACTGAAGCTCGATCTGAACTCGCGGCGTGACGTCGTGCTCGCAGGCGGGAGCACCGGCCTTGCACCGCTCAAGGCGATCATCGAGCAGGCCGCCGGCCTCGGCGATCCGCCACGGATGCACCTCGTCTTCGGCGCGCGTACCGCCGCCGACCTCTATGACCTCGCCGACCTTGAGAAGATGGCCGCGCAGTGGCCCTGGCTGACGGTGACGCCCGCGGTGTCCGCCGAGCCTGACTACCGCGGGGAGACCGGAACGGTCGCGGACATCATCGGCCGGCGGGTGTCGCTGGCCGACCGGGATGCTTACATATGCGGCTCATCGGCGATGGTTGCGGCGACGGTGAACCGCCTGCGGTCGCTCGGCATGCCACAGGACCGTATCTACGTCGAGGATTTTGGTTGGAGTGAATCATGACCCACGCGAATAGTGAGCTGCTGACGCCAGAGCGAGTGCGGTCGGCGGCCTTCACGCCGACCCGGCTGGGGCGCCGCGGTCTCGACGAGGCGGAGGTCCGCTCGTTCTGTGAGTGGGTTTCCGGGGGACTCGGGCGGCTGCTCAACGACAACAGCATGCTGCGGGCGGAGATCCTGCGGTTGCGTGAGCGGCTGCTCGGTGGCACGGGCAGCGGCGTCCGGCCGGAGGACGCTCACGTCCAGGCCGTGCACTTGCTGTCGAACGCGCAGCAGACCGCCGACCGCTGCGTGGCCGACGCGCAGGAGTACAGCCGGGAAATCGCCGTGGACGCCCGCATGCGCCGCGACGAGATTGTGCGCGAGGCGAAGGTGCGCGCCAGCATGATCCTGGAGGCGGCGCACACGAGCGCGCGGGAGGCCGCCGACACGGTCCGCGCGACGAGCGACCTGCCGCACGCTTCCGAACAGCAGGAACTCCAGGCCGAACTCGCTTACCTGCGGACGTTCAGCGACGTGTGCCGCACGCACCTGCGCGCGTACATGGAGTCGCTCACCCGTTCTGTCGATGAGTGGGAGCGGGCCGAGCGCACCGGCGGCCTCGCGGCCAGGGACTCCGCCATCCCTCCCAAGCAGCACGTCTGATCGCGAACGGCCGCAGCCAGGAAGCTCCCCCGTGAGCCAAAGGGCGCGCCCCTGTCCTCGGACTGAGGAGGGAGGGAGCGCAGCGACCGAGTGACGAGGGAGAGGGCAGGGGCTAAGAGCGCCCGGCGGCGAGCGGGAGGACACGGTGAGCCAAAGGGCGCGCCGGTGCCTGGACGGAGGAGGGAGGCGGTTTTTGCCGAGCGACGAGGGAAGGCATCGGGTTTAAAGCGCCCGGCAGCGAGCGGGAAAACACTGCCGGCCAACAGCACGCCGCGTGCGTTCCGGATCAGACTTTTAGTCCTTCGGCCTTTGATCTGGGTCACGGCGGGTGACCGGGGCAGTGGTCGGAGCGGCCGAGTACTCGCCGATCCAGGCGTCTTTCCAGGTGTGGTCATACTGCTGCTCGTTGCAGCCCGGCCGGTAGACGGCGGTCAGCTCGCGGGTTATCTGCTCGCGGTGGGCGGCCGTCCCGCCCGGCACCTCGTAGGTGCAGACGTAGACCTTCCACTTGGACCCGGCGCGGCGGATCCAGCACGCGGCCCGCGGGTGCTTGAAGGGGAACCGCTCGGCGGAGAGATCTTCGGCGTGCCCGACATACATCACCGCGTAATTCTCCGGCTTGGCTTCGGGCTCCGGCTTGTACATGATCGCGTACACCGCCGCGCCCTGCGGTGGCGTCCAGCCGCCGAGTAGCCGCGGGCCTTCGAACGGGTAGCCGGCTAGGGAGCCGAGCCGGATCACGATAGCTCGCTTGCTTCCTCAGCCTCGCTGATCGCCTCGGTACGGACGATCGGCGCGGCCGGCAGCCCCGCCGTTCTCGCCGCGGCCACGAAGACCTCGGTCGCCGCGGCGATGGCCTCGTCGCGGCTGACGGCGTCGACGAGCAACTGGGCGCCGTACCTGTTGCTGCCGATGCCGGTGGCGACGCCGCCGCTGGCGGCGACGGCGTCGGCCAGCTCGACTATTTCCTCCCGGCTGAAGGCGCGGTCGCCTTCCGCCTCGATGCCGACGCTCCACCGCACGGTCGCTCTCCTCATCGCTTAGTTCAGCACCGGCAGCGCTGCCGCCAGCTCTTCCAGGCTGGCGAGGTCGTGCCCGGACAGCAGCAGATCGATGTGCGGTGCCGCCACCATCATGCCCAGCGTGCTCGGCCGGAAATCCCGGTTGTCGCCCTTGTGCGGGTTCAGCCACACGATGCGGTGGCAGAGCCGGCCAAGGCGCTCCATCGCCAGCGCGAGGACCTCCGGGTCGCCCCGGTCGAGCCCGTCGGAGCAGATGACCACCACCCCGCCACGGCACAGGCTACTCCGGCCCCACTTCCTGACGAAGGTATCGAGCGACTGGCCGATCCTGGTGCCGCCGTCCCAGTCCACCACCGTCCGCGCCGCCTCTTCGAGCGCTGTGTCGATTCGCTGGTGGGCCAGCTCGGTGGTGATGCGGGTGAGCCTGGTGCCGAAGCAGAACACCTCGACCCGCGCCGCCGCCTGTCTGGCCGTGTAGGCGAACTGGAGCAGGTGCCGTGAGTAGTCCGCCATCGACCCGGAGACATCGAGGATCAGGATCAGCGGGCGCAGCTTGGTCTTGCGCTGCCGGAAGAACAGCTGCCCGGGCGGCTCCCCGTGCATGCGCATCGTTTCCCTGATCGTCGCGCGCAGGTCGGGCTCGCTGCCGCTGCCGGTGGCGGGCTTGGTCCGGCGGGTGCGGCGGCGCGGCGGCGTCAGCCGCATCCTGGTCATGATCCGGCGCAGCGCGGCGAGTTCGTCGGGCGTGCATGCGGTGAAGGACCGGTGCTTGAGCGCGTCCACGCCGGACGCCATCCAGCCGAGAAACGGCCGCTCCTGGTCTTCCTCGTTCTCCTCAGGTTCCGGCTCGGGGCCGGGCATCACCAGGGTTGCCTCGGCCTCGGCGACCGACTCGGCGTCGAGCGGCAGTTGGCCGGCGGCGGTCGCGTCTTCGCCGAGGAAGTACCGGCGGAAGACCTGGTCGTACACGTTGTCGTCTTCGTGACGGCTGACCAGCGTCGCCCGCCCGGCCCAGTACAGGTCGAGAAGGTCGGTGGGATCAAGCGGCGTCATGGCGGCGAAGTAGGTGAGCACGTCGCCGGTTCCGACCCGCAGCCCGGCACCCCGGAGTTCGCGGGCGAAGCCGGCCAGCACGCTCGTGAACGGGTCGCTGGCGTCTTGCGCGCTCGGGTCCTGGTCGCTCGCGTCAGGCACCGGAGATGATCTCCGCCAGGTTCTCGCGGACTAGATCGAGATCGTCACGGTCCTTGACGACCGCGCCGAGGGTGTCGCTGGCGGCATCCGGCGTCAGCTCGGTCTCGCCGAGCACGCCGAGGGTGCGGACCCAGTCGATCGTCTCGGCGACTCCCGGTGGCTTGGCCAGGTCCAGTTCCCGCAGCCGGTGGGCGGCCGTCACGACTTTGCTGATGAGCTGCCCGGCCGCCCCCGGCTCGCGGATAGCGACGATCTCCGCCTCCCGCGCCGCCGTCGGGTAGCCGATCCAGTGATAGAGACAGCGCCTGCGCAGCGCGTCGTGCAGTTCCCTGGTCCGGTTGGAGGTCAGGATCACCACCGGGCTTGAGTCCGCCCTGATCGTGCCCAGTTCCGGGATGCTGATCTGGAAGTCGGACAGGACTTCGAGCAGGAACGCCTCGAACTCGTCGTCGGCCCGGTCGATCTCGTCGATCAGCAGTACCGCCCGGTCGCCGCTTCTGATCGCCTCGAGCAGTGGCCGCTCGAGCAGGAACTTCGGCCCGAATAGCTTGTCAACGGACTGCTCGTCGGCCGCCTCACCCGCCGACAGTGTCCTGATCTGCAGCATCTGGCGCGCGTAGTCCCACTCGTAGAGCGCCTGGCTGGTGCTGATGCCCTCGTAGCACTGCAACCGGATCAGCTTGCGGCCGAAGACGGCCGCGAGCGTCTTCGCGACCTCCGTCTTGCCCACGCCGACCTCGCCCTCGAGCAGCACTGGCCTGCCCAGCGAGAGCGCCATGAGCAAGGTGGTGGCCAGCCCGCGGTCGGCCAGGTAACCGCCTTCGCGCAGGCGGTCGGTGAGCTCGGCTACGGTTCCCGGGTACTCCACGTGGTGGGTCTCAGTCAGCGTCCGTTGTCATCGGCGGCAGGATGAGATCGCGCAGGCTGCCCGCGGGGCTGAGCTTGCCTTCGCGCTCCAGCCTGGCCCGCCACGCAGCGCTGCGACCCGTTTCGTCCCCGGCGGCATAGTCGTCGAAGCCGACGCCCGCGTCTGTCATCTTCTTGCAGGCCTTCGTCTCGCAGTCGTCGCCAAGGTCGGCGGCGGCCTGCGCCTGACTCCGCCACACATCCCGGAGTATTTCCAGCGCATCCGCGCGCTGTGCGCTCATAGCGGACACCCCCTCCTGCCGATAGCCGAAGCGTATACGCGTGACTGTAGCCCCGGGCGCCGAGGTGCACGAGCGGTGATTAAGCCATTTCTTAATCCGCTGGTCCTAATCCGCTGGCGGGCGGCGGCCGCGGTCTTTGTCGGGAATAACGACCACCGGGCAGTGCGCGTGGTGGGTGACCTGGCTGCTGACCGATCCCAGTATCAGCTGCGAGAAACCGCCGGACCCGCGTGAGCCGACGACGACCAGGTCAGCGTCCCGGCTCACGTCGATAAGAACCGCGGCGGGTATGCCGATGGCCGCCTGGACCGTGACGCTCTCCGGGCCCGGCCCGCCGAGTTGGGCCAGTGCCAGGTCGGTCTCCTCTTGCGCGGCCTTGCGCGCCTCCTCGGCGCGGGCCGCATCCCCGGGGTAGGCGACCGCGCTGCCCGAGTAACCGGCGATGGCGGGCTGCACGATGAGCACCGTCAGCGGCGCGTGCCGGACCGCCGCTTCTCCGATGGCCCAGTTCAGGGCACGGCGGGAATGATCAGAGCCGTCTACGCCGACGATGATTCCACTCACTGGCTACTCCCTCTGCCCTGGCCGCATCGCGGCGGCGCGCTTGGTGCTCACAATAGGTGCCCGCAGGCCTCAGTAGAAGAGGCCACCCGGCGTGCTCGCGGAACTGCCGCGGCTGTAACGGTTCCTTCATGTGCGCCAAGTAACTTCGCCGCGGGCTCGTTGGTAAGACGGGGGTGGGGCGGAAGACATGATCCACCGGGACGGCCCTATGCTCGCCTGCGAGGTCGCGTGGCTGGCCCGTTCTGCGCTTGCCTTTACGTGGGAGGTTTGACGGATGAGAGTTCTGCTGCTTGGCGGTACCAGTGAGATCGGCTTGGCGATCCTGTCGGCGCTTGATCTTGCGCCTGATACCGAGGTCATCCTGGCTGGCCGCGACGTTCCGCGCATGGAGGTAGCCGGGAAGACGCTGGCCTGCCGCCATGTTTCAGTGCTGCCGTACGAGGCGACGGACGTGGCGGGCCACCAGGCGTTCGCGGACTCGGTCTGCTCGGGCGGCGTGCCCGATCTGGTGATCGCGGCGACCGGCGTGCTCATACCGCAGCCGACCGTCGAGGCGGACGTGTCCCTTGCCGCCACGATGATCGAGGCGAACTTCACCGGCCAGGTGACCACGCTGCTGGCGTTCGGCTCGGCGATGAAAGCCAAGGGGAGCGGGACCCTCGTGGTGCTGTCATCGGTAGCGGCCGTCCGCCCGCGCAAGTTCAACTCCGTCTACGGCGCGGCCAAGGCGGGCCTGGACGCGTTCGCCCGCGGTTACGCCGACTCGCTGCACGGCACTGGCGTACGCGTCCTGTTGGTGCGCCCGGGTTTCGTCACCGGGCGGATGACGGCCGGCATGAAGCCCGCGCCGCTCGCGACCACGCCAGAGAAGGTTGGCGTCGCGGTGGCCTCCGCCCTGCGTAAGCCTGCCGCTGGCGCGGATCCGGCTGTCTGGGTTCCCGCGCCGCTGGCCGGCCTGGCCGCGGTGATGCGCCTGGTGCCCCGGCCTGTCTGGCGAAAACTCGACAACTGAACGGATTCAGCGCTGGTTACGCCGGATCAGGGAGTCGCGAAGTGGCCGAGGCGCGTCCTGTCCGCCGTCGCGCCGCGGCCGTCGTCGGCGTCGGCGGCGGCGGCGGCGACAGCGGCGACGAGCCGGTAGCCGACCCGGCGGACGGTCTCGATGCGGGCTGCCGTGCCGGTGAGCTTGCGCCGCAGCCGCGCCATGTGGACGTCAATCGTGTTCGAGCCGAAGGGATCCGACACGTCCCACCAGACATGCTGCGCTATCTGACGGCGGTTGGCTATGGCCGGGGACAGGCGCATCAGCGTCTCCAGGATGCCCAGTTCGATCGTCGTCAGCGTGAGGCGCCTGTCACCGGAACGCACCTCATGGCTCGCTTGGTCGTATTCCAGGTCGCCTATCGTGAGTGCGGCCGGGAGTACGGCCGCGGGACGCCGTTGCAGCGCCCGCAGTCTCGCGAGCAGTTCCCCGAGGTCAAACGGCTTCACCAGGTAGTCGTCGGCGCCGGCGTCCAGGCCCGCCACCCGGTCCCGCGGCTCGGCCTTGCCGCTCAGCATAAGCACGGGAAGCGGGTCGCCGCGGCGGCGCAGTTCCCGCACGATGTCTATGCCGGGCATATGGGGTGTTTGCCCGCCGATCACCGCGACCGAATATTGGTGCCAGCGGCTGTACGAGAGCACCGACTCGCTGTCGGTAACCAGGTCGACTACGTAACCACCTTGTTGCAGCGTCAGGGCCAGGACTTCACCGGCCGTTGCGTCGTCTTCTGCTACCAGCACTCGCACAGTTCCGGACCTTACCCACGGTTTCGCTCCGCCGACCTGCACTAATGCCCTTTCAGAGGGAACTCAGCGGCGTCAGATAATTTTCAGCGAAAGCACGTGAAGACCGGTGGATAACAAAGATGCGCTCAGGGGCAGGGCAAACTGTCAACCGAAAAAGGGCTTTTTGGGGTCTCAACGGGCGTTTGATCGTTTGGGTGCCCGGCGTTTGCCCGCCGAAGATCCCAGTGTCCGCCGCGGGTCCTGGCGTCGCGCGCATAGTATGCGCGCATGCCGAGCAACACCGTCACGCTTACCGGTTGGGGCCGCATCGCGCCGTCTACCGCTGAACTCGCAGAGCCGGCCGGCGACGCCGATGCGTCCGCTTTGCTCCGGTCGGCGGGCAGTGCCAACGGGGGCGGTGTCATCCCGCGTGGGCTCGGCCGCAGCTACAACGACGCGGCCCAGTCGGCCGGCGGGCTCGTGCTCTCCACCGCCCGGCTCAACCGGATCATCGGTCTTGATCCCGCGACCGGTGTCGCGGTCTGCGAAGCCGGGACCAGCCTGGAACAACTCATGGTTGCCGGGCTGCCGCACGGCTGGTTCGTGCCCGTATCGCCTGGCACTAGGCAGGTGACGATCGGCGGCGCGATCGCGGCGGACGTGCACGGCAAGAACCATCACGTCGCGGGCAGCTTCGCCAGCCATGTGACCGAGTTCAGCCTGATGCTGCCCTCCGGCGAGTTGAAGACGGTCACGCCAGGCGGCGATCCGGAACTGTTCTGGGCCACCGCGGGCGGTATGGGACTCACCGGCCTCATCATGCGCGCCACCGTCCAGCTCAAGAAGGTCGAAACGTCGCTGGTCAGGGTCGACACGGTACGCACCGCCGACATTGACGAGACCATGCGGGTGCTGACCGGCCACGACGCGAAATACGGTTACACGGTGGCGTGGTCAGACAGCATGGCGACGGGGGCGAGTCTCGGCCGCTCTGTCGTCACCAGCGGAGATTTCGCGGCCGTCGGTGACCTGCCCCCTGCTTCCAGGGACAACCCGTTCGATTTCGACCCCCGGGCGCGGATCGGTGCGCCCGATGCGTTCCCTCCGGGGCTGCTCAACCGGCGCTCGATCCGCCTCGCAAACGAGCTCTGGTACCGGAAGGCGCCGAAGCTCCGGGAAGGGGAGATCCAGACGATCGGCCAGTTCTTCCACCCCCTCGACGGCATCAGGAACTGGAACCGGGTATACGGGCCGGGCGGGTTCCGGCAGTACCAGTACGTGCTGCCGTTCGGTGAGGAAGAGGCGGTGCGCCGCTCCTTCGAGATGGTCAGCGCGCTGCCCGCCCCGTCGTTCGTAACCGTGCTGAAGCGGTTCGGCGCCGCTGACCCTGGGTTTCTGTCGTTCCCGCGACCCGGCTGGACCCTGGCGCTCGACTTCCCCGCGCGCACCCCCGCCCTGCTACCAATGCTTGACCGGCTTGACCGGCTGGTCATGGAGCACGGCGGGCGGGTCTACCTGGCGAAGGACAGTCACGTGGCGCGGCGCGCGTTCGAAGCGATGTACCCGCGTGTTGAGGAGTTCCGCAAGATCCGGGCCGAGATCGACCCGGCCGGCGTCCTCGGCTCCGACCTATCGCGGCGGCTGGGCCTGTAGCGGGCATCATCGGCCTCCTTGCAAGCGGTGAGGCTGGCGGGACCAGCGCCAGGATGCTCGGACAACGGGCAGCACGCAGAGGGCGACGAGCGCACGCCATCCTAGGTAAGCTAGGGTGCCTGGCAGTTCCAGGCAGGCCCCGATAGCTCAGTGGATAGAGATAGCTCAGTGGATAGAGCGACCGCCTCCTAAGCGGTAGGTCCCGCGTTCGAGTCGCGGTCGGGGCGCACGACCACTTTCATCGGTTAGCCCTCTCACCTGCATCAACGTGGGAAAAGAGAGAGTCCCATGACTCAGGCCCCAGCCGCGATTTCGAAGATCCCCACAGAATCCCCACAACCGGCACCGCGCAAGGCCGTGAAGCCCTCCGGACGGGCGAGGAAGGCCTCCGGTACCGGCCGGAGCCTGGTCCTCGCGAGCGGGAACGGCCGCGCGGCCACCCGGGGCGGTGGGGAACTGCTCGCGAGACTGCGGGCGCTGCAACGGCGTCCCGCGTGCCGATGGCCGCAGAGCCCCTGACTGCAACTCCGAGTAAGCGACCGTGATCGTCGCGCATCCGAGTTGCTCCGAGCTGTGGCTGCTGGCTCGGGCGGGCGGGCGGTCCGGTCGTGGTGTCACCTCGGCCAGTATCGTTCGGCGCGCTCGGGCGGGTTGTGCAGACCGTCGGCCGCGCGCGCGAACGAGGTCGGTCGGGTCGGGTCGCCCCCGAGGTAGGCAGTCGCATCGGGGTAGGGATACACCGGCCGCTGACTGCGGATACCCGATGCCGGGTCGCCGAAGGACAACGGGCTGGTGTCCGTCCGGTTGAAGCCCGTCGCCATCATGACGTCGGGGGCGCTGCCGTTCTCCACCCAATCGACCACCGCATGGAACAGGCCCTGCCAGAGCATGCCGAACTTGGCTGTTGCGGGGATCTCGGCGTCCGCGGGCCCCAGGAAGTCGAAGCCGTC
>JBEKEK010000028.1:0-61845 GCA_050013875.1 Trebonia sp. | reverse complement strand
GAGAGCGACCTGTTCCTGCGCACGTCCGAGCTGGCCCGCTTCGGCAGGCTGCTGCTGGACGATGGCCGCCACGAGGGCCGCCAGCTGGTCCCCGCCGGGTACTGCGCGCGGATCGCCGCCGAGAGCGTCGCCACGGCGGTCAACGACCCCGAGGACCAGGGGTTCCGTCTGGCGTCCGGCTACGGCCTCGGCGCCTGGTGCGGCCCCGGCGACGGCACGTTCAGCATGGCGGGCCGCCACGGCCAGCTCTGCATCGTCTCCACGTCCCGTGAGGCGGTGGTCACGATCACCGCCCACGTAGAGGCGGGCTCCGCCCGCACCTCGATCACGACCCTGGTCACCGAGGAGCTACTCAACCGCCTGTAGAACTAGCGCGGCCAGGCCGGCCGTAGAGTGGGCCGGTGCCGAATGTGCGGACGTCTAGTAGAGACCAGCAGAATCACACTGAACGGACCGTGGTTTCGGGTGCGCCCGCAGGCCATCGCGGTCGCCGCCCTCGGCGCCGAGGCCATGCCGGCGATCGTGATCGCCGGCGCGAAGGGCAGCATGTCAAGTCCGGCCCCGAGCACCGACGCGCCCGCGCCGTAGCCGGCCGCCCGCGGCGCCTTGAGCAAGGACGGCACGTTATGCGCCAGGTACCACGCCCTGGGTGACGGCTGCCGTAGGAACTGAACCCAGCTCGCGACGCTCGGCCGGCTCGCCGTGGCTGGTTCGCGGCTGTCGAGCAGGCGCGCCTCGCGGGCATCCCGCAGCAGGCCTTCGTTGACCGCCCGCCACCAGGGGCTGCCGGGATGCTCGGCATCCGGCGCGGCGAGGACTCCCGCCTGAGCTGCCAGCGCATAAAGCCAAGCTCCGCGCGCCGGTAGGACCGGATGCTGGCAGCGCCGGCCCGGCGGCCGTAAAAGCTGGCCGCCAGCTCGAGGCGGCTGGCGGGATCGTTCCTGACGGCAGCCACCATCGCGGTGGCCTGTCCCTCAGCCGTCATTTACTGGTCCGGGATCCAGCTGCCGTGGAAGCCAAGCGGGACGCGGGCGGGCAGGTGAACCCGGGCGACCGGTTCGCCGGTGAAGTCCTGTGCGGCGAGGATTATCAGGTCAGCGGCACCGCGGTCGGGATTGTGGACGAAAGCCATGACGTAACCGTCGTCCTCGGCCGCGTCCGCCTTGGCCGGCACGAAGACCGCCTCACCGGCGGTGGCATCGCGCCCGAACTCGCGCGCCTGCGTTGTGCCGCGCTCCAGATCGTGCTTGAGCAGAGCGTTGCCGAATGCCTGGTCAGCGAAGTCACCAGACAGCGAGATCGTGGCCCGGCTGACCTCGCCGATGACGGCGCTATAGCCGTACCGGTGCGGACGGGAGATGGTCCGCTCGTCCACGCGCGGGAACTCCTGGAGCCTGTCGTCGAGCCGGCGGCTGGTGACCCCGCCCACGGCCGGGTCGATGGTCCACCGGTCGAGGGTAAGCGGGCCTTTGCCATCAAGCAGAGAGACGTCGTACGCCCCCTGGTACTGGATGAGGTCGACAACGACCCGGCCCTCCGCATCGTCGTAGGCGTTGAAGGTGTGGAACACCCAGCATGGCTCGACCGGCACCCAGCGGACGTCGGCTGCGCCGCCGTCGCGGGGCAGCAGCCCGACCCGGGCCTGGACGTCCGGGTTCCAGGTGTAGGGCAGCGGCGACCCGTCGGTCGCGGCCGCCATGCTGAAGGTGACGGGCAAGTCGAAAAGCACGACGTATTTCTCGGTCAGGGCGAAGTCGTGCATCATCGGCTTGTGCGGGAGTGGGATGTTGGTGGTCCTGTTCACTAGGCCGTCCCGGCCGATGACGACGTGCTGGACATAGTCCCAGCCCCAGAAGTAGGCGACGGCGTGCAGTTCTCCGGTCCGCGGGTCGAGCTTGGTGTGCGCGGCGAAGCCGCCCGGCAGGGTCCCGCCGAAGTCGAAGGGGCCCGCGGTGCCAAGCTCGCTGGTCAGCTCGTAGGGCAGCGCGCCGGCCTCGACGGTGGCCAGGGTGCGTCCGGCGTGCCGGATGATGTGGGTGTTGGCGGCGAAGTCCTGGTCGGCGTGAACCGGTCCTCCCGGCCACGTCTCGCCGAGGATCTCGGCGGTCCGCCGGGAACGGACCCAGCGGTTGCGGTACCACTCGGCCCTGCCGTCGCGCAGCCGGACCCCATGCACCATGCCCGCCCCGATGAACCAGTGGTAACCGGGATCTTCGAGACCGAGCGGGTTAGGGCCGTTACGCAGGTAGCGGCCGCTGAACTCGGCGGGTATGCGACCGGTGACCGGCAGGTCGAACGCGGTGATCTCTTCTGTGACCGGGGCGAACGCGCCCTGTAGGTACGGGGAAGTTGCCAGCATTGTCCTTGAGCCTTTCTGTAGAGCGTTCCGGCTGCCGTGGCCCGGACTTCGCGGCGGGCCGTGCGGTGAGTTCGCTGTCATTGACGTGTGCCCGCCAGCGACTCGCTTTCGCTGACCTGCCGAGCCTCAGAAGAGCCAGCGTCAGCGACGGCTTCCGCGGCGGGAACATGGGGCTGTCCCGCCGCATCGGCCCGAGCGCCTGGCCGGATTTCTGGCGGCTCGGCGGCCTGGTCCGGGTGTCTCAAGACTAGCCAGAGCGGGATTCCCGTCCAGCGGCGAAGAACAGGACTGCCAGTGGCACGTTCATCCAGAACCAGTTCATCATGCTGCTCCTCCGGGCGCGCTGGCAGCCGGCGGCGGCCCGATGGTGAGCAACTCCCGACGACGTGCGCATTCGTCACGATGTCACCGCTTGAGTCGAAGACGACACCCGACCCGAGCCCAGCCCTTGTCCGGATCTCCACGACCGACGGGAGCACTTCATTGATCGCGGCCGTGAACGCCCCCTGCAACGACGCGTAGGCCGCCGGCGACGCCGCGGCCGGCGATACCGCGGCCGGCGATACCGCGGCTACGGCGGCCGATCCGGGTCCGGCGGCGCTGGCGCAGCCCGCCGTCACGGCGATGAGGCTCGCGCCCGTAGCCAGGAGTCCGAGCATTCGCAGGCCAGGCCGACCAGGCCGGGCATCGCGTCCGCGTCTGGCCCGGGCTGGCGAGGGAAATTCTGGCACGGCCGTCACCTTTCAGACGTACGCGGGGCGGCGAGTGTGTCGGATGTGCGCGGAAGGGCGAGCGTACTGAAGGCGAAACCGGGCCACAGCGGCCCCGGCACGTCGCCCGCGGCCCGGCGGAATTCCGCTTTGGGGTCGATGGCAAGCACCGTCACCGTGCCGTCGGCGAGACCGCCGTCGCACGACCACGCCTTGAGGCACTCGACGAGTTCACCAATGTGCTCGGCGCACGCGTTGGCACAGTGCACGACAAGTCGCCTGCCAAGGAGCGCCTCGAGCCGGACCTGGAAGCATGCCTGCTGCGCGCATCCCTCGGCGGCACGGCATCGGCTGAGTTCGGATAGGACTCCTACATCGCTGGGGGGCATTCATGCCTCCTTCGGCTGGCATCAGCTACCGAGGAAAGCGTCGCCCTGACCGCCGCCGGCTCGCATCCGTGAGATCCCTAGTGCGCTGACCGGCCGCCGGCCCGGGCAGAACGCACGGGGAGCGTGCTTCCGCGAGGCACACTGCCCGCCGCAGGGCACGCCCCGTCGGTATCTCCGTTCACCGCGCACTGGCACCGTCTTGGGCGGGCTCGCCGCGTCCCCGTTTACCGCCTGCCCCCCAAGCCCCTCTCGGATCCGGCCCTCCGCCCACTTTGCATAGCTGCCGGACATTTTTTCGACTTTGCATAGCTGCCGGACATTTTCAGGCCGTTTGAAACGATCCATTTGTCCGGGAGCTATGCAATGTCACTCGGCCCCGGGCGCGTGACCGGCCACCGCCGTCATCGGTAGCGGTAGACCGGATCTCGCTTTTCCAGGAATGCCCTGGTCGCCTCAACCCGATCCGCGGTCAGCGCGGTGATCACCTGCTGACGGTTCTCGTATTCGACAGCACTCGCGAATGCCGGCATCTCAAGCGCGGTCCACATGCCCTGTTTGGTCAGTTCCAGCGACAGCGGCGGATTTCGCTGTAGCAGGGCCACGGTGGCGAGCGCTTCCTCCTCCAATCGCGCAGGCTCGACCACCTTGGTCACCAGTCCGATGCGCTCTGCCTCGCTGGCGTCGAACCGGCGGCCGGTCAGCATCAGCTCGTGGGCTCGCCCGGCTCCGACGATGCGCGGAAGCAGCCAGGATGTACCGATGTCGCAGCCGGAATAGCCGGCCCGGATAAAGGAGACCGCGAATACCGCCTCCCGGCTGGCCAGCCGGATGTCGCTGGCCAGCACCAGAGCGAGGCCGCCCCCGGCGGCCGCACCGTTGACCGCGGCCACAATAGGCTGGCGGAGTCTGCGCATCCGGGTGACCAGGCCGGCGATTTCGACCTGGCGGGTAAGCGTGCGGCGCAGTTCGCCTTGCTCGATGACTTGGCCTGCATCACCGTAATCGTTGAGATCCAGACCGGCGCAGAACGCTTGGCCAGCTCCCGTTAGCACGATGACGTGGCAGCTCTCGTCTCGGCTGACCGCCTCGAAGGCTTCGGCGAGTTCAGTGACCAGCTGGTCAGTGAGCGCATTGCGTGCCTCCGGGCGGTGCATGGTGACGACCCTGACGCCGTCGCAGGCACTGTCCAGCCGGACGGTGTCCCATGGGCCGGTCATCGCTGCGCCCGGGTACCGTCGCTGCCCACGCGGCAGCGCGGGCCAGCCGTCATGCTCACGCGAATTTCCCGAGCACGTCACGGGCGATAAGAATCTTCATGATCTCGGTCGTCCCGCCGTAGATCGTCTGGATGCGTGCGTCAAGGTAGGCGCGAGCGATCGGGTACTCGATCATGTAGCCGTAGCCGCCGAAGAGCTGCAGGCACCGGTCGACGGTCCGCTTCTGGACCTCGGTGGCCCACCATTTCGCTTTGGCGGCGTCAACCGCGGTCAGCATGCCTCGGTTATGTGCGCGGACAGCCTCCTGGACGTAGCAGCGAGTGACGTCGATCTCGGTCACCATCTCCGCGATCGTGAACTGGATGGACTGCTGGGCGGCGAGGGGCTTACCGAAGGCGTACCGCGTCCGTACGTGGTCGGCGGTCCACGTCAGTGCCGACTGAGCGGCCGCCACGGACGTCACCGCGATGGACAGCCGCTCAAGAGGCAGGTTCTCCATCAGGTACACGAATCCGCGGCGCGGGTCGCCGAGCACGTTGGCCGCGGGAACCCGGACGTTGGTGAAAAACAGCTCGGCGGTGTCCTGCGCCTGCAGGCCGATCTTGCGCAGCTTGCGGCCGCGCTCAAAGCCGGGGGCATCCCGCTCCACGACGAACAGGCCGAACGGCGGCGGCCCGGCTTCATCCTTGGACCCGGTCCTGGCGACGACAATGACCAAGTCGGAGTGGATACCGTTGGTGATGAACGTCTTAGCGCCGTTCAGCATCCAATCGCTTCCGTCCGGCGTGGCGGTCGTCCTGATACCTTGCAGGTCGCTGCCGGCCGACGGCTCGGTCATGGCGATCGCGCCGATCAGCTCGCCAGCACAGAGGCGCGGCAGCCAGCGTCGCCGCTGCTCTTGCGTGCCGAGCCGGAGCAGGTAGGGGATAAAGATGTCGTCCTGGAGAGAGAAGCTCGAGGTCAGGCTGGCCGCACCCACCCTCGCGAGTTCCTCCCCGAGCACGTAGCGGAATCGGTAGTCCGGGTTACCACCGCCGCCGAACTCCTCAGGGACCGCGATGCCGAGCAGGCCGTGTTTCCCGGCCGCAAGCCAGGCGGTGCGGTCGATGATCCGCTGCTCGTCCCAGTCGTCGAGGCGGCCGGCGACCTCGCGTTCGACGAACTGGCGCACAGCGGACCTGAAGCTGTCGTGCTCAGGGTCGAGGAAACCACCGTCGTCTTGCATGGCGGCCCTTTCTGTCGGGCGAGCGTGAATCGCGGTCGTCCGCTGAAAGCGGCCGAAGTTGATCTCGGTTTATCTAGCGCTCGCTAAATGAGGAAGAATAGCTGGACGCCCCTACTTGAGCGTGTAGCCGGCATCGACCCTCAGCTCCGTCCCCGTCACGTAGCGGGCTTCATCCGAGGCCAGGTAGAGCACTGCGTGACTGACGTCGATCGGCTCCACCCAGGGAACCGGCAGTACGTTGGTTGCCTGGAACGCCGCCGCGGCCTGCTCCAGAGTTGGCTCGGGCACATCAGGCAGGAACAGCTTGAACGCGGCCTGGTTATGGATCATGTCAGTGGCGACCCCGGTGGGATGGACGGTGTTGACCCGGATCCCGTACTGCCCGAGTTCCAGCGCTATCGACCGCATCAGTCCGACGACGCCGTGCTTGGTCGCACTGTAGGGGCCGGCGTGCGGCGTGCCCTTCAGTCCGGCGGTGGAGCTGATCAGGATCATCGAACCGCCGCGCTCGATCAGGTGCGGAGTGGCGGCCCGGCACGTGTGCCACACTCCGGTGAGGTTCACCCCGACAATGTCGGCCCAGGCCGCCGGCGAGACCTTATGCGCCGGGCGGGCCGAGTTGAAGATCCCGGCGTTGGCCACCACCGTGTCCAGCCGGCCGAATTGGGACAGCCCCTTGGACAATGCGGCCTCCACCGCGGCGAGGTCCCGCACATCGGCCCGCACCGCGACGATGCCCGCACCGGTGGCCTCAACCAGGCGCGCCGTCTCATCCAGGTCGGCGGTGGTGGCACCGGGATAGAAGCGCCGCACGGTATCGATGTCGTCGCATATGTCGAGGGCGATGATGTCGGCCCCCTCCTCGGCCAGCCGGATGGCGTGACTTCGCCCCATCCCGCGGGCGGCCCCGGTCACGAAGGCGACCTTGCCCCGCATCCTGTCAGTCATCGTGGCCTGCTCCTTCCGTAGCATGCCCGCCACACCGGTGCCGCGGCGGCTGGCTGAACAGCGGACGCTGGCACTGCGTCGCTTACTCGAGGGTCCAGCCGCCGTCGACCGTGATCTCGGCCCCGGTGACGTAAGAGCTGTCGTCGGACAGCAGCCACAGCACGGCCGCGGCCACGTCGGCCACGGTGCCGATGCGCCGGATCGGCAGCTTGTGCCGGTTGGCGACGACGAAGGCATCCTCGTCGAACCCCGGCCCGGCGATCATGTCGGTCTTGATCGCCCCCGGGTTGACCGAATTGACACGGATGCCAAAGCGGGACAGCTCGTTGGCCGCTGCCTTGGTCAGACCGCGGACCGCCCATTTGCTTGTGACGTAAGCGACCGCGCCCTTCTGCCCGGTCAGCGCGCCGACCGAGGCAATGTTCACGACCGCGCCGCCGCCCGCACCGGCCATCGACTCGCGGACGGCCTGCATTCCGAGCAGGCAGCCGGTCACGTTAACGGCCATGGTGCGGTCGAACTCGGCCCGGCTCACCTGAACAAGCCCGCCGCGTTCAAGCACGCCGGCATTGTTCACCAGCATCCGCACCGGGCCGAATTCTCCCGTCGCCAGCGCAACACCGCGCGACCAGTCCCCGGCCTCGGCCACGTCCAAGTGCACGTAACGGGCCCGGGATCCGAGCTCGGCGGCAACCGCCCGCCCCTGCTCGTCGCGGATGTCGGCCAGCAGCACGGATGCCCCGGCCTCAACCAGGCTCCGCGCTTCGGCCGCACCCTGCCCGCGGGCCGCGCCGGTAACGATCGCGCAGCGCCCGGCCAGCGAGCCTGGGCTCACAGCGTCCGGGTCTTCTCGACCGTGTGCAGCTCGACCACCTGGGACCGCACCACGCGCTTGATCACCTCGTTGAACACCTGGTAATGCTCGGTGCCGACGTGGTTGCGGAGGGCCGCGCCATCCGGCCATTTCTCGACGAAGACGAAAAGCGTCGGATCGCTGATGTTCCGGGCGCAGTCGTAGGCCAGGCAGTCGGGCTCGTTCGCCTTGGTGGCGGCGACGACGGTCCTGGCCGCCTCGGCCAGGGCCTCCTCCTCGCCCGGAGCGCAGGTCATGGTTCCATTGACGACGATCACGAAGTTACTTCCTCTCGGTCATAACGGTCGGCGATCAGCGTCGCGAGCACGCGGCGCTGACGTTCCTGCGGGTCGAGCAGCACCTGGTTGGACTTCGCCCGCCGGTAGTACAGATGAGCCGGGTGCTCCCAGGTGAACCCGATGCCGCCGTGCAGGTGGATGGTCTCGTTCGCGATCCAGAAGGGGATCTGGCCGCAGTACATGCGGGCCACCGCGAGGGCCGCGGCCATGTCCCGCGGGTCACTGTTATCGGCGGCGCGCTGGGCGAAGGCCAGTGCCGAGCGGGCGGTCTCCAGCTGCACCAGCATGTCCGCGCAGCGATGCTTCACCGCCTGGAACGACCCGATCGGCCGGCCGAACTGGTGCCGTACCTGGACGTAGGCGACCGTCATCTGCAGGGCCCGGGCAGCCAGCCCGACGTTCTCGGCGGCCAGGGCGAGATACCAGTTGCGCTGGCCCGCCTCAGCCGCGGCCGCCGCCGCGGCCCCTCGGGCCAGCACGGTCGCCGGCGCCCGGTCGAACTCGACTCGGGCGAGACTTCTGGTCAGGTCGATCGCGGTCATCGGCTGGATCCGCAATCCCTCGGCGTCACGGGGCAGCCACCCAAGCACCGGACCCTCGTCGCCGGCGGCGAGCACCAGCAGTGCATCGGCGTCGGCGGCGTCGACCACGGCGGACGCCACGCCGGTGATCCGCGCCGGGTCGGCTCGCCCGGCGGTCAGCCCGGACTGCCCTGGCTCGACGGCCAGAACGGCCGCGATGGTGAGCGCGCCGCCGGCGACCGCGGCCAGCCGTTCGTCGGCCGCGGGCGACCCCAGCGCACGCAGCGCCGCCGCCCCCTTCCCGACCGTGCTCAGGAACGGCAACCTGGACAGTACCCGGCCCATCTCTTCATGGACGATCATTTCCTCGGCCCGGCCGAGGCCGGATCCGCCGAGCGATTCGGGAATGCTCACCCCGGCCAGGCCGAGGTCGTCGGCCAATTTCTGCCAGGTTTCGCGGCCGGGCTGGCCGACCGCGGTTGGACGTCCCTGGGGCGGCTCCAGCGCCTTGCGCACCGCCTCGCGTAGTGCCCTGCGCTCGAACTCGTCAGACTCGCTCACTGCGACCGCCCGGCGATGTTCAGTCCCTCGCTCGGGTCGAAGCCCTCAGGCGCGGCGATCTCGACCACCGGCTCGTCCCGGTCGTCCCACTCGACCCGCAGCGCCTTGGCCATGATCGCCTGCATGATGTACATCGAGGTGATGTAGGTCAGTTCGAGGATCTGCTCCTCGCTCAGGTGCTTGCGCAGCGCCGCGAACACCGCGTCGGGGACCCGGCCGCGGTCGTAGGCCAGTGCGTCGGCGTAGGCGAGCACGGCCCGCTCGGTCGCATCGAAGGCGTCCGACACCTGCCAGGCGGGGATGGCCGCGATCTTCTCCTCGCTCAATCCCGCCGCGCGGCATGACTTGCAGTGCTGGGAAAAGACGAACTGACTGCCCATCGCCCAGCCCGCCCTGGTCTGCCCGAGTTCGCGCAACGCCGGCGGAAGCTTGCGCTTCGAACTCTGATAGAAGGCGAATCCGCGCACGGCGTGCTTGAGCACATCGGGCACCAGCGCGAACACGGTCCACCAGTTTCCTGGCGTTCCGGTCGCGGTCCCGGGCTCGGCGACCGGGTCGCGGTCGCCGAACAGCCGGTCGTAGGAGCCGACGACGACCGGGTCGTCGGTCTCGGCTCGGGATACTTCACGCAGACGGGGCACGAAGACTCCTTCCTTTCTGTCGGGTCAGCGGGTGGTGATCGCGCGGCGCAGGGTCGTCGACAACGCGACGGCGACGATGAGCACCGCCCCGTTGATGAGATCGGTCCAGGTGAACGGCACGCCTCCGGTGACCAGTCCCTGCGCGATGTAGACCACGGCCAGGCCGCCGGCGACCGTCCCCCACAGGTGGAAGCGGCCGTTGGAGAAGATGACCGTCGACAAGAACGCGGCGGCGTAGGCCGGGAGCAGGTAGCCGTCGGCGATGTTGGGAACGGCGGTGCCCTGGTCAGCGGCCAGCACCACCCCGCTCAGGGCGGCGAACAGACCAGAGATCACGAACACCAGCACCACCAGGCGGTTCGTCCTGATGCCCGCCAGGCGGGCCGCCGCCGGGTTGCCTCCGGTCGCCATGATGTTGCGCCCGAGTGCGGTCTGCCGCATCACGATCCACACCACGATCGCGACCACCAGCAGCAGGAAGATGGTCCAGTCGATCCGACCCGGGATGCCGACGACCTGCGCAAGCACCGCGATCAGCACCGCCAGGGCGGCGATCGCCGCGTCGCGCAGCCGCGGCCGGCGCGCGTCGGCCAGGGTCAGCCGCAGTGCGGCCGACAGGCAGCCGAGCAGCACCAGGACGAGGATCCACGCCAGCGCGATGGGAACGTGCTCCTGGAAGCTGCCGAACGAGTTCGTTCCGGTGAACCAGCGCACGTGCGCCGCCACCGACGTTGATGAGCTGTAGGAGATCGTCTGGCCGCCGGAATAGAGCGTCGATATGCCGGTGAAAACCCCGCCGGTGCCGAGGGTGGCGATGAACGCGTTGATGCGCAGATTGACCACGAGGAAAGCGTTCAGCAACCCTCCGGCGATGCCGACTACCGCGGCGACCACTAGCGCCACCCACAACGGCAGCCCCTGATTGACCGTCAGGCCGACGGTGAGGAAGCAGCTCAGCGTGGCCATGTTGCCGGCCGACAGGTCGAACTGCCCGCACGACAAGGCGACCATCACGCCGATGCCGATCAGGAGTTCCGGAACGTTCTGGTAGGCGTCGAAGACCCAGTCGGCGGTGTTGAGCCAAGTCCCGCCGAGCCACAAGCCGAACACCACGAAGAGCAGGACGACGAACCCAGCCGGGGTGGCCGACGCGGTGGCCCATTCGCGGCGCCAGAGCCGCGGCCGGACCAGCCCCGGGGAGGCGGGCGGCGACTCGGCCGGGCCGGGTGACGACGCGTTCGGGGTTTCGGGAAAGTGCAGGGTCATGCCAATCTCCCACGGGTGTCGTCCGTGCGTTGGACTCGGGTCGAGAAGCCGGGGGTCATAGCAGGGCCGCCAGTTGCTCGTCGTCAAGGCCGGCCACCGGCCTCAGTTCTGACAGCTGGCCTTCCGCCACCACCCCGACCCGATCGGACAGAGCCAGCAGATCCTCCGCGTCGGAGGACACCACGAGAACGGCCGCACCGTTAGCGGCCGCCTCCCGGACCAGCCGGTAGATCTCGATCCTGGTCCGGACATCGACTCCCCGGGTCGGTTCGCACAGCACCAGGCAGGCCGAGCTCTGCAGCAGTGCCCGCCCGAGCAGGATCTTCTGTTGATTGCCGCCCGACAACGTGGCCTGCGGGTGGCGCGGATCGTCCGGGCGTACCCGCAGCTCGCGGTACCGGCGGCAGACGTCTTGGTATTCCCGCTGCAGGTTGAGCAGGCCGAACCGATTACGCCAGTGACCTAGCGCGCCGATCGTGAGGTTCCAGGCCGCGGTCTGCTCAGCGAAGTTGGCCTCGGTGGCGCGATCGGGCGGCAGCAGCCCCACCCGGACACCGCGCGGCACCGACCGGGTCCCCCGCGTCGGCCGCACGACCCCGGCGGCCAGTCGCGCGATGTCGTACAGGCCGGAGCCGACCAGTCCGGTGATTCCCACGATCTCCCCGCCATGAACGGTGAGATCGTACGGACCGCTCCCCGCCGCACCGGCCTGCTCCAGCCGCAGGACCGCATCGCCGGCCGCGGCCGGGGGCGCACCGCTCTCCGGCTGCTGCGCGCCGTCGGCGGCCAAATGCGCCGTCGGTGCCATCAGCCGGCTGAGCCCGGCGACGTCGGTGCCCGCCGTCGCCAGGTCCGCGGCCACCGCGCCGTCGACCATCACGACGCACCGGTCGGTGCTGGCGGTGATCTCCGACATCTTGTGGCTGACCATCACCACGGCCGCGCCGGTGGCGGTCCGCTGGCGCAGTGCGGTGATCAGCCAGTGCGACTCGGCGGGCGACAGCGCGCTGGTGGCCTCGTCGACGACGACCAGTTCGGCGCCGATGGCGAAGGTCCTGGCCACCGCCACCAGTGTCTGCTCCCCGAGCGTGAGGGTGCCAACTGGCTGCGATCCCAGCTCCGGCGCCAACCCGACCGACCGCAGCGCGCCCGCGCAGAACTCACGCTCTTTCTTCGCGCTGATGATCGGCCCGAACATCGGCAGCCGGGGCAGCCCGAGGCGCAGGTTCTCGGCGACGGTCAGTGAGGCGACCACGCCCAGATCCTGGTGCACGACACCGATGCCGGGGAGCCGGCCCCGGCCGCCCGTCACGGGGCGGCCGGAGACCTTAATCGTTCCCTGGTCCTGGGTGTAGACGCCGTCGAGGATCTTGATGAGAGTGGATTTGCCTGCCCCGTTAGGCCCGACGAGCCCGATGAACTCGCCGCGCGCGATGGTGATACTGACGTCACGCAACGCCTGGGTGGCGTCAAACGACTTGCTGACGTGCTCGATTTCCAAGAGCGGGGCTTCGGGCATGGCGGCCTACTTGCCCCACAGCTTGGCGAAGAACGTGGCCGGATCGAAGCCTGGGCTGGTCCAAGGTGAGCTGGCGTTGTACTTCGACACGTTCGCGGTGGTGACCAGGGAGACGCCGAGGTTATTCGCATCCCAGGTCGGCTGCTTGGCCAGCGCCCGCGCCATCTCATCGACGGCCGCATAGCCCATGTACTCAAGCGGGATGCTCACGGTCGCCTTGGCTCCAGTCGGCGTACCCGCCTTGATCTGGTCAAAGAAGATGGGCAGGGCGGCGTAGCCGACGACCGAGATCTCGGTCCGGCCGCGCTGCTGCAGCAGGGTCGCGAAGTTGGCCGCGGCGTTGTCATAAGGCGCGATGATGACGTCGATCGACCCCGTCGGGTGGGACGCCAGCACCCCGGATAGCACCGGAATTCCCGGCACCTGCTCGTCGCCCGCTTTCATCTGCACCGTTTGCACCGTGCAACCCGGGCAGGTCGACTTGATCTCGGCGATCGCGGCGGCGTTCTGCGCGGCGGTGAAGAGGAACTCGTCGTCCTCGTACACGTAGATGGTGGCCTTCTGGCCAGCGGTGGCGACGGCGTACAGCGCCTGCGCCTGGCCGGTCAGCGCCGGCGAGGGCTCGATGCCGATCACCCCGGGGAACTGCTTGAAGCCCGCGGGCGGACCGCAGAGGATGCAGGCCACCGGGACGTTCTTAGCCTCGGCCGCCTGGATCGCGCTGGCCACCGTAGCAGGGGTGATCGAGATGAGGATCAGAGCCTGGGCGCCCCCGGCGAGGGCGGTCTGGATATAGCCGGATTGAACCGACGGCTCGAACTTGCCGTCGTAGGTCGGCGGCGCGGTCCACCCGGCCAGCTTGACCGCCTGCTGCACGTAAACGGCGGTGTTGCTGGCGCCCGGGGTACCAAGGCCGGTCGCGATCACCGCGACCTTGTGCTGACCGGGGGCAACGGAACCGGTGGGCTTGGCCATCGACACGGAGGTTGAGTTGGCCAGCACGGCCAGCGCCGCCTGAACGGCCTGGGGAGTCCCGGAGCTGGCAGCTGAGCTGCTTTGCGACGCCATGGCCGAGGGTGCCGGGCTGCTCTGGGACGCCACGGCCGACGCGGCCGGGCTGCTCGACGAACTACCGCCAGAGCTGCTGCAGGCGCTGATGACAAGCGCCAGCCCGGCGAGCCCGATTACCGCTGCCGTGCGAACTCTGCGGCGTCTGCCGCCAGGAAGATTGCTTCTTGGGTACACGATCCACTCCTTTGTGTAAGGACGGGCAGGCCCGTCCCCCTTGGTTAATGCCAGTTGCCAAAGCCGGGAGTTTGCGGGTGCGAAGCCGCAAGCAGGTGATGGTGATGGTGATGAGGCGGGCTAATGGGTGGGGTTGATCGTCGAAAGCCGTCGGGTCGTTTGCCGCCGCCTAGCCGGGGCCCGCGGGCCAGGCATCCCTGAAGATCACGTCTTCGACCGGGCGCCTGGTCACCGGGCCGGTCGGCCGGTCCGGCCAGCCGACGGCCAGCATGGAGGCGATCTTGTAATCGCGCGGGACGCCGAGGACGGCCCGCACGCCGGATGGGTTGGCCACGTGCAGCATGGTGAACACCGCACTAAGCCCGAGGGCCCGCGCCGCGACAACCACGTTCTGGGTGGCCGCGAACAGAGCCGACCAGAGATAGCGTTCCTGCGGCCGCACCGCGGGGTAGTCGTTGCGGCCGCAGACGAACAGCAGCAGCGGCGCGGCGGCGAGATTCCGCTGCAGATGCGTCGCTGCCTGCCGGGTCCGCACGCTGGTGTCGTCGCCCGGCTCGGCCAGGTCACGGCTGAACTCACCGAAGTCCGAGACCGCATCGGCGATCCGTTCCCGCTGGGCCTGGTCGGTTACGGCGACGAACCGCCAGGGCTGCGTGTTGTCCGCGCTCGACGCCCGGGTGGCGGCCCAGACCAGCGCTTGGACGTGCTCGTCGGAGACTGGGTCGGAGCGCAGGTAGCGGATTGCCCGGGCCGTGCCGAGCACGTCGAATACCTCGCGCGCGGTTGAGTCGTCCGCGAGCGCGCTGACTACCTCCGGCAGCATCAGTCCCGACGTGGCCATTAGACCGGCCGGCCGTCGGAGTCGAGGCCGGCGACGTCGCGCGCCAGTTCCCTAGCCCGGTTCATGTCGTAGTGCTTGGCCACCACGACCTTCTGGGCGTACAAGCCGCCGCCGGCCTGCAGCATCGTCACGTGCTGCCAGCCGCCGTACGCATCGGCGGTGAAATCCCGGATCGCGTGGAACAGCCGCATCCGGTACTCGGCGTCGACCCCGTCCATCGTGCGCATGTACTTCCGCAGGTAATCGCCGGTTTCCGGGTTCTCAAGATCGCGCAGGCTCGGCGCGGTCAGCACCGACCCGCCGGCGATGTCGTGCAGGTTGCGCACCATGTGGCTGAACTCCGCGGCCGCGAAGTACTTGGCCGCGTTGGTGAACAGCTCGTCCGGGGAGGCCCAGCCCTCCGGCGTCAACGTCGCGTGATCGATCGCGGCCTCGACACTCGCCCGGATCAGCACGGCGTAGTTGATCATCTCGGCGATCTTGTCCTTGATGTGCGGGATGCGCTCGATGCCGTTCGCCTCGGCGATGAGCTCGGCCAGCCCGACCAGGGTGTCGCCGAGCTTGGCGTAGTGGGCGATGCTGCCCAGCCGCTCCCACAGCCCCAGCGAGTGAGCGAAGGTGGCCGAGTGCTCCACTTCCCCGTTGAGGAAGACCCGCTCGTTGGGGACGAACACGTCGTCGAAGATCACGAAGCCCTCGGTCATGACCCGCCGTGAACTCCAGGGGAAGAACTCGGGATCGAAGTCCGGTCGCGGCGCGAAGGACACGTTGATGATCTTCACACCGGGAGCGTTGACCGGGACCGCGCCGGCGAACGCCCAGTCCTCCTCGCCCGGTTTCATCCGCTTGGTGGGCATGACGATCAGCTCGTGAGCCACCGCCGCCGAGCTGATGTGCAGCTTGGCACCGCGGATCACCACGCCGTCCGCTTGGCGGTCGACGACACGCAGGTAGAGGTCGGGGTCGTCCTGCTTCATCGGCGACAGTGCCCGGTTGCCCTTGGCATCGGTGATCGTCTGTACGCAGCGGATGTCCCGCTTGGCGCTCTGGTTGAAGTACGCCTCGGCCCGCTCGGCGTACTGCGGGAACTGCGCCCGCATCCGGCTGGCCGCGGTCAGCACCATCAGCAGCCCCTGTGACGTCGAGGCGGTCGGGAAGTCCCAGTGCAGCTGGCGTTCCTCCTGCTCGCGCAGGTCCTGCACCGACTTGGGCACGAAGAAGTACGGTCCGATCGCCCCTTCGGCCGGGTCGTAGTGCCGGTCGTAGCCCTCAGCGGCAAAACGGGCGACCCCGCTCAGCAGAGGCTCGGCCGTGACGTCGGGCACGGCGTGGCCGTTCACCCAGACCTGCCGTCCGTCTCGCAGGGATTCGAGGTATTGAGCACCAGTGAGCATCAGGCAGGGTCCTTCGCGGTCGGCCGGGGTTCGCGGGGTAGGCCGAGCACGCGCTCGGCGATGATGTTGCGCTGGATCTCGTCACTGCCCCCGGCGATGCGGTGAGCCGGGGCGCCGAGCAGGACCTCAGTCCAGGCGAAGGTCCCCCACTCGCCGGTGTCGGCGATGAGCTGGTCCCCGAGCAGCCGGGTGGCCAGGGCGATGTAGAACTCGGTGTTGGCTACCATCTGCAGCTTGGCCACCGAGCCGGGGGGCGCGTCGGTACCCGACAGGCGCGATCCGGTGACGTGCAGCAGCTGGTCGCGGGCCCAGGCCTCGGCCAGCAGTTCCTGTACCGCTTCGTCGTCCGCCAGGCCAACGTGGCGGGCCAGCGCGAACAGCTTGCGGATCGGGTCCCGCAGGATCCCGTTGTCCTCGTCGCTCATCAGCGAGCGCTCGCCGCCGAGGGCCGTCTGGGCCACCCGCCAGCCCTCGTTAAGCGGGCCGAGCCGGTTACCGTCCGGCAGCCGCACCTCATCGAGGAACACCTCGTTGAAATGCACGGTGCCGGTGATCTGGCGCAACGGCCGGACGTCGACGCCCGGACGGTCCATCTCCACCAGGAACGCGGTGATCCCCCGGTGCCGGTCAGCCGGTGTTCCGGTACGGACAAGCAGCTCGCCGAGCTGGCTGTAATGAGCGCCAGAGGACCATACCTTCTGCCCGTTGACCACCCATTCGTCACCGTCGCGGGCCGCCGCGGCGCGAAGGCTGGCCAGATCGGAACCTGCTTCCGGTTCGGAGAACAGCTGGCAGCAGATCACCTCGCCGCGCCAGATCGGAGCCAGCCAGGTGCGCTTCTGATCTTCGGTGCCATGGGCCAGGATGCTCGGGCCGACGATCTGGAAACTCACCATGAGGGCGCCGGTATTGGGGACCTCGTATTCGGCGGAGATCCGGCGTACCAGCGCGGCGTGCTCGGCCGACAAGCCGCCGCCGCCGTATTCAGCCGGCCCGTCAACCCAGGCCAGCCCGGCGTCGAACAGTTCGCGCTGCCATTCCTGAGCTCGGGCGACCTCGGCCGCCTCTTCCTCGCCAGTGGCGGTCGCCACGCCCATCACCGCGTCCGGTCCCTCACCCCAGCGGTGCACGGCCCGTTGCCTGCGGGGCATCCGCGCGGCGAAGAAAGCGTGTGCCTCCGCGGCCAGCTCGGTGAAGCCAGCGGGGTCCGCCGGCCCGCCCGGGCGCTCGTCCGCCGGGGCGCTCACGCCAGGTCGCCGTTCGCCAGGGCCTGCCTGAGCACGCCTTTGCGGATCTTGCCGGTCGGGTTCTTGGGGAGCTCGGCCACGACGACCAGCCGGTGCGGCACCTTGTAGCGGGCCAATCGCGTGTTGCAGTGGGCGAGCAGCTCCTCGTAAGTCAGGCTGGCGCCGGTGTCCAGGATCACCACCGCGGTGACGACCTCACCCCAGTACGGGTCGGGCTCGCCGACGACGGCGACCTCTGAGACGGCCGGCAGATCGGCCAGCACGTCCTCGATCTCGACCGGGTAGACGTTCTCCCCGCCGCGGATAATCATGTCGTCGGCCCGGCCGGCCAGGAAAAGGTAGCCGTCCTTATCACGCCAGGCCAGGTCGCCCGCACGGAACCAGCCGTCGCGGAGCGACGCCGCGGTAAGCTCTGGCTGCCCTAGATAACCGCTCATCACCGACTCGCTGCGCGACCAGATCTCGCCTACCTCACCGCTCGGCACCTCGTTGCCGTCGGGGTCACACAGCTTGATGTCGCAGCCCCAGATGGGCTTGCCGATCGAGCCGAGCAGGTGCTCCTCGCCGGCCAGCGCCCGCCGGTGGTCGGCCGGGCGGAACATTGCCTGGCCGGACGCCTCGGTGCCGGCCCCGAACCCGTTGTAAAGGTCGCAGCCGAAGACTTCTACCATGGCGCGGATCACCGACGGCGCCATCGGCGCGCCGCCGTACATGATCGAACGCAACCGCGGGTAGTCGCAGTCGCGGACCGTGGGCCGACCGAGCAGCGAGATGACCATGCTCGGAATGAGCATGGCGTGCTGGATGCGACCGGACTGCAGCCAGCGCAGCACCTCGTCGGTGTCGAACTGAGTCAGCACGAGCGAGGCCGCGCCGCGGCTGAGCCCGTAGAGCAGATGACCGATGCCCGAGATGTGGAAAAGCGGCGCACCGGAGTAGATGATGTCGTCCGACTGCAAACCCAGTTCCATCGCGCCGCAGATGGTGCTGGCGCGCATCATGCGCTGCGACTGCAGGACTCCCTTGGGAGTGCCGGTCGTGCCGCTGGTAAGCGCCAGGCTGAGGATGTCCTCCTCCTCGGCCGGCGACTCGATCTCGGCCGTGCTTGACGCCCCCGCGACCAGCTGACCGAACGTGAGCTCGATCCCGTCGACCTCATCAAATGACGCCAGCACGCGCAGGCCGGACCGGACCGCCGCGAGGCCCGTCGAGACAACCTCGGCGTAGCGGCGGCTGATGAGCAGCGCCTTGGGTTCGCTGGCGCGCAGCAGGTTGTCGATCTCAGGTCCGGCCAGGCGGTAGTTCAGCGCGACGAAGGTCGCGCCCAGCTTCATGCACGCCAGCAGGACGCACACATACTCAGGGCTGTCGGTCGCCAAGATCGCGACTCGGTCACCCCGGCCGATGCCGGCATCGCGGAACGCGTGCGCGATCCGTGTCGTCAGCCGGTCCGCTTCGCGGTAAGTCAGCATCTCGCCGTTGCCGCGGACGAGGCACGGGGCATCCGGCATATAGCGGGCGTGAGCGGTCACCCAGTCCCCTGGGTTCAGATGCGAACGGTTCACCAGCTGTCCTTCACGTTAGGTACATCGCTTCCTGTTAGGTCCACTGGGCCGCGTTCACGGCGCCCCCTCGGTGACCGGCTGGTCGTCGCGCTGCGCGACTAGGCCAGCGGCGGTCAGGCGCTGCCACTCGTCCGGAGTCACCCCCGCCAGCTCGCGGAGCACGTCCCAGGTATCGGCGCCCAGGGGCCGGCCGGGGTGGCGCACGGTACCGGGGGTGCGGCTGAACTTCGGCACGATTCCGGCCATCGGCCCGGTCGGCCCTTTCGGCCCGTCCGGGCGCAGCACCATGTCACGCGCGGCGTAGTGCGGATCGCTGATCATGTCGGCGGCCGTATAGATCTTGCCGGCCGGTACACCGTTTGCCGACAGCAGCGTGAGCAGCTCCTCGGCTGAGTGGACGCTGGCCCAGGCCTGGATCTCCGCGTCGAGGGAGGCCATGTGCGCGCCCCGGCCGCCGTGGTCGGCGAAGCGCGGATCGGTCGCCAATTCGGGGCGGCCCATGGTCATGCACAGCCGGCGGAATACGGCGTCGGCGTTGGCGGCCAGTACGATCTGGACCCCGTCGGCGCTGGAGTAGACGTTCGACGGAGCGACGCCGGGCAGCACGCTCCCGGTCCGGCCGCGCAGCACTCCCGCCTTCTCGTAGTCGGCCATGGAAGATTCCATTAGCGCGGCGACCGCTTCGTAGATCGCGATGTCGACTTCCTGCCCGCGACCGCTGCGAGCGCGTTCCGCCACCGCGGCGAGCGTCCCGATGACGGCAAAAAGCCCGGCCAGCGAGTCACCCAGGCTGATCCCGCTGCGTGAGGGCAACGCGTCGGCCTCTCCGGTGGTGTACCGGATGCCGCCGACAGCCTCCCCGATGCTGCCGAAGCCGGCCTCGCCGGCCCGCGGGCCGGTCTGGCCGAAGCCGGACACGTGGACGTAGATCAGGCGGGGGTTGATCTCGCTGAGCTGGACATAGCCGAGTCCCCATTCGGCGAGCCGCCCCGGACGGAAGTTCTCGAGCACGACGTCGCAGCTGGCGATGAGCCGCCGGACCAGCCTCCGGCCGGCGGGCTCGCGCAGGTCAACGGCCACTGAGCGCTTGTTGCGGGCGATCGCCGACCACCAGAGGCTCTCCCCGTCGGCGGTGGTCCCCCAGCGGCGCATGGGGTCGCCGGACTCGGGCGGCTCCACCTTGACCACGTCGGCCCCGTAGTCGCCGAGCAACTGACCGGCAAAGGGCCCAGCGATGAAGCTGCCGAGCTCGACTACCCGGAGCCCGGAGAGCGGCCCGCCCTCGTGTCCGCGGTCAGGTTCGGCCACGTCCCCTCCTACGATTGTGCGCAATCCAAGGCTATCCGTGCGATTGACTACGGGTAATATAGCCCAGACAAGGCAAAACGCACTAGGATTGCGTACAAAGTTTTTGATTGTGCGCAATCGGCCGAGAAGGGGTGCGGGTGCCGAGCCAGATCTCAGTCGTCGAACAGCGCGTCCACCGAGGCCATCCCGTCGAGCCGGGCCAGCAGGACATCGCGTCCCTGGTCGATGTGCTCGGCCATGAGCCGCTCCGCCCGGTCCGGATTGCGGGCCGCGATGGCGTCACGGATCCACCGGTGGAAGACGTTCGACCGCCGCAGCTGCGCATGGTCGAAGTGGCGAAAGGCCTGGTAGACCAGGGGAACATCGGTCGCGTTGCGCAGCAGCACAGCCAGCCGCTCGTGCCGGGCCGCGGCCACCACGGCCTGGTGGAAGCGCGCATTGCATGCATTCACGGTTCGCAGGCCCTCGACGTCGCCGCGCGCGGCCGGGCCGACCGCCAGGTCGAATTCCTGGATCGCCTTGTCCATCTCGACCAGCTGCTCACTCGAGTCGTACCGGCCGGCCCGCAAGGCGGCGAAGGACTCCAGCCGGGCACGAAGCTCGTAGAGATCCCTGACCTCGGTCGCGTCGACCGGGCGGACCATCGCGCCGCGGTTCGCCTCCGACACGACGAGCCCTTCGGCTTCGAGCGAGCGCAGCGCCTCGCGCACCGGAGTGCGGGACAGATCGAGCTCGGTGGCGATGCGCTGTTCGATCAGCCGCTGTCCCGGCCGGTAGCGCCCCTCAATGATGGCCTGCCGGATCCGCACGTACGCCGATGGGTTGCTCGAAGTGGTGCTCATGCATGCAGAGTGCCCCCTCGGCTACGCGCTCAGCAACCTGACTCCCCCGTATTGCATACCAATATGACTCACCAAGCGCCGAAGGAGATCCGGCCATGAACGTGGAGATCGTCGAGGTGTCGCCTCGTGACGGACTGCAAAACGAACACCGGGTGCTGCCCACCGAGACCAAGCTCGAACTGGTCCGCCGCAGCGTCGCCGCTGGACTGCGCCGGGTCGAGGCAGCGTCCTTCGCGCGCCCCGACCGGGTACCTCAGCTGGCCGATGCCGAGGCGGTCATGGCCGCCGTGGCGCGTGATCCGGCCGTGCGCTACAGCGGTCTGGTACTCAATCGGCGGGGTCTGGAGCGAGCGCTGAGCTGCGGCGTCGACGAGGTGACCTACGTCGTGCTGGCGACAGAAACGTTCAGTCAGCGCAACCAGGGCATGTCGGTCAACGAGTCCGTCGCCGCCTGGCTAGACATCGCCGCGGCGGCCGAGGCGGCCGGGTGCCCGGCGTCGGTCACGATCTCGGCCGCCTTCGGCTGCCCGTTCGAGGGCGACGTCTCCCCGGCTCAGGTAGGCGAACTGGCCGCGGCGGTGCTGGCCGGCCGTCCCCGTGAACTCATACTGGCCGACACGATCGGCGTCGGAGTGCCCGGCCAGGTGCGCGACCTCGTCGGCCGCTGCCGGGAGCTCGATCCCGATATCGTGCTCCGGGCGCACTTTCACGACACCAGACGCACCGCGATCGCCAACGCGCTGGCCGCCGTCGAGGCCGGGATGGTCGTGCTCGACGCCAGCATCGGCGGGGTAGGCGGCTGCCCGTTCGCCCCGAATGCTGGTGGCAACGTCGCGACCGAAGACCTCGTGTACGCACTGCACCGGTCCGGCTACCAGACCGGCATCGACTTCGCCGGGGTCGCGGAAACGGGCGTCTGGCTGGCCGGGCAGTTGGGCCTGCCCCAAGTCGCCTCGGCTCTCGGCCGGGCCGGGTGGGCCCCTGCCTCCGGGGAGCTGGGCCGATGAGTCAGCGTTCGATCCGGCTCGCGCTCGGCAACGACCAGGCGCGGATCACCATCGCCAGGCCGGACCGCCGCAACGCGTTGACTTTCGAAGGGTGGGCCGAGCTACGCGACGCCGTGCGTGAAGTGTCGGCCGGGCCGGCCCGGGTGCTGATCGTCGACGCCGAGGGCGAAGACTTCTGCCTGGGCGGCGATCTCGAGCAAGACCACTCACCGTCCGGTCATTCGCTTGAGCAGATGGCGTGGGTGGGTCAGGCGTGCCAGGCCCTGGCCGAGGCACCGCAGCCGACGATAAGCCGCGTGCAGGGAGTTGCCGTCGGGGCCGGATTCGGGCTGGCGCTCGCGGCGGACTTCGTACTCGCCGCCCGCACAGCCCGCTTCGGCACGCTGTTCACCGCACGCGGGCTGTCGCCGGACTTCGGGACGTCCTGGGTGCTGCCGCGACTGGTCGGCCTTGGACTCGCCCGGCGGCTGTGCCTGCTGCCTGACGTGTTCGACGCCGAGCGGGCGCTGGCTCTGGGACTAGTACACGACGTGGCCGACCCGGCTGATCTCGACGGCGCCGTCGGCGCCCTGGCCGCCCGCCTGGCCGCCGGACCACCGCTCGCCTACCGCTTGACCAAGCAGCTGCTCAACGCCTCGTTGTCATCGACCCTCGGGATGACCCTCCAGGCCGAGGCCGCGGCCCAGACGATCAACCGCTCGTCGGCCGACGCGCTGGAGGGCATCGCATCATTCGTCGAACGCCGGCCGCCCCGGTTCCAGGGACGCTGACTCCTCGCACTCAGACTTTGTTGAAGAACCCCGCGTCCACCGGAATCTCCGAGCCGGTCACGTACTTGCCCTCGTCCGACACCAGCCAGGCGATGGCATTGCTCACGTCTTCCGGCTGGATCCAGGGCACGCCCAGCGGGTTCCCTGGGCGGAAGCGAGCCTCGGCGTCGGCGCGGGTCGGCTGATCCACGTCGGGGCAGAACAGCTTGTAGGTCATCGGATTATGGATCATCGGAGTGTCCACTGCTGTCGGGTGGACGGTGTTCACCCGGATCCGGTACCGGGCCAGTTCGTTGGCCAGGGTCCGCATCATTCCGACGATGCCATGCTTGGTCGAGACATAATGTGCGGCGTGCGGGATCCCGCGGCGCCCGCCGGCCGAGCTGGTGATCACGATCGCGCCGCCCCGGCCTGCCTCGATCATCGGTGGCACGGCCGCCTTCACCGTCCGCCATACTCCGTTCAGGTTGACGTCGATGACGGCCTGCCATTCCGGCTCGCTCAGCTGCCAGGCCTTGCCGTAGGTGGTGACGCCCGCGTTGGCGAGGACGATATCGATCGGCCCGAACTCGGCCTGCCCGGCCGCCACCGCCGCGTCGAGATCGGCCTGTGAGCGGACATCGGCCGTCATCGCCAGCACCCGCCCGCCTGCGCGGCCGACGAGATCGGCCGTCTCGTCGAGGTCAGCGGAGGTCGCGAGCGGATACCCGACCTCATCCAGATCGTGCCCCAAGTCGGTGACAATGACGCTGGCCCCCTCGGCGGCCAGACGCAGGGCGTGTGCCCGGCCCTGGCCCCGCCCGGCGCCGGTGATCAGAGCCGTGTGCCCGTCAAGGCGTGCGTTCATGCCTGTTCTCCTCTCCCACGGGCATCTGAGCTCCCAGGGATCATCTTGAGTTAGCGATCGCTAAGTGGCATATTGGTCCTTGCTCGCCATGCGGTCAAGACCTGAAATGCACCGCCGGGCCTCGGAGTCGGCTAGGCGCCTCTTGCCACGTAGGCGGCCCACAGGCGGCGGACGTCCTGGCCGGTTGGGTGGGGCAGGCCGTAGGCACGCAGGAACCGTTCGCCGAGGCCGGGGCCGAGATTGTACTGAAGGCTCCACACCGCGGCCGCCAGGTCGGCCTCGACGTCGCCGACGCCCATCTCGCCCAAGTCGATATATCCGTTCAGCGTGCCGTCCTCGCGGCCCATGAAATTCGGCAGGCAGGCGTCGCCGTGCACGAGCGATTCACCCGGCAGATATGCCTCGAACGGGCAGCCGCCCGGGTTCACGGAATGGAAGGCGCGGAGTGCGGACGCGAGCATTTCCACTATTTTGACCGGACTTAGCCGTTTCGCCAAGGCCGCCAGATTAGTGCCGGGCACGGCCGACATGAGCAGCGCTTCCTGATCGCCGACCGGGCCGAAGGCCACCAACTCGGGGACCGGCAGCCGTCCCTGCAGCCACCGCAGCCGAGCGCATTCTGCTGCCAGGTGGCCGCCGATCTTAAGGAACCAGCGCGCGTCATCTGACGCGATCTCGAATACCGTGCTGCGGTCGCCGCTGCGCGCTTTCCTAACGACCGGGAACGGCACATTAAGCTGCCCGCACGCCCAGCTTAGGTAAGTCGCTTCAGACACCTCTTAATAGTAGGGTGGGGTGCCATGCGCGACGATGCTGCCATTTACGATGCATCCGTAGTCACCCGGCTCCGCGCGGCCGGCTGTGTCTTCGCCGAGGACGAGGCGGCGGTACTGATGGCGGCGGCCAGGTCCGCGGCCGAGCTGGACACCCTGGTCGAGCGCAGGGCAGCCGGGGAACCGCTTGAGCAGGTAGTCGGCTGGGCCGCGTTCGCGGGTCGGCGGATACTGGTCGACCCCGGCGTCTTCGTGCCGCGTCGGCGGAGCGAGTTCCTGGTCGCGGTCGCCGCCGGGTTGGCGCGCTCGCGACCGAGTGCGAGCCAGAGCGGCGTGATCGTCGATCTGTGCTGCGGGACCGGAGCGCTCGGGCTCGCGGTCGCGGCCGAACTCACCGCCCCCGTCCGGGCGGTCGGGACCTGGTCGGCAAGCTGGGCCGGCACCCTCTCGGGCGGGAAGGGCCAGACCGAACTGCACGCCGCCGACCTTGACCCGGTGGCGGTCGCGTGCGCGCGGCGCAATGTCGAGCCGGCCGGCGGGCACGTCTACGTCGGCGACCTGTTCGACGCGCTGCCCGGCGGCCTGCGCGGCCGGGTGGGCATCCTGATCTGCAACGCCCCGTACGTGCCGACGGGCGATGTCGCGTTCCTGCCATCCGAGGCGCGCGACCACGAGCCGCTGGTCGCGCTCGACGGTGGTCTCGACGGGCTGGCGGTGCTGCGCCGGGCAGCGTCGGGCGCTCCCTCATGGCTCGCGCCCGGTGGCGTGCTGCTGGTGGAGACGAGCGAGCGGCAGGCAGCGGAGATGGCGGGCGCGATGGCCGCGGCCGGACTCCGCCCCGTCATCCACAGCGACGAAGACACCGCCGCGACCGTCGTAACCGGCCGGTCAGCCAGCAGCTGACCCGAATGTCGGTGCCGTTGGGGATACTGGTCTTCATTCTCATCTCCTAGCGGCGGCTGACTCTCTGGAGCACCTTTGATCGTCACGGTGAGCGCCGCGCAGCGGCGGGCACGGCTGCTGGCGCGGCATCGGCTGGAGGTTGCGGCGGGTTCTGTCGCCGCGGCGGTCGAGTCGATGATCGTGCTGCATGCCACCGATCCGGTGACCGTGTACCTGTCATCGTGGGCGCGCACCGGATGTGCCGCGGGCGAGGTGGACGGGGCCATCTACACCGAACGCGTCCTGGTGCGGATGCTGGGCATGCGACGGACCGTGTTCGTGGTGCCGGCCGCGCTGGTGCCGACGGTGCAGGCGGCGTGCACCGATGATGTCGCACAGCGGCTCCGGCGGCAGCTGGAGAGGGACCTCGCGGCGGGCGGGGTGGGGGACGCCGACCCGGCCGGGTGGCTGCGGGACCTGGGCTCGGGCGTGCTGGCGGCCCTGCAGGCGCGGGGCGGCGGTGCATCCGGGTCACAACTGTCGCAGGACGAGCCGCGGCTGCGGACCCGGCTCTCCTATGCGCCGGACAAGAGCTACGGCGGAGCGGCGAACATCACGTCGCGGGTGCTGGTGCTGCTCGCTGCCGAGGGGCACCTGGTCCGTGGGCACCGGCGCGGCGGGTGGTCTTCAGGGCAGTTCGAGTGGTTTCCCGCCCGGGACTGGCTGCGAGGGGCGGTCGATGCCGCGGCCGGCCAGGCGGAACTGGATACCGCAGCCGGCCGGGCGGATTTGGGTGCGAGTGCCGGCGGGGCGGAGCCGGCAGACTCAGCTGGCGCGGCGGTACTGGACGCGGGCGCCGCGCGGGTCGAGTTGGCGCGGCGCTGGCTCCTTTCTTTCGGCCCGGCGCCGGTTACCGACCTGCAGTGGTGGGCCGGGTGGACGGGCGGGCAGACGAAGGCGGCGCTGGCCGCGCTGCCGGTGGCCGAGGTGGACCTGGACGGGCGGCCGGGCATCGCGCTGGCGGACGACCTTGAGTTCCCCTCCGGCGCGGCCGATCCCGTCGCGGCGCTGCTGCCCGCACTCGACCCGACGCCGATGGGATGGCAGGAACGGGACTGGTTCCTTGGTGAGCACCGGGCCGCGCTGTTCGACCGGACCGGCAACATCGGCCCGACCGTCTGGTGGGAAGGTCGCGTGGTGGGCGGCTGGGCTCAGCGCGCGTCGGGAGAGATTGCCTGCCGGCTGCTCGAGGACATCGGGGCCGACGGGGAGGCCGCGGTATCGCGTGCAGCAGCCCGGCTTGAGGGGTGGCTCGGGCCGGCCCGGGTCACGCCTCGCTTCCGCACGCCGCTGGAACGCGAGCTCAGCGCCTAGTCCCGCTGCGACCGCAGCAGAAGCCCGGGCACACCGGCGGGGTGCCAGGTAGGGGGGCTTGGTCGTCGGGACCAGCGGAGATGCCAGGCAGGCAGGGAGAGCCGAGGCGTCGTGGACTAGCGGAGGTGCCAGGTGGGGCCGCTGGGGGTGTCGGTCACCTGGACGTTCAGCCGGTCAAGCTCGGCCCGGATTTCGTCGGCGCGGGCCCAGTCCTTCTCCTTGCGGGCCTGGGTGCGGTCGGCGATCAGCCGCTCGATCGTCTCCATCTCGGCCTGTTCCAGGTCGGCGGCGGAACTGCGGCGCTCGAGGGCGGCGGGGTCCAGGTCGGCCAGGCGCAGGCCGAGCAGGGCGTCGGCCGCGGCCACGATGACGCGCAGGCCGGCCGGGGTGATCTCGGTGTCGCGGAGTGACTCCTGCAGGATGGCGAGCAGTCTGGGGGTGGCCAGGTCGAGCGAGATGGCCTCGTCCATCAGGTCCAGATAGGCCATCGCGGTCTTGTCGCCGGGCTCGCCGCCGGCCGTACCGCCAATCGCGGTGAGCGCGGTGCTAATCGCGGTGAGCGCGGCGCGTGCCTGCTCGTAGGTCTCCACGGCCGGCAGCGGCCGCAGCGGTTCGATCCGGGCGACCAGACGGCGAAGGGTCGTCTGGGCGCCGTCGACCGCCGCGGTGGTGAAATCCAGCTGGCTGCGGTAGTGCCCGCCGAGCAGGAAGAGCCGGTAGGCCATCGGGTGGTAGCCGTCGGAGATGAGGTCGGCCAGCCGCGGCACGGGGCCCGCTGACTTGGCGATCTTGGCGTTGTTGAGCAGCAGGAACTCGTTGTGCATCCAGTACTTGACCCACGGCTCGCCGTCGCCGAGGTAGGCCTCGGACTGGGCGATCTCGTTGACGTGGTGCAGCTCGCGGTGGTCGATGCCGCCGGTGTGCAGGTCGAAGTGCTGGCCAAGCAGCTCCATCGACATCACCGAGCATTCCAGGTGCCAGCCAGGGGCGCCCCAGCCCCACGGGGAGTCCCAGCGCATGACGCGGCGGACGCCGGGCTCCTCGGCCCGCCAGAGGGCGAAGTCGGTCTTGTTCCTGCGGCCCTCGACGTGCTCGACGCGGGCGGCCTCGCGCTGCCCGGCGATGTCCATCAGCGCCAGCGTGCCGTAGCCGGGCGACCTGGAGGTGTCAAAGTACAGGCCGGACGGAATCTGGTAGGTGACCCCGCGCTCGGTCAGCCGGGTGGCGAACTCGATCATCTGCTCGACGTACTCACTGGCGCGCGGGTGCTCGTTGGCGGGCAGCACGTTAAGCGCCGCCATGTCGCCGAAGAACGCCTGCGTGTAGAAGCCGGCGATGTCCGCCACCGTCCGGGCCTCGCGGGCAGCCGCCACCTCGAGCTTGTCCTCGCCGGTGTCGGAGTCGGCCACCGCGTGGCCCACATCGGTGATGTTGATGACGTGCCGGACCCGGATCTGCTTCCAGCGCAGTGCGCGGCGGAGCGTGTCGGCGAACACGTACGCGCGCATATTGCCCAGGTGCGGGAAGTAGTACACGGTGGGCCCGCAGCTGTAAAGGCCCACGACATCGGCGGACGGCGTGAAGTCCTCGATCCGCCGTCCGAGCGAGTTATAGACCTTTAGCTGGTGACCTGTCACGGTGCCATGATATTGAACAGTCGCCCGAAACGTGCGGAAGCCCGCTGTCACTCGTCGTAGAGCGAGGCGATCTCCTTCGCGTAACGCTGCGTGATCACCGGACGGCGGCGCTTCAGCGACGGGGTGAGCTCGCCGGTCTGCGCGGTCCACTCCTCCCCAAGCACGACGTACCGCCGGACCTGTTCCGGCCGGGCCAGGTGCGAGTTCGCAGCGGCCACGCCGCGCTCGATCTCGGCCAGCACCTCGGCGTTGGCCGCCAGCTCGGCCGGCGACGAGAACTCGATGCCGCGCTCCCGCGCCCAGGCCGGGGCGACGTCGGGATCGAGGACGAGCAGCGCGGACACGTACTTGCGCCGGTCACCGATCGCGCAGGCCTGCCCGATCAGCGGGTGCCGCTGCAGCTCGTACTCGACCAGGGCGGGCGAGATGTTCTTGCCGCCGGAGGTGATGAGCAGGTCCTTCTTCCGGTCGGTGATCTTCAGGAAGCCCGCCGCGTCGAGTTCGCCGATGTCCCCGGTGTGCATCCAGCCGTCGGCATCGACGGCCTCCGCGGTCCGCTCCTTGTCGTGGTAGTAGCCGCTCATCACCAGCGGGCCGCGCACCAGCACCTCGCCGTCATCGGCGATCCGCAGCTCAACGCCAGGGTAGGCGCGGCCGACGGCGCCGTTGCGGGAGTCGCCGGGCACCGCGATAGTCGCGGCGTTGCACAGCTCGGACATCCCCCAGCCCTCGACGATCGGCAGCCCGAGTGCCTGGAAGAACTCGATGATGCCGGGATCGATGGGCGCGGCGCCGCTGGCGGCGAAGGCGCAGCGGTCCAGCCCGACCAGGGCCAGCACTGAGGTCCTGGTCTCCTCGGGCAGCGCGCGGACGGCCTCCGGCGATGGGTCGGGCACCGCCGCCCGCAGTCCCGCGTACAGCTTCTCCCAGATCCGCGGGACGGCGATCAGCGTGGTCGGGTGCACCTGCGCGGCGATCGTGAAGATCTGCTTGCTGTCCGGGCAGTACGAGAGCGTGACCGGGTGCACCAGCGACGACCAGTGGTCGGTGTGGCGGCCGGTGACGTGCGCCATCGGCAGGAAGGAGACCAGCATGCCGGCGCCGTCGGCACCGAAACGCGCCTCAATCGGGAGCAGCCGGAGCGAGGCGGCCTGGGTGTAGCGAACGTTACGGTGCGTAAGCATCGCGCCCTTGGGGGTGCCGGTGGTGCCCGAGGTGTAGATCAGGGTGGCCAGGTCGTCGGGGGTGACCTTGCGCCAGGTCTCCTCGAACAGGCCGGGTGAGACCTCCGCCTCCGCCCGGCCGAGGTCGAGCAGTCTCGACCAGCCGATCACACCCGCGCCGGCCGCCAGGCCGTCCGCACCGCCACGGCCGTCGCCGATTCTCGGGTCCGCCTCGGGGTCGATGACGACGATCTGGCGGAGCTTCGGCAGCTGGCCCACGATCGATTCCAGCTTGTCCAGGTACTGCCGCTCCACGATCGCCACGGTCGCCTCGCAGTGCCCGGCGATGTACGCGGCCTGCTCGGCTGAGACCGTGGGGTAGATGAAGACCGGGACTCCCCCGGCGTGCATCACCGCGTAGTCGGAGATCGTCGCCTCGGATCTGTTGCCGGACCAGACGGCCGCGAAATCCCCCGGCCGCAGGCCGATCGCGGCCAGGCCAAGGGCGGCCTCGCGCACCTGGTCATACACCTGCCGGTAGGTCAGCGATCGCCACTGGCCGCCATCCAGCCACTGGTGCGCCACCGCGTCGGGGTGCTCAGCAACCGTCTGCGCGTACGCGGTGAGCAGCGTGGAGCCCTCGATCTCGGTCTCGATCGCCGCGCGCTCGGCGGCCACGTCAGCAGGGATGTCAGTCCAATTGGCGTTAGTCATGCCGACCATTGTGACCCGCTTGGTCTTCATCGGCTAGACCGCAGGTGGGGTGCATTGGCGGGAAATGATCATGGCCGTCGACAGCGGGCGGCTGCCGACGGCCATGATCGACCGGTGAATGACCTGAGAAGGCCGGGTCCTCAGAAGGCCGGGTCCCTGGAAGGCAGGGTCCCTAGAAGGCAGGGTCCCTAGAAGGCAGGGAAGCCGAGGATGCCGTCGGTGTTGCCCGAGCCGTCCACGTAGAAGCCCACGATGTCACCCTCGTTGTTGATGCCGTTGAGGGTGGTGGTGCCGATACCGTGCGGGTCATCGACGTTGGTGGTGAGGCTGCCGCCGATCCGCCAGATGAACCCGTGGGTGGTGGCGCCGGCGCCCGAGCCGTCGGTGTAGGTGCCGACCACGGTGTCGTTGTCGTTCACGCCGAAGGCGGCGGTGGCGGTCGCGCCGGGAACCGCGATCTTGTGGAAGGACCCGCCCGCGAGCTTGAGGAACGCGTCGGTCACGCCACCGCTGGTGGTGTAGGAGCCCGCGACGTCGCCGGCGTCGTTGATCGCGTTGGCGGACAGGTTGGGTGCCTTGCCGCCGGTGGGCGCGCCGGGCTCGGTCACCAGCTTGAACGCGTGGGTCTTGATGTTGTAGGTGTAGCCACGGGCGACGCCCGAGCCGTTGAGGTAGAAGCCGACCGCGACGTCGTGGTCATTCACGCCGAGCAGCTGGTCCACCGTCGGCTTGTCGTTGTTGCCGGTCGGGAAGACGACCTGGTGGAATTTGCCGTTGAAGTACCAGCCGAAGTTGTTGTTGACACCCGAGGCATTGTTCTCGGTCGAGTAGAACCCGACCTGGACGCCATCGTCGTTGAGCCCGGTGACCTGGGTCTGGGCCGACTTCGGGAAGTTCTCGCTCTTGATGTCGTTCTGCGCGTAGGGGGCGCTGATGGTGTAGCCCTTGTTCGGGTGGTGCGGCATGCCGATGCCGAAGTAGCCGGCGATCCGCCCCTGGTTGTTGATGCCGAGCAGTTGGTTGAACGTGCGGTCGCTGTGGCTGCCGAGCTGGACGAACTGGTAGCCGCCCGCGGCCGGCGTTGCCGCTACCGCCGGGCTGGCGGCCCCGGCCGGCTTACCCGCGGCCAGCGCCGATCCGGCCCCCGCGAGCCCGATGGCAGCCAGCGTGCCCGCGGCCACCACGGCGATGCCGCCGAGCAGCGTGCTCCGGCCGATGCCGCCAACGCCGGTCCGCCGCGCGGAGTCCGTCCGCCGCGCGAAACGTTCCGAAATGCCCATGATCGTGATCCCTTCGTAACCCCGTGAGAAAGCGCGGCCGGACCCAATTGTCGAGCCGCAGTGCCCGCGGATCAGATTCACTGCCTGACTCCGGGGGAACCATCGGAGGCTATAGGCGGTCCATAAGGGGTTCCCAAGGGCGCGCCGGGAATGACGGCAGATCACGCGTCGCCCTGACCGGAGAGCTGCCAGGCGTCCGCGGCGATCCGCCAGCTCCCGTCGGGCTGCGGCCGCACCACCGTGCAGCCGACGCCGCGCAGCCCAACTGGGGCGCCGTCCGGCCCCGCCCCCTCGATCCGCCGCTCGCAGACCAGCATCGTCAGCCCGTCCGCGGGCAGCACCGCGACCAGCCGGGTGTCGAGCGGAAGGCGCAGCCGCATGATCTCCGACATGGTCTGCTCCACGGACGCGCCGTCGGCCCGTTCGTCTGCCCACGGCCGCAATGCGGCGGCCGGCTCGTACTGCGCGACCGCGGCGCCCAGGTCGCCGTCGCTCACCGCGAGGGAGACGAACTCTGCCGCCTGCGACGGCCACCGGGCGGCCGGCGGCCTGATCGGGTCCGACACTGTCTCTCCTTTATCGCAGACACTCGCTTTCGCGCGCTTGCACGCCCACCTGCGTACCTCTGCGGTACTTCTGAACGGCGCCACCGCAGAAGGACTGCCAGTGTGACACCAGGTAGCAGGGGGGAGGCACCGACGCAGGGGGAATCACTGGGGGGCGCGCGCCCCCGGGCCCGCTGTCAGCTCTGGCCGGCCAGCCGCTCGTACAGCGCGGTCGTCTCCGTAGCCGGCCGGACGCCGGCCTGGTCGGCCAGCAGCGCGATGAGATCGGTGTAATGCCGCGTCGCCCGGGCCGTCTGGCCAAGCTGAGCCCAGCAGGTCATCAGCTCACGGTGCGCCACTTCGTTCAGCGGCTCGTGCTCGATCGCCCGGCGGAAGGCGGTGACCGCCGCTTCGTACCGCCCCGCCGCCATGTGCATCCGGCCAACCGCGAGCAGCGCCGACTCGAATCGGCGGCGCAGCTCGTCGCGGCGCGCGTGTGCCCATTCCCCCGCGGCCATCCCGGCCAGGAAATCGCCGCCATACGCGGCGACCGCGCGCTGCAGGTCGGGCAGCGCGGCACTGGCCGGGCGGGCCCGGCTGGCGGCGGCGAGCGCTGACTCGAACGCGTCCACATCGCAGTCGTGGGGCAGCGCACGGTTGAACGCGTACCTGCCTCCGGAGTAAAGGACCCAGGCGGGGTCGCCGAGCGCGCGGCGAAGCTCACGCAAGGCGGTGTGCAGCGCGTTTCCGAGCTGATGGCGCGAGAGGTCGGGCCAGAGCGCCGCGCCTAGCTGCTCCCTGGTCTGCGGCGGCGACGTGACCAGCAGAAAAAGCAGCTCACGGGGTTTCGCGTAGCCCCAGTCGGCCGCGGTCAGCTCGACATCGCCGACCTGCACGGCCGCCGTGCCGAGCGCCCGCACCGTCAGCGGCGGACGGGCACCCTGCTGGGCGGGCCCGGCCTCACCGGTGACACGTGCCACCGGTCCGCGCGCGGCCGCACGGACCGGGGCCGGCGCGGGCGCGGCGGGCGCGGGCGCGGCCAACGGCGGCACGGCCAACGGCGGCGGCGCGGCCGCGGCCAGGGTGACCAGCACCGGCATGGCAGCGGTGGCGGGTGTTGGCTGCGGCTCGCCCGAGCCCGGTTCACCGGAAGGCGGGTCGCCGAGTGCCTCATCCGGATCCGGAGCACGCAGGCCGAGCTCGCGGGCGGCCTCGAATGCCGCGTCGCCGAGCGCCGCGCGGGCCGCCGCGACGGTGCGTTCATGCTCGCCGCGCTCGCACGGCGCGAGCACCGTGCCGATCGCCTCGCGCAGCGCCTGCGCCACGCCGAGCAGGTACGCGGCCCTGGTGCCGCTTAGCTGACTTGCGTCCGGCTGGCCGGACGCCGACGCGAGCTCGGCCGCCGCGAGGTCGGCGAGGACGCTCGCCATCCGCCACCGGTCCCTGAGCTGCCGGTGCATGGCATAGCTGGCACGGAGCCTGGCGCGGGCGGCGGACACCGCACCGCCGGCCAGCGCGACCAGGCCGAGCTGCTCCTCGCACCAGGCGAGCCCCTCGCGGAACCCGATCGAGCGGGACAGCTCAAGGGACTCAGTGAGCAGCATTGCCGCCTGGTCTCGGTCACCTTGGTAGCGGGCGATCACGCCCAGGCTGATCAGCGACCAGGCGGTCCCCTCCACATCGCGCAGCGCCCGGAACAGCGAGAGCGCGTCCGTGCACTGGGCCAGCGCGGTCTCGAAATCGCCCTGCAGCCAGGAGACAAACCCCAGGTAGCTGTGCGCGCTCGCCTGTGCCCACTCGTCGGCCGCGGCCTTGGCCAGCTGGAGGCCCTCCATATGCAGCTGCGCCGAACGCACGTACCTGCCCTGTTCGCGGGCCACGCTGCCCAGCGCCTGCAGGCAGGACGCCGTCCCGGTGCCGTCGCCGAGCTCGCGGTAGAGCAGCAGCGCGGCATCCAGCCGCCGCACGGCCGGCTCGTAGTCGCACTGCAGCTGCGCGAGCCGGCCGCTGCCGTACAGCGCCCGGGCTCTCAGCCGCGGCTGGGCGGCTGGGCCCGCGGCGGCCACCGCCACATCCATCCACTGCCTGATCTCGTTGTAGTGGCCTCTTAGATAGGCGTATTTGCCGAGCTGGCCGACGATCCTCAGCGCCGCTTCGGCGTCGCCACTCGCACTGGCGAAGTCGGTGGCCGCGCGGAGGTTGGCCCGCTCGGCGTCGAGACCGTCCAGTTCAGCCTCGAGGTCGGCGGCCGCCGCGTGCGCGAGCTCGAGCCGCGCGCCCGCCCGCTCCGCGAAGTCGGTGTAGTAGGCCAGGTGCGCGCGGCGAGCCAGGTCGCGTTCGCCCGCTTCTGCCAGCTTTTCCGACGCGTACTCGCGGATCGTCGCCAGCATGTGATAGCGGTCGGCTTCGTGGTCCGCCCGCAGCAGCGACTTGTCGGCCAGCCTGGCGACCAGGTCAAGGACCTGGCCGGGATTGATGTCGCCGAATGAGGCCACGGTTTCCGCGGCCGCCAGCTCGAAGCCGTCAACGAAGGCCGCCAGCCGCCGGAACACGATCCGCTCTTCCTTGGTGAGCAGGTCGTGGGACCAGTCGAGGGTCGCGCGGAGCGCCTGGTGCCTGGCCGGAGCGGACCTGGCTCCGCCCCTGAGTACCCCGAACACGTCGTCAAGGCGCCCGCTGAGCTGTCTTACCGAGAGGATGCCCATCCGGGCGGCGGCTAGCTCGATGGCGAGGGGCAGGCCGTCCAGCTTGCCGCAAAGCTCCTCGACCTTAGCCTTATTGGCATCGGTGACCGAGAATCCCGGTGCGACGAGGCGCGCCCTGTCGCTGAAGAGCTGAACCGCCTGCTGCTGCCCAAGGGGGGGTACCGGCCACGACCGCTCGCCTTCGACGCCCAGCGGCTCGCGGCTGGTGGCGAGGACGAACAGGGCCGGGGACTCGACTAGCAGGTACTCGGTCAGGACGGCGACCGCCTCGGCCAGGTGCTCGCAGTTGTCGAGGACGACGAGCACCTTCTGGTCGCGACGGGCGGCCAAGTGCGCGGCGATGGCTTCCGCCGGGTCCGTGCCCGGTTGGTCGGGCACACCGAGCCTGGCGGCCACGGCCGGGGCCACGACGTGCGGGTCGTAGAGCGGTGCGAGCTCGACCCAGGCGACATCGATTGCCCCGTCGCCGGCTTCGGCCGCCAGCGCGGCCGAGGCCGCGAGCGCGAGCCGCGTCTTGCCGGTGCCGCCCGGCCCGGTGAGCGTGAGCAGGCGGCTCTGCCTGGCCGCGCCGATGATGGCGGCCAGCTCCGCGTCCCGGCCCACGAGCGGCGTCAGCCGCACGGGAAGTCGTCCGGTGGTAAGCACTGCCATCTGGTGAGCCCGCCCGCTGTGCTAGTGCCTGGCCGGCCGGCCTGCTGCTGCCGACTGCCCGCGACTTGAAGTGCTCCTGCACCGAAGTTAACGAATTCTCGCGTGACGCGAAAGAAGGCACGTCGCACTGACCGCGGCGTTATGGAGTTGTTCCCCACTGGCATTCCCCCCGCGGTCCCCACGCGGTCCCCCCAGTCATTCCCCCAGCGTTTCGAACCGGTCCGAGCGGGCTCGCGTTCATTGCGGCGTACGGGGCGACGCAAACGCACCGGACGCGCCAGTGCCGAGGTCAACAGGGGCATCCCGGCACCGACACCACCGGAGAGGGACAGTTCAATGAGGAAGATCAGCCGCACCAGGACACGGCTCGCCGCCGCCGCGACGGCGGTCGGGGGAGTTGCCATCGTCGGCACCGCGCTCGCGACCATGGCCAGCGCCAGCCCGGCGGGGGCCGGGACGCTCAGCGCGGCCGCCACGGTGACCGCAACTGCCACGGTGACCGCGACGCCGATCCCGACCCCCACGGCAACCCAGACCACGACGCCGATCCCGACCCCCACGGCAACCCAGACCACGACGCCGACCCCGACCCCCACGGCAACCCAGACCACGACGCCGGCCCCCACCCCCACGCCGACCGGGATGACCGCCTACCGCTTCGCCACGCTTGACAACGCTAACGACCTGACGTTCAACCAGCTGCTTGGCATCAACAACGCCGGCGTGATCGCCGGGTACTTCGGCTCCGGCGCGGCCGGCCAGCCGAACAAGGGATACCGGCTCTTCCCAGCCGACGGTGCCGGCACATACGCCAACGAGAACTTCCCTGGCTCGGTGCAGACCCAGGTCACCGGGCTGAACGACAACGGCGACACGGTCGGGTTCTGGTCATCAATGAACACCGCGAGCATGGTCAACAACAACTTCGGTTTCTACGAACTAAATGGCCGCAAATTCCACACCGTGGAGTTCCCGACCGGTGACAACGCGAGCCCGCCGGTCGACCAGCTCCTCGGCATCAACGACCACGACATCGCCGTCGGGTTCTACACCAACGGCCAGGGCGGCAACCGCGGCTACACCTTCAACATCCGCACCAAGCAGTTCACCCGGGTCCTGGTGCCCGGCTACCCGGCCGGCACGGCCGGGCCGAGCCTGACCGCCGCCGCCATCAACAACCACGGCGACATCGCCGGCTTCTACACCGACAGCAACGGCAACACCGACGCGTTCCTCGACTACAGGCACGGCCGCTTCCAGACCCTCGACGTCCCGGGCGCGTCGGCCACCCAGGCGCTCGGCGTCAATGACCGCGACGAGGTGGTGGGCGTGTACACCGTCGGCACCGGCTCCGGCGCCACCACGCACGGCTTCACCTGGACGCCGGGCGGCGGCTTCGCCTCCGTCGACGAGCCGCAGGGCCAGGGCACCACCACGATCAACGGCGTGAACAACGCCGGCGACCTGGTCGGCTTCTACGTGGACGCGACCGGCAACACCGACGGATTCCTGGCCACCCCGTTGCGCTACCGGATGGCGGGCTGAACCTGGCCAGTCCCGCCCGGCCCCGGCCGCTGCCCCGCGCGAGCAGCTCGCTGAACGGCAGATGGCGGCAACCGCCCCGGCTTACCGGCCGGGGCGGTTCGCGTTGCTGAGAGGCAGCGCAACGGACCGTTCAAGATCAAAAGGATCTTTATTCTGAACGTACGGTGGCTCCGCGCCGACCCGCAACCGACCGCCGGTCCGGTGGCCGGCGCTTCGGGCGCCGGGAGCGGCGCGCGGGCGTATCTGCCCGCTGCCTCGCGCCGGGTCCGGCTTAGTGACATGATTCGGCCGAAGGTTGCCGCTAAGGGGAGGCACGTCCGATGTGGGACCGTCTGGAAAAGCGGGAGATTACGCGCCGAGGACTGCGGCCGGGACCGGGGGAACGGCCACGCCCCGACCTGCCGGATGGCACCGATCTGATACCGAAGATCAAGCACATCGTGGTGCTCATGCAGGAGAACCACTCCTACGACAACTACCTGGGCACGCTGCCCGGCCGGGGTGACGGCCTGCCGGCCGGGCCCGACGGCGCGCCGGACGCGGTCAACGTGCTGCCCAACGGGCAGCGGGTCGCGGCCCACCACCTGACGGCCACCACGCAGATATCCGGCAACCCCACCCAGACGTGGAACGCCAGCCATGTCTCGTTCGCCAACAGCACCTGCGGCGGGTTCGCGACCGGCGTCTGGCAGACCGTACCGGGCGGCGACCCGGCTGTGCCGATGGGCTACTGGACCGAGTCCGAGCTGCCGTTCTACCACGGGCTCGCGCGGACCTTCCCGGTGGCCGACCGCTGGTTCTGCTCGTGCCTGGGGCCGACGTTCCCGAACCGGCGGTTCCTGATCGCGGGCACCGCCCACGGCCTGGTCGACGACCTGCCGTGGGACCTGGTCGACTACCCGGCCGCGGGGACGATCTTCGACGCGCTGAGCAGCCGCGATATCTCCTGGGTGAACTACCACAACGTGAACCCGGCCGCGGTGGTGTTCTGGCGGCTGCTTGGCGGGCGCGGCCTGGTCGTGACGCGGCGGCTGGCCCAGCTTGGCCGGTGGCTGCCGGGAGTGACCAACGCCGTCCGCGGCAACAAGTCCTTCACCGCCGACCTGTACCCGCTCGGCCTGGCCCGGTGCGTGCGGCACCTGCGGACCACACAGCAGTTCTTCGCCGACGCCGCCGCGGGCACGCTGCCCTCGGTCTCCATCGTCGATCCGGACTTCGGCGCCTACTCGGAGGAGAACCCGCAGGACATCACGTTCGGCGAGTCCTTCTCGGCCGCGGTGGTCGACGCCGTGATGAACGGCCCGGCCTGGGAATCGACCCTGCTGCTGTGGATCTACGACGAGCACGGGGGCTACTACGATCACGTGCCGCCGCCCGCCGCGGTCGCGCCGGACGACATCCCGGCGCGGAACTGGCAGCTCGCGCACCCGGGGGCGCGCGCCCTGCTGAAGCTGCTGCTGCCGAAGTCGCTCAAGGCGCTGGAGAACGCCGACGACGGCCCTGTGACCTACGAGCGGTACGGGTTCCGGGTGCCCGCGGTGATCGTCTCCCCCTACGCGCGGCCTGACTTCGTGCTGAGCGAGGTGCTCGACCACACCTCGGTGCTCAAGTTGATCGAGGAGAAGTGGAACCTCCCCTCGCTCACCCGCCGGGACGCCGCCGCCGTATCGCCGCTTGGTGCGCTCGACCTGACCGCCCCGCCCGCGTTCCTCACCCCGCCCCTGCTGCCCGCGGCCAAGGCCGGCCCGTTCAAGCCGTCGTAACGCGGGCTGGCGGGCTAGCGGGGCTGGCCGGCCAGGAGGAAGTCCGCGCAGCGCTCGGCGATCATGATGGTCGGGGCGTTGGTGTTGCCTGAGGTGACCGACGGCATGACCGAGGCGTCGGCTACGCGCAGCCCGGGGACGCCGCGGACGCGCAGGTCCGGGGTGGTCACCGCCATCGAGTCGATGCCCATCTTGCAGGTGCCGACCTGGTGGTGGTAGGTGATCAGGTTGCGCATGCCGTACTCGATCAGCTCTTCGTCGGTGCGGACGTCCGGGCCTGGGGCGATCTCGCGGGCCCGCCAGTCCTTGAGTGCCCGGGCCTGGCCGACCTCACGGGACAGCTTGAGGCTGGCAAGCAGCGCCGCCACGTCGGCCGGCTCAGACAGGTACCGGGGGTCCAGGACCGGGCTCGCGGCCGGGTCGGCCGAGCGGAGCCGGAGGCGGCCCCGGCTCAGCGGGCGGATGATGCCGGCCACGATCGCGTAGCCGTCGCCGTAGCCGGGCTGCGGGTAACCCTCGACCGGCATGGGGAAGTGCGACATCAGCGGCTGCAGGTCGGGGGCGGTCATCCCGGGGTCGCTGGTCGCGAAGAAGTGCGCCTCCAGGTTGTTGGCCTTGCCCTCGGGGATGTGCCTGGCCGACTCGAACAGCAGCGTGGCGAGCGCGTGGTCGTGCAGGTTGGCGCCGACCCCGGGCAGGTCGGCCAGCGGGTCGATGCCAAGCGCGCGCAGGTCGTCGGCCGGGCCGATGCCGGAAAGCAGCAGCAGCTGGGGCGAGCCGATCACGCCGCCGCAGACGATCACGTCGCCCGAGCAGCGCAGCTCGGTGGCCGGCCACGGCGCCAGCGCGGGACGGGGAGCGGAGCCTGACGGGTCCGTCGGCTGGGCGCAGACCAGGCCGGGGCGGGACAGCCGGACCCCGACGGCCCGGCCCGCACCGTCGGTGACCACGCTTTGCGCCTGCGACCCGGTGATGACCGTGAGCAGCGGGCTGCCCACGACCGGCTGGGCGAACGCCGTCCAGGCCGACATCCGGCGGCCGCCGGAGACCGTCAGGTGGGTCAGGCCGACACCGAGGATGTCCTCGGCGTTGGGGTCGTCGTTAGCCGGGACGCCCCGCTCTACGGCCGCCTCGATCATCGCGACGGTGACCGGGTTGGGCTCCCGGATGCGGGTGACCGGCAGCGGGCCGCCGATGCCGTGATAGGTACTTGGGCCATCCTCGAAATCCTCGGATCGCTTGAAGTACTCGAGGACGTCGGCGTAGGACCAGCCGGGCGCCCCGTTGTAGGCCCAGTTGTCGAAGTCGGTCTTCGCGCCGCGGATGTAGATCATGCCGTTGAGCGCGCTCGAGCCGCCAAGCACCCTGCCCCGCGGCCAGCCGACGCTGGTCTTCAGCGAGTACTGCTGCGGCTCGGTGGTGTAGGCCCAGTCCTCGGGTGAGTTCCACAGCTCCCACGAGCGGTTGGGCTGGTGGATGGCCGGGTTGTAGTCCGGGCCGCCCGCCTCGATCAGCGCGACCGTGCGTCCCGCGTCGACCAGACGGCGGGCGATCACGCAGCCGGCCGAACCCGCGCCCACGATGATGTGGTCGAACTCCGTGCTGCCGCCTCCGGCTGCCATGCCCGTGCCTTCCTGCCGCTGGGGCCGTGCCCTTGGGAACATCATGCGAGTTCTGCCGCTGATGTCATTAACGCGGCGGCACAGATTTCCGGCTCCGCGGTACCACCCATGGCCAAGTAAGAGCGGGCCAGCGCGGATCCCCGGATGGGCCCAGGGGATTCGTGCTGGCCCGCTGCGGTGGGTGGCTGCTGCCCCGCGGTTGGCTACGCGGTGGCGGTGAGGGCGGTGCCGCCGCCGGTCAGGCGGGCGAGCGGCGGGCGCTCGACCAGCTCGTTCAGGTGCTCGTCGAGGCGGAGGCCCTCATTGGTCCCCACCGCGTGCAGATAGGTGTCCGGCTGCCCGAGCTCCCACAGGCCCGGCTCCGCCCCATCCAGGCCGTCGCCGTCGATGGCCTGGCCCAGGCCCTCGCGCGCGGCAACCGTTCTGAGCACCACCGAGGACATCCGGGTGAGGCTGGCGAGCGGCTGGTGGCGGTTCTGCCTGGTGCCGAGGTCGACCTGGGCCATGCTGTCCAGCCCGACCTGGTGGTAGACGTCGATCATCATGCCGATCTCCACCCCGTAGCCGGTGAAGAAGGGCACCCGGCCGAGCAGGTCGCGGCGCGCCGCGAACTCACCGGCGAGCGGCTGGGCGAAGCCCGCCAGCTCTGGGTAGAAGAGGTTGAGCAGCGGCTTGGCCATCAGTTCGGTGACCCGGCCGCCGCCGTCGGGGATCTGCTCCTCGCCCTGCTTGAACGGCCGCCGGTAGGCGGCCTTGACGAACTGGACGGCTGGGTCCAGGAGGATCGGTCCGAGGGTGCCGTAGACGAAGTGCTCCTCGAAGTCGGTGGTATCGGCGTCGGCGAACATCACGATGTCCCCCGTCGCGACCGACAGCGCACGCCACATTGCGTCGCCCTTGCCCTGCGCGGGGCCGTAGCCCGGCAGGAGCTCGTTTTCCGAGAAGACCTCCGCGCCGTGGGCGCGGGCGATATCCGCCGTGCCGTCCGGCGAGTCGGCGTCGACGACGATGACCTGGCCAGGAAGCCCGGTCCTGGCCCGCAGGCCCGCGACGACGGTAAGGATGGAACCGATGGTGCCAGCGACATTGCGGGCCGGGAAGATCAGGGTGGTGGAGGGCATCCCCGCCCTGGTATCGCTCGGTAGCGCGAGACCTGCAAAGTCCCGGTAGTGATACGAGCGCTGCTCAAACCATTCCCAGACTGTCATGTTCATATAACGACATCCTGACTCGTTTGGTTGCAGCGGTTGCACACAATCGCGCGCGCTGCCCCCTACCGGTGGCGCAGGTTAGAGCTACCCCAGGGGCGGATGCCTATGCCAGAGGCCCGCTTAGGGCTAGCTGAGGATCAGGCCGGCGGTATCGTCCCACCTCGGCCAGCAGTGAGATCTAACGATCGAAACGTGGCATATCTAACGTCTGTCGCTCCCTATAACTAACCAAATGGCAATAAGTCACACCAATGGAACCTTCTGTTAACCCGGCGGACCACTTTCCGACCGCCGGGCCCGGTTCGATGGCTGGGGATGCCAGAGACGGAAGTCGGCAGACAGCAGACGTCCGAGACGACAGGAGCGACTTATGCGCCGGAGAACCGGCATTGCCGCGTTCGCAACGTTCATGACCGCCGCGGGGGTGCTCGCCGCGTCGGCCGCGGGAGCCGCCACGGCCCAGGCGAGCACCGCCGCCGGGCCCGGCGGCCACGGCGACGGCAACCGGCAGGCCCGCCTGATCCCGGGGGATCTGCTGGTCAGCACCAGCTACTACCGCAACGACGCGGACATCGTGGCGGGCAGGACCGTGCTGCCTCCCGGCTGCACCGCAGACTGTGCCATCGCTGTCGCGAACGGCAACTACCCGTACGTCTTCAACAACGACTCCGTGGACGCCAGCTTCGGGGTGACCTCACCGCTCTTCCTGGCGGAGATCACCCAGTCGGGCCGGCCGCAGGGCATTATCCCGGTGCCGTCGGGCGAGCTGAACACCAGCTTCTCGTCGAAGTCGGAGGGTGCGCTCAACCTGTCCACCAACGGCAAGTACGTGACGTTCATGGACTACGTGGCCGCGCCCGACACCGTCGACGCGTCGAACTCAAGCACCCCCGGCGACATCGACCCGACCAACCCGGTTCCCGGCGCCTACTACCGCGCGGTGGCCCAACTGTCGGCCGACGGGAAGTTCACCTTCACCGAGACCAACGCCTACAGCGGCAACAACGGCCGGGCCGCGATCGAGGCCAACGTCGACGGCCAGAACATCTTCTACACGGCGGGCAACGCCGGTAACGGCGCCAACCCGCAGCCGACCGGGGTCGTCCTCGGCGCGGGCGCGCAGATCATCACGCCGTCCGACCTGCCGGAGGCGGACCAGGCCCCTGGCCAGCCCACGCCGGTCGGCAGCTTCAACGTGACCGAGCTCGGCGACAAGGCGGACAAGGTCGGCAAGGACGACAACTTCCGCGGCCTGACGATCTCGAACAACGTGCTCTACTACACCAAGGGCAGCGGCAGCAACGGCGTCAACACCGTGTACTTCCTCGACACCACCGGCACCGCCTGCCCCGACGGCGTTGGCCTGCCGGCGGCGGGCGCGAAGCTGCCGACCACCGGCATTGAGTCAACCCTGACCTCGGCCGGCCTGGCCAGCAACATGTGCATCCTGAAGGGGTTCCCGACCGCGCTCGCCAAGGGCGCCACCGACGCCAGCGGCTACCCGTTCGGGCTGTGGTTCGCCAACCCGACCACGCTGTACGTGGCGGACGAGGGCTCCGGCGATGACACCTACGCCGACGGGTCCTACACCGCGGACGCCGCGTCCACCGCCGCGGGCCTGCAGAAGTGGGTGTTCAACGCGACCGCGGGCGAGTGGCAGCTCGACTACACCCTGCAGAACGGGCTCAACCTCGGCACCCCCTACACCGTCCGCGGTTACCCGACCGGGATCAACTCGGTGACCGGGCTGCCGTGGGCGCCGGCCACCGACGGCCTGCGGAACCTCACCGGCACGGTCAACCGGAACGGCGCCGTCTCCGTCTGGGCCGTCACCTCGACCGTCAGCGGCGGCGGCGACCAGGGGGCCGACCCTAACCAGCTGGTTGAGATCACGGACCGGCTGAACGCCACTACCCCGGCCGCCGGCGAACGGTTCCGCACCGTCGTCCCGGCGCTGTACAACCAAGTGGTGCGCGGCGTGTCGTTCACGCCAGGCACGGACTCGGACGGCAACCGCTAACCGGCCGCGCCGCCCCTGGTGATCCGCGCGCTACTGCTCGCGGGTCACCAGGGCGGCGATTTGCACCCGGGACACGTAGGAGAGCTTGGCCAGAATGTGCTCAAGGTGCGCATCGACGGTCCGCTTGGAGACGAACAGGCGCGCCGCGATCTCCTTGTTGGTCAGCCCGCTGGCGACAAGCTCAGCCACCTCGCGCTCGCGCGCGGTCAGCAGCTGCCAGCCGCCGGTGGCCCCGCCTGCGTCGCCCTCGCCGCGGACCGCGTCGGCCGCGCCCGGGCCCGTGGCCTGGGCGGGCGGGGCGACCGGGGGCGGGATAACGGCCGCGCCGGCCTGGGCCGGGACGGCGGCTGCCGCCTGCTGGCCCTTGCGCGACTGGCCGATCTCGCCGCGCACCGCGTCGACGCGGCTCAGCGCGGCGGTGAGCTCGTCGGCCATCGGCTTGTCGCCCGCGGCCAAGCTGCGGTCAAGCGCGAGCCTCAGGTTCGTCGCATCCCGCCCGAGCCTGGACACCAGGGCGAACTGGTCGGCGAACTGGTCCCGCCCGGCCAGCGACGCCGCCAGGCGGCGCGCGACGGCCAGGTAGTAGACCCGGTGCATCTCCGCGCAGGCGGCCAGGTCCTCGGGGTCGCCCTGCACCGCGCCGTACTCCCTGACCACCTCGAGCAGCCGGTACCTGGCCTCGCCGCCGAGGACGTCGGCCCGCAGCACAACCGACTTGTCCACCAGGCCGACATGAGCGGCGAGGACGTCGGCGGCGGACAGGCCGTCGCCGGAGCACACGGCCTCCGCCGCCGCGAGGTCGAACTCACCGCCGAACACCGACAGACGGGTCCACAGCAGCTGTTCGGCCAGCGTGCAGAGGTCATAGCTCCAGCTGATCGAGGCGAGCATCGACTGCTGGCGGGTGTCAGTGCGGCGGCCGCCGCCGAGCATCAGCAGCTGGCCGGGCAGCCGGGTAAGCAGCTCGTCAAGGCCGACGGCGCGCAGCCGCAGCGCGGCGAACTCGATCGCGAGCGGGATCCCGTCGAGGGCACGGCCGAACCGCACCAGCTTCGGCAGTGTGCTGGCGGTGACGGCAAAGCCGGGCACCGCCGCGGCGGCCCGGTCGGCGAAGAGCGCCACCGCGTCGTCGCCGCCCCTGGTCGCGCTGCTTGCGCTGACAGCTTGGCCCATGTCGTCGCGCACGGCGAACGGCGGAATCCGGAAAACCACCTCACCGGGCAGGTGCAGCGGCTGGCGGCTGGTCACCAGCACCACGGGGCCGTCGGTGCCGCCAAGCACCGCCTCGGCCAGCGCCGCGCACACGTCCACCAGATGCTCGCAGGTGTCGAGGATCAGCAGCAGGCGGCCGCGCAGCCGGCCGACCAGAGCGTCGATCCGGTCGGCCAGCAGGCCATCGCCCGGCGCGGGCAGGCCAAGACCGGCGGCCGTCGCCGCCAGCACGGCGTCCGCGTCTCTGGCGGCCGACAGCTGGACCAGGTACACGCCGTCGGGGAATGCCCCTGACATCTGCTTTGCTACCCGGATCGCCAACCGTGTCTTGCCCACGCCGCCCGGTCCCGTCAGCGTGACCAGCCTCGATCTGGCCAGCGCGTCCCGGATGGCGGCACCCTCTTTCGACCGCCCAAAGAACCTGGATGTCTCCGCGGGCAGTCTTCCCCCGTGCGTCACCAAAGTTGTCTGCCCCTCCCCCAGATTAAGAGACTAATACGTTCCGATAACTCAGGGCGAGACTTGCAGCACATCTGCGTAACCGGAATAGCGGAGCATCGCGGCTGTTGTCATCTGGTGGCGATGCGTGCCGCCGTCACCGGCCGCTCCCCCAATCCCCCGCATCGCCCAACCACCTACCATCGCAGAGATTCGCGTGCGCCTTTTTATGATCTTTGACGCAATTCGCAAGTTCCGCTCCGCGCTGGCGGTCGAGTCCACCAGGGCCACCGCCGCGTACATCACCCGGCTTACCGCCATCGCGACCTTCGCCTACCTGCTGGCGCTGGTCATACCGGCCGGGACATCGCGCCCGGTACTCGCGCCGCTGACCGCGCTGCTGGTGCTGCAGGCCAGCACGTACCAGACGATCCGCAGTGGCGTGAAGAAGGTGCTCAGCGTCACCGTCGGCGTCCTGGTGGCGGTCGGCGTCTCGGAGTTCATCGGCTTCTCGTGGTGGCTGCTCGCCCTGCTCATCGCGGCCGCGCTGCTCATCGGGCGGATGCTGCGGCTCGGCGATGACCTGCTTGAGGTGCCGATCAGCGCGATGCTGATCTTCTCCTCGGTCGGGACCCACGCGGCCGCCACCGGGCGGGTCGTCGACACGCTGGCCGGCACCGCGGCCGGCCTGATCGGCGGGCTGGCGTTCGCGCCGCTGCGCGTGCAGCCGGCCCGCGAGGCAGTCGGCGGGCTGGCGGGGCGGCTGGCCGAACTGCTCGACCGGATGTCCGCCGACCTGCTGGCCGACCCGGACGCCGCGGTTGTCGCCGAGTGGCTGAGCCAGTCCAGGTCGCTGCGCGGTGAGATCGAGCGGGTCGATGACGCGCTGCGCACGGCGGCCGACAGCGCGAAGCTCAACCCGCGGGCGCTCGTGGCCGCCGAGTCGGTCCCCGTCACCGACATGACGGTGTCGCTGCGCGGCGGCCTGGAAACGCTGGAGCACGCGGCGCTGACCGTGCGCGGACTGGCCCGCTCGGTGCTTGACGCGGCCGCGATCGACAGCGCCGCCAGCCCGGTCCGCGACGGCTGCACCAGGAAGCGCCTGGCCGACGTGCTGACCCAGCTCGGCGAGGTGATCCGCACCTACGGCAGGCTGCTGCAGGCGATGCCCGCGGGCAGCGAGCCGCTCGAGTCGGAGCTCGCGGCCCAGCTGGCGCAGACGCACCACCTGCAGAACTTGCTGGCCGACCTGCTCGAGCCGCGGGCCGGGGTGGCACCCGCCGCCAATGCCGGGAGCGGCGCTCCCGTGGCCAGCTTCGGCACCGAGTGGCCGCTCCGCGGTGAGATCCTCGCGCACGTCGACCGGCTGCGCACCGGGCTGACCGCGAACTCGATCCCCCGGCAGCAACGCCGCCAGCCGCGGCCGCGGCCCAAGCCGATCAAGCTGCGCGCGCCCAGGCGGCTCCGCCCGCCGGGGCGGCTGCTGGCGCAGACCCGCCGCTCGCTGTCCCGCCCGGGCAGCCTGACCTCAACCCGCCGCTCGGACGGCTAGGGCTGCGGGGCTGCCCTAGGACGGCTAGGGCAGCGGGCTGAAGGCTTGCAGCTCCGCCCAGAGGGCGCGGTAAGCCTTCGCCGCCACGCTGTTGGGCGCGAAGACGGCGACCGGCGCGCGCTCCACCGACATCGTCTCGATGACCGATAGCGCGGGGATGACGGTGTCTGCCACCTCGGCCCGGTCCACGATGAGCTTCTCCACTATCTCCCTGTGCAGCTTCTTGCGCCGGTCGACCATCGAGAAGAACGCGAGCAGCTGCGGCTTGCGGCCGTTGAACTCCGCGACGAACTCGGCGAGCTGCTCGAGGGTTCGCACAGAAAGCGTGGTCGGGATGAGCGGCACGACGATCACGTCGGCCGCGTGGAGCACGTTCTCCGACACCAGGGAGACCGATGGCGGGCAGTCGAGGAAGACCACGTCGTACTCGTCCGACAGCGGCGCGAGCAGCTTGGAGAGCTTGCGGGCGGGCTTGCCCCCGGGCGCGTCGCCGCTGGGGCCGCCGCCGCCGGCCGCGTCAAGCAGCAGGTCCATGTTCCGGTAGGTGAAGTCAGCGGGGATGAGATCGAGATTGTCGAAGTCTGTCCCCTTGATCGCGCCGTCGAGCGGCCGCTTACCCCCGATCAGCGCCTTGCCGCCGCCCTTGACCTTTGGCTTCACCCGGAACATGAAGGACGCCGCCGCCTGCGGGTCTAGGTCCCACAGGACGGTGCGCAGCCCGCTGGCGGCCGCGAGGTAGGCGAGGTTGACCGCCGTGGTGGTCTTCCCGACGCCGCCCTTGATGTTATAGACCGCATATATCCGCATTTAGCTGCTGACCCCCGGCTTCCCCCTGAGCAGTTCGGACATGCGACGCTGCCCGTCGATCCCGGCGAACGCGGCGAACCGCCGACCGAAGTCTTCCCGCGCGGCCTGCTGCCGACTCACCAGCCCGGCCGTTACCTCGCCCATCGCGAGCAACGTCACAGCCGGCGCCTCGCCCGCCGCCAGCATCGCCGTCGCCAGCGCCCTGATCTCACCGATCTGCACCTGGGTGTCCTGGAATTCGCCCAGGCAGTCCTGGAGCCGTTTGAGCTCCCCCACGACCTTCGCCTGGGCCGCCCGGTCGTAAAGCGGGGCAAAGAACTCCAGCGCGTACCGCAGCTCCTTGCAGCGCTTGCGCAAGTCATGCAGTGATTCGGCGGGCGATCCTGGCGTGATCTCGGCACCGCGCCGCGCGACCTTGGCAAAGGCGGTGCGGGTGCGCTCGGCGGCGAGGGTGCCGGTAGTCCCGGCCGCGGCTTGTCTTCCGCCGGAACGGACGGTGGTGCCCCGGCCGGCCGGATTGCTGTTCGCGATGGTGGTGAGCTTGGCCCGCCAGCTCCGGCCCAACTCGGTAAACCTGGCTGACCTCAGGCCACGGGTAAGCAGGCGGAACTCGCGGCGGCGGCGCTGCTCCAGATAGGTGCGGAACGGCTCCAGATCGTCCGGCTTGGCCGCGCTGAGCGCGTGCGCGGTGTCATCGAAGTCGAGCAGGTGCACGTCCAGGTCCCTGGTCGGCGTGGTCACGTCGCCGACCCACTTGAACTCGGCGGCGAAGAACGCGACGTCCGCCGCGGTCAGCGCGGCCGGGCCGGCCGTCGCCGTGAGCACGTCGCCGAAGAGCTTCAGCGCGCTACGGGTGCGCCGCACCGAGACGCGCAGGTCGTGCAGGAATTCGGTGTCGGTATCGGCGAGTACGCCGGCCACGTTCGCGTCGATGGTGTCGAGCAGGCGGAGCAGGATCGTCGCGGCCGCCTGGCTGGCCGGCAGTCCGGCCGTGATCGGCGCATCGACCTTGTTGGAGTAGTCGCCTGGCCGGCGGCCGAGGGCGCCCAGCGCCTCGGCGAACTCCAGTACTTCTGAGGACTCGATGCCCGGCACGGAACCGACCAGGCGGGCGGCGCGGCGAGCCGGTCCGAGGTAGCCCCTGACCTCGGTGACCGACAGCCGGGGAGCGAGCGGGGTGGCGTGCGGGCCGGCGATCGCCAGGCGTTCGACCCGCAGCCGGGCGACCGTCTTGCCGTCGTTGTTGAGCAGCCGGTGGGTGACCGTGGTGGTGGTGACGGCGATGACCGGCAGCAGGGCACGGGGGGCAACGAGATCGCCGATCCGCGACACCACCGGGCCGCCGGGCAGTTCGCACATGAGGTGCGGGCGGGCCGCCTGCCAGCCGGTCACCGGCTGGGTGATCACTGACTGGGCGGCCTCCGGGCCGGTGCCGGGGACACCAGCCGTGGCCGTCGCGTTGACTGCCTGGCCGGCCAGCCGAAGCTCGCCGCCAGCGGACCTGGCGGCGTACTCGAGGGTCAGCCGGGCCTTGTACAGCCGCCAATCGAAGGTGTCGAGCAACGTCCGCCGGCCGGCCCCGACCGCCTCGCCGCCGCGCTCGGGGACCAACTTGAACTCAGCCGCGAGGGCGGCGAGCACGCCGATGACGCTCTGCTCCCACTCGCGCTCGTCACGACCGGAGGCAATGAAACCCGCCAGACCAGGGGTCATCGCGCAACTCCTCTTCCGGCGATGGTGAATGCAGCCCTCATTTAAGCATAAATTCACCTATTTGTGGTAATCATGTTCACTAGCTGTTTACCTCTTGTTCACTTTATCGGGTAGCAAAGATTATTTCCCCAGTTCACAACGAGGATCAGCAGTGAACAGGTACCCACTCCGGGGCAGGCAGACCGCCCTGGAGTGGCAAGTTCACGGGCAGTGCCCGTTTGGTTCTGGGGGCGGGCCGGCCAAGGACCGCTAACGGGGTCACGCTAGCGGCCAGCGGTGGCCGGTAACGGCGAGGATGTCGGCCGGACGCGGCATGCCCGATTGGGTGCCCGGCCGGGTGGCGGCCGTGGCGCCGGCCGCCGCGGCGGCGGTAACCGCGTCGGCCGGCCGAACGCCGCCCGCGAGCGCGACCGCGAGCGCCCCGACAAACGTGTCGCCCGCGCCGACGGTGTCGGTGGCCTGAACCTTGAAACCCGGGACCGTTACCACGACTGGTTTGCCCTCGCCAAGCGGGGGCCCGCCACCATCGGCCTGCTGGGGTCCGCCCCCCACCGCCGGCCGGCCGCAGTGGGCCGCGCCCGCGGCGCCGGCGGTGACCACGGCGTTACGGGCGCCTGCGGCGACCAGATCGGCCGCGGCCGCGGCGGCGTCGGCCAGGCCGGACACCGGCCGGCCGAGCACGGCGGCGGCCTCCGACTCATTCACCACCAGCCACTCGGGGCTGGCGGCGACGAGTTCGGCCGCTTCCGGCGGGGCGGGCGCCAGGTTGAGCACGCGGAGCGCCCGGCCCGCCGCGGCGGCAAGCGCGGCGCGGATCACCGCGGCCGGCACCTCGGCGCTGATCACCAGCACGTCGCCGGCCGCGCCAGCCGGGCCGGGGGCGGACGCGGCGGGGTTCGCCGGGCCGGCGATGTCGCTGACATCGGCCGTGCCGAGCTCATGGTTCGCGCCGGGAGAGACCGTGATGATGTTCTCGCCCGCCTGGTCGACGGTGATCATCGCGATGCCGGTGGGGACCCCGGTCACCGTGCGGACCGCGCTGTCGTCAATCCCCTCGGCGCGGAGCGCCGCCCGCAGCGCGGCGCCGAAGTCGTCGTCGCCGGTGCAGCCGACCATCGCGACGGGCAGTCCCGCGCCCCCGAGCCGGGCGGCGGCCACCGCCTGGTTGGCTCCCTTCCCGCCGGGAGCGAAGACGGCGGCGCCGCCGAGCACGGTCTCGCCGGGCCCCGGCAGGGAGGCCACCGTGACCGAGATGTCCATGTTCAGGCTGCCGAGCACGGTCAGCCTCGCCGCGATGTCCACGACTGCACCGTATCCCGGCGCGGTCCCCCGCACCGCATCCCTGCGCAAGCCCCCGCATGGCATCCCGACGCGAGCCCCCGCACGGCCGCATCACCGGCGCGAGCGGGGATGCGTGCATTTCTCGCGCGGCGCGGGTAGAGACTTCAGAGACTTGAGACCGCGGAACTGGACGAAACTGACAACACGATATATCTTGTTATTGGAGGTAATCAACATGAGTGAATTCGAGCGTCGGATCAAGGAATTCTGGGCGCGGATCACCGCGGGCTTGTCGAGCTCTGCCAAGTCTGCCGGGCGGAAGCGGGACGAGAGCACCGCCAACCTCCGCCGTGAGGCGACCGCGCGGGCCCAGCAGGCGGCGGCCAAGGCGCGCGACCTGCGTGACACCGAGACCGCCAAGAAGGCGGCAAGCGCGCTGCATGACCTGCGCGAGGGCGAGGCGGGCAAGAAGGCGGAAGCCGCCATCAACGACCTGCGCGGCACCGAGACCGCTAAGAAGGCAGAGGCGGCGATCGCCGACCTGCGCCAGCGGGAGCCGGTCAAGAAGGCCGAGGAGAGCGCCCGCAAGGTGCTGCACGACCTGTTCTCCGGTGGCTCCGACTCCACCGGCGGCACGCCCGCGTCCTGACCGCGGCGACGGCAGCACAGAACCGCGGTTGAGCCCTGCCCGGGCCCAACCGCGGTTCTCGGGTCGCCTGGGCGTTGCCGGCCGCGCAGGTGCGGCGTCCGGAGACCCGGTCCTCGGATCGCGGTCGCCGCCGTCACACCGCCTGACCCGCGCGCCCCAGGATCGTGTTCACGTGCCGCATGTGAGCGGCGTCCACCAGCATCCCGTCCACCGAGATGGCCGCGGTTCCCCGCGCCTCCGCCTCGCGGAAAGCCCGGCTGGCTCGCAACGCCCATTCGACCTCCTCCTCGGTCGGGGTGAAGCGGGCATTGGCGATCGGCACCTGGCTGGGGTGAATGCACCATTTGCCATCGAAGCCAAGCACGCTGGCCAGGTCGCAGCCGCGCTGGTAAGCGACCGGATCGTTGTAGTCGGGAAACGGGAAATCGATCGCGGCGATCCCCGCGGTCCGCGCCGCGGCGACGACCCGCATCCGCGCGTAGTGCCAGAAATCGCCTGGATAGCCAAGGACCGGGTCGAACGTGGTGTTGACGCGTGCGCGCAGCGATGCGCTCAGGTCACCGGCACCCAGGATGACGGACTCCAGGCGGTCGCTCGCGGTGGCGATCCCGACCGCGTTCTCCAGCCCCTCCGCTTCCTCGATGAGCGCCTCAAGACCGATGCGGCGGCGCAGTCCCAGCTTGGCTTCGAGCTGATCGAGCAGCACGTGGAACCACCACACGTCCCGGCCGCGGCGCGCTTTGGGAATGATGATGATGTCCAGGTTATGGCCCGCCGCCGTGACGATCTCGACGACGTCGTCATGGCACCAGATGGTGTCAAGCCCGTTGACCCGGACAGCGCGGATCGTCGGTCCCCAGTCTGCCTCGTTGAGCATCGTGATGACGTTCCGTCGCGCCTGCTCCTTGGCACTGGGCGCGCAGGCGTCTTCAAGGTCCATGAAGACTAGGTCGGCGCCGGCATCGACCGCCTTGGCCAGCATCTTGAGGTTGCTCGCGGGGGTCGCGAGCTCCGACCGGCGTGGCCGGGATGCCGCCTGGCCCGCTGGTCCGGGCTGGTTCATTCGCTTCTCCTTGTCAGATGGTGCGGTTGGCGCGCAGCTGGGCGATCCGCGCCTCGTCGAACCCGGGCAGTTCGCCGTAGACCTCGTCGTTGTCGGCCCCCAGGGACCGGCCCAGATGCCGGGTGGCGCCGGGCGTGCCGGAGAGCCGGGCCACCGGCGCCTGCACGCGTACCGGGCCGAGATCCGGGTCGTCGACCGCGGCGAACGTGCCGCGGGCGGCGAGATGCGGATCGCCGAGCAGGGCCCCGGCGTCGTAGACGCGGGCGATGGCGCAGTCGTTGGCCTGGAAGGTCCGCATGACCTCGGTCATGGTCCGGCCGCGGATCCAGTCGGCCACGGCCCGGTCGATGGCGTCGCCGTGGGCCAGGCGGCCGGCCGGACTGTAGTAGGCAGGGTCATCGGCCATGTCCTGACGGCCGATAACGGTGAACACCCGCTGCGCCATCCGCGGTGAGGCGGACGATATCGCGACCCAGTGGCCGTCCCTGGTCCGGTAGCAGTTGCGCGGCGCGCTCGCGTCGAAGCGGCTGCCGTGCCGCTGCGGGCTGACCCCGAGCTGGTCACGGGACAGGGTCGCGGACTCGATCAGCCGTGCCAGCGGCTCGATCAGGTTGACGTCGATGACCTGCCCGCCGCCACCGTGGACGTCCCGGTGATACAGGGCGGCGATCACCGCCTGCGTCGCCGCGAGCGCGGCGACCCCGTCCGCCAGCATGAAGGGCGGCAGGGAGGGCGGCCCTTCCGGCTCGCCCACCAGATGAGCGAACCCGCTCATGGCCTCGGCCAGCGTCCCGTACCCGGGGCGGTCGCTGAACGGTCCGCCCGCGCCGTAGCCCGAGACGTGCAGCACGATCAGGCGGGGATGGCGCGCGAGTACGTCGGCCGGCGTGAGTCCCCACCTCGCGAGCGCGCTTGGCCGGCTGCCGAGGATGACGACGTCGGCAGTCTCCAGCAGGCTGTGGAGTACCCCCTGCCCCTCGGCCTGGCGCAGGTCAAGCGTGACGCAGCGCTTGTTGCGGCTGACGCTCTTCCAGACCAGGCCGATGCCGTCCTTCGAGTCGCCCCACGTGCGCAGCGGATCTCCCGCACCCGGTTGCTCCACCTTGACGACATCGGCGCCGAGCTCGCCGAGGTAGGTGCCCACCATGGGGCCAGCGATGAGCGTGGCGGTGTCGATGACCCTGATGTTCGCGAGCGCCCCGGCCCCGTCAGACATCCGTGTCCTCCTGATCGTGGGCCGTCCTGACCGTGGCCCGGGCCGGCCGCGGCAACCTCATCGCGCCCCGACGTGCGCTCCCGGCCGCGCCGAGCGCTCCGGCCTGGCCAGCCCGAGGTGATCGCGCAGGGTGGCCCCGGTGTACTCGTCGCGGAACAGGCCGCGCCGCCGCAACTCGGGGATGACCATGCGAACCACGTCTTCGAAGGCACCGGGGAAATGCGTGGCGGCGAGCACAAACCCGTCGCAGGCGCCGGTGGCGAACCACTCCTCCATCTGGTCCGCGACCTGTTTCTTGGTGCCCACGAAACGCGGCCCTTGCAGCAGGGTCGCCCGGTGGGCAGCCAGGTCCCTGATCCGGACCGTGCCGCCGATGTGGGCACGCAAGTTCTCCACCAGGCCGCGGATGCCGGTGCTGGACTCGACGAGTTCATCGGTGACCTCATCATCGAGACCGTGCACCGAGAAGTCGTAGTTCATCAGCTCCGACAGCAGCGTCAGCGAAGCCATCGGGTCGACCAGGTCGTGCAGGAACATCTGCTCACGCTCCTGCGCCTGAGCCGCGGACTCACCGGTGACGACATAGGCCATCGGGCAGATCTTGACCTTGCCCGGGTCCCGGCCCAGCTCCGCGATGCGCCGCTTCTGATCGGCGTAGTGGGCCCGCGCGCCCGCCAGACCCGGGTCACCGGTGAAGATCAGCTCGGCCCAGCGGGCGGCGAAGTCCCTGCCCCGCCCCGACGATCCCGCCTGCATGACCACCGGCCGGCCCTGTGGCGACCTCGGCACGGTGAGCGGGCCGCGGACGTTGAAGTACTCGCCGCGGTAGTTCAGCTCGTGGACCTTGGCCGGGTCGGCGAAGACACCGCTCTCCCGGTCGAGGACCATGGCATCGTCCTCCCAGCTGTCCCAGAGGCCGGTGACCGCCTGCATAAAGTCGTCGGCGCGGTCGTAACGCTCCTTCGGCCCGAGGTGGGTCTCGGCTCCGAAGTTCTGCGCCTCGCTGTTGTTGACCGAGGTCACGACGTTCCAGGCCACCCGCCCGCGGCTCAGGTGGTCGAGGGTCGCGAACGTTCGCGCCACATGGTAGGGCGGGTAGTAGGTCGTTGAGTACGTGGCCCCAAGCCCGATCCGCGACGTCATCCCGGCCAGCACGCCAAGGACCGCGCCGAGGTCCAGCTTGACGGGACGAGCACCATGGCGGACCGCCTCGGCGACCGAATCACCGTAGACGCCGGGCATGGCGAGCCGGTCGTCGAAGAACATCAGGTCGAAGCAGCCCACCTCGAGCAGCCGCCCCAGGTCCGCGTAGTAGTCGGCCTGGAGGAATCGCAGGTCAGCGGCCGGATGCCGCCACGACCCGGCGTAGACCGAGGTACTGCCGGCCTGCATGAACGCGATGAGCGCCATCTGGTTACCGCTGGTACGAGTCACTTGGCAGTTATAACACATCTGATATTTCACATGTAAGGTGCTGGTTGCGCTAGTCTGGTCCGTATGCCGAGAACGCTGGCCGACTCGATCGGCGGAACCGTACGCCAACGTGCCGTGCGTGAGCTGCGGGACCGGATCCTCACCGGGGCGCTGCCGCCCGGCACCCGGCTCGACCTCGACGAGATCTCCGGGGAGTTCGGCATCAGCCGCACCCCGGTCCGCGAGGCGCTCCTCGAGCTCTCCTTCGAGGGGCTGGTCGAGATCGCGCCGCGCAGTGGGGTGAAGGTGCTTGGCGTCTCCCCCGGTGCGACGATGGACAACTTCGCGATCTTGGCGACGCTCAGCGGCAAGGCGGCCGAGTGGGCGGCCGACCGTATCTCGCCGGATGAACTCGCCCGCCTCGAGCGGCTGGCCGGCTCGCTGGCGGCGACGCCCCTGGGACCGGGCGCCGTCGACCTGAACTGGCAGTTCCACCGGATCATCAATGAGGCGGCCCGGTCACCGCAGCTTCTCTCGCTGATCCGGCAGGCCGTTCGGCTGATCCCGTCTAACTTCCTCGAGGTGATGCCGGTGCACGATTCCAGCGAGCATGACCAGCTGTTCCGCGCACTGCGCGGCCGCCAGGCCCAGCAGGCGCGGGAGATCGGCGAGCAGCATGTGCTGGCCGCGGGAAAGTCACTGGCCGAATGGCTGGCCGCGGCCGGCCGGTAATTCGGTTGCGGCTGATCACATCGGGGTGAGACGCTGCACACGCGCGAAGTGAGCGCGTTAGGTAGGTGTCGGCCGGGTGAGTGGCCGGCCATGCGGAAGGAGGGCCAGAAATGCGTACGCCCGTCGTGGGCTCTGCCCAGCCTTTCCTGACCGCAGACCACCTGAGGAGCTTCACCAGTGCGCGACAGCGCGGATTCGTACGATCCCGGCTTCGGCCGGGTCCCCGACCGGCCTAGGACAAACAGCAAGCGGACGCGTAACCGGTTCGACGACGAGGACACGTTCGCCAAGCGTGACCGGCATGTCAAGCGGCTGGCCACGGAGGAGACCGCGGCCGATCAGACCGACGGACTGGCGCCGGGCGAACGCTGGTCCACCTGGGACCAGTCCACGCCGACCGAGCGCGGGCCCAGGCCGCACCCCCGATGGCTCGTCACCGACCTTGCCGCCATCGACACCGAGCTCGGCATCGTCAAGACCGGCAAGGAAGCCGACGTCTTCCTGATCCGCCGGGCGGTGCCCATTTCGGGCGGCCAGTCCTGCCTGCTAGCCGCCAAACGGTACCGCGACCCGGAGCACCGGCTCTTCCACCGCGACGCCGGGTACCTGGAGGGCCGCCGGACAAGGGATACCCGGGTGACCCGGGCCGCCGCCAACCGGACCACGTTCGGCCGGCAGGCAATCGCCGGGATGTGGGCGGCGGCCGAGTTCTCCGCGCTTTGCCTGCTCCACCAGGCGAAGGTGCCCGTTCCCTACCCGGTGCAGATCACCGGCACCGAGGTGCTGCTCGAGTTCATTGGCGACGACGACGGCACCGCCGCGCCCCGGCTGGCCGAGACGCGGCCCGACGACGCGGAGCTGGCCGATCTGTGGGATCAGCTCGTCACAGCGCTTGTCGCCCTCGCCCGCCGCGGGTACGCACACGGTGACCTGTCGCCTTACAACCTGCTGGTCCGCTCCGGCACGCTGGTGATGATCGACCTGCCGCAGGTGGTTGACGTGATCGCGCATCCGAACGGGCGCGGCTTCCTCGAAAGGGACGCGGCCAACGTCGCCAAGTGGTTCACCGCCCGCGGCCTGCGGGCTGCGGACCAGGAAAAGCTAACGGGCCTCCTCGTCGAGGAGGCCCGCCTGGCCTTACACCGTGCTGCCGGCAACCGCACTGTGCTGCTGGCAACCGCACTGTGCTGCCGCGCTGTCCTGCTGGCAGTGGCACGTGCCGCTAATGAGTTCCCGGGGCCGCAAGGGGGCCGGCGGCCCCGGGAAGCCTGTCAGACCACCTTCTGCTTGACCGTGAGCTTGCCGTTGCGCATCGTCCCGAGGCGCTGGGCGCGGCGCGCGACCGCGGTGTCGTGGGTCACCATGACCATGGACAGCCCCTTGTCCTGCCAGAGCTTCTCGAGCAGGCCGATGATCTCGTCGCGGGTGTCCTCATCCAGGTTGCCGGTCGGCTCGTCGGCCAGCAGCACCCTGGGCTCCTTCACCAGCGCGCGGGCGATCGCCACGCGCTGCTGCTGGCCGCCGGAGAGCTCCGACGGCAGGTGACGAGCGCGGTCGGAGAGGCCGACGGAGGCCAGTGCCTCGGCCGCCCGCCCCTTGCGCGACTGGGCGCTGACCCCGAGCGGTACCAGCGCCGTCTCCACGTTCTCCTGCGCCGACAGGGTCGGGATCAGGTTGAACGTCTGGAAGATGAAGCCGATGGTGGTGGCCCGAACCTTCGTCATCGAACCCTCGCCGAGCCTGGTCAGGTCGGTCTCGTCGAGCAGAACGGTGCCCGAGGTGGCCCGGTCGAGGCCGCCGAGGATTTGCAGCAGGGTGGACTTGCCGTGCCCGGTCGGTCCCTGGATCGCCATCCACTCGCCGTCAGCGATCTCCAGGTCAACTCCCTGCAGCGCGTGGACCGTGCCGCGGCCCTTGGAATAGTCCTTCTTGACGTCCGTGAGCTTGTACATTTCTCTCCGTTTCCTTAACCCGGCCCGCCCGGCCGTCAGGCGACCTTGGACAGGGCCGCGGCCGGGCGCAGTCGCGCCGCCCGCCAGCCGCCGAACGACCCGGCGATCAGACCGCCGAGCACCGCGAGGACCACCGCGGCGAGCACCGCGCCGATGGTGACCGGTGCGGTCAGGTGCTCGGTGACGGTGGACGCGGCGGTGGACGCCGCGTGGTTGAAGCCGCCGGTGAAGCCGCCGCCGCCCCCGCCGGCCCCGCCGAAGCCCCCGCCGCCGCCGAACGACCGTGCGCCGCCCGGCGTCGCCGTCCCGGTGGTGCCGCTGCTGAGCGAGGCGGACAGCGGCGGCGCGAACTTGCCGACCGCGGCCGCGCCGAGGAAGCCGAGCCCGACGCCGACGATGCCGCCGACGATGCCGATCGCGATCGACTCGCCCATCACCTGGAAGACCACCCGGCGGCTCTTCCAGCCGAGTGCCTTGAGCGTGCCGAACTCACGGATCCGGCGCGACACGGCCGACATCGTGAGCAGGCTGGCCAGCAGGAACGCCGCGATGAGGACCGCGATCGCGAGCCACTTGCCGAGGTTGTTGGCCAGCGAGGCCGCGCTCGAAATCGAGCCGGTGACCTGACTGGCCAGCGAGTCCTGGTCGGTCACGGTCGTGCCGGGCACCGCCTTGGTGATCGCGCTGGCCACGGTGGTGATGTCCTGGCCGTTCGTCGCCGTCACGTAGATCTCGTTGACGTCGTTCTTCATGCTGGCCAGGGTCTGCGCCACGGTCAGCGGGATGTAGTAGTCGGGCGGGGTGTCCCCGGACGGGGCGGTCACGATCCCGATGACCTTGAAGCTGGTCTTGTCGATGGTGACCGTGTTGCCGACCGCGATCTTGTTCGAGGTGGCATAGTTCGAGTCCACCAGCGCCACGTGCGCGGTCGTGTCCGCGCTGGTGAGCGTCGCGCCCGAGGAGAGTTTGCTGGTCGACAGCGGACCGAGCTCGCCGTTGGCGATGTCCACGCCGTCCACGGTGAACGTGGTGGGCGTGAACGAGCTGCGGAAGGATTGGCCGCCTGAACCGCTGGTACCGCCGCCACCACCACCGAAACCGCCGCCCGAGCCACCGCTCGAGTTGATCGCCGGAATCGTACCGGTGATCTTCGTGTCGGTGAGCTCAAGACCGCCCGCCGCCGCGGCAACATCCTTGGTATTCGCGATCGTGGTCACCGACGTCGACGGGATCGCGCCAAGGCTGGTGCTGCGCAGCGACTCGGTGTCGATCTTGGTCCCCGCCGCGGGCCGTGCGCTGGTCCCGGTGCTGAAGCCGAACCCGAACGACTGCGGACCTCCGGACCCGGCCGTCGGGGCCTTGGTCACCGTGATGTCGGTGCCCACCCCGTACAGCGAGTGCAGGACGGAAGCCTGGGCATTCTTGACCCCGGCCGCTGCCGCGGTCACCGTGATCACCAGCCCGATCCCAAGCGCCAGCCCGATCGCTATAAAGATGGCCTGGCGCGCCCGGCGGCGCAACTCGCGCCAGAGGTAAGTGAAGAACATCAGACTCCTCAGCCGACTTAGAAACATTGGCGGTGCGGAAACCTCGCGACCTAGGGGAGCGCATCAAACCCCGGCGCGAGGCCCGCACCGCCATGATCCTGGCGGCCCCACCTGTGGGGTAGCTGAACCAATCCTGCGAACACCCCAGAAAATCCCGCTCTGGCAGCGCCCCTCAGCCGTCCGCAATCGCGCCGCAATCCTGCGCCAAGAAAAGGCCGTCAGCTCTTGCTTTAATTCGAGGCCGGCTACTTAGCCGCGGTCGCCGCGCTAGACGGGGCAGCCATCCAGCCGGCAGCGCACCCCGACCCAAGGCCCCCTATCGCGGAGCACGCGGGCAACCTCGCCCGCTGTCCGGCATCGCGCCTCCTGGGTCCGCAGGTCCAGGTACCCGAAGCGCATGGTGACGATCTTCTCGACAACAAGGTTGCGCCGGTCACGTCGCTTATCGCTCCATTGCCCGATCTCCGGGTGGGCGGCCCTCCCGTCCAGTTCCACGCAGACCAGGTACTCCTGGTAAAGATTGTCCAGGTAGCTGCTTGCGCCGCCGACCCTGACGCGGGCCTGTCGGATGGCGGCGGGAAAGCCATGCCGAGTCTCGACGCCGCGCAAGTACCACCGTTCAAGATTGGACATCGCCCCCCGCCCGGCGTCGCCAAGAGCGGACTCGGCCTCCCGCCGGCCACGGAACCTGCTCCGCTTGTCCAGCGCCTGCCATAGCCGGTCCGCCGTCGTCAGCCGGCTTCCGATGGCCCGGCATATCAAGTCGTACCGATCCGCGGGATCGTCCATTTCAGAGATGAGATCGAGAACCGTATGCTCGACCCTGGTACGCGGCGGCAACAGCGCCGGATGCCTCGTGGTCTCGATGATCCGCGACCGATGCACGACGACACCGGGAATCTTGCCATTTCTGGCGGGGTTGCTGGTGGCCGGAACAGTCAAATGGATCGTTGAGCTCGGCTGCTTCAGCAGGCCATACAATTCGGCCGCGGTCTGGTGGCTCAGCATCGCCGCTGGCCCGGCCCGCAAAAGTGCCGCCCATAGTTGCGCCTCCCGCGTCACCTCACCGGAGAAGGTCGCGTACACCCCGCGCTGAAGCCGCTGCCAATCCGCGGCCCGCACCCGATGACGCATCGAGTACGGCGAAAGCCCCAATTGAGCCCCTTGCGACCGCCCGATAACACGATTCTGACCAGCAAGAAGCTCACGGCATCCCGCGGGAATTTCCAGACCCATGCCCCAAGCGTCACAATCCCCAGCCAGCGACGCCACGCCCGCCCCAGACCTGTGGATAACACCCCCACTTCCCCCCTTTCTGTGGATAACTATTAGCGCCAGCGCCTCCACCGTGGTAAAGCGCCGCGCGTTCAAGATCACACCCCCCATCATCGTGTGCCGTTTAGGGCGCACACCATCATCGTGTGCTGTTGGGGGCTCCATACGACCCGAATTACCCACGCTAATGCCCCAGCCGCTTTGGGAAGGCCGGGACGCGAGGCGGGTGAGGCGCGTGAGGATGGTGAGGCGGGTGAAGCGGCAATGCCAGCGATGGGAGTGGGCTCCCGGCCGTGGACGCGGAAACCGCGGGGATCGTTTCCTGGCGTGGACGCGGAAGCGGGGCGCGAGTGGTGGTCCACTGGCGCCCCGCTTGTCAGGTTGGGCTTAGACGCCGCTTTCGCGGAGGGCGCGGATGCCTTCCTTGAGTGACGACATGGTGGCGATCACCGCCGAGGGCTCGTAGCCGCAGTGGGCCATGCAGTTGGCGCAGCGGGGGTCCTTGCCGCGGCCGTACTTCTCCCACTCGGTCGTCTCGATGAGCTCCTTGTAGGTCGGGACGTAGCCGTCCGACATCAGGTAGCAGGGCTTCTGCCAGCCGAACAGGGAGTAGGACGGGATCGACCAGGCCGTGCACTCGTACTCGACCTTGCCCTCGAGGAAGTCGAGGAAGAGCGGCGTGTGCATCAGCCGCCACTTCTTCCTGCGGCCGTCCGCGAACGCCTTCTTGAACATCTCCCGCGTCTCGGTAACGCCGAGGAAGTGCTCCTGGTCGGGGGCCTTCTCGTAGGCGTATCCGGGGGAGATCTGCAGGTCGTCGACCTCGAGCTCGTCGTTGAGGTAGTTGAGCACGTCGATGACGGTCTGCGGGGTGTCGGTGTTGAAGAAGGTCGTGTTGGTGTTGACCTTGAACCCGGCCGCCTTGGCCATCTTGATGGCCTCGACCGCCTTGTCGAACACACCCTCCTTGGACACCGACTCGTCGTGCCGCTCGCGCAGGCCGTCGATGTGCACCACCCAGCGGAAGTACGGGGACGGCTTGAACTTGTGCAGGTGCTTGGGCAGCAGCAAGGCGTTGGTGCAGAGGAAGACGAACTTCTTCCGCTTGATCAGCTCCTGCACGATCACCTCGATCTGCGGGTGCATCAACGGCTCGCCGCCGGCGATCGAGACCATCGGGGCGTTGGCCTCCTCGATCGCCCCCACCGCCTGTTCAACCGACATCCGCTGCTTGAGGACGCTCGCCGGATGCTGGATCTTCCCGCAGCCGGCGCATGCGAGGTTGCAGGCGAACAGCGGCTCGAGCTCGACCAGCAACGGGTATTTCTCGACACCCTTCAGCTTGTTCTTCATCAGGTGTGTACCGATGCGCAAGCTGACGCGAAGTGGCATAGACATTTAGCGCCGTACCTCCCTAGGCAGGCCGAACTGTACTGATTCGGTAGTGGTGACCCGTTCGGTCACCGTCACCGTGCCGAGCCCGGACAGCGCGGTGATGATCTCGCTTACTACCGCCGGGGGCGCGGATGCCCCCGC
>JBEKEK010000027.1:0-63097 GCA_050013875.1 Trebonia sp. | reverse complement strand
GCAGACCTGGCCGCTGTTGAACATCGACAGGTACACCGCGCCGTTGGCGGCGCGTTCCAGGTCGGCGTCCGCGCACACGATCATCGCGTCCTTGCCGCCCAGCTCAAGCGAGCATGGAATGAGCCGCCCGGCGCAGGCCGCGGCGATCTTCTTGCCGGTGCCGACGCTGCCGGTGAACGAGATCTTGTCGATGTCGCCGTTGACCAGCGCCGCGCCCGACTCGCCGTCGCCGTGCACCAGCTGCAGCACGTCCTTGGGTACGCCCGCCTCCCACAGCACCCTCGCGGCCCAGCCGCCGGAGTGCGGGGTGACTTCCGATGGCTTGAGCACCACCGCGTTGCCCGCCAGCAGCGCCTGCACGGTCGGGTTAATCGACAGCACGAACGGGCCGTTCCAGGGCGTGATCACGCCGACGACGCCGAGCGGCTGGTAGTGGAGGTAGAGCTTCTTCAGCGGCTTCAGGTAGCCGTGCAGGCCGATCCGCTGATCAGCGAGATCCTTGGCGGCGCGGCCAGCCCAGTAGTTGATGAAGTCGCAGGACGGCACGATCTCGATGGCCAGGGCCTCGACCAGCGGCTTGCCGCATTCCCCCTGGACCGTCGCGCAGATCTCGTCCTTGTGGGCCAGCAGCACGTCCAGCGCCCTGGCGATGATCACGGCTCGTTCTGCCGCTGGCAGCGCCGCCCAGGCAGGCTGGGCCGCGCGGGCCCGCGCGATCGCGGCGGTGACCTCGGCCGGCGTGCTCACCGTGATCTCGCCGACCGATTCCCCCGTCGCCGGGCTGGCCAGGCCGAGGCGGCGGTGGCCGTCCGCGGTGGGGGACAAGGCTTCCACGATGGCCATGACAGTTCTCCTCGGACCCGCGACCACATCTGGAACACGTTCTAGTTTTTACAGTAGCGCATGCCGCCGGGAGACTCAGAAGCCGGCGAAGCCGCTCGGATCGTGGCGGCCGATCGCGGCGTGCTCGAAGATCCCCCACCCCTGCGCCCCGTCGCAGGTGGCGCGGCAGGCATGGTCGATCACGCCATAAGGAACGCGGCCCGCGATGGCAGGATCGGTCAGGTCGTACACGCTTCCCGCCGCCCAGTCGCGGCCCTTCCACTGCCCGTGGCTCCACTCCGGGTCGCCGCCGTAGCCGGCCCCGACGTGCAGGGCGATTGAGGTCAGGGTGTCAATCTCGATCACGACGGGCTTGCCGCCCCGGGCCTTCAGCGCGATGGTGGCACCCTCGGGATGGCGGCTGCCGCGGCGGTACCGGATGTCGATCTCAGGCCAGCCCAGCTGCTCCCGGCGGCCGTCGCCCCAGATCCGGATGGCGTCATTGTGCACCCGGTAGCCGTCCGGCTCTTCCTGTGCCAGCAAGACGATGGCGTAGTCATCGAACCGCAGCTGGCTGTACACCCACCAGAACCCCGCAAAGCCCGGCTCCGGTGGCCGGCCCGGCGGCTCCGGCTCCCCCACGGGACGCAGGCCCCAGGACCGGTCGCGCGCCCCGACCCAGCGAGCGGGGTCGACGGTGATCTCATCGCCGCCGACGCGCAGCACGCCGGCCCAGGTCCCCAGCTGCGCGAAGCGCGACGCGTCAAGGGAAAGCCGCGGCCCGTTCCGCATGACCTGCCGCGCCTCTTGTACCGCCGGGAACGCGCCGTCCCAGGTCAGGTCGAAGCCGATCCCGTGCGCGTCGCCGTCACAGGCCAGCCGGATCCGCCGCAGCGGCTCGGCCACCTCAATGCGGTACGGGCCGACCCGCTGGTTGAGCCGGTCGTCGCCGAGAGCGTCGGAGAACCGCACCGCCCATTGCCGGTCCCCGCGCCGCACGGTGGCGTAAGCGTCGGTGACGCCCAGGTTGGGGTACACGCCGAGACCGGTGACCAGGAGGATGTCGCCCGTGCGGTCATGGGCGGCGAAGTAGCAGCGGTCGTAGAAGTTGCGGTCGCCGGTTCCCACGTACGCGAGCGACAGCGGGAGCTGGTGGATCGGGTACTCATCCAGCGGCACGGGCACGGCCGATTGCCTCCTTCGGGCGTTGTGACTTCAGGCGTTGCGACTTCAGGCGTTGCGACTTCGGGCGTTGCGACTTCAGGCTTTGTGACTTCGGGCTTTGCGACTTCGGGCGTTGCGACTCAGCTGCCGCGGCCGGCCGCGAGCATCTGCTCGAGCGCGCCCCGGTTGAGGATCAGGCCCTGGACGTCGTCCGGCATCGCCTGCTCCCCGAAGTGCACGCGGCGCAGGCCGGCGATGACAAACACGATCGCCCACTGGATCGCCGTGTACGTGAGGTAGAAGTCGATGTACCTGACGGTGTGACCGGTCGCCGTCTCGTACTGGGCCGCGACGTCCTCAAGCCGCAGGAAGTGCGGCATCCCGGGCGAGCCGAACAGGCCCGCGATCTCCTGGAAGACACGGTGCCCGCCCACCAGCCAGGCGATGTCGATCTCGCGCGGACCCAGCCCCGCCATCTCCCAGTCGAGCAGGGCGACCGGACGGAAGTCCCGGAAGATCATGTTGTTGACCCGGGCATCGCCCCAGCTCAGTACCGTCTCGCCGGAGTCGGCCGGCCAGTTGTCCGCCAGCCAGCGCAATCCCCGCTCGATGAGCGGGCAGTGGCCCGCGAGCGATACCGCGTAGTCGTACCACGCCTGCGCGTGCGCGACATGACGGCGCAGCGCCGTGTCGCCGGCCTGGGGGTATCGCAGGAAGGCGAAATTCCGCTCCGGGTCGGGCGCGGCGTGCAGCGCGGCCAGCGCGCTGACGGCCGCCTCCTGCACCAGCCGCTGGTGGCCGGGATCGGCCTCGAACAGCCAGCCGGCGCTGTTGTAGGTGATGTCGGACGGAACGTCCCCGTCGACGCGGCTCATGATGTAGAACGGCGTTCCCAGTGCCGATGGGTCGGGCTCCACCCACACCGCCTCGGGTACCGGAACTTCGGTCAGCGTCTCCACCTGCCGGATTACCTGAAACTCGCGCTCCATGTGGTAGCTCGGGAACACCGGGATGTCCACCGGCCGCGGCGCGACCCGGGCGACAAGCCGCCGGGCCTGGCGGACGCCGCCCTCGCCCCAGCTGGCGGTGAAGAACAGGGTTTCGCTGGACTGCCCGGTCGGCGGCACGGTCAGCTCCGTCACCTCGGGCGCCGACCCGGCCGGCAGCTTGCTGGCCAGCCAGGCCGTCAGGTCGGCGCGGGTCCGGCCGGGTTCCCTGCTTGATTTCTTGAGGATCTTGTTCTCGTCGGTCGGAGGACCGCTGTTCTGCCGGGCCGTCACAGGCGCTCGATGATGGTGGCGGTGGCCATGGCGCCGCCGGCGCACATGGTGATCAGGGCGGTGCTCGCGTCGCGCCGCTCAAGCTCGTGCAGCGCGGTGGTGATCAGCCGGGCGCCGGTGGCGCCGACGGGGTGACCGAGGGCGATCGCCCCGCCGTTGACGTTGACCCGGTCCTCCGGGGGCTTGAGCATCTGCAGCCAGGACAGCACCACAGCAGCGAACGCCTCGTTGACCTCGAACAGGTCGATGTCCGCGATCGACATGCCGCTGGCCGCGAGCACCCGCCGCGTCGCGGCGATCGGGCCGTCCAGGTGGAAGTAGGGGTCCGCGCCGATCAGGCACTGCGCGACGATCCGCGCTCGCGGCCGCAGGCCAAGCGACTTCGCCCGGTCGGCGTCGGCCAGCAGCACCGCGGCCGCGCCGTCGGAGATCTGCGACGACGTGCCGGCCGTGTGCACGCCGTCAGCGAGCACCGGCTTGAGCCGCGCCAGCGCGTCCAGGCTGGTCTCGCGCAGGCCCTCGTCGGTGTCGATCATCGCCCCGGTTGCCTTCACCGGGACCGTCTCCCGGTCAAAGCGCCCTGCCGTCCACGCGGCCCTGGCCCGTTCCTGCGAGCGGAGGCCGAACGCGTCGATCTGCTCGCGCGACAGCCCGCGATGGGCGGCGATCCTTTCCGCGGCGACGAACTGGTTCGGCAGGTCGATATCCCAGCTGTCCGGGCGCGGCGAGCCGACCCCGGTGCCGATGTTCGAGCGCAGCGGCACCCGCGACATCGCCTCCACCCCGCAGCCCACGCCGACGGTGATCGCGTCGGCCGCGATGAGGCCGGCGATCAGGTGGACCGCCTGCTGCGCGGAGCCGCACTGGGCGTCGAGGGTCAGGCAGCCCGTCTGGTACGGCAGGCCCGCGTGCAGCCAGGCCGTCCTGGTGACATTGCTCGATTGCTCGCCCGCCTGCGTCACGCAGCCGCCCGCGACCTGCTCGACGGCGGCGGCCTCGATGGCCGCCCGCTCGAGCAGCGCGGCCTGCGCGGCACCGAGGATCACGGCCGCGTGCAGGCCGGACAGCGCGCCCCCGCGCCGGCCGATGGGAGTGCGCACGGCCTCGACGATCACCGCGGTTCCCACTAGGATCACTCTCCGATCACGTTAGTAGAACACGTTCCGTCCGCTTAGCTGGACTTCTGATCCCATCGGTTCCATCGAAGTAGCCGATGTGTTGTAATCCAATTAGAACACGTTCCATTTCTAGGCAACCGGAGGCAACCGTGGCCGTGCCGGACATCCCGCCGGGGTTCGACTTCACCGATCCGGATCTTTACGCCAGCCGGGTCCCGTCGGAGGAGTTCGCCGAGCTGCGCCGGACGGCGCCGGTCTGGTGGAACGCGCAGCGCCGCGGCTCGGCCGGCTTCGACGACGAGGGCTACTGGGCGGTGACCAGGCACGCCGACATCATCGACGTCTCCAAGCGCAGCGATGTCTACTCAAGCTGGGAGAACACCGCGCTCATCCGTTTTGACGAGAGCATCGACCGTGACTCCATCGAGATGCAGCGGGTAATCCTGCTCAACATGGACCCGCCGCAGCAGACCAAGGTGCGCGGCATCGTCTCCCGCGGCTTCACCCCCAGGTCGATCATGAACATGCGCGGCAACCTGCAGGAGCGCGCCGAGCGCATCGTGGCCACCGCGCTGGCCGAGGGAACCGGTGACTTCGTCTCCGACGTCGCCTGCGAACTGCCGCTGCAGGCGATCGCCGAGCTGATCGGGGTGCCGCAGGAGGACCGGAAGAAGATCTTCGAGTGGTCGAACCAGATGATCGGCTACGACGACCCGGAATTCTCCGACGCGGGAACCATCGCGGCGATGGAGCTGCTGACCTACGCCATGGAGATGGCCGAGAACCGGAAGGTCGCGCCGCGCGACGACATCATCACCAAGCTGGTCAACGCCGAGATCGACGGCGAGCAGCTGTCGTCGGACGAGTTCGGCTACTTCGTGCTCATGCTCGCGGTCGCGGGCAACGAGACCACCCGCAACGCGATCTCGCACGGGATGCAGGCGTTCTTCGACCACCCGGATCAGTGGGAGCTGTTCAAGTCGGAGCGGCCGGAAACGGCGGCCGACGAGATCATCAGGTGGGGCACGCCGGTGACGGTCTTCCAGCGCACCGCGACCGCCGACACCGAGCTCGGCGGCCAGCAGATCAAGCAAGGTCAGCGGGTCGGCCTGTTCTACCGGTCGGGCAACTTCGATGAGGGCGTCTTCGACCACCCCGAGCGGTTCGACATCCGCCGCGACCCCAACCCCCACCTCGGCCTGGGTGGCTTCGGCGCGCACTACTGCCTGGGTGCCAGCCTGGCCAAGCTCGAGATCGGGCTGATCTTCAACGCGATCGCCGACGCGATGCCGGACATCCGCCAGGCGGGCGATCCGGAGCGGCTGCGCTCCGGCTGGCTCAACGGCATCAAGCGGCTGCCGGTCAGCTACCGTTAGCGGCCGCCGCGACCGCGCAGAAACTGCGAGCTGAACAGAAGAAACCACGGTCCGCTCGGCAGATTGCGGACCGTTGTCTACATCCCCGTGTACACAACGGTCCACGCTCTTCAAAGATCTTCAAATCCTTCTGGGCCGTCACCGGATCACTCACCCTCACGACGGCTGGCTCACTGTTCGCCTTCCACCGCTGAACTGCCGTCTTGGCCACCTTCGAAGCCTCCACGCGGAGGATGCACTTTGATGCACTTGGGGCGCCGGGAACTCGAGAGACGATTGATAGCATTCGAGTGACGCGGCGGGCGCCATGATCGCGAAGACTTTTGGCACGACGTAAGAAATTCGCGCCATACGAGCGAAAATCCTTCGCGATAATCAGATCTTTCGCGATCATGGCCCAATGCCGCCCACTCTGAGTTAATAAGACAGCGAGTTGCACCTTACGGGGTTTGCCGGGACTGGCGGCGAGCGTGGTGACAACCGGGAACATGCGCCGGGCTTCCATGGCGCAGAACCCGTGGTGTGCAGGCGACAGGCTCAACGGGCTAGCCGGCCGTGCTCGACACCACCCACATCGAGAAGTACTGCGAGCCGCCGCCGTAGGCATGCCCGAGTGCGGTGCGCGCCCCCGGCACCTGATGCGCGCCCGCCTTGCCCATCACCTGCAGCGCCGACTCGGCGAACCGGAGCAGCCCGGACGCGCCGATCGGGTTGGATGACAGTACGCCGCCCGACGGGTTGACCGGCAGCCTGCCGCCGATCTCGGTCTCGCCCGCCTCGGTCAGCCGCCAGCCCTCGCCGGGCGCGGCGAAGCCGAGGTTCTCCAGCCACATCGGCTCGTACCAGGAGAACGGCACGTAGATCTCGGCCGCGTCGATCTCGTCAATCGGGGAGGTGATGCCGGCCTTCCGCCACAGCTCGGCGGCGGCCGCGAGGCCGGCCGCCGGGTTCACCGGGTCCTTGCCGGAGAACATCGTCGGCTCGGTCCGCATCGCGGTCGCCCGGATCCAGGCCACCGGCCCGGAAGCCGCGGACGCCGCCTGCTCGTCGCCGATGATCACCGCGCAGGCGCCGTCCGACGATGGGCAGGTCTCGTCGTAGCGGACCGGATCCCAGAGCATCGGGGACGCCTGCACCGATTCCAGCGTGATGTCAGGCTGCTGCAGGTGGGCGTACGGGTTCCGGGCGCCGTTGCGCCGGTCCTTGACCGCGACCATCGCGCCGATATGCGACGGCGCGCCGCTGCGGCGGATGTAAGCGCGGATGTGCGGCGCGAAGTACCCGCCGGCGCCGGCCACGACCTGGATGCTGAACGGCGGCGCGATCGACAGCGCCCACATCGCGTTGGACTCCGACTGCTTCTCGAACGCCACCGCCAGCACCCGCCGGTGCACGCCGCCCTGCACCAGGTTGGCCGTGACGATGCCGGTCGCGCCGCCGACCGAGCCCGCGGTGTGCACCCGCAGCAGCGGCTTGCCGACCGCGCCGAGCGCGTCCGCCAGGTAAAGCTCGGGCATCATCACCCCCTCGAACAGGTCGGGGGCCTTCCCGACCACGACCGCGTCGATGTCGTCGAAGGTGAGCCCGGCGTCGGCGAGCGCACGATCCGCCGCCTCCCGGCACAGCCCCGCGATCGACACGTCGGTCCGCTTGGACCGGTGCCTGGTCTGCCCGACGCCGAGCACGGCCGCCCTCATCATCGCCCCTCCATCACGCACGCCAGGTTCTGCTGCAGCAGCGGCCCGCTGGTCGCGTGCCCGAGCGCGCGCGCCGCGCGGCCGGACATGACCGCCTCCGCCGCGCAGCCGATCCGCGCCAGCCCGGCGGCGAACATCGGGTTGGCGCAGAGCGCGCCGCCCGACGGGTTGACCTCGACCTCGTCGCCCAGCCCGAACGCCCGGCGCAGCAGGATCTCCTGGTGGGTGAACGGCGCGTGCAGTTCCGCGACGTCGACCGGCAGCCCGCCGGCCGGCCCGAGCGGCGGGAGCGCGAGCAGGTCGCGCGCCCCCAGCGAGCCCGACTCGATCCGGTGCCCGAACCAGGTGATCCAGGCCGGCCGGCCGCACAGCTCGCGCGCCCGCTGGCCGGACGCCAGGATCACCACCGCGGCCCCGTCGCCAACCGGCGCGCAGTCGTGCGCCCGCAGCGGGTCGGCGATGTAGGGCCGGCCGAGCAGATCCTCGATGGCGACGTCGCCGGACACCTGCGCCCGCGGATTCGAGAGCGCCGCCGCCCGGCAGCGCGCCGCGACCTCGGCCAGGTCCTTCTCTGACCACAGGCCCGCCTCGATACCGAGCCGCGCCTGCAGCGCCGCGACCGACACCGAGTCGGGCCAGAGCGGCGCCACCAGGTACGGGTCGAGCTGCAGCGCCAGCACGCGCCGGAGCTCAGCCCCGGAGGACTTCCCGAATCCGTACGCCAGAGCGACCTCCGCCTCGCCGCAGGCTATCTTCACCCACGCCTCGTAGAGCGCCCACGCGCCGTCCATCTCCACGTGTGACTCCATGATCGGCGGGACCGCGCCGATCGCGTCCACCGCCTGCACGAACGAGAAGGCTCGGCCGGCCAGGTAATCCGACGAGCCCGAGCACCAGAACCCGATGTCGGCCTTGGTCAGCCCGGTCGCGCGGAACACGTCGGCGAAGATCGGCACCAGCATCTCCACGCCGCCGGTGGTCGCGTCCTCCCGGACCCCGACCGGTGACTGCGCGAAGCCAACGATGGCCACCTCGGTCAAATGAACCTCGCATAGGTGTCGTAGGGGGCGTCAGGTTCGCCGGCCGGCCCGAAGTGGCTGATGGTCTCGGCCGTCGTGGCCCACTCCTCGCGTGGCCGCCACACCGCCCGCACGCGCATCCCCAGGTGCACCTCGCCCGGTTCGCAGCCGAGGATGAGATGCTGGAACGCGATGTCGGCGCCGTCGAGCAGCACCGCCGCCGCCACGTACGGCGGGGTGACGCGCTGGCCCGGGTACCCCACGTTCACAATCGAGAACGTGGTGACGGTCCCGGTGTCGGGCAGCTCGACCTGGCTGTCGGCGGGCACCCCGTCGGCCGGGCACACCCCCCTGGACGGGATGTAGACCTTCCCGCAGACGGGGCAGCGCTGCCCGATGAGCCGGCCTTCGGCCAGGCCGCGCAGGTAGGCGCTCTCCGCGGCGGAGGCGGTGTGCTCGTAGCGCAGCCGTACCGGAGTGATCGTCATCGTGACGGGACCGGAGCCCTCCTGTGCCGACGGCGCATCGGCGGCATCGGCGGCGGCCGGCCCGTCGCCCGGCTCGAAGCACGCGATGTCGCGGATGCTGCCGACCCGGTCGGCCGCCCAGCGCGCCCGCACGCGCATTCCCGTCCGCATCGCGGCGGCCGACCCGGCGTCGACCGCGTGCAGCATCGCGGTGTCCGCGCCGTCCAGCCGGATCAGCGCCCAGCCGAACGGGTGGTCAAGCGGCTGGCCCATCAGCGGCGCGGGCTGCCACGACCAGCCCAGCACGGTCCCGGCCGGCCCGACCTCGACCAGCTCCCGCGGCGCGCGGGCCGTCACCGGGTCGTACTCGAACGGCGGCGCGTGCACCCGGCCGTCCGCGCCGCGGGCCCCGAGAATGCGCCGCTCCCGCAGCGCGGTCATAAACTGGCCGAGCACCGGCCCGAGCGACCGCGTGTAGTCGAACGCGATCTCCATCGGCGCGTGCAGCTGGGTGTCCGTCACCTGATCATTGTAGAACGTGTTCTAGTAATTGCTTGTCCGATCTTAGAACGCGTTCTAGATTAGGCCCGTGAGCGACATCGGCTTGTGGAACATCGCAGCGCAGACCCCGGACCGTGCGGCGGTGATCGAGCCCGACGGCGCGGTCATCAGCTACGCCGCGCTCGCCGCTCGGGCCGACCAGTACGGGCGGGGCCTGCGGGCACTCGGGCTTGCGGCGGGATCAACCGTGGCCGCGATGCTGCCGAACGGCGCCGATGCGCTGGCGCTTTTCTTCGCCGCGCTGGAGACCGGGCTCTACGTGGTTCCGCTGAACTGGCACCTGACCGCCGCCGAGGTCGCCTACATCCTGGGCGACAGCGAGGCCGCCGCGTTCGCGGCGCACGAGCGGTTCGCCGGCGTCGCGGCCGCCGCCGCGGACGAGGCGGGAATCGTCCCCGAGGCCAGGTTCGCCGTCGGCGAGATCGGTGGGTTCGCCCCGCTCGCCGAGCTCGGCGCCGGCGGCGCCGGCCGCCCGGGGGAGCGCACGACCGGCGCTCCGATGCTCTACACGTCGGGCACGTCAGGCCGCCCCAAGGGCGTGCGCCGGGCGCTGACCGGCGAGGATCCGGATGCGGTGCCGCCGTTCACCACCTGGTTCTTCGGTATCTTCGGCCTCACGCCGTTCGACGGCCACGTCCACCTGTGCTGCTCGCCGCTGTACCACACGGCGGTGCTGAACTTCGCGACGATCTCCATCCAGCTCGGCCACCCGGTCGTGCTGATGGACCGCTTCGATCCCGAGGCCCTGCTCGCCCTGGTCGAGCGGCACCGGGTGACCAGCAGCCACATGGTGCCGACGCAGTTCAGGCGGCTGCTCGCGCTGCCCGAGCCGGTCCGCGCCCGGTACGACGTCAGCTCGCTGCGCTGCATGATTCACGCCGCCGCACCGTGCCCGCCGGAGGTCAAGCGGCGGATGCTCGAGTGGTGGGGGCCGGTGGTGACCGAGTACTACGCGGCGACGGAAGGCGGCGGCAGCGTCATCACCGCGCGGGAATGGCTCGCCCGGCCGGGATCGGTCGGCACCGCCTGGCCAGGTTCCGAGGTCCGGGTCCTCGACGACAACGGTGACGACCTGCCGACGGGCGAGCCCGGCCTGGTCTACATGCGGATGGGCGGCTCCACGTTCGAGTATCACAAGGACAAGGAGAAGACGCTCGCCTCGCGCGCCCGTGGCATGTTCACCGTCGGCGACATCGGCTACCTCGACGCGGACGGCTACCTCTACCTGTGCGACCGCAAGGGCGACATGATCATCTCGGGCGGGGTCAACATCTACCCGGCGGAGATCGAATCGGAGCTGTCCTGCCATCCGGCGGTCGAGGACGTCGCCGTCTTCGGCATCCCGCACGAGGAGTGGGGCGAGGAGATCAAGGCGGTGGTGCAGCCGGCCGACTGGATCACCGCGGGCCCCGAGCTGACCGCGGACCTGCTCGCCTTCCTCGGCGGCCGGATCGCCAAGTTCAAGCTGCCGAAGACCATCGACTACGTCGCCGAACTGCCGCGCGAGCCCAACGGGAAGCTGTACAAGCGGCGGCTCCGCGATCCGTACTGGGCCGCCCGCGATCAGAAGATCTGAAGGCCAGACACTCGCCTCCGGGCCGCGTCAGGCGCCGCGGAACTCCGGGGGGCGCTTCTCGGCGAAGGCACGCGGCCCTTCCCTGGCGTCGTCGCTGGCGAACACCGCGGCGCCCAGCTTGGCCTCGATCGCGAACGCGTCGTTCTCGGCCATGCCCTCGGTCTCCCGCATCGCGGCGAGGATGGCGCGCACCGCGACCGGGCCGTTCGCCGCGATCGCGTCGGCGATCTCGAGCGCCTTGGCCAGCGCCTGCCCGTCGGGCACGACATGGCCGATGAGCCCCATCGACAGTGCCTCGGCGGCCCTGATATGCCGCCCGGTCAGCAGCAGGTCCGCCGCCAGTGTGTAGGGGATCTGCCTGGGCAGCCGTACCGCCGATCCGCCCAGCGGGAACAGCCCCCAGCGCGCCTCGGAGACGCCGAACCGCGCGCTCTGGCCGGCCACCCGAATGTCGCACGCCTGCAGGATCTCGGTGCCGCCGGCAATGGCCGGCCCCTCCACGGCGGCGATCAGCGGCTTGGTCAGACGGCGCCCCTTGAGCAGCGGCTCCATTACCGACAGGTCGAGGTCGCCAAGCCGCGAACCGGGATGGTCGCTGGTCATCGCCTTGAGGTCGGCGCCCGCGCAGAACGCGCCGCCCGCCCCGGTCAGTACGCACACCCGGATGCCCGGGTCACGGTCGACCTGATCCCAGGCCTGCCGCATAAGCGCCATCATCGGCCCGCTGAGCGCGTTGCGCGCCTCCGGGCGGTTCATCGTGACGATCAGAACATGTCCGCGCTGCTCGATCAGCGCATGGGCTTGCTCGCTCATGCTCAAGGTGTCTCCGCTGTGTTTCCCGCGCTCCCGATCCGGCCCCCGGCCTACCGGGCGCCTTTACGTGCCGTCTTCCCTCGTCGCTCGGCAAAAACCGCCTCGCTCCTCAGTCCAGACGGCACGGCGCCCTTCGGCTCTCGCTCATAGGGGCTTGCCCTGAACAGTAACACGTTCTAGTTTCTACCCATGGCACTGAATATGGCCGACATCTTCGAGCATGCCGCCGACGCCTTCCCCGGGCGGGTCGCGCTGATCTACGGCGACCGTCTGGTCACCTACCGTGAGCTCGAGGACGAGGCCAATCGCCTGGCCCACCATCTGGCCGCCCAGGGGACCGGGCCCGGCGGCCACGTCGGCCTCTACGCCCGCAACTCCGTCGAGACCGTGGCGACCCTGCTCGCCGCGATCAAGCTCCGCGCGGTGGCCATCAACATCAACTTTCGCTACGGGCGAGGCGAACTGGCTTATCACCTGCGCGACGCCGACTTGACGGCCCTCGTCCACGACCAGGATCTGACCCCGGTGGTGGACGCCGTGGTCTCTGCCGAACTGCCGCGCGTGTCGATCGGCGGAAACTACGGCGAGGCGCTCTCGGCCGCGTCGGGGGCGCGTGACTTCGGCCCGCGCAGCCCCGACGACATCTACATCATCTACACCGGGGGCACCACAGGACACCCGAAGGGAGTCATGTGGCGTCACGAGGACATCTGGCGCACGCTCGGTGGCGGCATCGACTTCATCACCGGCGAACGGCTGGAAGACGAGTGGGCGCAGTCCCGCGCGAGCGCCGGGGACGACGGCATGGTCCGGATGGCCCCGGCGCCGCTCATCCACGGCGCCGCCATGGTCGCCACGCTGGCGTGCCTTTTCGTTGGGGACACCGCCGTGATCATGCCGAAGTTCGATCCGCACGCGGTCTGGAAGGCGGTGCAGCGGCACCGGGTCAATGTGCTTTCGATCATCGGCGACGCGATGGCCAGGCCGTTGATGGAGGCATTGGACGCCGGCGCCTACGACACGTCCTCGCTCGTCTCCGTCAATTCCACGGCCGCCCTGCTCTCGCCCGCCGTCAAGGACGCGTGCACCAAGGCGCTGCCCAACGTGTTCATCAGCGAGGCGATCGGCTCGACGGAGACCGGCTTCGCCGGCATCGCGTTCGTCAGCGCGGGCGACGAGCAGCGGGGCGGCCCGACGGTGACCGCCGGGCCTGACGTCATCGTGATCGACGAGGCGGGCGGCGTGTGCGGTCCGGGGCAGACCGGCAAGCTGGCGCGCGGCGGGCACGTCCCGCTCGGCTACTACAAGGACCCGGTCAAGACCGCCGAGATGTTCGCCGAGGTGAACGGCAAGCGCTACGCGGTACCCGGTGACTGGGCGCGGGTCGAGGAAGACGGCACGATAACCCTGCTCGGCCGGGGCAACACCTGCGTGAACACCGGCGGCGAGAAGGTCTACCCAGAAGAGGTTGAGGGCGCGCTGAAGTCGCACCCCGACGTATTCGACGCGCTGGTCATCGGCGTGCCCGACGACCGCTTCGGCCAACGCGTGGCCGCGCTCGTCCAGCTCCGTCCTGGCGCGCCCGCTGACCAGGCCGCGCTGCAGACGCACGTGCGCGGACAACTCGCCGGCTACAAGGTGCCGCGCACCGTCTGGTTCGTGGACTCGGTCGGCCGTACCGTGTCAGGCAAGGCCGACTACGGGTGGGCGCGGCAGTACGTCGCCGAGCATCCGCCCGCCGCCCCGTCCCAACCAGAGAGGGCCCCCTGACCGTGCGGACGCCTGTTTGCGACCTACTGGGCATCGAGCACCCGATCGTCGGATTCACCCCGTCGGAGCACGTCGCCGCCGCGATCAGCCGGGCCGGCGGCCTTGGAGTGCTCGGCTGCGTGCGGTTCAACGACCCCGCCGAGCTTGACGCGGCCCTGGACTGGATGGACGCGAACACCGACGGCCGGCCCTACGGCGTCGACGTGGTGATGCCCGCCAGGGTGCCCGCCGAGGGCGCGGTCAGCGACCTGGAGGCGATGATTCCGCCCGCGCACTGGGACTTCGTCCGGCAGACGCTGCTCGATCTCGGCGTCCCGCCGTTGCCGGACGGCGCGCCGGGCGGCGAGGGCGTCATCGGCTGGCTGCATTCGGTCGCGCGCAAGCACGTTGAGGTCGCGCTTTCCCACCCCGCGCGGCTGATCGCCAACGCCCTCGGGCCGCCGCCGCCGGACGTTATCGCCAGCGCGCACGAGCGCGGCATGCTGGTGGCGGCGCTGGCGGGCAAGGCGAAGCACGCCCGCGACCAGGTCGCCAGCGGCGTGGACATCGTGGTCGCCCAGGGGTACGAGGCCGGCGGGCACACCGGCGAGATCGGGAGCATGGTGCTCATTCCGGAGATCGCCGACGCGGTCGGCGACCGGGTGCCGGTGCTCGCCGCGGGCGGGATCGGCTGCGGCCGCCAGATCGCCGCCGCGCTCGCGCTCGGCGCGGCCGGAGTCTGGATGGGGTCGGCCTGGCTCCTCACCCGCGAGTACACGCTGACGACGAGCGCGCCGGCGGTCCAGCAAGCGCTGCTCGCGGCCACCTCCTCCGACACCGTCCGCTCGCGGATCTACAGCGGGAAGCCCGCGCGGCTGCTCAAGAACCGCTGGACGGCGGCGTGGGAGCAGCCGGATGCCCCCGAGCCGCTGCCGATGCCGCTGCAGAACGTGCTCGTCGCGCAGGCGCACCAGCGGCTCATGCACTCGGGCCAGCCGGACGTGGTCCCGATGCCCGCTGGGCAGATCGTGGGCCGGATCACCGAGATCCGCCCGGTGGCAGACGTGATCGCCACGCTCGTCCGGGAGACTGACGAGGCGCTGGACCGGCTGCGGTGAGGATCGCCGTGTCGGCCGGGTACTGGGGCGCCGGGCCGCCGCCAGGGGCGGCCGACCTGTTCGACGCGGCCGAGCGCCTCGAGCTCGACCAGGTCTGGACGGCGGAAGCGTACGGCAGCGACGCATGGACGCCGCTGGCCTGGTGGGGCTCGCGGACGTCGCGCGTCCGGCTGGGCACGGCCGTCTCGCAGCTGTCGGCGCGGCCGCCGGCCACCCTGGCGATGACGGCGATGACGATGGATCACCTCACCGGGGGCCGCGTCCTGCTCGGGATCGGCACCAGTAACCCGCAGGTGGTGGAGGGCTGGTACGGCCAGCCGTACCCCCGGCCGCTGGCGCGCACCCGCGAGTACATCGACATCCTGCGGATGGTCATCGCGCGCGCTGAGCCGGTCAGCTACGACGGCGAGCACTACCAGCTCCCGCTGCGGGCGGGCACAAGCTCCGGCCCCCGGCTAGGGAAGCCGCTGCGCTCCATCCTGCATCCTTACCGGACCGAGATCCCGATCTACCTGGGCGCGGAGGGGCCGCGGAACGTGGCGCTGGCGGCCGAGATCGCGGACGGATGGAACGTCATCTTCTTCTCGCCCGCGATGAACGACTTCTACGCCGGTGCCCTTGCCGAGGGCTTCGCGCGCCCCGGTGCCAGGCATTCGAGCGCGACCTTCGACGTGGTCGGCGGCCCGCTCGCCATCATCGCCGATGAGGACCTCGAGCGCGCGGCCGACCGCCTCCGGCCCACGCTCGCCCTCTACATCGGCGGGATGGGCGCGCGCGGCGTCAACTTCCACCACGAGGTCTTCGCCCGGATGGGATACGAGGCGGAAGCCAGCGCCATCCAGGACGCCTACCTGGCCGGCGACAAGAAGAGCGCCATCGCCGCGGTCCCCACCCGGCTGGTGGAGGACGTCGCCCTGATCGGCCCCTGGGCCAAGATCGCGGACGAGATCCAGCGCTGGAAGCAGACCGTGCTGACCACGTTCTCCGTCAGCTGCGACATCGCCGCCCTGCCGCGGGTGGCCGACCTGGTCCGCGGTTAACGCGCACCGGTTTGACCGGCTACTGCCTGGAGCCGCGCGGCCGGAACTTGATCCAGGCCACGATGGCGACGGCCACCAGCAGCCAGGGCGTGAAAAGGAGGTGCACGGCGAAGCCGACGATGATGACGGCCACGACGGCGATGAGGGCGAGGGCGAGGATCCACAGCATGGTGATCGGTCTCCGTTGAGGTTGAGCTGGCCGCGATTGCCGCGTCCATGCCTCAAGGCTGCCGCGGGCGGCGCCCGCCGTCGATCGGGATCGGCCCCGGTTCTGACCCTGATCCACCCCCTAACGGCATCGGGGACATCCCGAGGATGTCCCCGAGCCGGCGGAGCTGGGCGGTGGCGCCGCCGAGGGTGAACTCGGCCCGCTTGGCCGCGACGAAGTAGCGGTGCACCGGGTAGGACGTGTCGATGCCCATTCCGCCATGCACGTGGACGGCGGTGTGCGCCACCCGGTGGCCCGCGTCGGCGGCCCAGAACTTGGCGCTGGCGACCGCCGCGCCCGCCTCGGGGCCGCCCGGCTGGCCGGTGGCGAGCAGCCAGGCGGCCTGCCACATCGTGAGCCGGACCGCCTCCACGTCGATGTAGGCGTCGGCCAGACGCTGGGCCACCGCCTGGAACGACCCGATCGGCCGTCCGAACTGCTCCCGGCTCCGCGCGTACTCGGCGGTCAGCTCAAGAGCCCGCTCAAGCACGCCGGCCTGCACCGCGCACATTCCCACGGTGCCCCGTGCCACCAGCCAGTCCGTTATCTCCCGGCCCCGCCCTGACCCGCCAAGCACCCGGCCGTCGCCCAGGCCGACGCCGTCAAGCACGAGGCGCCCGGCGTCGGCGCCGTCCGTCAGCGATTGCGGCTGCACCGTCACCCCGGCGTCGGACGGCTCGACCAGGAACACCAGCACACCGTCGGGCGAAGAGGCCGGAACTAGCATCAGGTCAGCGAACGCCGCCGCCGGGACCACTGTCTTCACACCGGACAGCCGCCAGCGCCCGCCTGCGCGCTCGGCGAATGCCGACGGCGCCGACGGGTCATCGCCGTCCTCCTCCGACAGTGCGGCGGTGAGCACCACCGAACCGTCCCCGGCCGGATCGGCCCACCGGCGCTGCTGGGCAGGGGTGCCGAACCCGGCGATCGCACCGGCCCCGAGTACGACCGAAGGAAGGTAGGGCACCGGCGAGACCGCCCGGCCGATCTCGGCCAGCACCGAGCACTGCTCGAGGAAGCCGAGGCCCGCCCCGCCGAGGGCGGCGGGCAGCCCGGCCGCGAGCACCCCGGCCGAGGCGAGATCCGCCCACTGCCGTTCCCGCGTGTCCCGCTCGAGGAGGATCTTTCTCGCGAGCCCCGCGAGCTCGGTCTGCGTCTCGCTGAGCGAAAAGTCCATCCGACCCTGCCCTCCTGGAAGAAGATCAACGGCGCGCGGCCGGAAGCCCGAGCCCGACGGTCGCGATGATGTCGCGCTGCACCTCGTTCGTCCCGCCGCCGAAGGTCAGGATGAGCGCGGCGCGGTGCATACGCTCGATCCGGCCGGCCAGCGCCTGCCCGGGATAACCCGAGCGCACCAGCGCGTTCGCGCCGAGCACCTCCATCAGCAGCCGGTACGCCTCCACCGCGAACTCGGTGCCGAACACCTTCGTGGCCGAGGCCGCGGCCGGGCCGACGGCGCTGCCGGACGAGGCGATCCGCCAGTTCATGAGCTTGAGGAATTCCGCCTTGGCGTGCACTCGGGCCAGAATGAGCCGCACCCATTCGGCGTCGATCACCCGCCGCCCGTCCGCCAGCCGGGTCATGGATGCCCACTCCCGCACCGCGGCCAGGGCGGAAAGCACCGGCGCGGCGGAAGTCAGCGCCACCCGTTCGTGGTTGAGCTGGTTGGTGATCAGCGGCCAGCCCTGGTTCTCCTCCCCTACCAGCGAGGAGAGCGGCACGCGGACCGCCGAGTAGTAGGTGGCGCTGGTCAGCACGCCCGCCACCGTCCGCACCGGCGTCCAGGAGAAGCCCGGGGCGGAGGTCGGCACGATGATGATCGACAGGCCCCTGTGCCGATGCGCCGACGGGTCGGTCCGGCAGGCGAGCCACACGTAGTCGGCGTACTGGATCAGGCTGGTCCACATCTTGTGGCCGTTGATCTCGTACTGCCCGCCGGGGTCTTCGGCCGGCCCTTCCCCCGGCACTCGCGTCGCGGTCGTGCGCAGCGACGCCAGATCCGTGCCTGCCTCCGGTTCCGAGTAGCCGATGGAGAAGTGGATCTCGCCCGCGGCGATCCGCGGCAGGTAGAACGACTTCTGCGCCGCGGTGCCGAACCGCATGATCGTCGGCCCCACCGTGTTGAGGGTCAGGAACGGAACCGGGACCCCCGCGATCGCGGCCTCGTCGGTGAAGATGAGCTGGTCGAGCAGGCTGCGGCCACGCCCGCCATGCTCTTCCGGCCAGCTCAGCGCCAGCCAGCCGTCCGCGCCGAGCTGGCGGACGACGGCGCGGTAGGCGTCGCCGCTGCCATAGTCGCCCTCGGCCGGGTCGGCCAGCGCGGCGCGGACCTCGTCTGTCATCAGGCGGCCGAAGTAGTCGCGCAGCTCCAGCCGGAGCCGTTCCTGCTCGGGGGTGTAGGCGATGCGCATGCGCTCTCCGCTAAACTAGAACGTGTTCTAGGATTGTACATCGGGAGGCTGCCATGACGGCGACGGTAAACGGGGCGTACATCATCGACGCGGTGCGAACCCCCGTCGGCCGCCGCGGCGGCGGCCTCGCCGCCGCGCATCCGGCCGATCTCGGGGCGCATGTCATCGCCGCCCTGCTCGCCCGCACCAAGATCGATCCGTCCGACGTGGATGACGTGGTGTTCGGCTGCGTGGACACGGTCGGCCCGCAGGCGGGCGACATCGCCCGCACGGCCTGGCTCGCGGCCGGGCTGCCGGAGTCGGTGCCCGGTGTCACCGTGGACCGGCAGTGCGGCTCGTCGCAGCAGGCGGTGCACTTCGCCGCCCAGGCGGTGCTGTCAGGAACGGCCGACCTGGTCGTCGCCGGCGGCGTGCAGAACATGAGCATGATCGGAATCGCGGCGGCGATGGGCGAACCCTTCGGCGACCCGTTCAGCGGCTCGCGATGCTGGCAGGCCAGATACGGCGGGCAGGAGATCTCCCAGTTCCGCGCGGCCGACCTGATCGCGGAGAAGTGGGGGATAGGCCGCGCGGAGATGGAGGACTACGCCCTCGCCAGCCACGCAAGGGCGATAACCGCCATCGACGACGGGCACTTCGCGGCCGAGATCGTGCCCTACGGCGGCCTGTCGCAGGACGAGTGCCCGCGGCGCGACACCAGCGCCGAGAAGATGGCGGCACTGCGCCCGCTACGCGAAAGCGGCCGGATCACCGCCGCCCTGTCCAGCCAGATCGCGGACGGCGCCGCCGCCCTGCTGATCGCCTCGGAGCAAGCGGTGCGGGCCGGCGGGCTGAAGCCGCGGGCCAGGATCACCCACCTCTCCGCCCGCGGCGACGACCCGGTGCTGATGCTCACCGCGCCGATCGCGGCCACCGCGCACGCGCTTGGCCGGGCCGGGCTCACCCTCGGCCAGATCGACCTGATCGAGATCAACGAGGCGTTCGCCTCGGTCGTGCTCGCCTGGCAGCGCGAGACCGGCGCCGACCTCGCCCGGGTCAACACCAGCGGCGGCGCGATCGCCCTCGGGCACCCGCTCGGCGCGACCGGCGCGCGCCTGCTCACCACGTTGCTGCACGCGCTTGAGCGAACCGGCGGCAGGCGCGGCCTGCTCACGATGTGCGAAGGCGGCGGTCAGGCCAACGTGACGATCATCGAGCGGCTGTCAGACCGCTAAGACCGGAAAGGCGGCAAGACCCGCCAGCCGTGCCTCGGCATCGGTCATCACCCGGGTGATCAGCTCCGCGCAGGACGGCAGGTCCTCGATCAGCCCCGCCACCTGCCCGGAGGACATCAGCCCGAGGTCGGGCCGGCCGTCGATCATCGCGGCCCGCAGCAGCATCGGCGTGTTCGCGGCCATCAGCACCTGCGCCCAGGACAGTTGGCCGCCATGACGCATCGCGCGCCCCGCCCGCAGCAGCTCAAGCGATGACAGGCCGGAGACGTCCCTGAACCGCACCGCGTTACGCGCGGAACGCAGCAGGGTCGCCACCCGGCCGCCGCGCTCAAGACGGTCCACCAGCGGCGTCCGGAGCACCCGGTGCGGCACGCCATCGACCCGCCGGGTCACCACCGTGCCGTCCAGCCCCGCCGCCAGGTACACCCGCTTGACCGCGTCCGCCACCGGGCTGTCGCTGGTGAGCAGGAACCTGGTCCCCATCGCGATCCCGGCCGCGCCGTAGGCGAGCGCCGCGATCAGGCCGCGGCCGTCGAAGAATCCGCCCGCCGCGATCACCGGGATGTCGACCGCGTCAACCACCTGGGGGATGAGCAGGCTGGTGGGCACCGCCCCGGTGTGCCCGCCGCCCTCACCGCCGGTCGCGATCACGGCGTCGACACCCCACGCGGCCACCTTCTCCGCGTGCCTGCGCGCCCCCACCGAGGCGATCGTGATCACCCCGGCGTCCTTGAGCGCGGCGATCAGGTCCGGCTTGGGCGCCAGGGCAAAGGAGGCAACGGGAACGCCCGCGCCGATGACCGCCGCGACCCGCTCTCCCGCGTCCGGCGCGTCGGCTCTTATATTCACTCCGAACGGTCCCGTGGTTCCCGCGGCAGTCTCCTTGATCGCCGTCCGCAGCTCGGCCAGGCTCATGGTGGCCGAGGCGAGGATGCCGAGGCCGCCCGCGTTGGAAACCGCCGTGACCAGGCGCGGCCCCGACACGTAGCCCATGGCGCTGGCGACGACGGGGTAGCGGACGCCGAGCAGTTCGGTCAGCGGAGTGCTGATCAAGGCACCTCCCTGTCCCTTTTCCGTTCTGGGTCGAGCCGGCCGATCAGGGCAAGCTCAGCCGCGGAGGGCAGCCGGCTCACCGCGACGTCATCGGGTACCACAAGCTCGAAATCCGTCTCTTCCAGCACGTCAGCCACGCGAACCCCGGGATGAACGGACCGCAGCCGCATCGCGTGATCGGGGGTCTGGAAGTCGAGCACGGCCAGGTTGGTGACGACGACGCGCAGGTCCACGGCACCCCGGTCGAAGCCGACACCGCAGACCATATCCACGTGCTCGACGAAGACGCGCCGCGAATGCCGGGGCACCCAGTAGCTGACGGCGTGGTTCACGGTGTTGCCGGGCGCGCCGCGGACGCCGAGCAGCTGGGCCTTCGGCCGTGCCCAGTCGCCGATGCACGAGATGTTCTGGTTCCCGTACCGGTCGATCTGGGCGGCGCCCATCATCACGTGCCGCCGTCCCGCCGCGACCATCGTGAACACCTTGGCGTAGGGGAGCCAGCCCTCGATGTCGCCCCGCGGATCGACCAGGTAGGCCTCGCCGTCGGTCATCAGCAGGTCAGGCGCGAACGTCTGCCTGGCGAGCCCGGCGCCGAGCACCGGGATCACGCCCATCGGGCTGGCCAGAATCGCGCCGTCGCCGCGCCAGGCTTCGGCGCAGGCCACGACGCAAACCTCGGCGCGGGTGGCGGTGGCCGCGGTGGAAGGCGGCGTTCCCGCCCCCGGTTCCCCCTGGTTCCCCGGGCTCAGTCCCGGCTCGGCCGGGCTCATCGCTTGACCGCCTGCTGGTAGGCGGCCTCGTCGCCGTCCAGGTACTCGGCACGGAACCGCTTCCAGGTATCCGGGTCGGCGGCCGCCGTCGCGTACCGGCGCTGGAACTGCTCATCCCGCCCGTAGTCGGGAACGCAGCTGGTGAAGTGGGCGCCATTGGGGGTTTCGGTGACGCCGTGCACCATGGCCCGGTTAAGCAGCAGGGACGGCGGCGGCCCGGTGAGGGCGGGCTCGATTCGCTCGCAGGAGACATAGGCCCGCTCGGCCGCCAGGCAGAACAGATCGTCGAAGTAGGGGTCGGGGCCGAGATACTGCCCGTTGCCGTCGGCGTCCGCCCGGTTCATGTGCACGAGCGCCGCGTCGAGCCGCAACGCCGGCATCGCGACCAGCTCCTCGCCGTCCCCGGATTCCGCACTGCCCGCATAGGGCGAGCGGACCGTCCGCAGCCCGGGGTTGACCCGCATCACGTCAGAACCGAGTCCGGCCCGGATCGGCAGGAAGGGCAGCCGGTGCGCGGCGGCGAGCAGGCCCCAGTGCAGCATCCCCTCGTCCAGCTCGGTCAGCTCGACTGTGCCATGCTGCCGCCCGTTCCTGAAATGCGGCTCAAGCGGGATCGAGTCAAGGGACGCGAACCCGGTGACGATCCGCCGCGCCTGCCCGGACGCGATGAGCAGCCCAACGTCCGGGCCCGCGTAGGACACCACCACGAGGTCTCGCAGGGGCGATCGCAGGATGGCGCGCACCAGCGCCATCGGCTTGCGGCGCGATCCCCACCCGCCGATCCCGATGGTCATGCCGTCGCGCAGCTCGGCCACCACCTCGTCCGGCGTCAGCACCATGGCGGTCATGAGGTGTCTGCCGCGCGATGGCCGGCCACGAATGCCTCTCGTGCTCTGTCGCCCGCGCCTGCCAGGTTGAGCTCGTAGGTGAACCCCTGCTCGTAGCGGTAGGAGCGGTTCACGTCGACCGGGTCGATGCCGTTGAGCGACTGCTTGGCCAGCCGGATGACGAGGGGATCCTTCGCGGCGATCTCCGCGGCGACCTCGTCGGCGGCGGCCTTCAGCTCGGCGCCGGGTACGACGCGCAGCACCGTGCCGAAGTCATGCAGCTGCCGCGCGGTGACCGTCCGGCAGGTGTACACCATCGCGCGCAGCAGCGGCTGCGGCACCAGCCGGGCGAGGTGGGTGGCCGCGCCGAGCGCGCCCCGGTCGACCTCGGGCAGGCCGAACGTCGCGTCGTCGGCCGCCACGATGAGGTCGGCGTTGCCGGCCAGGCCGATCCCGCCGCCCAGGCAGAAGCCCTGCACGGCCGCGATCACCGGCACCGGGCACTGGTAAACGGCGGCGAACGCGGTGAAGCACCCTTGGCTGGCGCGCAATATCCCCTCGTGCCCGTCGAGCCGCTGCATCTCCTTGATGTCCACGCCCGCGCAGAAACCGCGGCCCCGCGCGGCGAGGATCACGACCCGGGTCCGCGGATCGGCGCCGGCCGCGGTCACCGCGGCCGCGAGGTCGTACCAGCCCTGCGCGGGCAGCGCGTTGACCGGCGGGAAGTCGATGACCACGTCGGCGATCCCGTCGCGCGCCTGCACGTCGATGCCCATCGGCTCCTCACCCGCGGGAACTGCGCTAGCGGAAACATGATCTCGCTCAACCTAGCGCTTGCTTGGTGCGCAGCCTAACATGGCCGCATGCGGTCCGTCGACGTGCAGCGAGCCGAGCCAGACGCGGCAGCGGGGAAAGCCGTCCTCGTGACCGGCGGCACCCGGGGCATCGGTGCGGGCATCGCCCGCGGATTCCTCCGTTCTGGTGCCCGCGTGCTGGTCTGCGGGCGGACCGAGCCCGCCGAACTGCCGTCCGCGCAGGGCCGGACCGCCGTCTTCGCCCAGGCGGATATCCGCGACCCGGAGCAGGCGGCCCGGATCGCTGACCGTGCCGCTGGCCTTTTCGGTCGGCTCGACGTCGCCGTGAGCAACGCCGGCGGGTCGCCCTACGCGGCCGCGGCCACCGCGTCGCCCCGCTTCCACGCCAAGGTGATCGAGCTCAACCTGATCGCCCCGCTGCACATCGCGCAGGCCGCGAACGCGGTGATGCGGGATCAGGGCGGCGGTTCGATCATCATGGTCGGCAGCGTGAGCGGCAGCCGGCCGTCCCCGGGCACGGCCGCCTACGGCGCGGCCAAGGCCGGCCTGCACCACCTGGTCACCAGCCTCGCCATCGAGTGGGGCCCGGCGGTCAGGATCAACTGCGTCGTGCCTGGCTTTGTGGCGACCGAGGCGGTCGCCCGGCAGTACGGTGACGCGGCCGTGGTCGCCGCCGTCGCCGCGACCGTGCCGCTGCGGCGGATGGCGACCCCGGACGACGTGGCGCAGGCATGCCTGTTCCTCGCTTCCCCCGGGGCCGCTTACGTCAGCGGGACGTGCCTGACCGTGCACGGCGGCGGTGAGCCTCCCGCGTTCCTCAGCGCTGGCGCGGATTCCAGTTAAATAGAACGCGTTCTACTGCTGGGGCTGCCATGGTCGCGTCAAGCAAGCCGCGGCCGGATGAGCTCGGCCCCGCGCACGATCGCCTACTTGGTGCGGGCTCGCGAGCTGGAGCCGGATCGCCGCGACCGGACGGATAATCCGGAGGAGGGGGCAGTGCTGCCGCGATTGCCTTGCGTTGGCTTGTGGTCACAGTCGCCGTCGTCACCGGCCGTGGCGAGGCGGGCGCGGATGTCGTCGGCTTCTGGGGCGCCGATGGCGGTGTAGCGGGCGAGGGCTTCCTGCCAGTGGCGCCGGGCCTGGAGTGAGTCTCCGTCCGCCTGCCAGCCGCGGGCGAGGCCACTGTGCGCGCGGGCCTGCTCGCGTGGCTCTTCGGCCGCGGATGCGATCCGGAGAGACGTGGCGTGGTGCGCGCGTGCCTTTTCTGCATCGCCCGTCTGGAGGAGGACCTCCCCGAGGCCGTTGAGCGCGTCGGCCTCCAGGCCTGGATCGCCGATCTCGCGTGACGTGGCCAGGGCCTGGTCAAAGTTGCCCGCGGCTTGCTCGTGAAGGCCAAGTCCCAGGTAGACCTCGCCGAGCCTGGCCAGGATCTCCGCTTCGCTGACGGTGTTACCCATGTCCTGGAATAGGGCAAGCGCCTGCTTGAGGTATCCGGCCGCGTGCTCGAAGCGGCCCAGCCGGAGGTCAACAGTGCCGAGACTGCCCAGTGCGAAGGCTTCGCCCGGGCGATCGCCGATCTCCCTGGACAGGTTCAGCGTCTGCTCGTGATAGCCGGCCGCCTCCTGGTAGCGGCCTTGCCGCTGCCGGGCGAATCCGAGATTGTCGAGCGCGCGTATCTCGCCGAGGCGGTCGCCGATGTCACGGTAGATCGCGACGGCTTCCTGCTGGTGGCGGGCGGCGTCCTGGTAGCGGCCCCGCTGCATATCGTTGACGCCCAGGTTGCCAAGCGTACGGGCCTCACCCGCCCGGTCTGCTACCGCCCGGAACAGGGCCAGCGCCTGCTGGTGCTGGTCAGCGGCCTGCTGATAGCGGCTCTGCTGCCCGTTGACGATGCCGATCTCGAGGAGTGCGGTTGCCTCGCCAGCGCGGTCACCGGTGCGGCGGGCGGCACCGAGCGCGTGGCCGAAGATGATGAGGGCCTCGGGGATGTGACTGCCGTTGCGCAGGTACCGGGAGAGCGTGCTCGCTAGCCCGGTGGCGTGGCCGGGCCAGCCGTGGGCGGCGGTGTGCCCGGCGGCTGCGACCAGGGAGGCACGCTGGCCGTCGAGCCATTCCCGTGCGGCCGCGGGATCGGCCAGCGGCGGCACCGGGGTGGCCGGGCGGGGGATACGGGGACGGCGGTGGCGCTCGGCCGGGAACAGGGTGTCCATCGCGGTCGCGGCGGTGTACAGGTAGTGGTCGAACAGGCGGGTCAGCGCGGCGTGCTGCTCCTGCCCGGCGTCCAGGGCGGCGGTGAGCTCACGGGCGTAGCCCCGGAGCAGGTCGTGCAGGCCATGCCGGCCCGCTGCGGCGGGCTGGATCAGGTGCGCGCGGGTCAGCACGTCCAGCGCCCGTCGGGCCTGCTGCACGGTCGTGCCGGTGAGCGCCGCGGTGGCGTAGGGCTCGAGGTCGGGGCCGGGGTGCAGGCCGAGCAGCCGGAAGGTCCTGGCGTCCTCGGCGTCGAGGTGGCGGTAGGACCAGGAGAACACGGTCCGTACCTGGGTGCGGGGGTCGCCGTCCGCCGCCAGCAGGTCAAGCCGGGTACCCAGGTCGGCCAGCTCGGCGGCGAGCCCGGCCAGCGGCATCGCCGGGCGGGTGGCGGCGAGCTCGGCCGCCACCCGCAACGCCAGCGGCAGCCGGCAGCAGTGCTCGGCCAGATCGGCGGCGGCACCGGGCTCGGCTCCCACCCGTGCCCCGATCAGTGTCCGCAGCAGCGCGACCGCCTCCTGGATGGGGAGCACGTCCAGGTCAAGGCGGGCGGCGCCGTCCCTGACGACCAGCCCGGCCAGTGCGTCCCTGCTGGTCACCACCACGGTGCAGGCCCTTGTGGCGGGCAGCAGCGGCCGTACCTGATCGGCCGATCCGGCGTTATCAAGCACGATCAGCATCCGCTTGCCCGCTAGCAGGCTGCGGTAGCGGGCGGCCCGCTGGTCGGCCTCCGGCGGGATGTCCCGGCCGGGCACGCCCAGCGAGCGCAAGAACCCGGCCAGCGCGTCAGTGGCGGGCACTGGCTGGTCGGGGTCATAACCGCGCAGGTTCACGTACAGCTGCCCGTCGGGGAAACGCCCGGCCGACTGGTGCGCCCAGTGCACGGCCAGCGCGGTCTTGCCCACCCCGGCGGTCCCGCCGATCGCCGAGATCACCACCGCGCCTGGAGCCTGCTCAGCAGATCGGTCAAGCAGCCCGGTCAGTGCCCCGAGTTCAGTCGACCGGCCGGTGAAGCCCGGCACCGCCGGCGGCAGTTCCCGCGGCACGGCCGGCTGAGCCCGCCCCTCGGCCGGCCGGGCCGGCCCGGCAGCGACCAGCGCCGGGTCGCCGGACAGCATCCGCTGGTGCAGGTCCCGCAGGCCGGGCCCCGGCTCGACGCCGAGCTCGGCGCCAAGGATGTCGCGGGCGCGCTGGTAGGCGGCCAGTGCCTCCGCCTGACGCCCGCACCGGTACAGGCCCAGCATCAGCTGCCCGTGAAAATGCTCCCGCAGCGGATGACGCGCGGTCAGCTCCCGCAGCTCGGGGATCAGCTGCTGGTGACGGCCGTCGTGCAGGTCACCCTCGATGCGCCAGTCCAGCGCCTGCACCTGCAGCAGTTCCAGGTGCGGCACCCACTGATCCCGCAGCAGCTGCGAGGGGATATCGGCCAGCGGCGTGCCGCGCCACAATCCCAGCGCCTCCGCCGCGGTCCCCGCGGCCTGCGCCCAGCGGTCGGCGCGGATCGCCTCGCCCGCCTCCCGGGTCAGCCCCTCGAACCGCGACGCGTCCAGCTCGTCACCGGAGATCTCGATGGCGTAGCCGGGCGAACGGGTCACGATCCGCGCCGCCGCCCGCCTGTCCAACCGCCGCCGCAGCCGCATCACCAGGGCGCGGGTCGCATCGGCGGCCCCGCCGGGAGGTGCCCCGTCCCACACCAGCTCAGCAAGCTCATCGACCGGCACCGGCTGGTTCGCCCGCCACAGCAGCACCGCCAGCAGCGCCCGCAGCCGGGCGGCCGAGACCACGCCCGGCTCCTCGCCCTCGCCGGCCACCACCTGCAGAGGCCCCAGCACCCCGAACCGCATGACGTCGCCCCGTTCCGGCGCCAGTCCCGACAAGCCCGGACGAGACTTTATCACTCGGATATAGGCGCCGGTCCTGATAAGTCCTGATAAGCCTGAACGCTTTACGTTAACACGCGGTCATCACGCAGATGTCACGCGCTCGTGCGAATCTCCACATGCGGAAAAGATTCAGCGAACACCCTGGTCATAGCCATCGTGTTCACGCCTGGTTAGGAGAAATCGAATTGCGTTTTCACAAAAGGTTCCCTCTCATTGCCGCATGCTCGGCGGCGGCGATCATCACCGTCCTCGGCGCGACCGCCGGGGCCTCGCAGGCGGCACGGCAGGCCGGTACTCCAAAGCTGACGTGGGCGAAGGTCTTCGCGATGCCGCCGACGCGGGTAGCGGCACTGCAGAATCCCCTGCTGGCCGCCGCGGCCCCGCTCCAGGAGGTGGGCAGTACCACGCTGGGGGATATCTACTGGGGAACCGCCCTGGACACGCCGGCGCACGCCGTGGACCTCTACGTTACCGACCCGAGCCGGGCGGCCGGGCTGATCGCCGCGGCCAAGCGGCGCGACCCCCAGCTCGACTCCGGCCTGATCCGGGTGGAACGGACGGCGTACTCGGCCGCATCCCTCACGGCGGCGGGCAGTCGGCTGATCGCCGCCAGCATCGGCAAGCGCCTCCCCTTCGGGCTGAACGGGATCGGCCAGCTTGACCGCGGGGCTTCGCTGCGGTCTCCATCGAGAACTCCAGCAACCGTGACTTTCTCATCACCGCCAACCACTGCTTTACCTCTGGCCACACGCTGTACACCGAAAACGGGAGCACCGCTGTCGGGATTCCCTACCGGTACAACGCGAACTGGGACGCGGAGCTCATCGATACCGGGAAATACAACGGTGCCGGGGCCAACGCCGACGAAGGCGAATCAGATGCATCGAACGGCGGCATCAAGTATTACCCGCTAACCGCGAGCGACCCGGCCTGGGCAGATGGCCATCCAGGGTGACAGCGGCGCGGTGGTCTTCACAGTCGCGTCGCGCTCTAGCGGGAAAGCGTGGCTGATCAGAGCTCGTGCGCCCCATAACGGTCGGTGGCGCTGCCCGACCCGGCATTGCTCTTCCAGCGGGCAGTGCGCTGAGCTGCCGCTGCTTGGGAACCTGAATACTCTTCGGCGGGCAGCAGCCGCAGCCCCCGCCCGAGTGAGACGACCCCGGGCAGGTCGAAGCGCGTTGTCCTCGATGTGATGTCCGCGTCCGCGATAGCGAGCGCGGCGGTGACATAGCACCGGCCGGACTCGATGGCGACCAGCCGGCCCGCGCTGATCTTCGCCAGCATGGCCTGGATCTCGCAGACGACCGAGACGCTCAGCTGGAGGGCGGCGATGCGGTACCCGTCGACGAGCACGGTGACCGAGGGGTTCAGGGTCTGGGTGATCTGGTGCGTGGCCAGGGGGAGCAGTTCAGTGCTGCCGGCTGCCGCTAGGGTGCCGCGTGCGGCGTCGGTGATCCTCTGGTACCCGCGCCAGCCCTCGACGAGCACGTCGACCGGGTTCACGTTCAGCAATGACGCCACGGTTGCGCTGATCTCGCGGGCAGCGGCCGCGCGGGTCTCAGCCGAGAGCCCGCCAAGCGCGCCGCCGACGTTCTTCTCGATCCAGTCCGTTAGGCCGGCGCCCGCCAATGCCGCCGTGAGGTCGTCACCGGAACCGAAGAGCGCGGCCAGCCCCGTGCCTGGGTGGTTCGACCTGTCAGTTGTCATGACCGTATTCCTCAATCGTCGTGCTGCGCGCACCAGGGCGCGGCTCGATTCGCACCGCGTGCGTCGCTTCTGTCCCGGTAAAGCGGATGTGCACCGCTGGCGGCGGGCCCGGTTGCCGCTCCGCCTGAATCCTGGCCGCCTGGGTGGCCGGCGGCCGGGTGCGCGGCCGGCTCCTGGCGACGCTCAGCCTGGCTGCCAGCAGCGCGAGAATGCCGGCTAGCAGCAGGATGGCGGCCACCAGGAGGATGACGACCAGCCTGCCAGGTCCGGTGCCAGCCGCGATCGGCTTGATGCTCGGTGTGGGCCCACCGTCCGCCGTGGCACTCGGCGTGGGGCTCGTGGTGAGCACACCGGCCGCCGTGACGGTGAAACCCTGGATCACCGCGGCGGCCGGCTGGAAGTCCGCGTTTCCGCCTTGCGATGCCTGGATGTCGCACTGGCCGGCTACCAGGGTCCTGACCGTCGAACCGGATACGGCGCAGACGCGCGGCGTCTCCGAGCCGAACGACACCGGCAGCCCCGACGAGGCGGATGCCGAGACCGTGAAGCTCACGCCGACCGCCTGGGAGGCGAGCGGCGGGAAGGACACGACCTGGGGCTCCGGGGCACCGCTGGTGCTCCCTGTGGTGGCGGATGCCTCAGCCGAGGCCGGGCTCTGCCCGCTGCGGTAGACCGCGGTCACCTGGAAGTAGTACGCGGTCCCGCTGTCGAGGCCCGTGACGGTGTAGCTGGTGGCGGTGACGGGGACGCTGTTGACCGGGGTGGCGGACTCGCCGCCAGAGCTTGCGCCCTGGTAGACGTCATAGCCCACCAGCGGCAAGGCAATCGGCGCGACCGGGGCGCCCCAGGTCAGGTCTACCGCGGAGCTGCCGGCAGCCGTCGCGGTCAGGCCGGCAGGCGCCGGAGCGGCGCCTTGGCTTGTCGTGGCAGACGCCTCATTGGACGGCGAACTCGGGATGCCGCCACCCTCGAACCCCTGGTAGATCGCGATCACGTCGAAGTAGTACGTGGTTGCGCCGTTCAGGTCGGTGACGGTGTAGCTGGTGCCGGTGATAAGGGCGCTGTTGTTGTCCGGGGTGCCGGATTCCCCGCCCGGACTGGTCCCCTGGTAGACGTCGTAACCCGCCAGCGTCGAGTCAGACGGCGCAGTGGGGGCGTCCCAGGTCAGGTCGATCGCAGAGCTGCCCGCGGCCTCCGCGGCCAGAGCGGCGGGCGCGGGGGGCGCGGGGGGTGCGGGGGCGACCGCCGCGTTCGCAACCCCCGCGAGCCCGCGCAGCAGTGCGAAAGTCAGGCCGAGCCCGGCGAGCGCGTACCGCCGCCCGAGCCTGGGCTGACTCTGTCGTGGATGCACCCGCGGTCGCCTCCCTCCTGTGCCCGCGGAGCCGTAGTCATCCCTACAGAGGAATCAATGGCCGATCAGATACAGGTCACGCCGAAGCGCCGGGGCTCCGGGGCCTTGCCCCGGAGCCCCGGCACTTTCATTGACCCGCCGGTTAGTCGCCCGGTATGACCTGCACCGTGTTCCCGCCAGAATTGCTGACGTAGACGTTCCCGGTCAGCGGGCTTACCGCCACCCCGAACGGGTTGGTGCCGACGGGGATGACCGCGCTGACCTTGTCCGAACGCGGCCGGATCACTGACACCGTGTTATCGCCGAAATTGGCGACGTAGACGTTTCCGGTCAGCGGGCTAACCGCCACCCCGAACGGACTGGTTCCGACCGGGATCACCGCGGTTACCTTGTCGTTATGCCCGTTGATCGCCGATACCGTGTTATCGTCGTGGTTCGCGGCGTAGATGGTGTCAGTCTCAGGGTTGACCGCTACCTCAAAGGGCGCATTTCCGACCGTGCTGGTCCCGGTAATCTTATTGGTACGCCCGTTGATCACCGTCACCGTGTTAGCGGCGTCGTCCGCCACGTAGACGGTGTCAGTTTCCTGGTTAATAGCCACCGCACTCGTGCTAGTGCCGACATTTATGGTCGCGCTGACCGTGTCGGTACGCCCGTTGATCACCGATACGGTATTGCCGGCGAAATTAGCGACATATATGATGTTGGTTTCCCAGTCCACTGCCACGCCAACCGGGTTCGTTCCGACACTGATGGTCGCGGTGACCTTGTTGGTTCGTCCGTTGATCACCGACACCGTGTTACTGACCACGTTGGCGACGAAGATGCGGTCCGTTACCCAGTTGGCGGCCACGTCATGCGGCGCCGAGCCGACACCGATGGTCGCGATGACCTTCCTGTTCAACCCGCTGATCACGGAAACCGTACTGTCGCCGGCGTTGGCGACGTAGGCGGCGCCGGTGCTCGGATTGACCGCCACCCCGAGCGGCGCGTTACCGACCGGGACCGTCGAGATGACCGTCGGGCTAGCCGCCGCGGAAACCGTCGTAAGGATCGTCAAGGCAACCGCCGCGCCACCCGCGAGCAGGGCGGGCCGGCCACGACGGGGGCATGCCGCAACGGGCTTCCCGGTAACTGAACTGATCATTTCTGCTTCTTTCTGCGGCGATAACTGCCGCGTCACAAGGCACGGAAAAGTCCCTATCCTGATAGTTAACGAGGAGATCGAGACCGTTCCCGGAAGAAATACCACCTCCCGGGCTAATCGGAATTCTCGGTCTCCGGATGAACGGGAATCGGGCGCTTACGCCCGCACTTATATTGCCATACCCCGATCGATTTCCCGGTTACCAGCAGCAAAGACAGCGACAGCATTCCTGCTGCGGCGGCGCCCGCGGTCCGGCGCGCTGTGGGCGAATGCGGCAATCTTCGGTCAATCCGCTGTCGGCCGCCAACCCGATGCTCAGTTCGGCGTGTCCGCATTTCGGGTCCGTCAGCGCGTGGAGAAACTGGCGGTCTCGGGAACCATGCGTGTCGGTAGGCTTCGGCTCATGGCTGGAGACCTTGCCGACCCGAGACGGGCCGAGCCGCCCATGAACGGCCTCGGCGAGCGCGAGATGCTCGCGGCGTGGCTGGAGTTCCACCGCACGACGCTGCTGCTCAAGTGCGAGGGCCTTGACGACCGCGCTCGCAAGGAGCGGCCGGTGGCAACGTCACGGCTTTCCCTGCACGGCCTTGTCCGCCACATGGCCGAGGTTGAGCGTTCCTGGTTCCGGCGGGTCCTGCAACGGCAGCCGGATGCGCCCTACCTCTGGTATGACCCAGCGGCGGAAGACAGCGACATGATCCCCCTCGACACCGCCGACTGGGAAGCGGACCTGGCGGCATGGCAGTCCGAGTGCGAGGCGAGCCGGAAGGCAGCCGCTGCCCGCGGCCTCGACGACGCCGGGCAGACGCGCAGGGGCGAACCCTGCTCCCTCCGGTGGATCTACGTCCACATGATCGAGGAATACGCCCGCCATAACGGCCACGCCGACCTGATCCGCGAACTCATCGACGGGGCTGTCGGCTGTTAGCCGCCGCAACGCCGCCTGCCTATCACCGGATGCCCTGGGGGAGTCGCCGCGCGGGAACGCCGGGGCTGACCCAAATTTAATTCTTCGCGCTGCCCGATGAACTATGTACGGCGGTACCGTCTACCTGTCAGGCAGGACAGAACGGGGATCCGCTATGGCGAGGACAAGCTTGACCGCCGGTATTCCGGCCGGCCGCAGGACAAAGTGGCTTGTGCTGGTGTTCTGGCTGATCCTGGTGGCGGTCGCGGGACCGCTTTCAGGGAAGCTCACCGGTGCGGAGAAGAACGACGCCCAGGCGTGGCTGCCGCCGAAGGCGGAGTCCACGCAGGTGCTGAACCTGCGCTCCCAGTTCGTGTCGCCCAACGTGTACCCGGCCGTCGTGGTCTACGACCGGCCAAGCGGCCTGACCGCGGCCGACAAGGCGACGGCGGCCGCCGACGTTTCCCGCTTCGCCCACGTGGCAGGCGTCATCCCCGGACAGCTGGCAGGCCCGTTCGTCGCACGCGACAACAAGGCGGTCGAGACGATCGTCGCGGTCAACCTCGGCAGTCAGGGCTGGAACGCGGCCGGCCCCGCCGCCGACGCGCTCCGGGCCATTGCCCAGTCCGGTCCAAGCGGCCTGGCGGTTCATATCACCGGTCCGCTGGGCACCGCGGCCGACTCGGGCAAGGCGTTTAAGGGCATCGACGGGACGCTCTTGTTCTCCGCGCTTGCCGTCGTCATCGTGCTGCTGCTGATCACCTACCGCAGCCCGGTGCTCTGGCTGCTGCCGGTGATCTCCGCGGGCGTGGCGCTGACCACTGCCGAGGCGGTGATCTACCTCCTTGCTGAGCACGCCGGACTGACCGTCAACGCGCAGAGCGCGGGCATACTCGACGTGCTGGTGTTCGGCGCGGGCACCGACTACGCGCTGCTGCTGACGGCCAGGTACCGGGAGGAGCTACGGCGGCACTCCGACCGGCACGAGGCGATGGCGGTGGCGTTGCGCCGGGCAGGCCCGGCCATCCTCGCCAGTGGCGGCACGGTGATCCTGAGCCTGCTGACGCTGGCGCTGGCCGAGCTGAACTCGACCAAGGGCCTCGGCCCGGTGCTCGCGATCGGCGTCGCGGTGGCGCTGCTCGCGATGATGACGCTGCTGCCCGCCCTGCTGGTGATCACCGGCCGCTGGGTGTTCTGGCCCGCCCGGCCCGACTACGGCTCGGCCGAGCCGGCCACCCGGGGCGTGTGGGCGCGCATCGGCCGTCGCATCGCGACCCGTCCGCGGACCGTGTGGATCGTCACCGCGCTGATTCTCGGCGCCATGGCCATCGGGCTGACCGGGCTCAAGGCGAGCGGGCTGACGAACGCGGCGTCGTTCCGCGGCACCCCCGACTCGGTGGCCGGTCAGACCGTGCTCGATCAGCACTTCCCGGCCGGAGCGGGACAGCCGGTCGAGGTCTACGGCAACCCGGCCAAGGCCGGGCAACTGGCCGCCGCGCTGCGCGCGGTGCCGGGCATCACCGCCGTCACCCAGCCAGTGATCCAGTCCGGCCATGCCTACCTTGAAGGCACGCTGACCGCCGCCCCGGACAGCCAGGCGGCGTACGCCACAATCGACCGCGTGCGCACCTCCCTGCACGCCGTTCCCGGCGGCGACGCGCTCGTCGGCGGTAACACCGCGGTCAACCTGGACGTTCAGCGAGCGGCCGCACACGACAGAAACCTGATCATCCCGATCATCCTGGTGGTCGTGTTCGTCATCCTTGCCCTGCTGCTGCGGGCGCTGATCGCGCCGATCATGCTGATCCTGACCGTGGTGCTGTCGTTCGCGGCGGCCCTCGGGGTGAGCGCGCTCTTCTTTAACAACGTGTTCAACTTCGGCGGCGCGGACACCTCGTTCCCGCTCTTCGTGTTCGTGTTCCTCGTCGCACTCGGCATCGACTACAACATCTTCCTGATGACGAGAGTGCGCGAGGAAGCCCATCGGCACGGTCCACGGACGGGCGCGCTGACCGGTCTGGCCGCCACCGGCGGCGTGATCACCTCAGCGGGCGCGGTGCTGGCGGGGACGTTCGCCGTGCTTGGCACCCTGCCGGTCACGTTCTTGACTGAGCTCGGTTTCGCCGTGGCGTTCGGCGTGCTGCTCGACACCCTCGTCGTCCGCTCGGTGCTCGTCACCGCGCTGAACCTGGACCTGGGCCGGTGGGTGTGGTGGCCGAGCCGACTCGCCCGTGAGCCAAGCCAGGAAACGGAACCGCTCGGCGACCAGCCGGCCACGGTGGGGTAAGCGCGACGGCGACGGTTTCGCTAGTCGAAGCCGATCGTCTCGGTGGCCAGGGTCATCGTCTCCATGCAGGCGAAGCCGGGGGAGTCCGGCGAGCCGCCATCGAACTGGCCCGCCAGCGCGTCGCGGACGGCGGGGAGCGTCCACATGCCGTCGGGCGTGTCCGCCCGGAAGACGGCGCGCAGGCTCGGCGGGTTCAGCACCGCGGCGACGCCGCCGTGGACGACGAACACCTCCCCGTTGATCCGTTCGGCGTCGGGGCTCGCCAGGTAGGTCACCAGCGGGGTCACGTGTTCAGGGGCGAGCGGGTCGGGTCCGTCGGCGGGCGGCGGGCTCACCAGGCCGGCCAGCATGGCGGTGCGGGCACGCGGGCAGATGGCGTTGGCGCGGACGCCGTAGCGGGCGCAGCCGCGCGCGGTGGCGACGGTCAGGGCGGCGATGCCGGCCTTGGCGGCGGCGTAGTTGGGCTGGCCCGGCGCGCCGAGCAGGAACGCCTCCGACGTGGTGTTCACGATCCGCGCGTAGACCGGACCGCCCGCCTGCTTGCTCGCCGCGCGCCAGTGCGCGGTGGCGAAGCGGGTAGTCACGAAATGACCGCGCAGGTGCACCCGGAGGACCAGGTCCCATTCCTGCGCCGACATCGTGAAGATCATCCGGTCCCGCAGCAGGCCGGCGTTGTTGACCAGGATGTCCAGCTGCCCGTAGGCATCGAGGGCCGCGCTGACCAGCCGCCCCCCGGTCTCCCAGTCCCCGACGTCGCCATCGCAGACCACCGCCTGGCCGCCGGCCGCGCGAATCTGGCCGGCCGTCTCCTGGACCGCGTCCCCCGGCAGGTCATTGAGCACAACGAGCGCGCCGGCCCGGGCGAGCGCGATCGATTCCGCGCGCCCGAGTCCGTTGCCCGCCCCGGTCACGATGGCGGCCTTGCCGCTCAGCGCCAGCGCGTCTGCCACGTCAGTACCCAGGGCCGGCCAGGAGCCCGCCGTCGGCGACGAACTCGCTGCCCGTTGAGTAGGACGAATCGTCGGAGGCCAGGTAGACCACCAGGCGGGAGATCTCGGCGGGCTCGGCGAAACGCGCGAGCGGCAAGTTCCCAAGGAAACGCGTCCCATCGTGGCCGGTGTCCGCCTGTTCGAGGACCATCCGGGTGAGCACCCCGCCGGGATGAACAGAGTTGACCCGGATGCCGAGCGGTCCTAGTTCCTGCGCGGCCGCCTTGGTCATGCCGCGGACGGCGAACTTGCTCGCGCTGTAGGCGGACAACCCGGCCGCCCCGGTGATCCCCTCGATCGAGGAGATGTTGATGATCGAGCCGCCGCCCGCCTTGGTCATCGGGTCGATCACCGCCTTCATGCCGAGCCAGCAGCCCACCGCGTTCACCTCGAGAACGCGCCGGAAGTCGGCCAGCGGCATGTCGGCGAGCGGCGCGAACATCAGGATGCCGGCGTTGTTCACCAGCACGTCGAGCTGGCCGAAGGCCTCCGTCGCGAGCGCGACCGCCGCGGCCCAGTCCGTCTCGCTGGTGACGTCGAGGTGGGTGTACCGGCAGCAGTCCTGGCCGAGCTTGGCCGCCACGTAGGCGCCCTTGTCGTCGAGCACGTCACCCAAGACCACGCGCGCTCCCTCGGCGACGAAGTGCCGCACGTGGGACTTGCCCATGCCCCTGGCGCCCCCGGTGATCAGCGCGACCTTGCCGTCGAGGCGGCCCATGATCCCTCCGCTGCCGTAGTTAACTGCTTGACCAAACGCTTGCTTGGGTATGAGCGTAACACCGCGAGCCGCCGCCAGGCAGCGGGCCGGGCCACCGGTTTCCAGCCGCGTAGAGCCACCGTACGTTCAGCATCATGGGTTTGCCCTTGCCCGGCCGAATCGGCTCGCCGCTAGTAGAACGTGTTCTTGTTTTGGCCATAATCGGGGCGTAGAGTCCCCAGCACTGGCGGATATGCCGCGGCACGCGGCCAGGCCCCTGCGAGGACCGGATGGAACAGAGCGCGGACTACGTCGTGGCGGGCGCGGGCAGCGCCGGATGCGTGCTCGCCAAACGCCTCGCCGAGTCGGGCGCCAGCGTCATCCTGCTCGAGGCGGGCGGCCCGGATCGCACCAGACTGGTGCGCAAGCCAGGGATGATCGCCATCTTCCACAACGTGCCGGCCCTGAAAAAGCGCCTGGACTGGGGGTTCTACACCGCTCCGCAGGCGGCCGCGCGCGGCCGCCGGATCCCGCAGCCGCGCGGCTGGGTGCTTGGCGGCTCGGGTTCGATCAACGGCATGCTCTTCGTCCGCGGCAATCAGCGGAACTACGACGACTGGGCGGCGGCCGGGTGCAAGGGCTGGTCGTTCCCTGACGTGCTGCCCAGTTTCAAGCGGATGGAGGACTGGGAAGGCGGCGCGAGCTCGCTGCGCGGCAGCGGCGGGCCGATCAAGGTGACCAGGCAGCAGGACCTGACCCCAGCATCGGAGAAGTTCCTCGGGGCGCTCGCCGACACCGCGGGGGTGCCGCGGATCGACGACTACAACGGCGAGTCGCAGGAGGGCGCGGCGGTCTTCCAGCAGAACGTGAGCGGCGGGCTGCGCTACAGCTCGTCGGTGGGATACCTGGACGATCATGGCCTGCCCGGCCTGACGGTCCGGACCGGCGCGCACGTCCAGCGGATCGTCATCGAGGGCAACCGCGCCGTCGGCGTCGAGGTGATCACGGCGTCCGGGCGCCTGACGATCAGGGCCGCCAGGGAGGTGATCCTGAGCGCCGGCGTCTATGGCTCCGCGCAGCTGCTGATGCTGTCCGGCATCGGCCCGGCGTCCCATCTGCGCGAGCACGGCCTTGATGTCGTCGCCGACCTGCCGGTGGGCGACAACCTGCATGACCATCTGTTCGTCCCGATGACCTACGTGATGAAGAGCGCCCGCAACCGCGGCACCACCCCGTACTTCGCCGCCGGGGTGGTGAAGGAGGCGCTCCGGGGGAACACCTGGATGGGCCGCACCGTCTTCGAGGCGGTCGGCTTCGTCCGCAGCGGCCGGGCCGGGGATATCCCCGACCTCCAGCTGCAGGCGCTGCCGTGGTCGTACCCGTTCCCGAACCAGGACGCGCCCACCCGGCACAAGGTCGACAAGCGCCCCGCGCTGACGATCATGACGACGCTGATCTACCCCCAGAGCCGCGGCACCCTCCGCCTCGCCTCCGCCGACCCGGCCTCGGCGCCCGTCATCGACCCCGGCTACCTCACCGAACCCGACGACAGCGAGGTGCTGCTTGACGGGATGGAGCTCGTCCGCGAGGTGATGAACAACAAGGTCGTCGCGGGCGACGTCGCCCTCGAGCTCTCACCCGGACGGGACTACCGGGACCGCGCGGCGCTGGCGCGCGAGCTGCCGAACCGCGCGACCTCGGTGTACCACCCGGTGGGCACCTGCCGGATGGGCGTCGACGAGCGAGCGGTCGTCGATCCCTGGCTGCGCGTGCTCGGCGTTGACGGGCTCCGGGTCGCGGACGCCTCGATCATGCCCGGCGTCACCGGCGGGAACACGAACGCCCCGGCGATGATGATCGGCGAGCATTGCGCGAGCCTCATGCTGCGCGGCTGACTCAGGCAGCGCGGCTGAGGATCCCGTCGAAGAGCAGCCGCAGGATGGCATCCGCCACCTGCTCGGTGGCATAGCCGCCCGTCGCCCCCCACTGCGAGGGGATCCACAGCACGTCCCGCAGCAGCCGGTAGGTGAGCCGGGGGTCGAGGTCGGCGCGGAAGAGGCCGGCCTCCTTGCCCCGCTCGAGCTGCGCGATCCACGTCCGCTCGATCTCGCCCAGCGCCTTGCGCAGGTAGGCGAAGCGGTCTTGGGTGCTGAAATAGCTCCAGTCGTTCTGCAGCATCGCGAGGGCGGCTCGGTGCCTTGACAGCGTGCGGCTGGTCGAGCGGACGATCTGCTCGATCACGTCACGCGGCGACCCGCTCTCGCCAGCCGACGCGGCGGCGCGGTAGTCGGCGAGCACGTCGTTGATGAAGCTCGACAGGATCTCGTCACCGATCGACTCCTTGGAGTCGAAGTGGTGGTACAGGCTCCCGGACAAGATCCCCGCCGCGTCCGCGATCTCGCGCACGGTCGTCGCGCGGAAGCCCTTCTGCGCGAACAGCTCAGCGGCGGTCTGCATAACGTCCGACCGACGTTCCGATCGGCTTGGCCCGCCGGGGTCGGAGGCGTCGGGACGGGGGGTGGCGGGGCGCGGCCGTTTGCTGCTATCCGGCTCCCGGCTCTGGCGTGTCGCGTTCACACCACGCATTATCGCAGCCTGAAGCCAGCCAAGCTAACGCTTGCTCGACTCGCCCGCTCCTCAGGCGGGCTGCGGCGCGAACGCGCCGCGGTAGCGGGCGGCGGGATGCTGCTCGGGCAGCCGGTCGCCGCGGCCGAAGAGCTTGTGCCTGAGTGTGCCCTCGGCGTACTCGCGCTGCATCAGGCCCTGCCGCTGCAGGACCGGCGCGACGTGGTCGACGAACTCCTCGCAGGAGTCAGGGCTGTCGGCGTTCATCAGGTTGATCCCGTCGACCCCGGCGTCCCGCCACTGCGCCAGCTCATCGGCGATCTGCTCCGGGGTGCCCACGATCTTGCCGCTGGCGGCGAGGTAGGGCGAGAGCCGGGCGGCGTCGCCGGTCCGCTCGTCGAGTTCGGCCGCCTTCCGCTTGGCCTCGGCCTCGGTGCCGCCGGTCACGACGCGCAGGCCCTGGAAGAACTTGATGTCCTCAGGCAGGCGGCCGTGGCTGGCCGCGCGCGCGCGGATGTCCGCGGTGACGTGCGCGACCGCGGCCAGGCCGGCCGACCGGATGAAGACCACCTCGGCGTTCTTCGCCGCGAAGACGCGGTCCGCCGCGGACGTGCCCGCCTGGAACAACAGCGGTGTGCGCTGCGGCGACGGGCTCACCAGGTGCGGTCCCGGCACCGTGTAGCGCGGACCCTGATGGTTGATCCGGTGTACCTTGCCGTACTCGGCGTGGGTGCTGGCCCGGCCGCCCTGGCGTAGCGCGTCCTCCTCCCAGGAGCCCTCCCACAGCTTGTAGGTCACGTCGGCGTACTCCTCCGCCCAGGCGTTGGGCGGGTCATCGGCGGCGATGTTCCAGGCGGTCCGTCCCTTGCTGGCGTGATCAAGGGTCGAGATGCGCCGGGCGAAGTTGAATGGGTGCTCGTGCAGGATCGAGGCGGTGAACGCGATGCCGACATGGTCGGTGACGTAGGCGATCGCGCCGGCCAGCACCGAGGGATCGCCACCGGGGGCCTGGAAGCCAGCCCCGAAAGGCCCGCGCTCGTCACGGCAGGGGGCGTGGTGCCCGACGGCGTCCGCGAAGAAAACGGCGTCGAACCTCCCGCGCTCCAGCGTCCTGGCCAGACGTACCCAGTGCTCAAGATCATCGAAGTCGGCCTGACGGACCAGGGGCAGCCGCCAGCCGTCCTGGGTGACGGGTCCCGTTGTGTTCATTACATAGGCCGCGAAATGCAGCGGGCGTGGTCGCGGCGATGCCACGGCGGACATGGGTCCTCCTGGGGGTGGGATGCGGCGCAGGATGCCGGCGCGCGGGAATTGGCAGCGCGGAAGTCGGGAGCTATCGCGTCGGAACCGGGCAGGCCCGGTCACCGACACAGGCAGCTGGCCGTCCGGCGAAGGTCGACGTGACGTCGGTAAACGGGTATCTGCACGGCCGACCTCCTTTCTCGCTATCCCCCGGGGGACCCCGGTGATCAATCTCTACTAATACTATAGGCTTTATCGGAATTATTGGCAATGCCAGACTCCGCGGCTGTGATTATCTCGCCGAGGTCCTCGGCGGCCGGCTTACAGTTTCAGGCCGGCCCGTCGCAGGTGTAGGCGTCGGGGGAGTAGGCGGCGAACCGCTCGTCCACCTCTTCGCCGGTCAGCCCGAACTCCTCGAGTGTGTACCGGTGCGCGGAGTCACCGCCCGCGCGCGCCGCCGTGGCCAGCGACCGGATGGCGTCGGCCGCCGCGCCGGTCAGCGGCAGCCCGAAGTGCCCGTAGATCGCCTCCACGGTGCCGACCGGGTCCGCCACCAGATCGTCGTAGCGCACGTCATAGAAGCGCGCCGGATCGCGGGTGGCGCGCTCCGCGGTGAACAGGGACAGGCCGCGGGCCCACAGGTCGAGCTGAGAGCGCCCGATTTCCCGGCCGGTAAAGGTCGTCGACCAGCCGGCCGACGCGTGCGCGGCCAGGCTGCAGGCGGACGCGATCGCCGTCCGCGGCGAGCGGTGCGTCTGAATCACCAGCGCGTCCGGATAGACCGTGAGCAGCGCGCCGAGCGCGAACAGGTGGCTCGGGTTCTTGAGCACCCAGCGCCGGTCGCCGTCGTGCAGGCCGATCAGCCGCAGGTTGCTCCGGTGCCGCCGGTACGCGCCGGTCCAGTCCTGCTCGCGCAGCCAGGCCGAATAGCCGGGCACGTGCGCGAGCGTCTCGAAGGATATCGAGCGCATCGACTGCTGCAGCAGCTGCCAGCACTCCTCCACCTGGTCGGCGGCCATGTAGTGCACCCCCATGAACTCGGGGTGCTCTTCCTGGTGGCGGGCGAGGCCCGCCTGAATGTGCTGGAAGACCGGGTTGTCCGCCCAGCTGCGCCGGGGCGGCCGGGGCTGCGGCACCTGCGCGAGCCACAACTCCAGGCCCTGGCTGGCCGGGTCCGCGGTCAGCAGCCGCTGCAGTGCGGTGGTGCCGCTGCGGGGCAGCCCGGTCACGAAGACCGGCCGGTCGATCGCGACCTGGGCATACTCGGGGTGCGCGCGCCAGGCGGCCGCGCTCAACAGCCGGGCGGTCAAAATCCCGCGAAGGAACGCACGCTTTGCCTTCGCGCCCGCCGGCGTGAGTCCCGCCTCTTCGGCGTACGAGTCAAGCAGCACCGCGAGCCCGTCGGTGTAGTCATCGGGGCCGAAGTCGGACAGCCCGGTCCGCCGCGACGCGGACGCGTGCAGGTCATCAACGGTCCCGACCGGGTTCGCCGGAGTCACCGGGTTGACCGGGGTCAATGGTGGTACTCGCCGCAGTTGACGTCCAGGCACTGGCCGGTAATGGCCCGCGCCAGGCCGGAGGCAAGGAACACGACCGCGTCGGCGATCTCGTCGGGCTCCGGCAGCCTGCCCAGGTCGATGGGGGCCGCGGTCTCGGCGTACACCTGCTCGACCGTCACGCCGCGTTTCTTGGCGAGGTAGCCGAAGTACCACTTCAGTGAGTCGCCCCAGATGTGCCCCGGTGCCACCGAGTTCACCCGGATCCCCTGCGGGCCGAGCTCGGTGGCCAGGCTCTGGGCCATCGCCAGCAGGGCCGCCTTGGTGAGCTTGTAGGGGCCCATCGTCAGCTGCGAGAACCGCACCACCATCGAGTTGATCATCACCACCGAGCCCTTGCTCTCGGCCAGGGCGGGGGTGAACAGCCGCGTCAGCCGGAGCGCGGCGACGACGTTGGCGTCGAAGCTGGTGCTGATCGCGTCCAGGCCGACCTCGCCGAGGGCTTTGATCGGCGGCATCGCGAGCGCGTTGTACACCAGCGCGTCCACCCGCCCGAAGGCGTCGAGCGCCGTTTCCTTCAGCCGCTCCACCGCCTCGGCATCGGCCAGGTCGGTGGGCACGGCGAGCCCGTGCCGCCCGAGCGCGCTCACTTCCTTGGCCACGTCGTCCAGCCGGGCGGCGGTGCGCGCGGCCAGCACCAGGTCGGCCCCCTCACGCGCGCTGGCCAGCGCGATGGACCGGCCGAGGCCGGGGCCGACCCCGGCCACCACGACCACCTTGTCCCGCAGCAGCATCAGCCGACCATCCTCTCCGCGGTCGCGGCCTGGCGCGCGGCGATGCGCGCCCGCCACTGCGCCGCCGACACCTGTGCCTGGTGATAGAACGGCAGCCGCTCGGGGATCTCGGCGAACGGGACGACCGCCACCGCGGGCCCGTCCTCCGGACCGAGGTCCCGGGTCAGCCGCTGCCAGCGCAGCTGCACGTAGCCGCGGCGGTGCCCGGTTCGCTCGAGCCAGTTCGCGACCCCCGGATCACGCTCGCTGATCACGAAGCGCATCATGCCGTCCGGATCGATCCTGGCCTGATCGGCGGTGAGGCTGGTCTGGTGGTTGATGTAGTCAAGCGAGACGTACCACAGGCTGCCGAGCTGGATGCCCTGGTACGGTGCGGTCGCCTTGGCGGCGGCGGGCACGGTCACGATCATCGCCTCGTCGTCGCCGAGATCGAAGTGGCCCACCGACGAGAACTGGGTGGCGAGGCCGCCGGGCGTGCAGCGCGGCCGCGTCACCGTGTTGACCGGCTCGTTCAGGTAGAACCACTCGGGGAAGGCGAGGAACGTCCGCAGCCTGGACAGCAGGATCTTGCCGGCCACGCCGTAGCGTTTCGCCGCCGTCGCGGTGTCCGTCACCGGCGGCGGCGCGCAGCCGGCCTGGTCGGCCCGCTGGATGCGGATGGTGCCCCGGCGCTCCGCGGCCCAGTCGCTGTACACCTCGCGCACGATGAGCATGGCCGAGCCCGGCCCGAGGGCGAAGTAACCGGGTCCGGCCGGGCCGGGGCCCAGCCGGAACTCGAACGAGCCGTCATCGGCCACGTCGATCGCCCGGTCGTCGAACGCGCTCAGGCTGTCGGGCACCTCGACCGGCGTGTAGTCGCCCTTGAGCACCTGGAAGCTGAGGTCGGCGGTCGTCCCGCGGGTGCCGGTGACCACGTACTCCGCGTCGTCCCGAAGGTACGCGTGGAAGTACAGCGTGTCCGGGTTGTCGAGGCCCATCTTCGTGTACGGGCCGGTGGACTGGACGAAGTACGGGAAGTCGCGCTGGTAGGCCCAGGCCAGCCGCAGCGACGCCTGGATGCTGCCCGCGAGGTAGTCATGTCCTTCGGCGAGATCGCGCTCCGACGTCACATGAGGCGCGCCGGTGACGATCTTTTCGGCCTCGGCCAGCGCCTCAGCGAACGGCTGCGTCAGCAACGCTGGCCCCGGAGTCAGCGGCGGAGTCAGCGGCGGCGGAGTCAGCGGCGGTGGCGTCAGCGGCGGTGGCGGCCCCGCCACCGGTGACCGCGGCGCTCGACGGCCCGGCCGTGAGCCGGAAGCTCGGCAGGTCATCAAGTGACAGCATCGCCTCGTAGGTGCGCACGTAGCCGGTGTGCGCGATCCGCCACTTGCCGTCCGCCCCGCGTTCGTAACGGTCCTGGTAGAAGGCCGCTCCCGTGACCACGATGCGGTGCTCCGTCGCGATCACCGTGTCCTCGAACCGCCAGGTGCCGGTGGCGGTATCGCCGTCCACCGTTATCTCCGGCTGGCCCGCGGAGTGCACGGTGATGACGTCGGGCCCCAGCTTGGCCCGGAAAAACGCGATGATGTCGCGCGCACCGGTGATCTTCAGCGGCTGCCCGTAGACGCGCGTGCCGTAGTCGACGGTGGCGCCGGAGGTGAACACGTCCGCAAGCTCGTCCCACAGCTTCTGGTCGACGCAGCGCAGGTAGCGGTATTTCAGCTGGCGGATCTCTTCGAGCGTGACAAGGTCCATGGGACAAGCTTGGGGCATTCGCTTGATCGAAACAAGAACCTGTTCTAGTTTTAGCGGACGAGATCGCGGCGGCCGGTGCCGGGATCGGCGGCGGGAGAGCGGTAAGCGCGATGCGGTTCAGCTATGCCGAGTCGATGACCGACCCGTCGTTCTACGCGCCACTGGCACGCGCGGCCGAGCAGGCGGGGTATCACTCGATGGTGATACCGGACAGCATCTGCTATCCGCTGCACGCCACCAGCACGTATCCGTACAGTCCGGACGGCACCCGCGATTTCCTCGAGGGCAAGCCGTTTCTCGAGCCGTTCTCGCTCATTCCCGCCCTGGGCGCGGTGACCAGTCAGATCCGGTTCACCACGTTCGTCGTGAAGGTTCCCGTCCGCAACCCGGTGCTGCTGGCCAAGCAGGCAACATCGACGGCGGTGCTCACCGGTAACCGGCTGGGCCTCGGCGTGGGGACCAGCCCCTGGCGCGAGGACTACGACGTGCTCGGCGTGGACTGGGCCAGCCGCGGCAAGCGGCTGGACGAGTCGATCGCCATCCTGCGCGGGCTGGCCGCCGGCGGCTACTTCGAGCATCACGGCCAGTGCTTCGACCTGCCGCCGGTGCAGATCGCGCCGGTGCCGACCGAGCCGATCCCGGTGCTCGTCGGCGGCCACTCGGACGCCGCCCTGCGCCGGGCCGCCCGGCTGGGTGACGGCTGGATGCACGGCGGGGGAGACCCGGCCGACCTGCCCCGCCTGCTTGCCCGCCTCGGCCAGTTCCGCAGCCAGTATTCATCGGCCGGGGACCGCCTCCCCCGGGGGTTCGAGGTGCACGTGATCTCGGCCGACGCCTACACCGTGGACGGAGCGCGCCGGCTCGAAGAGCAGGGCGTGACCGACGTGATCATCGGCTTCCGCTGGCCCTATGCGACCGGCCCCGACACCCAGCCGCTGGGGGAGAAGATCGACAACCTCCGACGGTTCGCCGACGACGTCATCGCGAAAATGTAGACCCGCCGCCAGGAGGTGCTGCGACGCTTACGCTGAGGACGCGCCTGCGGCCGGACGCCGGCCGGGAAGCAGGGGTGCACACCGCCCAGTGGGTCAAGCGCCATCCGGTCGCCCTGGCCGGCGTCGCGCTCGTCGCCGCCCAGCTCGGCTGGACGGCGATCCTGCTCGGGCACTCGTACTTCAAGCAGGACGACTTCGTCCTGCTGACCGGCGCGCTGCACGCCGGGTTCGGCTGGAGCTACCTGATGTCCCCCGATCGGGGCCACCTGATGCCGGCCGGCCTGGCGATCATCTGGGTGCTTGCCCGGGTCTCGCTGTACAACTGGCTGCTGGCGGGCGCCGTCATCATGGTTCTGGCCGCCGCCGCCTCGCTGGCCCTGCTGCGCCTGCTGCTGACACTGTTCGGCGCCCGTCCCGGCATCCTCGTCCCGTTCACGCTGTACCTCTTCGCGCCGCTGAGCGTGGGGACGGTGGCCTGGCTGTCGGCGGCGGTGAAGATCCTGCCGCTCGAACTCGCGCTCTTCCTGGCGGTGGACGCGCACGCACGCTACGTGCGCGCGCCGCGGCTCCGGTCCGCCGTCGCGGCCGCCTGCGCCCTGGTGATCGGCATGGCCTGCGCCGACCAGGGCGCGGTGGTGCCACTGCTGCTCTTCGCGATCACCGCGGCGTTCCTCGGGCCGGCAACGCGGGTCGTCCAGCGGCCGGAAGGGCCGGCCGGCAGTGCGCAGGCGGCGGCGGCTGGCGCCGCCAGCGAAGCCCCCAGCCGGTGGGCCGAGGCGGCGCGGGTAGCTCTGACGCGCTACCCGCGGATCTGGCTGCTCTACGGCGCCCTGCTCGCCGCCTACTGCGCGGTGTTCTTCACGCAGCTCAGCCGGTCGGGCAGCGCGCTGCCGGGCCCCGGTCAGACCACCAGCCTCTACCGGTTCGCGGGGACCATGATCGGGGTAAACGCGGTACCGGGCATGCTCGGCGGCCCCTGGCGCTGGGTGGCCTCCGGCTACGCGCAGGCGGGACCGCCAGCCGCGCTTGAGTACGCGTCCTGGGTCCTGGCCGCCATCGTCATCGCGGCCAGTGTCGTCCGCGGGCGCGGTGCCTGGTCCGCCTGGGGAATCCTGCTCGGCTGGATCGTCATCGCCGATATCGTCCCGGCCGCCGTCGAGGGGTTCGGCGGGCTCTCGGCCGCGACGCTGGGCGCCGATACGGGATACCTGGCGGACGCCACGGCGGTGCTCGCGCTGTGCGCCGGGCTCGCCTTCCTGTCAGCGCCGCTCTCCCGGCCGGCCCGCGCCGTCGCGCTCGTGGCCGTCATCGTCTTCCTGGCCGGATCGGCTGTCAGCCTGCCTGCCTTCGTATCCGCCACGCCGTCGACCGCGGCGCGCTCCTACATCGCGACCGCGCGCGTCGCGATCGAGGACGCGCCGCGCGCGGCCGTGGTCATCGACGGGCCGGTCCCCGCCGCGGTCATGAACGCGGGCTTTTTCGCGAGCCAGGCTTACACCTCGCGGGTCCTTGGCCCGCTGGCCGGAGCGGGCGCCCAGGCCCGGCTGTCCTGGGTGACCGAGCCCGCCGGGGTGCTCGCCGCCCCGATGATCTTTGACGACAGCGGCAGGCTGCGGCCACTCGCCGTTGCCGGCCTGTCCTCGGTGCCGCCGCCGGCCGGCCGGTGCTGGAACGTGACCTCGGCCGGGACCAGTATCGGGCTGGACGGCTCGCTGTTCCGCTGGCCGTGGATTGTGCGCCTGTCCTACTCGGGTCCCGGCGGGGTGCTGGTGGTCGGGTTCGGCGGGAGCACGAGCAAGCTGACCGTGCCGGCCGGCCGGCACGATGTCTACGTCCCCGCGGAAGGGCAGGGGAACGCGGTCAGCGCTCAGTTCCTCGGTTCGACGGCAGGCACGCTGTGCGTCACCAGCGTGACGGTCGGCTCGCCCCAGCCGGATCTGGCGGGCCAGGCCATCCCGGCCGTGCCGGTCCCGGGCTGACGGGATGCGCGGCGCGCGGCGCGGCGCCGGGCCGCTTCCGGCGGCAGCCGGCCGGGTGGCTGCGCGTCCCGCGCCTGCGCTTCCTGAGGTTGTTGTTGCCGGCCGGAATATCGCGCGTCTGGCCGCCGCGCCCGCGCCCGCGCTCGGCCTCTGCCTCGGGCTGCTGGCGCTCGGCCCCGGACTGCACCGAGGTTTCCTGCTCAGCTACGACATGGTGTTCGTGCCCGGCGAGCCGCTGCCGGCGGCGCTGCCCGGTCTTGCCCCGCCGCGGGCGGTGCCAAGCGACCTCGTGGTCGCCATCGCGTCGCGGGTGATACCGGCCGACCTCACCCAGAAGCTCCTGCTGCTGTCGGTCTTCGTGCTCGCCTGCGCGGGCACGGCGGCGCTGCTGCGGGACAAGCCGCTGCCCGCCCGGCTCGCGGCCGGGGTGTTCTACGCATGGAATCCGTACGTCGCCGAGCGGTTGATCATCGGGCAGTGGGCGCTCCTGCTCGGCTACGCCGGGCTGCCGTGGGTACTGCGCGCGGTCCGAGGCGGCAGCCCGTGGCGACTGTGCCTCGCGGTGCTCCCCGCCGTCATCGGCGGATTCACCCCGATGACCGTCACCGCGCTGCTCGCCATCCCGGTCGCGCTGCTGACCAGGAACGTGCGGACGGTCTGGCTGACGGCCGCCGTGCTCGCCGTCGGCAGCCTGCCCTGGCTGGTGCCGTCGCTGCTGCACCCGGTGTACGCGGACCCGGCGGGCATCGCCGCGTTCGCCGCGCGCGCCGACACGCCCTTCGGGACCATCGGCAGCCTGGTCATGCTGGGCGGGATGTGGAACGCCCAGACGGTGCCCGCCGCCTACGGCGGCCCCTGGTCGGCGCTCTGGCTCGTGATCGCGCTCAGCGCCGTCGCCGGGTATGTGCGGCTCGCCTGGCCGGGCACCGGTGCCCGGCGCTCGGTTGCGCCGGGCCCCGGAGAAGATCGTGGATCGCTGCGTACATCCCCGTGTACACAACGATCCACGGTCACGCCCGCGAACGGGCGGGGGACCGGCCTCGGCATCGCCGCCGTGGCGGGCCTGGTGATCGGCAGTGCCGGGGTGACGGCAGCCGGCCGCGACCTCCTCCGGATCGCGATGGCCGCCTGGCCGGGGTTCGCCGTGCTTCGCGACGGCCAGCAGTTCGTGGCGCCGCTCGCGCTGGCCGAGGCGGTCGGCTTCGGCCTCCTCGTGGCCTGGGCGCTGCGCCCCCGGTCACTGCCAGCCGCCGCCCGGCCGACGCCAGGAGCCACCCCGCAGGTGCCGCCGGCCGACCCGCAGGGGAAGGCCATCGCGCTGACCGCGCTGGTCGCGCCGGTGCTGCTGCTGCCCGGTCTCGCCTGGGGGGCGGCCGGACGGCTGCACCCGGTCTGGTACCCAGCCGGCTGGCTGGCCGCAACGCGGGTCATCGACGCCGCCCCCGGGCCAGGCGACGTCCTGCTGCTGCCGTGGGCCGCCGACCGCAGACCCGGGTGGAATGGCGGCGAGGCGATGCTCGACGCGTGGCCGCGCCTGCTGTCGCGCCCGGTGATCTGGAACGACGGCACGCAAGTGGGCGACGTCCGGCTCGCGCCCGACGACCCGCGGGCCAGGGCGCTGAGCGCGCTCCTGAGCCAGAGCGCCGGCCAGGGTCCGCTGAGCGCGGCACTGCGGGCCGCCGGGGTGCGCTTCGTCCTGGTGGACGCCGGACCGGCCCCGGCCGCCCGCCTGCCCGGGTCCACGCTCATCATCGACCAGCCGGGACTGCTCGTCTACGAACTCGCGCGATAGTGACGACGCCGCTTCTCGTGCAGGCTAGAACTTCTCACCGATCCCTAGCCGCCAAGACTAGAACTTGTTACAGTTTCCCAAATATTACTGGACAGTTTCCGTTCGTCTCCAGTAGGTGCCGAGCGCCGCACGCCCCGGAGGTAGAGCGCCATGATGCGTCTGATGATCGCAGTCGTCGCGGGTCTCGTGGTCGGCCTTGCGGCGGTCGTGCTCGCGGTGAACGTGCTCGCCAGCGATGCCAACGGAGCTCCCAGCAGCGGCACACTTTACGTCTACGGCACCCGCTGACCCCGGCCGCGGACCGTGGCCCCCGCGCCGCCGGCCATCCATCCGGCGTCCATCGAGATCATCGTCCCGGCCCACAATGAGGCCGCCAGGCTGCCAGCGGGCCTCGGCGCGCTGTGCCGCAAGGCGGCGACGCTCCCGCTGCGCACCGCGATTATCGTCGTGGACAGCGCGAGCACCGACGGGACCGGCCAACTGGTCCGTGAATGGCCGGCGGGCCCGGTGCCGGTCAGGCTGCTGCGCTGCGAACGGCCGGGCAAGGGCAGAGCGGTCAGGGCCGGGCTGCTGGCCACGCGGGCGCCGTTCGTCGGGTACTGCGACGCCGACATGGCGACCGACCTGTCCGCGCTCGACCACGCACTGCGACTGCTCGCCGCCGGGGAGCAGGTGGTCATCGGGTCGCGCGCGCTGACGGCGTCGGTGGTCGAGGCAAGGAGCAGCGCCGCCCGGAGGGCGGGGGCGACGGCGTTCCGCGCCCTCGCGCGGCGGATCGTGCCCGGCGTGGCCGATACCCAGTGCGGGTTCAAGTTCTTCGCCGGGCCACTGGCCCGGCAGGCCGCGCTGCCGCTTCGCATCGCCGGCTTCGCCTTCGACGTGGAGCTGATGGCCAACTGCGTGCGGCTCGGCGCGGCGCTTACCGAGATCCCGGTCTGCTGGCGGGACATGCCGAACTCAACCTTCTCGGTGCGCCGCCACTCGGCGGCCGCGTTCCGCGATGTCGTCTCGCTCTGGCTGCGGCCAGGCCCCGCGGACGCGGGCGAGCCCGATCTCGGCTGGCATCCGCCGCTGTCCGCTGAGCGCGCGCCGGGTGATCTGGCCGGCCTCCCGGCCGGGGCCGCGACGTGACCCCGCCGCCCGGCGATCTGGGCGGCGCGAGGATAGTCATCGTCAACTGGCGGGACCCCTGGCATCCGGACGCGGGGGGCGCCGAGCGTTACGCCTGGGAGATGGCCCGCGGCCTCGCCGCCCGCCGCGCGATGGTGCTGTTCCTGACCGCGCGCGCCCCGGCGCAGGCCCGCCGGGAGCACCGCGACGGGATCGGGATCGTCCGGCTGGGCGGCCGGTTCACCGTGTACCCGCTGGTGCTCGGCTGGCTGCTGCCGCGCCGCCGCTCCTTCGACGCGGTGCTCGACTGCCAGAACGGCATCCCGTTCTTCACGCCTTGCGTGCTGCCAAGACGGGTGCCGGTGTTCTGCGTGGTCCACCACGTGCATACCAGCCAGTTCGGCCTGCACTTCCCCGGGTGGCTGGCACGGGTCGGACGGTTCCTCGAGGGCCCGGCGGCCCGGCTGGTCTACCGGCGGTGCACCTGCGTGGCGGTTTCGCCGTCAACCGTCACCGCGATGCGCGGCCGGCTGCGCTGGAAAGGCGACATTCAAATCATCCCGAACGGAACCGTGGTGCCTGTCGTCCGCCAGGCTCCCTCCGATTCCGGGGCGGCCGAGCAGACCGGGCCGCTCCGGCTGGTCTGGGTGGGCCGCCTGGTGGCGCACAAGCGACCCGAGTTGATCCTGCCGGTGGCCGAACGGCTCGGCCGGAGCGCCGTCATCGACGTGATCGGCCGCGGCCCCGGTGAGCCAGCGCTGACCGCCGCCATCGCCGGCCGCGGGCTGTCGGGCTCCGTCCGGCTGCGCGGCTTCCTCTCCGAGGCGGACAGGGACGCGACCGTCGCTCGCTCGGTCCTGCAGCTGAATACGTCCCAGGGCGAGGGCTGGGGACTGTGCGTGCTCGAAGCCGCCGCGCTGGGCGTGCCCACCGTCGCCTACGACGTCGAAGGGCTGCGGGACGCCGTCCGCGACGGAACGACCGGCTGGCTGGCCAGGGACGGGGAGCCGATCGAGGACGTCGTCGCGCGGGCGCTGAAGGAATTGCGCGACCCGGTGCGCCGCGCGGCGGTCGCGGCCGCCTGCCGCGACTGGGCGCGGCAGTTCAGCTGGGACCGCAGCGCCGCGCAGATGGCAGGGCTCATCCGGGCCGCGCTGGATCGCCGGGCGCTGTGATCGGCGCGCCCCCGGTCGCGCGCCCGATCGACGCCCCCGTCACGTCCGGCCTGCGGCGGATGATCACGCCGAGGACCGTCCTGATCGCCTGCTGCCTGCTGCTCGCCCTGCTCCCGTTCGTGACGGCCCCCGGTGACATCATCGCGGACTCCAAGCTCGACCTGGCGATCAATCCGGTCGGCTATCTCGCCCGCGCCTTCTCGCTGTGGGATCCGCAGCAGTTCGGCCAGCTCCAGAACCAGTCGAACGGCTATCTCGTCCCGATGGGCCCGTTCTTCGTGCTCGGCAGGCTCGCGGCCGTGCCGCCCTGGATAACTCAGCGGCTGTGGATCAGCGCCGTGCTCATCGCGGCCTTCCTCGGCACGGAACGGCTCGCGGGCCGTCTTGGCATCGGCACGCCGTGGACGCGGGCGGTGGCCGGCCTCGCGTACGCCCTGTCGCCGATGGCGCTCACCCTGCTTGGCGAGTATTCCGGCGAATACCTGCCGCAGGCCCTGGCGCCGTGGGTCATTCTCCCGCTCGCCGGGGTGACCCTCGGCGATGGCCCGCGGCGCGGGCTCGGACATGCCGTCGCCCGGTCGGCCGTCGCGGTGGCGCTGTGCAGCGGCATCAACGCCGCGTGCACCATCGCCGCCCTCGTCCCCGCGGTCGTCTTCATCCTGACCCGCCCGGCGGCCTTCCGCTGGCGGCTGCTGGCCTGGTGGGCGACGGCCGTTCTGCTCGCGACCCTGTGGTGGTCCATCCCGCTGGTGCTGCTCCAGAAGTACGGCTTCTCGTTCCTCCCCTACACCGAGAGCGCCGTCACCACCACCTCGGCGACCAGCCTGGGCCAGGCGCTGCGGGGCACAGAAAACTGGATCAGCTACCTGGTAGTCGACGGCCAGCCCTGGTGGCTGGTCGGCTACCGTATCGCCAACCAGGTGCTGCCGACGCTGCTGAGCGGCCTGCTCGCCGGGCTCGGGCTCACCGGCCTGATCCGTCGCCAGATGCCGGAACGTCGCTTCCTCCTGTGGACCGCGCTGGCCGGCCTTGTCATCATCTCGTCGGGGCACGCCAGCCTCGGCAATCCGCTCGTCGGCCCGGTCGCCACCTTGATCAACGGCCCTGCGGCGGCGTTCCGCAACCTGTGGAAGTTCGATCCGCTGATCCGGCTGCCGATCGCGCTCGGGCTCGCACAGCTCCTGGCGACCGCCCGCGCGCCCCGCCCCAGGGCCGCGGTGATCGCGGCCGCCGGGATCGGCATCGGCGGCCTCGCACTGCCCGCCTACCTGAGCGGGCTCGCCAACCCCGGGTCATTCGCCCAGATCCCGTCCTACTGGACCGCCGCCGGGAACTGGCTGAACTCCCACGCCGGTCACCAGGCGGTGCTGCTCGAACCCGGCGAGCAGTTCGGCCAGTACGTCTGGGGCAGCCCGCTTGACGACGTCCTCCAGCCGCTGACCACGGTGGACTGGGCGGAACGGGACCTCTCGTCCGTCTCGTCGGCCAGCAACGAGCGGCTCCTCGACGCGATCGATCAGCAACTGGCAGCGGGCACTGGGTCCGCCGGGCTGACCCAGGTGATCGCCCGGATGGGCGTGAAGTACGTGGTCGTTCGCGATGACCTTGACCGCGCGGTGCTGGCGGGAGCCTGGCCGGCCAGGATCAATCAGGCGCTCGCGGAGTCTCCAGGAATGAAGGAGGTGGCCACCTTCGGTCCGCTGGTGGGCAGCGCGGCGCCTGACGACGCGAGCAACCTGGACCCGCCCTATCCCGCGGTTGAGATCTTCCAGGTGGCGGGGGCCGAGCCGGTGGCGGCCGTGCAGCCGACCGCGGGCACGCTGCGGGTTTACGGCGCGCCGGAGTCCCTGCTCACACTGGCCTCCGAGGGTGTGCTGGCCGGCCGGCCGGTGCTGCTCAACGATGACGGCGCGGGCCTGCCGGTGGCCGGTTCGGTGCTGACCGACTCACTGCGGCGCCGAACCCGCAACTTCGGCGAGCTGCGGACGTCGTACTCGCCGACCCTGACCGCGACCCAGCCGGCCGTCACCTACGAGGCGGCCGCCGACTACCTGGAGCCGGGCTGGGGCAAGTACCTGAGCGTGGCGCAGTACACCGGAGTCAAAGACGTGACCGCGTCCTCGTCGGCCTCCGACATCCTGACCATCCCCGCCCTCTGGGCAAGCGGCCTGCTGCCCAATGCCGCCGTCGACGGCGACCCGCGGACCAAGTGGGAGTCGGGTGACTGGACAGGACCGGTCGGCCAGTGGATCCAGGAGGACTTCGACGCACCGCTCGCGCCGTCAAGGATCCAGGTGACGTTCGTCGACAGCGGCGCGATCGGGCCGCCGGTATCGCGGGTGGTCGTCTCGACCGCCGCCGGGGAGGTCACCGACCCCGTCGCGGTCACCGGTGCGGCGCAGTGGCTGGCGGTTCCCGCCGGGCGTTCCGGCTGGCTGCGGATCACCGTGGCCGGGCTGGCCTGGCAGCCAGAGACGGAGCTGGGGGCCGAGGTGGCCATCTCGGACATCCTGGTGCCGGGCGTCCAGGCCGGCCGCGCCATCGTCGCTCCCGAGGTGGCCGGCCATGATCCGTCCGTCGTCGTGCTCGCGAAGGCGCAGCCGCAGCCGTCCGGCTGCATGCTCGGCTCGCTTGGCTGGGCGTGCGACCCGGCCCTCGCCACCCCAACCGAGGAACAGTACGGCTTCAACCACGCCTTCTACGAGCACTCGCCCGAGCGGTCGGCGGCGTCCGGATCGGCCGTGCTCACCGATCCCGCGCTGGTGGACAAGTACGCGCGGATCGGGGCCGGGGAGGCCACGGTGACCGCGTCCTCGAGCTATACCGACGACCCGGCCGATCAGCCGAGATCGGCGTTCGACGGCAACCCGGCCACGGGCTGGATCGCCAGCAGCCTCGACCCGCGGCCGACGCTCACCATCGGCTGGGGGCGAGCGCGGACGATCGACCGGGTCACCATCAAGCGTCCGCCGGGCACGTCCGGCCTGCTCCCGGTCCTGATCACCGGTTCCGGCGGGCAGGCGCACGGTGCCATGATCACCGGGACGAGCAGCGCCGTCACCTTCGCCCCGATGCGGACGACCAGCCTGACATTCACCTTCACCCCCGTGCAGGCGCCGCTGCAGATCACCGACGTGGTGATCGGCGGCGTTCCCTTCCTCAGCACCCCGTCGGTGCCGTTCCGGCTGCGCTGCGGTCTCGGGCCGCTGATCGAGGTCAACGGGAAGATCGTGCCCACGCGCGTGTCCGGCACGTTCGCCGCCCTCCTCGGCGGTCAGCCGCTGCAGTTCACGGCGTGCTCGCCGGTCGAGCTCGCGGCGGGCGCCAACCAGGTGACCGAGCCATCATCGGACTCGTTCTCCGTCCAGAACGTCGTGCTGCGTTCCCTCGGGGGGAGTGATCCCCCGGCACCCGTGGCGGTGAGCGGGGCCGTTGTCAAGTCATGGACGTCATCGGCCCGGACGGTCGCCGTGACCGCCGTGACCTCCTCGTACCTGGTGGTCAACGAAAACTTCAACCCCGGCTGGCACGCGGTCATCGACGGCAGGCAGTTGCGCGCCGTCCGGCTGGACGGGTGGAAGCAGGCCTGGCTGCTGCCGGCCGGGACCAGCGGCCTGGTGACGCTGACGTACGGGCCGGACCGGCTCTACCTGGCCGCCGTGATCGGCGGGCTCGCCCTGCTCGCGCTGGTCATGCTGGTCGCCGCGTGGCCGGACAACTGGCGATTCCAGCGGTCGCGACGGCGTCGGCGGCTCCCGCGCCGCCCGTGGCTCTCTCGCGGCGCCGCAGCTGGCAGCGGGCCGCGTCGCAGCCGCCTGCCCGCCGCCCTGGCGGTCGGCTTCCTGCTGTCGGCCGCGGGTTTCTGGGTAGCCGGGTACCCCGGCGCGGTGATCGTGACAGCCGCCACGGCGCTATTCGCGGTCGCGGCCCGGCGGGCAGGCAGCAGCCGGTTCTGGTCAGAGATTTCCCGCCCGTGGCTGGCCGCCTGCCTGCTGCTGGCCGCGTCGCTCGGCACCGCCGCCGGGCAGCACCTGCAGCTGGCGGGAAACTCCGGCGGCATCGCGAGCGCTCTTGAGAACTCGGTTCCGCAGGTTATCTGCCTACTGATCGTCGGCAGGCTGGCCGTGGAACTGGTCCCCGTGGGGGACGAGCTCGCGGGCATCGGCCGGGCCTGGCGAACACTGTCGGAAGACGACCCGCTCTGGGCGATCTGCGTCGCGCCAAGGGCCAGAGGCGGACGCTGGGACGACGCCGAGTTCTACGCGACCGGCGCGGCCGAGGTCGAGGCCGTGCTCGCTCGCGCGGCCGAACTCGGCCTGACGGCCGGCGGGGCCCGCGCGCTCGATTTCGGCTGCGGGGCCGGCCGTCTGACGCGGGCCCTGGCAGCCCGTTTTGAACTGGTCGTCGGGGTCGACATCGCGCCGGCCATGCTCGACCTGGCGCGCCGCGACAACCCGGTCGCCGCGCGCTGCGAGTTCCTGCTCAACACCAGGCCCGATCTCGCGCTGTTGGGCGACGGCGAGTTCGATCTGGTGTACAGCAGCGTCGTCCTTCAGCATCTGCCGCCGGGGCTGATCCGGGGCTACCTGACCGAGTTGGCCCGCGTGCTGAGGCCAGGCGGCTCGCTCGTCATCCAGTTGCCGACGCGTCCGCGCCTGACCCCCCGCGGCCTGGCCTACCGCTGCCTTCCGCCGGGATTGCTCGGCATCCTCCAGCGCTGGCTGCTCGGCTACCCGGCGCCGATGCGAATGCACGGACTGTCCGAACGCCGGGTGCGGCGCCTGCTGTCCGCCCACGGCGTGGAGGTGGTCGCCACCGCCCCGACCAGCTACCACCCGGACTGGCACGAGCGCCGTTACTTCGCTCGCGCCAGAAAATAGAACCTGTTACAGTAATGTGCTAGATCTGGAGGCTGTTCGGTGCGAAGGTGGCAGCACGTTACTACTAAGTAGCCAGCGATCCCGGGAGGGACGATGCGCGGCATCATCGGACTCATACTCGCCGGCCTCGGCGCTTGCCTCATCCTGGTCGCGGTGCTCCTGCCCACCTGGGTGATCAGCCAGGTCGTCAAGTTCCCGCTCAACGAGTACGAGACCGCCACCCTCGACGCCGGCGACGCCTCGTACTTCAGCACGACCTCGCTGACCGAGAAGACCGGCGTCAACCTGGAGGCCACCTACACGATCAAGGGCAACGCGAGCGCGGGCAACTCCTCGACCGCGGTGTGGAACGAGTACAGCTACGTCTACGACCTGACCAACCATCAGCCGGTCCAGCAGATGTCGCGGACGTTCGCGTTCAACCGGCGGACCGGCCAGCTCGTCGACTGCTGCGGCGCCAGCGTCAACGGCGACACCTCGGTCAGGCAGACCGGCCTGGTCGGGTACGTGTTCCCGATCGGCACGCAGAAGCAGACGTACCAGGTCTTCGACACCACCCTGAAGAAGACGGTGCCGTTCGTGTACTCGGGCACGACGACCGTGCACGGCATCGGCGCCTACGAGTTCGTAGAAAACGTCCCGCCGACGCAGATCGGCTCGCAGACGCTGCCCGGCTCATTCGTCCACATGAAGGCCGCGTCGGTCACGCTGGGCGAATACGACGCCGAGCACCTGATCTACTACGTGGATCCAGAGACCGGGGCGCTGGTCGACGTGAACGAGCAGCAGTCAACGACGCTGCGCACCAGCGCCGCCGCCGCCCCGGCCCTGGTCGGCTTCGACGCCGACCTGATCGCGACGCCGGCCAGCGTGACCCAGATCGTGGCGCTGGACAGCAGCGGGCGCAATGAGCTCACCCTGATCGAGACCACGCTGCCGCTCGTCTTCGGGATAGCCGGCGGCGTCCTGCTGCTGGCGGGGATCTTCCTTGGCCGTAAGGGCCACGAGGACGTGGCCGAGCTCGACGACGTGCCGCGTGAGTTCGCCGCCGCCGATTCCGGGCAGGCCGTCGTCTCCGGACCCGGGCGGCACGCCGCCAAACGCGCGGGCGTGGTGCCGGGCTGGGACGACGACGAGGCGGCGGAACTCGCCACCGACGCGCCAGAAGGTGACGGGGCTGACGGCCACGGTTCCCGGCCCGCCGGGTAGGTTGTGTTCCCCGCTCGCGGTGCGGTCGGCGGTTAGCCCGCGCGGCGCAGTACCAGGAGCAGATTCCAGGTCGCGAACTCGCGCAGCAGCGGGACGCGCAGCAGCGGCCGGGTCCAGCCCGGCAGGTAGCGCGGCACGGCGTCGACGAGGGCCACGCCGTCGGCTGACCGCGCCCAGCGCAGCAGCGCGGCCACCGACACCGGGTACAGGGTGGTGCCGTAGCGGTTCTTCGGCGGCCTGCCGTGCCTGCGCTGGTAGCGGGCAGCGGCGCGCTCACCGCCCAGGTAGTGCCACGGCGACGTCTCGTGGCCGCCCCAGGGTGAGAGCCAGTTGGTGTACGCGACGAACACGGTGCCGCCCGGCTTCGTCACCCGGACCATCTCGGCCAGCATCCCCGGCCAGTCCCCGACATGCTCGAGCACGTTGGACGACATGCAAACGTCCATCGAACCGGAGGCAAGCGGCAAGCGAAGCGCGCTGCCCGCGATGCTGCCGCTCTCTGGCCGGCCAAGCGCGGTCATCTCCCCGCAGTCGGTGTCGACGCAGAACGACCGCGCGCCCGCGCGGCGCAGCTCCCGGACGAAGAACCCGGGGCCGCCGCCGACATCGGCGACGACCCGGCCGGCCAGCTCCGCGTACTGGCCAAGCTGGGCGACGGTATCGGCCGCGAGCTCGGTGTAGTAGCGGTCAGGTGACGCCTGCTCGGTGCGGAACGCGCGCAGCAGGCGCACCGAGCGGGCCAGATCCGCGCGGAACGGCGGACTCATCGCCGCGAGAGAAGCCTCCACCCGGCCCGCCCCCGATCTCGACAGAAAACTAGAACGTGTTCTAATTCTTTGTTATCGTAACAGGGCAAGGGAGCGACCGCCCTGGTTACGACTCGCTCCTCTAGGTCATGGGGGGCTGCCCGCCCCTGTCCCCTCCGGATCATGGGGGGCTACCCGCCCCCCATACCCCCTGGCCCCCTGGGAGAGCCGATGGAGCCTCGCCACGATCGCAGCAACCGCCGCCCGTCCCGGCGCGCCTTCCTCGGCGGCGCCGCCGCCGCGGGCGCGCTCGCCTGGGTTCCGGTTTTCCGTGCCACCCCGGCAAACGCGCAGGCCACGTCCTCGCCGCCGGCCAACTTCCCTTCCTCGATCGCTGTCTACCAGCAGGCGTACCAGAACTGGGCCGGCATGATCGTGATCGACGACGTCTGGACCTGCGCGCCGACCTCCTCCAGCGAGGTCGTCACTCTCGCCAACTGGGCCTACGCCAACGGGTACCGGCTGCGCGCCCGGGGCATGTGCCACAACTGGTCGCCGATCGTGCTGCCTGCGGGCAGCACCGGCGCCGGTTACGTGCTGGTCGACACCACCCAGTACCTGACCAGCGCGACCATCAGCGCGGGGACGCCCGCCACGGTCACCGCGCAGGCCGGCCTCACCATGGACAACCTGACCACCAGGCTCGCGGCCGGCGGTTACGGCCTGTGCGCGATCCCCGCGCCCGGCGACATCACGATCGGCGGGGCGCTGGCGATCAACGCGCACGGCAGCGCCATCCCGGCGGCCGGCGAGACCCCGCTGTCCGGGCAGACCTACGGCTCGCTGTCCAACCTGATCCTCTCGCTGACCGCGGTCGTCTGGAGCCCCGCGCTGGGCGAGTACGTCCTGCGGACGTTCCAGCGCGACGATCCCGACATCCGCGCCTTCCTCGCCCACCTGGGCCGCGCGTTCGTCACCGAGGTCACCTTGCAGGTCGCGGCCAGCCAGAACCTGCGCTGCCAGAGCTGGATAGACATCTCCGCGGCGGACCTGTTCGCCCCGCCCGCCGCGGCCGGGTCCAACTCGCTCGCGAGCTACGCGAACGGCGCCGGGCGGGTCGAGGCCATCTGGTTCCCGTTCACCGACACGCCCTGGCTGAAGGTCTGGACGATAGCCCCGAGCAAGCCCGCGCTTTCGGTCGCGGCCACGAGCCCCTACAACTACTCGTTCACCAACAGCGTCACGACCGCGGAGAACACGTTCTTCGACGAGGTGGCGACTGGAGACACCTCGGGCACGCCGACCTTCGAGGGCACCGCGATGGCCCTGGTGGACACCGGTCTGGTCTTCACCGGCAGCTGGGACATCTGGGGTCAGTGGCAGGATGTCCTGCTCTACGTGAAGCCGACCACCGTGCGGATCGTGGAGGCCGGATTCGCGGTCATCACGTCGCGGGCGAACATCCAGCAAGTGGTGAGCGACTTCTATACGCAGTACACGACCTTGCTCGGCAGCTACGCGAGCGCCGGCGAGTACCCGATGAACGGGCCGGTCGAGATCCGGGTCACCGGTCTCGACCACCCCGCGGACGCACTGGTGACCGGGGCGCAGTCGCCGATCCTCTCCTCCGTCCGGCCACGGCCCGACGAGACGGGCTGGGACGTCGCGGTCTGGCTGGACATGGGCACACTGCCGGTGACGCCCGGCTTCTCGCAGTTCTACGCGGCCATGGAGTCGTGGATCTGGAGCCACTACTCCGGCAGCTACGCCACCGTCAGGCCCGAATGGTCCAAGGCATGGGCCTGCACCTCAGCCGCGCCCTGGACGAGCACCGCAATCCTCGGCACCACGATCCCGGCCGCCGTCAGCGCCGGACAGGCGAGCGGCGACGGCTGGTCCGCCGCGGTGTCAATCCTGACCGGTTACGATCCGAACGGCGTGTTCAGCAACCCGTTCCTCGACACCCTGTTCGGCTGAGATGCCAGCCGAATCAGCGCAGCAGCAGGCGGGCGGCGAGTTCGAGGCGGCTGCTCACATCGTCGGCCGAGGCTCGCCTGGTCACCCAGGCGACCAAGTTCGACAGCCACACGTCGCCGATCACCCGGGCGATCGCGATGTCGTCGGCGGACGGCTCGCCGTCGTGCATGGCCCTGGTGAACATGCGGGTCATCTGCTGGGCGACCGTGTTCACCTCGACGGCCGCGCTCGGGTCGGCGAACATGAACGCCCGCGTCATCGCCTCGGTCAGCATCGGGTCGCGCTGCAGGTTCCTGGTGACCCGCGCCAGCACGAACAGCATCCGGTCGGTGGGCGTGTCCCCGGGGATCGGCTTGCGGTCGAGCTTGTCCTGTATCTGCTCCATTTCCTCGGTGAGCGCGCCCACCAGCAGATGGATCTTGGACGGGAAATACCGGTACAGCGTGCCCAGTGCCACGTCTGCCCGTTCCGCGACGGCCCTCATCTGGACGGCGTCGTAACCGCCCTTGGACGCGAGCGCCAGCGTCGCGTCCAGGATCCGCTTGCGCCGTTCACGCTGCGCGGCCGAACCGACGTCGGGCTCGGCCGCGGTTGTCGGCTTGGTTCTGGCACGCGTTCTCGTCGCTGGCATCTGGGTCCCCTCGTTCTCTGCACACCCACCATCAGCGTACCAAGGGCATCGCAAAACAGGTGTCTTCCGCGCTGGGTACGCCTAGATGTAACGTGTTCTACTTATGAGCGAAACAGGGAGGTGACGGTGCCGGTCGCCAGGACGCGGCAGCGCGGATGGACTTCAGCCTGACGGACACCCAGCAGGAGATAGCGCGGCTCGCTGGCCAGTTGCTTGACGATGAGAAGGCTGACCCGTGGCAGGAACTGGCTCAGTCCGGCTTGCTTGCCCTGTCTCTCCCCGCTGAGCTGGGTGGCGAGGGAATCGGGGTCATGGACATGGCGGTGCTGCTGGCCGAGATCGGCCGCCGGGCGGTGCCGGTGCCGGCGCTGGCCACGCTGATGACGGGCGTGCTCCCCATCGCCCGCTGGGGTGACGGTGACCTGCGGCGCACGCTGCTGCCGCCCGCGGCCGCGGGCGAGACGATCCTCACGGCCGGCATCCGCGAGCCGTCAGACCCGCTGCCCCGGGTTCCGGCGGTCACCGTCACCGGGGGCACCGTGTCGGGCACCAAGGTCGGCGTCCCCTACTGCGAACAGGCCGCCCATGTCCTGCTGCCGGTGACCTTCGCCGCGCCGCCCCAGGGGGCCGGTCCCCCGGGATGGGGAGTTTCCGCCCCCCATCCGTCCCGGGGCGTCGTCATCATCGACCCCACCGCCGCCGGGGCGCACGTGACGCGCACCCCGTCCGCCGCGGGCACCCCCGAGTACACCCTGCGGCTTGACCGGGTCCGGGTCGAGCACGTCCTGGGCGGGGCCGACTGCCTGCAGGACCTGTCCCAGCTGGCGGTGGCGGGCGCGTGCTGCCTGGCTGACGGCGCCCTGTCGGCGGCGCTCGCGCTGACCAGGAACCACGTCGCGTCTCGGCGGCAGTTCGGCCGGCCGCTGGCGACGTTCCAGGCGGTCGCCCAGCAGATCGCCGACGTCTATATCGCGTCGCGCACCCTGCACTTGGCCACCCTGTCGGCGTGCTGGCTGCTTGACATGGGCAGGGACGCGGCGGTGGACCTCGGGGTGGCGGGGTACTGGTGCGCGCACGAGGCGCCACGGTCGGTCCGGACCTGTCATCACCTGCACGGCGGGACGGGAATGGACACCACCTATCCCTTGCACCACTTCTCGGCGCTGATCAGCGATCTGGTGCGGTCCCTGGGCGGCGCCGACTATCAGCTGGAGCGGCAGGCATGTTCATCGACCTGACGCCGGAGCAGGCCGCGCTGCGCGACACGCTGCGGAGCTACTTCTCCGGCCTGCTGTCGCCCGCCGAGCGCGTCGCGCTGCTCACCGAACGGCACGGCACCGTCTACCGCGAGGTAGTGCGCAGAATGGGCCGCGACGGATGGCTCGGGGTGGGCTGGCCCACCGCCTACGGTGGCCGCGGATTCGGCCAGGTCGAACAGCAGATCTTCGTGAACGAGGCGGCTCGCGCCGATGTCCCGCTGCCCGCCGTCACCCTGCAGACGGTCGGCCCGGTGCTGCAGGAGCACGGCACGCCCTGGCAGCGGGAGTTCTTCCTGCCGCGGATCCTGGCCGGCGAGATCCATTTCGCCATCGGCTACACCGAGCCCGACGCCGGCACCGACCTGGCGGCCCTGCGCACCAGGGCGGTCCTGGACGGTGCGGAGTACGTGGTCAACGGCCAGAAGATCTTCACCACGGGTGCCCACGAGGCCGACTACATCTGGCTGGCCTGCCGGACCGATCCGGGCGCCCCCAGGCACCACGGCATCACCATCCTGATCGCGAGCACTGACGATCCGGGGTTCTCCTGGACGCCGATCATCACGCACGACGGCGCTCATCACGTTAACGCGACCTACTACGATGACGTGCGCGTTCCCGTCACTATGCGGGTCGGCGCGGAGAATGGCGGCTGGCGGCTGATCACCAGCCAGCTCAATCACGAGCGGGTGATGCTCGGCCCGGCCGGCCGGATCGCCGCGATGGCCGACCGGGTACGCGACTGGGCCGCCGGGCAGTCGCTGCTCTCGCGGCCGGACGTGCGGCGGGCACTCGCGCGGGCGTCGGCCGTCATGCGCGTCAACGAGCTGCTCAACTGGCAGGTGGCGGCCGAGCCGGAGCTGAGCATCGCCGACGCGTCCGCGACCAAGGTGTTCTCGGCTGAGCAGGCGCAGGTGATCGGGCAATCACTGGCCGAGGTGGTGGGCCGGCACGCCGATCCGGCCGACCCGGACACCGCGGCGCTGATGACCTGGCTGGACGTGCAGCTCAAGCGGAACACCGTGCTGACCTTCGGCGGCGGCGTCAACGAGATCCAGCGTGAGCTCATCGCCACCGCCGGCCTTGGGCTGCCGCGGGTGCCGCGGTGACAGGGGACAGGGGTTTGTCCCCCGGGGCGGGCAGAGTGACGTTGGAGCCCACGACGCCGGACAGTGTGACGCCGGAGCCAGTGACACCAGA
>JBEKEK010000026.1:0-65936 GCA_050013875.1 Trebonia sp. | reverse complement strand
CTCAGCCAGGCCGGGATCCCCAGCCCGGCGATCGCGGCCATCAGCGCCTCGCCCTCGTCGGTATCGGGCACCGTCTCCAGCGCGAGCACGTCCGGGCCCGCCTCGGCCAGCACCTCCAGCCGCGGCCGGTGCCACGCCGTCAGTTCCCGCACGCTCAGTCCGTAACGGCCACGGTACTCAGACCCGTCAGCCAGCGTCGCGCCATAGGGCCCGGCCGAAGCGGCCACCCACCGCGGCACCCCGTCCCCGGCCATCTCGGCGCGCGCGGCCCGCGCCAGATCGACGCTGCGCCGCATCAGCCCGGCGGCGTCGCGGCGGCCAAGGCCACGGCGCGCGAACCCCTCGAACGAGGCCTGATAGCTCGCGGACGTCGCGATCACGGCCCCCGCCTGGAAGAACGCCAGGTGCGCGTCCCGCACCCGGCCAGGTGCGTCCATCAGCAACCGCGCCGACCACAGTGCGTCGGACAAGTCGTTGCCCCGTGCCTCGAGCTCGGTCGCCAGGCCGCCATCGGCCACCAGCACAGCGCCATCGGGCACGACGAAGCTCATAATGTCACTGTACGGCGACCCCGGAATGGCCAGCCACGACCACGGCCCGCCGGATGCGGCCGGACGGTGTCCGAACCGGCCGCATCGGCTCCGACGTCTGTGCAGAGGGCGCCAACGGGGTGCCACCGGCCGAAAGGACACAGACGGTGAAGTACATGATCTTGACGTTCGCTTCCCAGCAGCAGTACCAGGAGATGGTCGGGAACCCCGCGGAGCAGCCCGCGTGGACCCAGCAGGACTGGGCGGCGCTTGGAGCGTTCATGCAGGCGTTCAACCAGGAACTGCTGGACTCGGGTGAGCTGGTCGAGACCCGGGGGCTGAGTGCTCCGGTGCACACCCGGCGGATCCAGCTCAAAGAGGGCGCCCCGGTGGTGACCGACGGCCCCTACGCCGAGGCCGAGGAGGTACTGGCCGGCTACTGGGTCGTCGAGTGCGACAGTTTCGACCGGGCGACCGAAATCGCCACCCGGCTGGCCGGCTGCCCGGGCCCTGAGCGCCTCCGGGCACGCGCCTACGCGGATGTGCGGCCGATCGACGAGCACCAGCCGGACTTCGAAGGCTGAGCATGAAAGAAGGCTGAGCATGAAGGCCGGGTGCCGGTGATCGCGGCCGAGACCGAGGACCTGCTGCGCCGCCTGGCGCCGCAGGTCCTCGGCGCCGTGGTCCGCCGCTACGGCAACTTCGACCTCGCCGAGGACGCCACCCAGGAGGCGCTGCTCGCGGCCTCGGTGCAATGGCCGGAAGACGGGCTGCCCGGCAATCCCAGAGCCTGGCTCATCACCGTGGCGTCGCGGCGGCTGACCGACCTGTTGCGCTCCGAGCAGGCACGCCGGCAACGAGAAGACACGGTCGCCCGTTGGGCGCTGACCGAGCGCGGCGCGCCCCGGCCGGACGCGCCACCAGCCGGGGATAACGGCGACACAGACACACTGGTGCTGTTGTTGCTGTGCTGCCACCCCTCGCTGTCGGCCGCCTCGCAGATCGCCCTGACACTGCGGGCAGTCGGCGGGCTGAGCACCGCCGAGATAGCCCGTGCCCTGCTGGGGTCCGAGCAGACCGTGACCCGCCGGATCACCAGGGCCAAGCAGGCGATCAAAGACAGCGGCGTCCCCTTCGCCCTGCCCGCCCCCGACGAACTCGACGGCCGGCTGAACGCTGTCCTGCGGGTCTTGTACCTGATCTTCAACGAGGGCTACGCCAGCACCGCGGGACCAACCCTGATCCGGGTCGACCTGGCCCAAGAGGCGATCCGGCTCGCCCGGACGCTCTACGCGGCACGGCCGGGTGACAGCGAGGTGGCCGCCCTGCTGGCCCTGATGCTGCTCATCCACGCCCGGCACCGCGCCCGCACAGCTGCCGACGGGTCACTCATCCCGATGGCGGAGCAAGACCGCGGCCGCTGGGACCGGGGCGCCATCGACGAAGGGATCGCGCTCGTCACCGCCGCCCTTCCCCGCGGGCCCATCGGACCGTACCAGCTCCAGGCGGCGATCGCGGCCGTCCACGATGAGGCGGAGCACCCCGAGGCGACCGACTGGCGCCAGATCGCCGCCCTCTACGGCGTCCTGCTCCGCCTTGACGACAACCCGGTCGTCGCGCTCAACCACGCCGTCGCCGTCAGCATGGTCGCCGGGCCCCAGGCCGGCCTCGAACTAGTCCAGCGTCTTGGGGCCGATGCCCGGATCAACTCCGACCGTCGCTTCCACGCCGTCCGCGGGCACCTGCTCGAGATGGCTGGCGACCGCACTGCCGCGCTTGAGGCGTACCGGGCGGCGGCCCGGGCGGCCACCAACCTCCAGCAACAGCGCTACCTCAATCAGCAGATCAGCCGCCTCCAGGCCCGGCCGGGACCCGACCGGTAACGTGAGGCTCCCATTCTCGGCCGGGTTAGCGCTGCCCGCACCCGCGTCGGGTCATGGCCGGCACACGCGTTCCACCAGGTGCTGCCACGCCTGCCCGATCCGCCGCTCGGCTTCGTCGGCGTCGGTGAGTTCGCCCGAGGACAGGTAGAGCAGCACGGGGCCGTCGAGGGCGGCGGCGAGCTGGACGGCCAGCATGTCCAGGTCGGCCCGGCCGAGGCTCAGCTGCGCGAGCAGCATCCGGATGTGGACCTGGGACATCGGCGTCCGCCGCCCGGCCGGTCTTGGCTGGGTGCCGTCCAAGGCGGCGCGGGCGATATCCCGGCGCCTGACCATGAAGCCGGCCCGGGCGCGGCCGTAGGCGATCAGTCGTTCCCCGGGGCTGGCGCCGGGGCCCAGCGGCGGCGGTCCGGACAGCACCTGCTGCTGGAAGGCCCGCTCGTCGTCGTCAAGCAGCGCCTGGAAGATCCCCGCGCGGGTGCCAAACCGGCGGAACACGGTGCCCTTGCCCAGTCCCGCCCGTTCTGCCAGCGCGTCCATGGTCAGCCGGCCCGGGTCCTGTTCGGCGAGCATCTGGCGGGCCGTGGCCAGCAGGTGCAGCCGGTTGCGGGCGGCGTCGGCGCGCTCGGCCTGCGGCGCTCCCCAGATGACGGGCTGGTTCACGAGTTCACTCTACTGGCGGAATACTAAGCGGGGTATAGTCCGTTTATTGTCAGCAGCCGCGCGAGAACAGCCGCCGTGGCCACGTCCAGCGACGGGATTGGAAGGTAGAGACATGCCCCTCACCGGAGAGTACGCGCCGAACGCGTTCGACTTCGTCCGCGATCAGGTGGACCTCTATGAGCGTTCCGGCGGCACCGAGGGCACCGAGAACGACGGGGGCAAGCCCGTCATCGTGCTGACGTCGGTGGGCGCCAAGACCGGGAAGCTGCGCAAGACGCCGCTGATGCGCGTCGAGCACGACGGCGAGTACGCCGTGGTCGCGTCGCTTGGCGGCGCGCCCAAGCACCCGGTCTGGTACCACAACCTGACCGCGAACCCGCACGCGGAACTTCAGGACGGCCCGGTCAAAAAGGACTACCAGGCCAGGGAGGTCCACGGCGATGAGTACGAGGTCTGGTTCGAGCGGGCCGTCGCGGTCTGGCCGGACTACGCCGAATACCAGAAGAAGACCAGCAGGACGATGCCCATATTCGTCCTTACGCCCCTCGACGCATAGTCACCGACAGGCAGGTTGCCCGATAGCCGCCGATGGCGGGACCGGAGTCAGGATGTTCTTGGGCGCTTGAGTGCACGCGCCGACACGGCCGTCAGCCAGCCGAAGCCGGTGATGATGCTGGCCCGCTGGAACAGGCCGCCGTAGCCGCCCAATCGCGTTGACTGGCCGAAACCGGCTCCGGCCAGCGCCATCGTGACGGGCATGGTCACCGCGGTGGCAGCGCAGTAGATCGCGAAACCAGGCGGCTGGCCGGCCCGCAAGCTCCGCCAGCCGTAGCAGGCCGCCGCGGCCGGCAGCCCGAAGAAGACCGGCAGGGCGGCCAGGTTGTGCGCGGTCCCCGCGCGGGTGAACGTGGCGGGCAGGTCCGGTGTCCCCGGCGGGTAGCCGCCAACCGGGTCGGTGCGGAACGCGGCCGAGGCGATCAGCCCGGCACCAGCGGCGGCGACCATGACCGGCCCGGTGCGGCTGTCCGACGGGCGATCGCCCGCCAGGCGCAGCCCCGCCGCGCCTGCCAGGCACAGCACGCCAGTGACGGCGAAATTCGCCGTCTGGGTCCAGCCGCGCGGCCCGAGCGCCAGTGAGCTGACCGGGTGGCGCAGCGGCTGGTAACCGTCACGCACGGCCCCTTCCGCCAGGAACGTGGCGGCGAAGGCCGGTCCCGCCCACAGGCCGCAGCGCAGCAACTTGCTGGCCTGCCCGGCCAGCCGTCCCGGCCGCGTCATCTTCGGCATGTCCGAAGAGTACCGGGATTCGCGCGTCCGCGGCTTAGCTGTCGAGCCCCAAGGTGAAGGTGGGCTTCGGCGAGGTCGCGGGCAGCCGGTGCTCATCGCCGAGCCGCCGGATGGCGGTTCCGGTGGCGAGGAATTCGGTGGCGTGCTCGCCCCAGACGTGATTGTTGACCGCGACGTTCACCCCGACGATGCCCGAGGCCCTCGCCTGCGTCGCCTCTGCCTGCATCCGGGAGAGCGCGAGCTCGCGGGCGTCGTAGATGCCCTGGGTGAAGATCACCATTTCCTGGTTCTGCCCCGCCTGGCGCAGTGACTGCATCGCCGACTGATGGGCGATGTGGTAAACGCAGGTCCCGAGAACGAAGGCCACCGGGACGGAGCCTGCCGCCAGCAGCCGGAAGAAGTCCTGAGCCGACAGGTCCGAGGTGAACGCCCGGCCGTCCGGCGCGCGGTGGGCGCCTTCGGTGCCGCCGCCGGAGCTGCCGAGCGCGCGCACCGCGGTCCCGGTAGCGATGAACTCCAGGACCCCCTGGCCCCACACGTAGCTCTGCATGCGCAGCTGAACACCGACGATGCCGTCGGCGCCGAGGTGGTCGGCCTCAGCCTGCATCCTGCTCATGGCCAGTTCCCTGGCGTTGTACATCGCCTGAGTCAGCACCTGCAGTTCCTGGTTCTGCGACCATCGTCCGACCTGCAGGCCAATGTGATAGATGGACGAGCCGACCACGAAGCCGAGCGGCTCGAACCCGGCCTCGCCGAGCAGCACGTACTCGGAGACCGACAGGTCGGAGGTGAAAACGCCCGACGGGGCGGCGCCCGCGGTCTGTGCCAGCCGGCTTGCGGCGGCCTGCGGCTCCCAGGTGGCCGCGCCGTCGCCCGGCTTGTTGCTGAAAAGTGGCATGTGCTCTCCTCTGGCCAGATTCACTGGTTACCGCGGTAGCACGCGAAGCCTACCCGCGGGCGCGCTCACCGAGCGGTGAACCGGACCATCCTCGGGAGGTCACGGAACGAGGGAAGATGGGATCATGGATCCCATTTCGCGCCGCCCGGCGGCAGACGACAGGCCGCGGGAGTGGCTTGCGCTGCCCGGCGGCCGGATCCGGCCTGTTGTCTCGGTTCCTGGCGAGGACGGCGCCATCGAGCTGCTGGCGCATGCCGCCTGGCTGGCCCGGCCGAAGCGCCCGTGCGGGTGCGGCCAGCCTCGCCTTGGCTCGGGCCGGACCTGCGGAAGCGTGGAGTGCGTGGCCCGGCTGCGCGACGAGGATGCGGGCGGCCAGCCCGGCGAGCCGTTCCGGGACTGAAGGCGCTGGTCAGGCTGGTGTGGCAGGCGATGAGGAGCCCCGGCGAAAATCACGCTTGGCCCGGGGTGCGCCAGCATGGAATGGTCTGTCATTGTTAGTTGAGGAATAGCAAGTACCGGGGTCTCAGGTGGGGAGCAAGTCCGCCCAATGACGGTTAATTCTGACGTGGCAGGCGCGCCAGTGCGGGCAGGCCGTGCGCTTGGTCCGCATTACAAGTGGATCGCGCTGTCCTGTGCGACGCTCGGCACGCTGATGGCGACAGTCAACCAGTCGATCGTGCTGATCGCGCTGCCCGATGTTTTTCACGGCATCGGGCTGGACCCGCTCGGTCCCGGGAATACCAGCTACCTGCTGTGGATGTTCATGGGGTTCCTGGTGGTGTCGGCGGTGCTGGTGGTGTCATTCGGCCGGCTGGGTGACATGTTCGGCCGGGTGCGGATGTTCACCCTGGGCTTCGCGATCTTCAGCATCGCCTCGATCTTCCTGACCGTGACCTGGTTGCACGGCGCGGACGGGGCGCTGTGGCTGATCATCTGGCGGGTGGTGCAGGGCATCGGCGGCGCGTTCCTGTTCGCCAACTCCGCCGCCATCGTCACCGACGCGTTCCCGGCCAACCAGCGCGGAATGGCCCTGTCCGTGAACTCGATCGCGGCCATCGGCGGATCGTTCATCGGCCTCATCCTCGGCGGCGCCCTCGCCCCGATCAACTGGCACCTGATCTTCCTGGTCTCGGCCCCGATCGGCGTGTTCGGCACCCTCTGGGCCTATTTCATGCTGCATGACATCGGGATCCGCAAGCACGCCAAGATGGACTGGTGGGGCAATCTGCTATTCGCGGTCGGCCTGATCTCGATCCTGGTCGGCATCACCTACGGCCTCCAGCCCTACGGCGGGCACCCGATGGGCTGGACCAGCCCGATGGTGCTGGCCATGCTCTTCGGCGGCCTGGCGCTGCTGATCATCTTCGTGTACGTCGAGACCAAGGTCGCCGAGCCGCTGTTCCGTATCTCACTGTTCAAGATCCGGGCGTTCGCGTTCGGGAACATCGCCAGCCTGATGCTGGCGATGGGCCGCGGCGGCATGCAGTTCATGCTGATCATCTGGCTGCAGGGCATCTGGCTGCCGCTGCACGGCTACAGCTACAGCCAGACCCCGCTGTGGGCCGGCATCTACCTGGTGCCGCTGACGATCGGCTTCCTGGTAGCCGCGCCGCTGTCCGGAGTACTGTCCGACAAGTTCGGCGCCAAGGCGTTCACCGTGGGCGGCGCGCTGCTCACCGGAGCGGCCTTCCTGCTGCTGCTCTTCGTCCCGGTTAACTTCACCTACTGGGAGTTCGCGCTCGTCATCGCGCTCAACGGCTTCGGCTCCGGCTTGTTCGTCTCGCCGAACTGGGCGGAGATGATGAACTCGGTTCCGCCCGACCGGCGCGGGGCGGCGGGCGGCATGATCGCGACGTTCCAGAACTCGGCGTTCGTGCTCTCGATCGGCATCTTCTTCACGCTGATGGTGGCCGGCCTGTCGAGCAAACTCCCGGCCGCCATGACCAGCGGGCTGACCGCGCAGGGGGTCCCGGCCGCCACGGCCGTGCCGATCTCGCACCTGCCCCCGATCGGCGTGCTGTTCGCCTCCTTCCTTGGCTACAACCCGATGCAGCAACTGCTCGGCCCGGTGCTGCACACGCTGCCGCCGGCGCACGCGGCCTACGTGGTCGGGCGGGACTTCTTCCCGCACCTGATCACGGCGCCGTTCCACAGCGGTCTCGGAGCGGCCTTCGCGTTCGCCATCGCGGCCAACGTGATCGCGGCCATTGCCTCGGCCCTGACCGGCCGGCGCCCCAAGGTACCGGTACCGCCCGCTCGGGAGTCGCTTGGTTACGAACTGGCCGCGGCGGCCGGGGAAGGCGGCTTCGAGCCCACCGAACTCGTTGTCCCGGCGGGCGGCGAAATCGTTCCCGCCAGCGGAGACGAGAGCACGGATACGCCGGACACGCCCGACTAGGCCCGCCGTCCGGGCGGGTGGCGGACGCGGTTGCCGCCGCCGGCCCCCCGCTGGCATTCTTTCGGTCGTGACCGTCCGCCTCTCCGTTCCCCTTTCTGTACTCGATCTGTGCCCGGTACCGACCGGGGAGACAGCCGGCGAGGCCCTGCGCCGGAGCGTCGATCTGGCCAGGCAGGCCGAGGCACTGGGTCTCACCCGGTACTGGGTTGCCGAGCACCACAACCTGCCCGGCATCGCCAGTTCCGCCCCCGCCGTCCTCGTCGGCCAGATCGCAGCGGCCACCTCGGCGATCTCGGTCGGCTCGGGTGGGGTGATGCTTCCGAACCACGCGCCGCTCACCGTGGCGGAGCAGTTCGGCACGCTGGAGGCGTTGCACCCCGGGCGGATCGACCTCGGAATCGGGCGGGCTTCCGGCACCGACCGGGCGACGGCGCGGGCGCTGCGGCGCAGCGCCGAAGGGCTGTCAGCCGCCGACTTCGCCCGTCAGCTGGCTGAGCTGCGGGCGTACTTCCCTGGCGAGCCGGCCGAAGACCGCCCGCCCGGCCGGATCCGTGCCATCCCGGCGGAGGGCAACCAGCCGGCTGTGTGGCTGCTCGGGTCCACCGGTTACAGCGCCGGGATGGCGGGCGAGCTTGGCTTGCCATTCGCCTTTGCCCACCACCTCGCCGCCGCCAATGCCAGGCCCGCGGTCGCTCTTTACCGGCGGGCGTTCAGGCCTTCCGCGCTCCTCAAGCAGCCATACTGCCTGATCAGCGTGTCGGTCCTGTGCGCCGAAGACGCCGCCACCGCGCGCTGGCTGCACGGGTCGTCGCGGCTGTCCACGCTGCGTCTGCTGGCCGGACGTCCCGCCACCCTGCCGAGTCCGGAAGAGGCCGCAGAGCGGCCTTACTCGGCAGCTGAGCAGGTGGTGATCGCGGAGGCGACCGGATCGCACGTCGTCGGTGACCCGCGCACGGTCATCGAGCAGCTGGACCGGCTCATCGCGAGCACCGGGGCTGACGAGCTGATGGTGACGACGAGCACCTTCGCGCACGCCGACCGGCTCGCCAGCTACCAGTTGCTCGCCCGGGCCGCGGCCGGCCCGGGCGAGCGGCGATCCTCAGCTCTGCTTGGTGTTGTTCCCGTTGTAGGTCCTGAATAGATCGCTCATGCCGGAGGTCCCGGTCAGACCGTGGATCGCGCCGAAGGTCTGCGGCAACCGCGGATGGTTCACCGGCTCAGGGGACACCGACTGCACGCTGTCGGCCGAGCAGATGTCGGCCGGGTCAAAGGCCGCGGTGCCCTCGAGCACCTCGAGCAGCGACTCCGACGGCGGGCTGATCGCCGGGCCGATCACATCCGAGCTGGCCGGGATGGAAGAAGGCCGCACCGCGAAGGGGGCGGGAACGGGAGACGGGAGCAGGACCTCCTCGAGGTTCCTGGCGTACCGGTCGCGGGCGGTCAGCGGCGTCAGGCCGAAGGTGGACTCAATCAGCGCGAGGCTGGAGCAGTGCTGGAACGGGCCCTCGTGCACGACCTGGTGCGGCGGCACCAGGTTGGACACCACGATGGCGGGGACCCGGAAGCCGAGCTGCTTGTAGTTCGGGTAAAGCTGGCCGTCCGTCGGGGTGGCGCTGTCGCCCGCGTGCATGACGTTGGCGGGGTTGGTGTCGTCGATGACCTGCGGCGGTGGCACGTGGTCGTAGAAGCCGCCCCATTCGTCGAAGGTGACGATGAACACCGTGTTGTCGAGGTAGCCGTTGTCGGCGAGCGCGTGGTAGGCGTCGGCGATGAACCGCTCGCCGAGCCGGATGTCGCCCAGCGGGTGGTCGTCGCCGGAGGTCCCGGTCGCCTCGTTGTCGAAGGCGGGATCGATGTAGCACACGTTCGGCAGCGTGCGGTTCCGGCAGGCGGTGACGAACGACGTGCCAGCGGAGAGCGCGGCGGTCGAGGCGTCGGCGTCCGCGAAGGGGTGGAAGAACGCCTGGTACTTAAAGGTCGCTCCCGGCTCGATGCCGGGGCTTGCCCACAGGGCGAGGAACGGGCTGTCACGGTAGTAGTAGCCGCCGGTGGGGATGCCGTCAGAGTTCGGGATCGGCGAGAGCTGATCCCAGATGGTCGGCAGCGTGGATGGCGCCTCGGAGTTGTGATCCCGGTCGGTCTGGCCCGCATGCTGGTAGAAGCGGTTGGGGAAGGTCTCTCCCGCGAACGAGCAGAAGTAGCGGTCAAGCGTCGTGTACCGCTCGGCCAGCGCGCCGATCACCGGCAGGTCGGGCTGCGCCTTGTGGGTGCCGCCGCGGTGCAGATTCGTGTAGTAGCCGATCGGGAAGGTGTTCGCCGCGGCCAGGGTCACGCCGGGGTTGCCCGGCGGGGTGGTCGGCCGCTGCAGGAAGCCGTCCAGCTTGCCGTAGTTGTGCTGGACGAGCCAGCCCTCCCAGCTGTGGTCCGGGTCGCTGTACCCGCAGCCTTGGAAGTCAGGGGCGAGCGGGTAATTCGGGTACGTATTGCCGTCGACCGCGGACAAGTACGTCAGGTCATGCCGGCCGTCGGCACCGGGCAGCCAGCCCAGGAAGTGGTCGAACGACCGGTTCTCCATCATCAGGATGACGACGTGGCGGATGCCTCGCGAACCGTTGGGACGGATCCTGGTCGAGGCGTTGGCGACGGCCTGGCTGAGCAGGTCGGAGCCGGTGATGGCAAGGCCGGTCGAAGCGGCCGAGATCTGGAGGAACTTCCGACGAGAAAGCATCTCCCGACATTAGGCCGAGAAGGAGACGCGGGTAACCCGCCGGTGGCTGAAATTATGGCGACATCTTGCCGACCCTGCGAGGATGAGCGTTTCCTTCGGGCGCAGCACGCAGAGCTCCCCGATACCGTGCACTGATCCGGAACCTCGAAGAAGCGTTCAATTCCGTGTTGCGGACTCCGCTACACTTGCTGCTGTAGGGCGTTGATCCGGCTATCACCGGGGAGCCCCCGGAAGAAAAGGCGCCCGTTCGCGGACAATCTTCAGGCAAAGTCTGAGCTGGCGCCCCAGTAGAACCGGGCGGGTTCGGCCCGTCATAGCCGGCAATGAGCGGCCGTTACGTCCACTGGCACGGTTCCACCGCACAGGGGCAAGGCGGCAAGCGAGGTGGTACCGCGGTATGCCCGCGCAGGAGCGGGCGTATCGTCCTCGCGGCACGTGCCCTGGCAACAGGGACTCCATGCCACGAGGAGAAGAGCGGCAGCCGATGGCCACCTACCCGCGCGCGGGCGCGTCTGAAGTCCCTGCCCAGCCGGACTTTACCGAGCTTGAGCAGCGGGCGCTCGCCTACTGGAACGCCCACGACACGTTCAAGCAGTCGATCAAGCACCGGGACGGCAGTGCTGGCGAAAACAAGGGGGCAGAGTTCGTCTTCTACGACGGGCCGCCGTTCGCCAACGGCCTGCCGCACTACGGCCATCTGCTGACCGGCTACGTCAAGGACATCGTGCCGCGGTTCAAGACGATGGCGGGCAATATGGTGGACCGCCGGTTCGGCTGGGACTGCCACGGGCTCCCGGCGGAGGTGGAGGCCGAGCGGCTGCTCGGCATCTCCGGCAAGGCCGACATCCTCAAGATGGGCATCGAGACCTTCAACGAGTCCTGCCGCGACTCCGTGCTCCGCTACACCAGGGAGTGGGAGGAGTACGTCACCCGGCAGGCGCGCTGGGTTGACTTCGAGAACGACTACAAGACGCTCGACCTCCCCTACATGGAGAGCGTCATGTGGGCGTTCAAGCAACTGCATGACAAGGGCCTGATCTACCAGGGCTTCAAGGTGCTGCCCTACTGCTGGCGGTGCGAGACCCCGCTGTCCAACCACGAGCTGCGGATGGACGACGACGTCTACGCCGACCGCACCGACCCGTCGGTCACCGTGCGGTTCAAGCTGGAGACCGGCGAGTGGATCCTGGCCTGGACCACCACGCCCTGGACGCTGCCGTCGAACCTGGCCGTCGCCGTCGGGCCCGGTATCACTTACGACGTCGTGCAGACGCCGGACGGGGAAAGGTACATCCTCGCCCATGACCGGCTGCCCGCTTACGAGAAGGAGCTGGCAGGGGCAGAAATCATCGGTACGTTCGGTGGAAAAGATCTTCTCGGTCGCCGCTACCGGCCGCTTTTCGACTACCTCACCGACACCGAGACCTTCGGTACCGCCACCGCTTTCCGTGTCATCGCCTCCGACGAGGTGACCACCGAGGACGGCACCGGCGTGGTGCACATGGCGCCCGCCTACGGCGAGGCGGACGCCAACGCCTGCGCCGCGGCCGGCATCCCGATCGTGCTCACGGTCGACGAGCAGGGCAAGTACCTGCCGGTCGTCAGCGACTGGACGGGCCTGCACGTCTTCGAGGCGAACAAGCCGATCATCGCGCGGCTGCGCGCGGACGGCGCGCTGGTCAGGCGCGAGGACTACAGGCATTCCTACCCGCACTGCTGGCGGTGCAGGAACCCGCTCATCTACAAGGCCGTCTCGTCGTGGTTCGTCGAGGTCACGAAGTTCCGTGACCGGATGGTCGAGCTGAACGAGGAGATCACCTGGGTGCCCGAGCATGTCAAGCACGGGCAGTTCGGGAAGTGGCTTTCGAACGCACGGGACTGGTCGATCAGCCGCAACCGGTTCTGGGGGTCACCGATCCCGGTCTGGGTCAGCGACGACCCGGCCTATCCGCGGGTGGACGTGTACGGGTCGCTTGACGAGCTTGAGCGTGACTTCGGGGTGCGGCCCGACGACCTGCACCGGCCGTTCATCGACTCGCTGACCCGGCCGAATCCGGACGACCCTTCCGGCCAGTCCGTCATGCGGCGGGTGCCGGAGGTGCTTGACTGCTGGTTCGAGTCCGGCTCGATGCCGTTCGCGCAGGTGCACTACCCCTTCGAGAACCGCGAGTGGTTCGACAGCCACTACCCGGGCGACTTCATCGTCGAGTACATGGGCCAGACGCGGGGCTGGTTCTACACGCTGCACGTGCTGGCGACGGCGTTGTTTGACCGGCCGTCGTTCCGCACCTGCGTCTCGCACGGGATCGTGCTCGGCAACGACGGCCGCAAGATGTCGAAGTCGCTGCGGAACTACCCGGACGTGAACGAGGTCTTCGACACCTACGGGTCCGACGCGATGCGCTGGTTCCTGATGGCGTCGCCGATCCTGCGCGGCGGGAACCTGGTGGTCACCGAGCAGGGCATCCGCGAGGGCGTGCGGCAGGCGCTGCTGCCGCTGTGGAACTCCTATTACTTCTTCGCGCTGTACGCGAACGCGGAGAACTACACGGCCTCTCCCTCGGTGTCTTCGGCGCACGTGCTTGACCGGTACATCCTGGGCAAGACGCGCGCCGTGGTCCAGCAGATGCGTTCTCAGCTCGATGTGTACGACATCGCGGGTGCCTGCGGGGCGCTCCGCGACTACCTGGAGCTGCTGACCAACTGGTACATCCGGCGGTCACGGTCGCGGTTCTGGGAGGGTGACCGCGCCGCGCTTGACACGCTGTGGACCGTCCTTGAGACGGTGACGCGGGCGGCGGCGCCGCTGCTGCCGATGACGGCCGAGACGATCTGGCGCGGGCTGACCGGGGAGGGCAGCGTGCACCTGTGCGACTGGCCGTCGGTCGACTCCTGGCCGTCGGACTCAGCGCTTGAGTCGACGATGGACCTCACCCGCGCCGTCTGCAGCGCCGCCCTGAGCCTGCGCAAGGCGCGGCAGCTGCGGGTGCGGCTGCCGCTGGCGTCGCTGACGGTGGCGCACCAGGCCGCGCCCGCGCTGACCGCGTTCGCGGAGCTCATCGAGGACGAGGTCAACGTCAAGGAGCTGATCCTGTCGGACTCCCCCGCCTCGCTTGGGACGGTCCAGCTCACCGTTAACCCGCGGGTGCTTGGGCCGCGGCTTGGCAAGCAGGTGCAGGAGGTCATCCGGGCGGTCAAGGCCGGCGACTGGAGCGCGTCCGGTGCTGACGGCGCTACCGGTGCTGACGCTGCCGGGGTGACCGCGGGCGGCGTCGCGTTGCGGCCGGGGGAGTACGAGCTGCGGCTGACCGCCGCCGACCCGGACTCCACCGCCGCGCTGCCCGGCAGCGACGGGCTGATCGCGCTGGACACGGCGGTGACTCCCGCGCTGGCGGCCGAAGGGACCGCGCGGGATGTGGTGCGCGTCATCCAGCAGGCGCGGCGGGACCTCGGCTTCGATGTGTCGGACCGGATCGCGCTGGTCGTCGGGGCGGTGGATTCGGTGGCGGACGCGGTGCGGGCGCACGCGGACTTCATCGCCGGTGAGACGCTCGCCACGTCGCTGACCGTGGTCGACGCGGCGGAGGTGGCCGCCTCGCCGCAGCCGGTGGGCGACGGCGGCGAGGTGCGGGTGGCGCTGACGCGCGCATAACGCCGGGGGCGACACAGGGCGCTGACCTGTCACCTACGCCAACGACATCGCCTGTTGGTGTCATTGGCGTAGGTGACAGGTTCGAGTGGGTCGATGGCGTAGGCGACAGGTTCCGCGGCGTGGGTGAGGCGCCCCGGCTCGGGGGGCGGGGGGCGTGGGGCGTGGGGCGGGGGGCGGGGGGCTGTCGGGGCTGTCGGGGCTGCGGGGAACTAGGGCTGGAAGACGAGGCGGCCGGTGGTGGTGCCTGCGCCCAGGCGGCGGAGGCCGTCGGGGACGTCGGCGAGGGTGAGGCGCTCGCTGATCAGGGGCTTTATCTTGCCCTCGTCGGCCAGCCTGGTCAGCTCGGCGTGGCAGGCGCGGACCGCGGCCTGATTGACCCGCTGGTAGAGGCCCCAGTGCAGGCCGAGGATCGAGTAGTTCTTGACCAGAGCGTGGTTGAGTGCGGCCTGCGGGATGTCGCCGCTGGCGAAGCCGACGACGATGATGCGGCCCTCGAAGGCGATGCACTTGGTGGAGCGGCGGAAGGCGTCGCCGCCCACGGAGTCGTAGACGACGTCGGCGCCGCGGCCGTCGGTGACCTCCTTGACGACCGCCACGAAATCCTCGCGGTGCCGGTCGATGACGACGTCCGCGCCGAGTTCGCGGGCGACCGCCGCCTTCTCCGGGCCGCCGACCACGCCGATGACGCGCGCCCCGGCGGCCTTGCCGAGCTGGACCGCGCCGCTGCCCACGCCGCCCGCGGCCGCGTGCACCAGCAGCGTCTCGCCGGGCTGGAGGTGCGCCCGCTGGTGCAGGCCGAACCAGCCGGTCTGGTAGGTCATGTGGAACGGCGCCGCCTCGGCGTCGTCCAGCGCGGCGGGCGCGGGCATGACGGACCCGGCCGGCATGAGGGCGTACTCCGCGAAGCTCCCGTGCGGCAGCACGACCCCGCCGATCACCCGGTCGCCAGCGCCGAACTCGTCCCCGCCGGCCTCCACGACTTCCCCGCACAGCTCGACACCAGGGGTGAACGGCAGCGGGGGGCGGACCTGGTAGGTGCCCTGGCACATCAGCACGTCGGGGAAGTTCGCCGCGGCGGCGAGCACCCGGACCAGGAGCTGCCCGTCAGTGAGGGTCGGGGTGGGCACCTCGGCCAGCTCCAAGACGTCTACCGGGTCACCGTGCCGGGTCACTTGCCAGGCTTTCACGCCTTCTCCTTCTCGATGTTTTCCTCGATACGGCGCTGCAGGCGGTTCATGCCACGCAGCCACTTATCCGTGTCGGTCGCCCGGAGCGCGTAGTAGTCCCGCACCTCCGGGTGCGGCAAGACGAGGAACTTCCCTTCGGCCATCGCGTCCCAGAGCGCGTCGGCGACCTGCTCGGGCTCGATCGCGGCATCCGCCAGCACGGTCTGCCCCGCCGATCCCGTATCGGCGAGCATCTGGGTGCGCACTCCCTGCGGGCAGATGCAGTGCACTGTCAGCCCGCGGTGCGCGTAGGTCGCGGCCATCCACTCCGCGAATCCCACCGCGGCGTGCTTGGTGACCGAGTACGGGGCCGAGGTCAGCATCGTCAGCAGGCCGGCCGCCGACGCGGTGACCACAAACGTCCCCCGGCCGCGCTCCAGCCAGCCGGGAAGCAGCTCACGCGAGGCGCGGACGTGCGCCATGGTGTTGACCTCCCAGACGCGCTGCCACACGTCATCGGGGGTCTCCGGTCCGGTGCCGCCGCCGGTGCCCGCGTTCGAGCAATAGATGTCGATCTCGCCCAGGTGGCCGCGGGCGGCGGCGATAAGCCGCGCCACGCCCTGCTCGGTCCCGGCGTCGCCGGGGGCGGCGAACCCCTTGATCTCGGCCGCCACCGCCTCGGCGGCAGCCGGGTCGAGGTCGTTCACCACCACCCGCGCACCGCCGGCCGCCAGCCTGCGCGCGATCGCGCGCCCGATCCCTCCGCCACCGCCGGTCACGACAACGCCGGCACCCTCCACGATCTCCATCACCGAACCTTAACGCCGGCCGGGTGGCTTGCAAACAGTCGAGTACCTGGTCATTCGTTGCACCACGGGTGATGGGGGCGTAAACGCCGAGCGCCACTCCCGCGAGGGCCGGCTGCGCCTATACCCGGCCAGCCCGTACAACGAGATCCGGTAATTGCCCGGAACGCCCCGATTGACATAACTGATATGTAAAATCTAGCATTATGATATCAGTTTTGATGCTGGCCTATCCAGGACGGCTTGTGAGAGCAGGTGCACATCATGACTCAGTACGGTGCCCGGGGCGGAGTGCGATCACGTTGCCGGCCCCTGGCGGTAGCTGTTTGCGGCGCTCTTGTCATGGCGCTGGTGGCAGCGGGATGTTCCCCGGCCGGCGGGCCTGCTGGCGGGCCGGCCAACAGGACGGGCGAGGCGGCCGGCCCCGCCTGGTTGTGCCAGCCCGGCCAGCAGGCTGACCCGTGCGTCTCGAGCCTGGCCGCCTCGGCGGTCACCGCGAGCGGCACCGTGACGCCGGCTACCTGGCCGTCTTCGGCAACGGCATCGAAGTTCGCCTGCTTCTACGTCTACCCGACGGCGAGTCTGGCACCGACCGGCAACGCCGGCTTGGCCGCAACCTCGCTGGAGACCTACATCGCGAACGAGCAAACCGCTCCCTTCTCCCAGGTGTGTGACGTGTGGGCGCCGCTGTACCGCGAGCAGACCTTCCCTACCGTGCTGAAAGGGCTAGCGGGCGACGAGAGCCTGATGCGCTCGACCTTCACGGTCGCCTACAACAGCGTGCTCCCCGCCTGGCAGTGGTTCCTCGCCCATAGCGGCAGCAAGCCGATCATCCTGATCGGGGATTCCCAGGGCGCGGCGGTCCTCATCCACCTCATCTCCGCCCAGATCGACCGCGAACCGTCGGTACTGCGCCGTCTCCTGGTCGCGATCCTGGTCGGCGGAAACCTCCAGGTCCCATCGGGCAAGCTGGCCGGCTCGACGTTCACGAAGGTCCCGTTGTGCGCCTCCGCCGCGCAGACGGGCTGCGCGATCGCCTTTTCCTCCTACCCTTCCGAGCCTCCGGCCGACTCGGTGTTCGGCAGGCCGGGCCAGGGCACGAGCCTGCAGTCCGGGCAGACGGCCAAGGCCGGTGAGCAGGTCGCCTGCGTCAACCCGGCGGCCCTCGGCGGCGGTACCGGAGAGCTGGATCCCTACATCCTCACGAACACCCAGCCCGGACTGAAGGAGCCGGTTCCCACCCGCTGGGTCACCTTTCCCGACCTCTACTCGGCGGCCTGCGAACACGGCGGCGGGGCCAGCTGGCTCCAGGTCACCAGCCTGGCCGGCACCAGCCACGCCCGGCCCGTCGTCAACGAGGACATCCTCAGCGGGACCGACGATACCGGCCCGGCGTGGGGCTACCACGCCTACGAGTACGAACTCTCGCTGGGCAACCTGCTCGGCGACGTTGCCGGCGAGGAAGCCGCCTGGGAGTCGAGCCACTGACGCGCCAGGCGGCTGACAACAGAACGCGAGGCCGGGCCGGAGGCACGTTACTACCAAACGTAGTAGGCTGGCGCACATGAACGGCGCTGTTCCCACGACGATCATCGTCGCCGGGCTCGTGCTTGCCGGGTACGCGCTGCTGATGACCGCCCTGAACCATCGAATGAACGTCCCCTTGCTCGCCGCGCTTGGCGTCCTTGAGATCCTGCTGCTCGTCGAGGTCGGTATCGTGGTGGCCAATCTCGCCGACGGCCATCGCCCGGCCGGCGGGCTGCCCACCCTTATCGGCTACCTGTGCGCGATCCCAATCGTCCCGGTGGCCGCCGCGTTCTGGGGGCTGCTTGAGCGATCACGGTGGGGCCCCGCGGTCGTCGCCGTGGCCGGACTCGTCGCCGCCATCCTGATGGTCCGGCTGCATCAGATCTGGCCGGCGATCCATGTCTGAGCCCGTCGGACCGACCGAGCTCACAGCGGAGCCGGAGCCGGAGCCGGAGAAGACGAGGACGGGCCCGGGCCGGTTGCTGGTAGCCATCTACGGGCTTTTCGCGCTCTCCGCCTCCGCGCGGGCCTGGGTGCAGATCGCGACGAAGTTCCACCACGCGCCGGTTGCTTACGTGCTGTCGGCCCTGGCCGGCCTGGTCTACATCATCGCGACCGTCACCCTTGGGCGCGGCGGTCCGACGGCACGCCGGATCGCCGTCTTCTCCTGCACGTTCGAACTGGTCGGCGTGCTGGCGGTCGGCACCTGGAGCGTCGCCGATCCGGCCACCTTCCCCGATGCCACGGTGTGGTCGACCTACGGCATCGGCTATGGCTTTGTCCCGCTCGTCCTTCCCGTTTTCGGGCTGCTCTGGCTCCGCCGCGTGAACCGGCGCGCCAGGATCCAGCGGACGATCGTTACGCCGGCCGAAGACGCAGGCGGAGCGGCAGCTACCGTGGCAGACCACGACGAGGGCAATGGACCAGGTCAGGGCGCAAAAGCTCATCCACGCCCGGCGCCGCGGCCGGACGGCGGCCGTCGCGTCGCCAGGGAATCCCGCTCCGGCCGCTGATCCACCGCCCGGCACGGTCCACGACGGCGAGCGCCACCAGGGCGACGAGCAGGCCGGGAAGCGTCATGAAGAACACGGAAGCACAGCGGGACAACGTGCCGTGCCGCCCGACCGTTCCGGCCCGCGAAAGTCGGCGGCTGCACCATTCCCTAATAATCGTTATCGGTATAGCGGTTATGCTGTTAACTTCAGTTGCAGAGCCAGCCGTGGGTGTAATCCACCGCCCTGGCCCCCTCGCGCCACGAGATCCTTGGGGCCCAAGCAGCAGACATCAAGTGAGGTGCTTCATGGAGCTGACCTGGCACGGCGTCAGCGACCGGTACAAGGCGCAGCTCGCACCCGACGGGCTGCACCTGACGCAGGCGCTGGCCAACTCCGTCGCCCTCGCCGCGCCGCGCGACACCGACCCCCTCGGCGAACTCGGCACGGCCCAGGCGTGGATCGAAGAGCTGGCCAACGAGTGGGTCAAGGTCCACCGGGGCCTCGTCCCCGACATCACACTCACCGCTCGCGGCCTGACCCTGGTGCGGCGGCTGCGCTCCACCGTCCGCGACGCCCTTCTCCGCGAAACCGCCGCCACGCTGTGGGCACCGATCGAGATCTCGGTGGAAGGCGACGTGCTCGCCGTCACGCCGACCGGGGCCGACGGCCGCTGGCTCGAGTCGGCCGTCGGGGCCGAGCTTTTGCTTGCTCAGCAGGACAACACCCTCCGGCGATTGAAGCTGTGCAGGAACCCGGCTTGCCGCGCTGCCTTCTACGACCTGTCCAAGAACAGCAGCAAGATCTGGCACGACATGGCCAAGTGCGGAACACCGATGCACGTCCGCGAGTACCGCAAGCGCCTGAAGTCCTTGTAGCAGTCAATCGCCGCTTTTGCCTCTTATGTCGGATCCAGCGATTCGAACTTCTCGGACGATCATTGTGATCGTGTGTCATTCAGGGCTCTATACGACCTGAAGTGCACACGATAATGGTTTTAGTCAGAAACCGGGCGTCGGGTGGGGGGCTGGCAGCCGGGGACGGCCATGATCGCGAAGACCTAGTCGGTGAGCTCGTAGAGGGTGATGATGGGCGCGGGGTCCTGCTGGAGGACGTCGCTCATCTCGATCGCACCCGAGGAGGCGCGGGCGCCAAGCTCGCGGAGGGGGGCGCGGACATCGTCGGCGTCGAGCTCGTAGATCGCCAGGTAGGCCGGGTCCTGGCCCTTGCGGCCGACGAGCTTGTAGCGGCGGGCGGAGACGATGCCGGGGATCTCAAGGACTTCGGGGATGTGCTTGCCGGCGTACCAGGCGTTGTACTCGTCCTCGCGGGCAGGATCGGACGGGACGGACTGCACCAGCATGAGGCCCTTAGGCACGATCTTCCTCCGTTGGAAGCTAGCGGGCGGTTGATTACGCAGGCTGTTGATCATGGTCGTGCAGGCTGTTGATTTAGGCAAGCACCGTCGGCCGGGCTCCGATAGCTCGTGATTCACGCGGGCACCGGCGGCCCCCGCCGCCGTTTCGAGTGCCGCCGCCGACGGGTCGAAGGCGCTCCGCGGCGACGATCGGTCCCCGCTCTCCACGAGGCGGTCCCGTTCGGCGGTTACCAGCAGAGCGGCCGGGGCCGCGAGATGGGCCAGCGCTCGCTCGACGAGTACCTCGACGTCAAGTCGGTCTGGATCAACGCCGACTGACGCCCGGGGCAGCGCCAGGACTTGTAAGAACTCGCAAATAATCGGTGTGCGTTCCGCGCATCACCCCGCACTTGCTGGGAAGCAAGACGCCCGTGAGTTCGACTACCGGCAATGATACGACGACGAGGGCCGCCGCGGCCGAAGAAGAGGCGGCGGCCGAGGCGCCTCCCACCTCGCCGCTGCTCGAGGAGGTCGAGCCAGCCAACCCAGTTCGCGAGGCGATGGAGAACGCCGAGGCGGAGCGGCAGGCGGGCGGGCTCGGGCAGATCGGCAGGCCGCTGAACGCGCGTTCCCCCTTCATGATCGGGATGAAAGGCGCCGCGGGCGTCGCGGTCACCTATGGGCTGGTGGAACTGTTCCTGAAGGCCCGCGGGGTACTGGTCCTGATCGGGCTGGCGTTCTTCATCGCCGCGGGCCTTGACCCGGTCGTGGTCTGGCTCACCCGCCATGGCCTGCGGCGCTGGATGGCGGTGGTCATCGTTCTCCTCTCGCTCCTGGCCTTCGTCGGCGGGTTTATCGCCGCCGCCATCCCGCCGGTCACGGCGCAGATATCGACCCTGATCAACGAGCTGCCGCACTACGTGCACCAGTTGCAGGACCACAGTTCCACCCTCGGCAAGCTGAACGACAAGTACCACATCGAGACGCGCATCACCAGCCTGCTGAACTCGAAGGGGGCCTCCCTGGTGGGCGGGGTGATCGGTGCGGGGCAGATCGCGATCAGCGCGGTGTCGTCGATGCTGCTGGTGGGGGTGATGACCATCTACTTCCTGGCCGGCATGCCGGCCAGCAAGATGTTCCTCTACCGGCTGGTCCCGCACTCCCGGCGGCCGCGGGCGATCCTCATCGGCGACGCGATCTTCACCAAGGTCGGCGGCTACGTCCTTGGCAACGTGATCACCTCGTTCATCGCCGGCGCGGGGACATTCCTGTGGATGCTGGCGTGGGGAATCCCCTACCCGGCGCTGCTCGGCCTGCTCATCTTCCTGCTCGACCTGATCCCGGTGATCGGCTCGACCGTCGGCGGCGCGATCGTCACCCTGGTGGCGCTCACCGTCTCACTGCCGGTGGCGATCGCGACCCTGATCTTCTACGTCGCCTACCGGCTGGCCGAGGACTACCTGCTGGTGCCGCGCATCATCGGCCACACGGTGAAGGTCCCCGCCCTGGGCGGCATGGTCGCCATCGTCCTCGGCGGCGTGGTCATGGGGATCATCGGCGCGCTGATCGCCCTGCCGGTCGCCGCCGCGATCCAGCTCCTGCTCGAGGAGATCACGTTCCCCCGCCTCGACAACGGCTAGCCGCGGGTCCGGGGCTGGCTCATGCGACGATGATTTCCCCGGTGTTCCAGGGGAATCCAGCGCAGTCGTTGTAGAAATAGTCGCCCGGCTTGACGAAGCGATACGAACCCGAGTGGCCGGGCGCGATCGGCCCGATCTTGAAGCTCGCCGGGTCGAAGAAGGACTCCGCGCAGTGACTCTTCAGGTTCCCTGACGGATTCGTGAACGTCACCGTTGTCCCGGCTGGCACGGTCAGGAGGGCGGGAGCCATCGCCGTCTCACTGGCGAGGTTCTCGGCCGGATTCGGCGAGTTGGTCGCGGTGTCCCAGGTGCGGCCCATGACCACCGTGTCGCCGACCGTGGCGCCCGCGATCGCCGCGCTGGTGATCGGCACCCGGTCGGGAATCGGCGCCGGGGCCTTGGCGGGCGGCACCGTTCCGTGCAGTCTGAACGCCCACAGGCTGTCGCCGACAATCGTGTGGCTGGTGTCGCGCCCGGCGAAGATGGCCACGTACTGCACACCGTTCACCGTGTAGGTGACCGGCGTGGTCACGATCCCGGTGCCGGTCTGCCAGCTCCACAGGACCTTGCCGTTGACCGCGTTCCTGGCGGAGAGGACGCCGTTGGGCGCGCCCTCGAAGAGCAAGCCGGCCGACGTGGTCAGGATGCCGTCGCCGTCCGACAGACCGTAGGGTGTTGTCAGCTGCCAGGCGATCTTGTTCGTCCGCGGATTGACGGCATCGAGGACACCGCCGCGGAACTCGCCCAGGGGCTCCCAGAAGGTGGGCTGACCGTAGGGCAGCCCGTCGCTGTAGGCGAAGTCGACCTCAGAAGCGGGCACGTAGAGCAGCCCGGTTTTCGGGTCAAGGGACATCGGCGCCCAGTTCGCGCCGCCGTCGCCACCGGGGGTCGCCAGGACGGGAGTGTTCAGGTAGGGCGTGAACTCGCAGCCGCTGCGGTAGTCGGGGATGGGGCGGGTGGGGCCGGTCCGCTGCGGGCACGTCGGCACCAGCGGCTGGCCGGCCGGGATCGGCTGGGTCGGGGAAGTGGCCTGGGAGGCGAGCTGCGGCACCGCCTTCTCGCGCACCGGGAGCGCGGGCTTGCCCGTCTTCGCGTTCAGGTAGTAGAGCCATCCCGTCTTGCTGCCGTAGACGACGACCTGCTGGGTGCCGCGGGGATAGCGCACGCTCGCGATGAGCGGCGTCATCGTGTCGTCGTAATCCCACAGGTCATGATGGACGGACTGGAAGTACCAAGCCAGCTTGCCGGTAGCCGCGCTGAGCGCCACCAGCGCATTCGTATAGAGATCGTCGCCGGCCCGGGCGGCGCCGGACACCCGCGGCTCCGGGTTGGCGACCGCGACGTAGATCAGCCCGAGCTGGGCATCGACGGCCGGCGCCATCCAGACGTCACCGCCGCCGAGCATCCAGGACGTTCCCTTCCAGCTGCTATGACCGGGCTGGCCCGGTCCCGCCGTCCCGGCGAAGCTCCAGGCCACGGTTCCGTTAGCGGCATGCAGTGCGTAAAGGTGGCCGCGCATGCCCGCGCCACCCCCGTTCTCGGTGCCGACGTACACCAGCCCTTTGTAATAGAGCGTCCACGGCGTGGCTGCTCCGTTGGCCGCGGTGTCCTGCCCCGCCGTGCCGACCTGGGTCTGCCAGATCACCGCGCCCGTCTGCTGGTTCAGCGCCACCACGTGCTCGCCGCCGAGCGCCGCGAAGACCCGCCCGTCCGCGACCGCCACTCCGCGCTCGGTGCCGGCCAACCCGGACCGGTACTCCCAGATCACGTGGCCGGTCGCGCCGTCCAGCGCGAACACGTCGCCCTGGCTGGTCTGAACGTAGAGCCGCCCGTCGGCCGCGACCGGCGTGCTCTCCTGACCCGCGTCCGCCGCGCCCCCGTCGAGATGGTCAACCCAGGCGCCGGCCAGGCCGTGCACGTTGGCCGGCGTGATCTGCGCCAGGGTCGAGTAATCCTGGCCGCCGTAGTCTCCCCCGGCCGCCGGCCCTTCGGCGGCAGCCGCGGTGCAGCACGCGCCCGGCCGTGCGGCCGCCGCGGACTGCGGGCTGGCAGTGCCAGCGGTGAGCATCATTGCGGCCGGAACGGCACCTGCCAGTACCAGCGCGCCAACCACGATTCGGGGGATCACGAGCGCATTATCCACCCGGCCCCCGCTGCGCTGCATCCACCCGGACCCCGCTGCATCCACCCGGGCTCCACTGCGCTGCGCTTGTTGCTGTTATCCGACCAGGGCCACGGGGCTACAAGAAGATGGGTGAGGAAGCCCCCTGGGAGCGTGACTGAACGACGCCCGGGTAGCCCGGGGGCACGGTCACCTGGTGGCAGGCGGAAGCGAGCGCGGCAGCGGTCAGCGATCGCGGGCGACCGCTCCGCGGACCCTCATGTCGGCTGCGCGAACGACTTGACCAGCTGCTCGTCGAACGCGTCCAGGTCGTCGGGCTTGCGGCTGGTGACCAGGTCGAAGCCGTGCTCGGGACTGAGAACTACCTGCTCGTCGCGCCAGTTGCCGCCGGCGTTGCGGATGTCGGTCCGCAGGCTTGGCCAGCTTGTCAGCGTCTTGCCCGCCACCACGCCCGCCTCGACCAGCGTCCACGGACCGTGGCAGATCGCCGCGATCGGCTTGCCGGCCGCGGCGAAGGCCTTCACGAAGGCGACCGCCTCGGGTACCAGGCGCAGCTTGTCGGGATTGGCGACGCCGCCGGGCAGGACCAGCCCCGCGAAGTGCGCCGCCGACACATCGCGGACCGCGTGGTCGGCTTCGAACGACTCGGCCGGCTCGGTGTCGTGGTTGACCGTCTGGACCGCGATGCGCTTGCCGACGAGTTCGTTGCTCATGTGCTTCTCCAGATCTGCTCTGACGGGCTAGGGGTGCAGGATGACCTTGGTCCAGCCGTCCTCCCGGTCATCGAAGTGGCGGTAGCCCTCGGCGGCCTGGTCCAGGTTCAGTTCGTGGGAGACGATCAGTCCGGGGCTGAGCCGGTCGCGGTGGATCAGGTTGCGGAGCGGCCGGTTGTACTGCTTGACGTTGGCCTGCCCGGTGCCCATGGACTGGCCCTTGAAGAAGAACGTGCCGAAGTCGAACCCGAACTTGCCCTTCTTGGCCAGGTCATCGGCGGCCGAGGGATCCTCAGGTACGAAGACTCCCACCACGCCGATCCGGCCGGTTGGGCGGACGGCGCGGATCAGGCTGTTGATGGTCAGGCCGGGCTTCTCCTGGCCCCGATGGTCGTGGGCCTGGTAGCCGACGGCCTCGACGCCCTTGTCCGCCCCTTCACCCCTGGTGGCGTCCAGGATTTGCTGCACCGCGTCCCCGGCGCTGTCATCGATCGGGGTGGCGTCCACGGCCTCGGCGAGCTTGAGGCGGTCGGCCTGACGGTCGACGACGAAGACCTGGTCCGCGCCCCGCAGCCGGGCCGACATCGCGGCCATCAACCCCACCGGGCCGGCGCCCCAGATCACCACAGACTCCCCGATGCCGACCTGCGCCAGCTCGGTCCCGTGGTACCCGGTCGGCAGGATGTCGGAGAGCATGACGTAGTCCTTCTCCTTCTCCCGCGCGTCGGCCGGCAGGACCAGGGCATTCCAGTCGGCGTAGGGCACCCGCAGCAGCTCGGCCTGGCCGCCGTTGTACGGCCCCATGTCGGCGTAGCCGTACGCCGCGCCCGCGTTACCGGGGTTGGCGGTGAGGCAGAACCCGGTCAGGCCCGCCTCGCAGTTCTTGCAGAAACCGCAGCCGATGTTGAACGGCAGGACGACCATGTCGCCGACCTTGACCCGGTCAACGCCATCCCCGACCGCGATGACCTCGCCCATGTTCTCGTGACCGAGGACCTTGCCCTCTTCCACATCGGTGCGGCCCTCGTACATATGCAGGTCGCTGCCGCAGATATTGGTCGCCGTGATCCGGACCAGCGCATCGGTCGGGCGCTCGATGGCGGCGTCCTTGACCTCATCGACCGATACGTTCTTCGGACCGTGATAAACGAGTGCACGCATGCAGAACCCCCTGTGATTTCTCTGTCGTGCCGCGTCACTTAGTGAGCTGGCATCACCTTGGCTCTCCTCCGAACCATTGAGACGGGACCACTCCCCCGGCTCGTCACAGGTATTCATCCGGCTGCCGACTCATCGCTGGCCGTAATCAAGCTGGTCAGCGGGCTGCGCCGGGCGGAGGGATAAATGCCCCCGTGCTGGGCAGCGGACAGCCGACGGCGAGCCGACCGGGGCGCGTGTCAGAGGCGCTGGTCATTCCGCCTGCCTGGGAAGACGTGTGGATCTGTCCGCGTGAGGATGGTCACATTCAGGCCATCGGGACCGACGTCGCCGGCCGCCGACAGTACCGGTACCACGATCGGTGGCGCGAGCGGCAGGACCAGGAGAAGTTCGACCGGCGGCAAGCGCCACGTGCAGTGCGTCGCCGACGGCCTGGCCTCGCCCGTCATCCGCAGCCTCAAGCACCGCCGCTCCTGGCCCGACTGTGATGACTTGCTCGTCTTCCGCAGCGGCAGCCGCTGGCACGACGTCACCGCCGGGAACATCAACGACTACCTGCGGGACATATCCGGCGGTGACTTTACCGCCAAGGACTTCCGAACCTGGCACGCGACGGTGCTCGCCGCCGTCGGCCTTGCCGTCTCCCAGGGGGCCGAATCGACGACCGCCCGCAGGCGGGCCATCACCCGGGTGGTCAAGGAATTCGGGGACGTCGCCACCAAGGGCCACGCCGAGCAGGCGGTACTGCGGCTGCTCCTGGCCGCTCCCGCCAAGCGCGGCGGGGTTTGAAGTCTCCTCCCGCTGGCAGGAATCGGGGGCGCACGCAGGTGAAGCGCTTATGAGTTAGCCCGGGGTCCCGCGACCCCGTCGGACCTTTACCCAACGGAGGGAGCTGCGATGCCCAGGCCACAGATCAAGGACGAGGAGACCTACCGCGCGCTGCGGCGGGAGGGCAACAGCGAAGAGAAGTCGGCCCGGATCGCGAACGCGGCCGCCGCCAGCTCGCGCAGGGAAGTCGGCGCCCGCGGCGGCAGGAGCAAGAACTACGAGGACTGGACGAAGAAGGATCTGGCCGAGCGCGCCCGCGAGATCGGCATCAAGGGCCGCTCAACCATGAGCAAGCCACAGCTGATCTCCGCGCTCCGCGATCACTGACGCCTGCACCCAGGTGCTCCGGGCCCTGACCCCGTCCGCCGCCTGGACTACGCGCGGCGGCCGTATTCCACCCGCGCCCGACTGTGCGTCCACCAGGTGTGAACCATATTTGCCGGGGTAGCAAGGCATCTCCGCTAACCGATTCGACCTCGGGGGTCCGCTATGGCAGCAGGCAGCTCCACCACCGATATCACCGCGATCCGTAAGCGGGCCAAGCAGAAGATGGAAGAAGGACCGGTCGCCGAGCGGGCGCACACCACCTACGAGACGTTCGCCGCCGGCGACCTTGTCGACCTGCTAGGCACGTGAGGGACCGTCGGGAAGCGTGAGAGATTACGGGGAACTAAGGGACCATCTGGGGCAGCACGGCCACGAGGGGCAGGCCGCCTGGCAGCGGACCGCGCGGGCATTCGCCGCGGCGGTTGAATCGGGGCGGCTGGATCTCCCGCTGCCCGGCTCGGGCGCGACCAGGGCCCGCTTGGCCGCATTCGCCGACCTGGCCGGTGAGGATCTGTCGCTGGCAAGGCTGTCGGAAGGGCACGCCGACGCCGTGGCGATCCTGGCCGAGCTTGGCGGCCCGCGTCCGGAACCGGGCAGCCGCTGGGGCGTGTGGGCGGCGAACCCGCCCGGCCCCAACGTGACGGCGACCAGGCGGGATGACAGCTGGCTGCTGCACGGCACCAAGCAGTACTGCTCGGGGGCCAGGATCTGCACGGATGCCCTGGTCACGGCGGTCGCCGACGACGGGGCACGGCTATTCGCGGTGGCCACGGACGGCCTTGTGCCAGATCCGTCCACTTGGCCAGCCACCGGGATGGCGGGCAGCGACACCCTGGATGTCGGCTTTCCGGGGATTCCGGCGATTCCGGTGGGGGTGCCCTACAGCTACACGAACAGGCCCGGGTTCAGCCACGGCGGCGTTGGGGTAGCGGCCTGCTGGTACGGCGGAGCCCGCGGCGTGGGGCGGACGCTCCTGCACGCCGCGGCCAAGCGCGACATCGGCCCGCACGCGCTTGCGCACCTGGGGGCGGTCGATCTCGGGCTGCGCGCGGCGCGGGCCGCGCTCGGCCAGGCGGCGGACGACATCGATGCCGACCCGGGCGATCTGCTCGGCGAGGGACCGCTGCGGGCGCTGCGGGTACGCACACTGACCGAGACGGTCGCGACCGACGTGCTGGCCAGAACGGGGCGCGCGCTTGGCGCCGGGCCGCTCGGACACGATGAGGCGCATTCCCGCGCGGTCGCCGATCTGACGGTCTACCTGCGCCAGCATCACGCGGAGGGCGACCTGGCGCGGCTGGGCGAGATGGTCACCGAGCTCGGAGACACCTGGTGAGCCGCGCCTCCGGCGCGCACCCGATTGACGCACCAGGCACGGACGAGCGGTCCTGGGCCGCCTGGCCGTGGCTGAGCACGCTGCCCGGCGCGGGGCTGGCCGGCACCGGGCTGTCCGGACTGGCCGGGGTGCGGAGCGCCGTCATCGTGGCCGCGCACCCGGACGATGAGGTGCTCGGCGCCGGCGGCCTGATCTCCATGCTGGCGGCCTCGCGCGCGCGGCTGCGGCTGGTGGCGGTCTCCGATGGCGAGCGCTCGCATCAGGGGCACGGTTCCCCGGCCGCCCTCGCCCGGCGGCGGACCGCGGAAACCGCCGCCGCGCTGCGCGCCCTTGGTGCCCAGAACACCGAGGTGATCAGGCTCGGGCTGCCCGACAGCGGCCTGGCTAAGCGCGAGGGAAAGCTCGCGCAAGCGCTGGCCCCGCTGCTCGCGGGCTTCGATCTGTGCCTCGCCCCGTGGGACCACGACCTGCACCCCGACCACGAGGCGGCCGGCCGGGTCGCGCGCAGGGCCGCGCCCGGTGCCTTCTACTCGTTCCCGGTCTGGATGTGGCACTGGGCTTCCCCCGCCGATCCGCGGGTGCCGTGGGCCGCGGCGCTCCGGGTCCCGCTGGCACCGCGGACGGTCAGCAGGAAGCGCGCGGCGATCACCTGCTTCGCCAGCCAGACCGAGAACCGGGGGCATGGCCTCGGGCCGGTGCTCAGCCCCGGCATGATCGCCCACTTCACCCGGACGGTGGAGGTACTGCTGCCGTGACGCTCGACCCGGCTCACTTCCGCGAACGCTACGCCGCCTCACCCGATCCGTACGGGCTGGCCGACCGGTGGTACGAGGCGCGCAAGTACGCGCTCAGCGTCGCCCTGCTGCCCAGGGAGCGCTACCGCACCGCGTTCGAGCCCGGTTGCTCGATCGGGGTGCTCACCGCGCGGCTGGCGGCGCGCTGCGACACCCTGCTCTCCTGCGACGCGATCCCGGACGCGGTCGCGGCGGCCCGGTCGAGGACCGCGGGCCTGCCGGGCGTGCGGATCGAGCAGCGGGTTATCCCCGGGGAATGGCCGACAGGCTCGTTCGACCTCATCGTGTTCTCCGAGTTCCTCTATTACTTCGGCGACGCCGACCTGGACCAACTGCTCCGCCTCGGCCTACTCGCGCTGCGTCCGGGCGGGCACCTGCTCGCGGTGCACTGGCGGCACCACGCGCCCGATCATCCGCGGGACGGCGACGAGGTTCACGAAATCCTGGCCAGGGACAAGCGGCTGGCCCGGCTGGCGGGATACCGTGACCCGGACTTCGCCGCCGAGGTCTACACCCACCCTGACGGAGACCTGAGGTCAGTCGCCCAGGCCGGCGGGATCGTGTGAACCACTCCGTCGACGCCATCGGCGTCATCGTCCCGGCCCACAACGAGCAGGACCTGCTCCCTTCCTGTCTGGCCAGCGTGCGCCGCGCGGGGCGGGCGCTGCCTGGCACGCCGGTGCATCTGGTCGTCGTCGCCGACGACTGCCAGGACCGGACCGCCGAGGTCGCGCGGCGCGGCGGCGCCTCGGTCGTCACGATCAGCGCCCGCAGCGCGGGCGCCGCCCGCGCGGCGGGCGCGCAAGAGATACTGAGCCGGACCGGGCGCCTCGACCCGGCGAACGTCTGGCTGGCGACGACCGACGCCGACACGCTGGTCCCGGCCTGCTGGCTGCGCCAGCAGGCGCGCTACGCCGGCCAGGGCTGGGACGCGATCGTCGGCACGATCCAGGTCGCTGACTGGTCCGGCTACCCGTCGGCTACCCGGTCACTGTTCCGCCAGCGATACGAGCGCGACCAGCCCGCCGCTGGCGGAGCCAGCCAGCACCGTCATGTGCACGGCGCCAACCTGGGCTTCCGCGCCGCCGCCTACCTGCGGGCGGGCGGATTCCCTGCCCTGCCCACGGCCGAGGACCACGCGCTGGTCGCGGCGCTGAGCGCGGGAGGCAGCCGGGTGCTGCGGACCCGCGAGCTGCCCGTCGTCACATCGGCCCGGCGCGATTCCCGCGCACCGGACGGCTTCGGCCACTACCTCAAGCAACTCGAGGCCACCCCGGCCTAATTACTCAGCCGCGGAAGCCGACCCCTGAGAGCTGGGCCTTTGGTCCCTGGCCGTACTGACCGAATGCCTATCTAATGGATGCATGGCGTCGCTCAGGCTCGCCTGCTGAGCTCGTGAGCCGGCGGCGGTCCAGGGCTCAGCATGGGAGAAGGTGCCGGCGGATGACTCGTTACCTGACCAGGGACCGGTGGGCGATCGCCGCCGCCGTCGTGGTTCCGCTCGCGGTGGCGGCGATCCTGATACCGTGGCGGGGAAGCTGGCCCAACACGAACGTGGCGCTGCTGCTGGTGGTGGCCATCGTCGCCGTGGCGGCCCTCGGCAACCGCATCGCGGGCGCGCTGGCGGCGGTCTCCGCCGCGGTCTGGTTCGATTTCTTCTTCACCCAGCCCTACGAGCGATTCACCATCCACCACTCGTCCGACGTGACGACGTTCCTGCTGCTGCTCGCGGTCGGCATCGCCGTATCGCAGCTGGCGGCCCACGCCCGGCACCTCAAGGCGGTCACGGTGGCCGACGCCGGATACCTGGCACGGATCGTCGACAGCGCCGCGCTCACCCAGACGGCGGGCTCACCGGACGCTGTCGTCCAGCACGTGCGCAAGCAACTGACCGACCTGCTGGATCTGGCGGACTGCCGTTTCGAGTACGGGACCCTGATCGGGCACCCCCTGCGGCTTGCCCCGGACGGCTCGGTGCTGACCCGCCACGGCCACTGGCCGGTGGACGTGGCCGGCCTGCCGGCCGAGGAAATCGAGCTGCGGACCTTCAGCAACGGGCAGTACTGCGGCCGGTTCATGATGCTGCCGAACCCCGGCTCCCACCCCTCGCAGCGGGCGCTGCTTGTCGCGGTGACACTGGCCGATCTGGCCGGGCACGCGCTCGGCAGCAGCGCGCCCGCCGATTCACGGTAGGCGCCGGTATCAGCTCCCCGGCGGGCGGGTCTCAGCCGCGCTTGCCGCCGGGATTGTCACCGTAGCGGCGGCGGAACTGCTCGACCCGGCCGGCGGTGTCGACCACACGCGACTTGCCGGTGTAGAACGGGTGGCTGGCGGACGAGATCTCCACATCGATGACGGGATAGGTGTTGCCGTCTGCCCACTCGATGGTGCGGTCGCTCGTCAGCGTCGACTTGGTGAGGAACGCGAAGTCGGCTGAACGGTCCCTGAAGACAACCGCGTGATAGTCGGGATGGATGTCGGGCCTCATGAGCAGCCTCCCTGCTGGCGAGATAACGCTTGTCAACGCGCGAGTGGCCGGACATGTTCCAGCCGGGCGCGGATTGCCGGAAAACAGCCGGTCACCGGGGAGCCGAGGGAGCCGAGGGAGTTGCGGGCGGCCGCGGAGCGGTCCGCTTGGCGTCAGAGGCGGCGGCGGCCGCCGCCTGGTCACCGTAGCCAACGCCGATCACCTGGTCCTCGCGCCGCTGTTCGGCGTGCACGATGTAGCTGAGCACCCGCTGGTCGGCCTCGGTCGGCTCGGTGCTCATGGGCAGCGCCCGCGGGTAGAGGTTGCGCGCCAGGACGGGGTTGAGCTCGGCCGCGTACAGGCTGAGCTTGGCCAGCAGCAGCAGGAACGCGACGATGCCGATGACCGTGCCGAACGCACCGTAGGTTGACGAGGCGTTCTTCAGCTGGTGGGTCACCAGCCCGGTGCCGACGGTGATGAGCGCGGTGAACACCACCCCGCCGAGGACCGCGCCGGGCAGGTGGCCGCGCGGGCCCACCACCTTGGCGGTCAGCAACGTGAAGGTGGCGAAGTAAAGCGCGCAGTTGAGGATCAGCAGGCCGACAAGGACCGGGATCCTGATCGCGTAGCTGGACGTGCCGCCGGTGGCGTAGGTGGTGACGAACGCGTTGATGAGGAACGCGACCCCGATGGTGAACAGCCCGGCCAGGCTCCGCCCAAGCCGCGGCAGGAAGCCGGTGCGCTGGATCTGCGGGATGTTCCAGACGGTGGCCATCGCCAGCTGCGCGGTCTGGGTGACACCCTGGGAACCGTAGATCAGCCCGATCAGGCCGACGGCCAGCCCGAGCGCGCTGCCGTTCAGCTTCGCGTCACTGCCCGGTTTGAAGTCGGCGCCGATCACCGGAAACTCGTGCAGCGTATGCAGCAGTCCGTTGCTGAGCGAGGCCTGACCGATGAGCCCGAAAATCGTGACCACGACCAGCAGCAGCGGGAAGATCGCGAGGAACCCGTACCAGGCCAGCGCGACCACGACCAGGTTGGCGTTATCGTCGCCGAACTTCTTCACCACCGCGTAAGGGACGCCGGCCCAGCGATGCCGCCGCTGCCAGCCGTCCACCGCGCCAATCGTCGTGCGGACCGGCTCAACTGGGTTCACCATATCGCCCTGCTTCCCCCCACCTGCGGAAACTAACGCGCAACGGCGAAGCCACCTGCCGTTAAGTAAATTCAAGATCTTCACTGGGAACGGACCGGGGTTGCTCCCGCTGCCAGGCCGCTCCTGGTTGCCGCGGGAGCTTAATCCCGTGCGTTTTCACCCCGCGCGGTGATGGGATGGAGGCATGCGTCCCCCACTGGCCCTGCCGCGAAAGCTCCGGCCCGGCGAGCGCGTCGCCGTGGTCTCGCCGTCGTTCGCCGCCCCTGGCGCCTTCCCCGCTGTGCATGAGCTCGCCATGCGGCGGCTGGCCGGGGAACTAGGCGTCGAGCCGGTCGAGTATCCGACCACCCGCCAGCTGGGTGCCCCGGCCCAGGCCAGGGGCGGCGGACCTGATGGAGGCCTTCGCCGACCCCGGGATCGGCGCGGTGCTCGCCTCGATCGGCGGCGACGATCAGCTCACCGTGCTTCCGCACCTGGACGCCGGGGTCCTGGCCGCGCACCCGAAGACCTTCTGCGGCTACAGCGACAACACCAACCTGCTGAACTACCTGTGGAACCTGGCTGCTCGAGACCGACGAGGAGATGCCGGGCCCCGAGGCGGTCTTCCGGATGCTGCGCAACATGGGGGAACGGGGGCTGCTGGCGCAGTTCCCGGCGGTGCTGTTCGCCCGGGCCAAGGCGGCCGTGTTCGGCGTGCCGGCCGAGGCCAGCGAGCGCGACCGGTACCGCGCCGAGCAGCGGGCGGCGGTGCTGCGGGCCTTCGCGGCCTACAACCCGGAGGCCATGGTGGTCTTCGACGTCGATTTCGGCCACACCGATCCGCAGTGGGTGCTTCCGTATGGCGGCGCCATCACCGTCGACGGTCCCGCCCGCACCATCACCGCCCATTACCGCCGCGGCCCGGTCGGCTGATCCCCCTCCTGCCCGGCCTGGGCTACCGCGTGCGCACCCGCAGCACCTGCGGTCCGCGGAACGAGATGTTGGGGTGGAAGGTGACCCGCTGGTCCGGCACAAGCCGCAGGCCCGGATAGCGATCGGCGAGGGCGGCCACCGCGATCTGGGTTTCCAGTTTCCCGAGGTTCGCGCCCAGGCAGTAATGCAGGCCCTTGCCGAAGGCCAGGTGGCGGGCGGAGTCGGGCCGGCCAGCGTCGAACACATCCGGCTGGCTGAACGCCGCGGCATCCCGGCCGGCGGCCGCCAGCCAGAGGAAGAGCCTCGCTCCCTCGGGGAGGCTCACGCCCGCCAGCGTCACCGCCCGGGTGGTGACCCGCCGCCAGACCGGCACCGAGGGGTCGTAGCGCAGGGTCTCTTCCACCGCCGCCGGGATCAGGCCGGGATCGGCCGCGATGCCGGACCAGCGGTCCGGAACCTCGAGCAGGCGGCGAACGGTGTTGCCGATAAGCCCGGTGGTGGTCTCGTGCCCGGCGAACGACAGCGAGAACAGGATCGAGGCGATCTCCTCCAGGGTGAGCCGATCCGGGTTCTCACGGTGGATGGCGATCAGGTCGCTGGTCAGGTCGTCACCGGGCTCGGCCGCCTTCGCGCCGACTAGTTTGCGCAGGTAGCCGCGGTAGGCAGCCATCCCGGTGGCGATCTCGACCTGGTCACCGGCGGCGGGGCGCCCCCACCCAAGGGCGGCCCGGTACCCGCCCCAGTGCTTGAGCTGGGCGTAATCCCGCTCGGGCACGCCCATCAGCGAGAACACGATGTTGGCGGGCAGCGGGAAGGCGAGCGCGGCGACCAGGTCGAACTCCGCCGCCGGGCCGACCGCGTCCAGCAGCCGGGCGGTGGTGGCCTCGATAACGGGGACCAGCGCGGTGACCCGCTTCATGCTGAACGCCCGGGCGGCCGGCTTGCGCAGCCGGGCGTGCGCTGGCTCGTCCAGGCTGACCATCGACGGCTGCGGTTTGTGGCCGCCCGCGAGCAGGATCTGCTGGGCCTCGGGCACCACCGGCACCAGCGGCGCCTGGGCGACGGCCGCGGAGTAGGTGGCCGGATCGGTGAAGACCTGCTCGATATCGGCGTACCGGGTGAGCACGTAGTAGCCGATCGACGGGGCGAAGAAGATGGGCCGTTCTTCCCGGGGCAGCGCCGCCATGACCGTATAGGGGTCGGCGAGGAACTCCGCTGACAGCGGGTCGAACGACTCATTGACAGGACATCCCTGCGCCGCGCCGGCCGTCGTCATGGGGTTACCCGCGTCATCGCTGCCTCCCTGTTCCCTGTGCCCGGATCATGCATCCTGCTAGCACCCGCCCGCTAGGGAATTCTCATTCAATGAGATGGACGTGGGGTGCCCGCGGTAGGTCACGTGTTGACAGCCCGGCGGCTTACTACCACGATTTCTGCGTCTGCCTCGTTGCTTCAAGACGATCATCGGGGGTGATCAGGTGTCCGTGGTGCACCGCAGTCAGGGCTCGTCTGTCGCTCTCCTTGAGCGTCTCGTCCTGGCCAGCTTCGCCAGCCCTTCAGGGCTGACTCGCCGGGAGCTTGAGGAGCTGACCGGGCTGTCACGGACCGTCGTCGCCGGGGTTGTCGCCTCGCTGGTCACCCGGGAGGAGCTAGCGGAAGTACGCCAGCCGGCCGGCGGCGGCCGGGGCAGGCCACCGGCCCGGTACCAGAGAACGGCCTTGCTGCCGCCGGTGCTGCTGATCCAGCTGAGGAGGGACTGGTCAACGTCGGTCTCTTCGCTCGGCGGTGGCGGTACCGGCGGCGAAGCGATCCGCTGCGCCCCTTGGCCCGGAGAGTGGCGAACTTGGTCGCAGTCAGTGCTGGCGGCCGCGGGCCAGCTCAGAACGCGGGCGCAGCTGCCACCGCGGCTGGTGGTGCTGTCGGTGCCGTTCCCTGTTGCCGAGGCGCGCAGGGCACTGCGCGGACGCGCGGCGGCAGCCGCGGCCCTGCAGGCCGCGGGCAGGCGCATGCCGCCGCGCCCGGCGTGGCTGGAGAGGGACCCGCGCCCGGCCCTCAGCCGCCTGCTGGGGTGCGCGGTGCTGATGGTGAACGATGCCAACCTCGCCGCTCTGGGCGAGGCCTGGTTCGGTGCGGGCCGGGGGCGGCGCGCCGTCTTCCACATCAGCGTGGCCTACGGCATCGGGGCCGGGTTCGTTTTCGACGGCCGGCTGTTCACCGGCGCCCACGGATTCTCCGGCGAGCTGGCCCACGTACAGGTCACGCCGGAGGGAGACGTGTGCCTGTGCGGGAACCGCGGCTGCCTGATCACCCAGACCGCGGTCAGGGGGGTGCGGGGCCAGCTAGCCGACGGGGACATGACGGAGCTAGGGTCACTCGTCGGCTCCGCGCTCGCCCCGCTGGTCACCATGCTCGACCCGGACTGTGTGGTGATCGACGCCCGGCTCGGCGAAGGCTGCGCACCGTTTATCGCGGGAGTTACCGCGGAAGTGGGGCAGCGGTGCCCGCCGGATCTGGCCGGGACCCTGACGGTCGTGGCGGGCGAGCTCGATGACGCAGAGCGGTACGGCGCACTGGCCGCCGCCGACGCGCACGCGGCGGCACAGATCTCCGATACGGCTTGGCCGGGATTCCCGCTGGCGGTCCGGGCCAGGGCCTAGCACTCCGACCGGACTACGTAATCTCCATGCCTGCCTGGCTAATGCAACGAGGGCGCGTAGGAGATGCCGATGATCGCGCCCTCGCTGGACTGCAGTCGAGCGACGGTCTGCCCCCACGGCTCGGTCCGTGCGTCGTGGAGCAGCGTGAAGCCCTTCGCCTTCAACTCGTCCGCCGCGGCCTGGACGGTCTCGGCGTCCGCGACCTCGAACTCGACGCTCGCCTGCGGCACCGGCCGCCGCACTGGCCAGTCAGGCGTACCGAAGCACGCCTGCGCAGCCTGAGTCAGTGGCCAGACCCCGAAGGACTTACAACCGTCGATGTCTTCACTGTGCAGGTAGCCGTCGCCTTCTGCGGTCAGCGCCAGGCCAAGCGCGTCCACGTACAACCCTCGGCTGACGCTCGGGTCAGGGGTGATGACCGCGACGCTGGTGATGAACTGCACATCCATGACGTCACCTTCCGACGTAGCTTCAATCAACGCGGCAGCAGCATTTCACGTTATCAGCGCTAAATTTCCCACCGGCCAAGACTCGCGCTTGAAGGTCTACCGGGCCCGCCAGCTTTCTGCGTTACTCAAGCAGAAATACAATAACGCGTTGCTCGCGGAAAGATGAGGCAGCACCCGATACGCCGGCGCGTATTGACCATTACGCGATTTGGATTTAAGTTTCCTGAGTGCCAGCCAAATGCCGGCACCATGAACAGCTAGCCGCGGCATAAAACATACTTCAGGCTGCCCGCAGGCGGCTCTTGGCATCTCTCACGAATGGCCGGTATTTCCATTAAGTCCGAGCAGCCCGACAACGAAGCGGGCTGGGAGGGAGTGCCGATGATCACGGTGGTGGGTGAGGCGCTCATTCACCTGGCCCGCACGTCGGACGCGACCATGCTGCGGGCATCGCCCGGCGGGAACGCCCTCAACGTGGCGGTCGCGGCCGCCCGGCTCGGCTACCCGGCGGCACTGATCGCCCGGCTGTCCCGCGATCTGTACGGGCAGCAACTGCGCCGGTACGCCGAGGAAAACCAGGTCGACCTGAGCGGGGCAACGGACGCGGACGAGCCCACCATGATCGCCGTCGACGCGACTGGCACCGTCGAGGGCGCGCCCGCCGTGCCCGGCACGCGCGCCCGGCTCTACCCAGGCGGGACATCGTCCCCGCACTGGGCTCCCGATGACCTGGCCGGGCTGCCGAGGGACACCAGCGTCCTGCACGTCGGTTCGCTCGTCTGGACGGACGCTCACAACGCGGCCCGCATCCTGCTCGCCGTGAGCCGGCTGCGCCAACGCGGCGCGGCGGTGTGGCTGGACCTGAAGGTCTATCCGGAGATGATGAAGACCCCAGGGCAGAGCCGCATCCTGCTGGAGCGCGCGCTCCGGTCGGCCGACATCATTCACGCTGGCGCCTGCGACATCAGCTGGCTCTATCCGGGCCGCGCGCCCCAGGCAGTGGCCCAGCAGTGGCTAGGCCTCGGTCCGGCCATGGTCATTGTGACCTCCCGCAAAGGCGCCATGGTGGTCCGCGAGTCCGGGTCGGTCAGGTACTGGCCGCCCGCCAGCCCGGCCCGCCTGGTCGACAGGGGCGGCGCGAAGGAGACCTTCACGGCGGTGCTCCTTGGCGCCCTGCACGATCGCGCGCAGAAAGGCGAGAGCGTCCGCACGCTGCCGGCCGCCGGCCTCGCTCACCTGCTCGGCGTGGCGACGCTGGGTGCCGAAATCACCTGCGAGCGGGCCGGGGCCGACTCCCCGACCGCCGCCGAACTGGAGGAACGCGCCTCCCGGGAGCACCGCCCGCACGAGCGGCGATTCATGGAACGTTAACGGCCGCAGGGAAATATTTCTCTTTCGTTAACGGCGGCCGTCCTACGTTCCTGCTAGTCCATCCAGCCCCCTAGGAGGATCAGTTGCGTAGCGCAACCAGTTATCGCGAGAAAAGAAGAAAGCTGCCCGGGTCCCCGGGCAGACTGCCCGCCGTGGCCGTGGCCGCCGCCGTGCTGGCGGTCGTCTCGTTCCTGACCGCGGGCGCGGCGCCAGCGGGCGCCAGTACCGCCGGTGCCGCCACGACAAGCGGCAACCTCTCGGGCAACCGGGCCACGCCGGCTGGCTGGGTGCAGCCAAGCACGCCGCCGGACGTGCCGTACGCGCTCCCGGTGAAGCTCCCGTCCACGACCAGCTCGCCGACGGTGGCATCGGACGCCCCGTACACGCCGGCCGTGCTGAACCTGATCGCCCAGCTCGAGCCCGGTACCCCGCCGACCGAGGCCGAACTGGCAAATGCCAGCATCCTGTTCCACGGAGGCACCAACGCCACCTGCAACAACGTTGGCCCCACGGCGGCCCCGACCGGGACCACGCCGAGCATCATGCCGCCCTGCTGGACAGACGCGCAGGGCGTGAACACGTTCTCCGGCCCCAACGCGGAGGCGACCACCGGGCCGACGACCCTGATGAACCTGGCGTCGTCCTTCGACACCCAGCTTGCCAACGTCTGGGGGCAGACCGAGGGGACCGAGGCCCGCGAGCTGATGGTGACCGGCCTGTTCGGCCCGCAGACCGACATCGACCGGCTGCCGAACTGGGGCCGGAACCTGACCACAACCGGCGAGGACCCCACCCTGAGCGGCAGCATGGTCGCCGCCCAGATCAACGGGATCCAGGGCGTCGGCAGCATGTCGGAGATGAAGCACTTCGCGGTGTACAACGGGCAGAACCAGAGCACCAGCACCGAGATATCCGACCAGGCCCTGCACCAGATCTACCTCACTCCTTACGAGTCCGGGTTCGTCGACGCGCGGGCCGCCGCGACGATGTGCTCCTATCAGATCTGGCAGGACACCTCCACCACGCTGCCCGGGCCGGTCTCCTCGCTGTCGGGCACCGAGCCCGTCAGCCCGTACGCCACCGCGGGGCAGGACCCGACGACGTGGCCGCTCGACGAATCGCACTACTCCTGCGAGCAGCCGCTCACCCTGACCTACGCGCTGCGGGACCTATGGGGGTCGGTGGCGATGGTCGGGTCTGACTACCCGGCTACGCACAGCACGAACGCCATCTTCCAGGGCGAGGATCAGGAGCAGCCCACCACCAACGGCTACTTCAGCGACAGCAACTCCCTCAGCACCTCCTCGGGCGGCGGGTTCTTCGGTCCGCCTTCCGCGTTTGACCCCACCGGTGACACCTGCGCCGACGCGTCAGGGAAGGCCGAGTCCTGCTCGGCGGCGGGCGCGGTCCACGTGGCCGGCGTGCCCGGGGCTGGCTGCCCGGCGACCGGGTGCACGCTCGTCCAGGCGGTCGCCGACGGCTCCGTTCCGCTGTCGGTGTTCAACCAGGCCCTGGCGGAGATGCTCTACCAGGAGCAGCGGTTCGGGATGCTGGGCTGCAACCAGACCCCGGCCGCCGCGAGCTGCACCAACCCGGGCGGGGTGAACGGCGACACCAGCGGCAACGCGCTGCTGCCGACCGGTCCCGCGCACGGCGCCACGCCAGCGGCGGACCTCGGGACCAAGAACGGCGACGCGGCCCTCGTCGAGCTGGAATCCGAGGAAGGGGCGGTGCTCCTGAAGAACGACGACGCGGCCCTGCCGATCAGCAAGAGCGACCTGAGCGGCGGCATCCTCGTCACCGGCCCCGGTGCCGAGTACACAATCGCCGACCCGACCGGCGAGGCGTCCGTAGGCTTCGCCGACCGGGACGCGATCAGCCCGCTCGAGCAGCTCAAGGCGTTCACCGGCGACTCGGGCGCGTTCACCTACGTCCCGGCCAACGCGCCGTCCGGTGAGCCGGTGCCGTCGTCGGCGCTGTCTGACTCCGCCACCACGGTGACCGGGCACCTCGACCAGACCACCGGCCCGGGATCACCGGCCGCCACCCCCACCATCAACTTCACCACCGCCCCGGGAGCGGCCGGCCAGCTCGCCCCGGGTGACTACACCTGGACCGGGTACGTGTACGTGCCGGCAACCGACAGCTACACGTTCCGTCTCCAGTTCAGCAGTGCCGTGCCCGCCTCCGACGTGACGTTCAGCCTCGACGGCGCCGCCCAGGCGCTCAGCAAGGCGGCGGACGTGTACGGCACCGGCGTCACCAGCGCGCACAGCGCCGCCCTGCCAGGCTCGCCCACCGACGGCGGCTACACCCAGGCCGGCCTCACCAACCTGGCGGCCCCCACCGGCACCTTGACCGGCGGCACGTACCACCAGGTCACCATCACCTTCGACAACGCCACCGGCAGCCCGGCGAGCTTCCGCTTCGCCTACTCCCGGGCCAACGGGGACATCGCCGACGCCGCCGCGGCGGCCAAGGGCAAGTCGCTTGCGGTCGTTTTCCTGAACGACAACGGCGCCTCGACGACGATCCCCAACCCCTACGGTTCCTCGCCCGCGACGATCTCGGCGCCCGAGTCGCTCACCCCCGCAAGCACCCAGCTGGTCGAGGCGGTGGCGGCGGCGAACCCGGACACGGTGGTCGTGCTGAACACGACCAACCCGGTGCTGATGCCGTGGCTGCCCGGCGTGAAATCCGTCCTTGAAATGTGGTTCTCCGGTGAGGAGGGCGGCACCTCGACCGCGCGGCTGCTGCTCGGCCTGGCCGACCCCAGCGGGCACACGGACATCAGCTGGCCGGCGAACGCCACGGACACGATCTGGGGCTACGACGAGACGGTGCCGCTGTACCCCGGCGACACGGCCGGCCCGCACCTGGAGCGCCTGAACGGCGGCTCAGGCGGGACAACCGACGAGACGGAGGGCATCGACAACGGCTACCGCTTCTTCGATAAGGAGGGCATCACGCCGCTGTTCCCCTTTGGCTACGGCCTGTCGTACACCAAGTTCGGCTACTCGGGCCTGCGCGTTGCCCGCACATCCGACGGCGGGCTTGACGTCAGCGTCCGGGTGACCAATACCGGCCAAGACGAGGGCAGCACGGTTCCCCAGGTCTACCTGGGCGCACCCGGCAACCAGCCGGCGGGCATCCAGTTCGCCGTGCGCCAGCTGGCCGCCTTCGGCCGGGTCACGCTGCGGCCCGGGCAGTCCACCGTGGTGACGATGCAGGTACCGCTCCGGCAGTTGCAGTACTGGTCGTCGGCCAGCCAGAAATGGATCACCGCGACCGGCAGCCGGACCGTGTACGCCGGTGACGCCGACTCGCTGTCCGGCCTGCCGCTGCGGGCGCGGGTGACGATCCCGTCCGCCAGCACCATCACGTGCGACGACACGCAGCTCAGCGCCGTGCAGGTGCAGGGCAACGTCGTCGTACCGCCGGGTGCCTGGTGCGACATGATCGACAGCTCCGTCGCGGGCAGCGTCACGGTGGCCGGCAGCGGGCTGCGGATCGCCGGTTCCGCCATCGGCGGCAGCCTGGTGGCACTCGGGGTCCGCAGTGCCGATGACCCGCTCAGCGCCGGTGTGAACGTGGTCTGCGACACGACCATCGGCGGGAACCTCCGCATCGAGGGCAGCGGCAAGTCCTCGCCGTGGAACGTCGGCCAGTGCGGCGGCAACGCGGTCAAGGGCAACGTGACGTTCCGCGGTAATACCGCGAGCGGAAACGTTCTGTCAGGGAATTCCATCACGGGCAACCTGGCCTGCACCGGGAGCGGCCCGACGGCCGCGGCCGGCAATAAGGTCAGCGGCCGTCCCGAAGGGCAGTGCGCCCGATGACCGCCGCGCCGGCGACAGCTCGCCGGCGCGCCCAGGCCGCCGCGGGGGACATCCCCCCGCGGCGGCCGCGGGCCGCCGCGGCCGCCCTCGTCATCGCGGGCTCCCTCGCCCTGGCCGGCTGCGCAAGCGACTCCGGCGGCGCCCCGGCAACGGCAGGTAACGTCTTCACCACGCAGCATCAGGTATCGCTGCGCCAGGTAGACGCGGAGGTCACCGCCCTCTACAACGACCATCCGGCCCTCGTGTCGTTCGACGTGCAGGACGTCTCGTACACGGCGAAGTCGCGCCAGACCGTGCTCCGCGGGTGCACCACCCCGGGCGCCGGCGCTGGCTCGCAGGACTCCGAGACGGGCCAGATCGTCGCCTGCGCCCCGCTGATCTTCTATTACTACAGCTACGGCAAGCAGGCATCGGTGCCCGCCGCCGTGACCCTGGCGGGCGACCTCTACTGGTACGCGGTGGACCACGTCACCGGTCCGGTCAGCGCCCAGTCCAGCCTCAATGAGCTGCTGCAAGGCTGGAAGCTGCCGGTACCCGGGCTAACCCAGGCCCAGCAGCGGACTGTCGTCGCCACCTCGGTTCTCACCGCCGCCGACGACACGATGCTTACCGAGCGGGGCGTGCACATTGTCATCACCGATCAGGTCGCCGGGAACGCGACGGCGCAGCGGATCACGGCCGACATGGGTGCTGACAGCGGAACGGAGCTCATCGAGGACGGGTCTGCCACCGCGACGATCCGGGTTACCAAGCAGGCCGCCTACTTCACCGGCAGCCAGACCGGACTGACCTCTTACATCGGGCTGGCGGCTAACGCCGCTGCCAAGGTCGGATCCCGCTGGGTCGCCATCAAGTCCGGGACGGGCGAGTACCAGGACCTGGCAGCGGAGAACACCCTCTCCGCGCTGCCGTCCAACCTGCTGCCCGCCGCCGCACAGGTCAGCCAGGTGGCCAATACGACGGTCAACGGCCAGCAGGTGTACGTCCTTGACTGGACGACGACCCCCAGCGGATCCCAGACCCCGGTCAGCGCCCGGCTCACGCTGACGGCCACCCCCAAGGTGCTGCCGGTCAGCGAAACGCTCACGGCGAAGGGAGAATCCAAGACGGTTAGCTTCACCAACTGGGGAACGGCACTCAAGGTCGCCGCCCCGGCCCAGTCCATCCCCTACGCGCAAGTGACCGGCTGACCTGACACGCCACGGGGTCCCCGGTTGCCGAGGAGTTGCTGATGATCGTGTAGCCGGCCTGCGGCAGCGCCGTGGCGTAGAAGCGGGAGACCGTTGACGGGCTGACCGAGCCGAAGACGATGCTGTAATGCCCGTGGTCAGTACCGTCTTCGATCACTTGCGCGCCCCGCGGGAGGGGGAAGCGGCCGGGCGGGCCGCTGACGCGGACGGTGCTGCCCGTTACCAGCGTTGAGCTTGATGCCGGGCTGGCGGTGGTGGTCACGCTGCAGGCGGCCAGCGATACGCCGACCGTGCAGGAGGCGGCGGCCAGCACCACGGTTCGGAGGTGGTTCATCATTTCGTCCTTTCGGCCGGTTCCGGCCTCGTTGCGCCGGGGGGGCGCGCACGGGCCGGAATGGCTGGGGTTCGCTGTCAGGTGGGATTGCTGGTGGTGATCGTGGCCAGTCAGATGCCGGCGCGGGCCGCGGCGGTGTCGTTGCCGCGCTTGGCGAGCAGCGCGACGACGGCGCCGGCGAGGGCGACCGCGGCGGCCACCAGGAAGGCGTCGTGCATCCCGGCCGCGAAGGTGGCGTGGCTGATGCGCGTGATCTGGGCGGCGATCTGGGGCGGCGTGCTGCTGGTTATGGGTGCTGCGCCGACCGAGACCGCGCTTTTCACGCCGGCCAGCTGGGCGGTGCTGAGCGCGGGCAGGTGCGCGGCGTGCCAGCTGGCCGGCAGCACGGCGGTGATCTTGGCGGACATGATGGCGCCGAGCACGGCGGTGCCGAGGGCGCCGCCGAGTTGCATCGCGGTGGACTGCAGGCCGCCGGCCACGCCGGCCAACTCGACCGGGGCGTTGCCGACGATGACGTTGGTGGCGCCGACCATCACCGGGGACAGGCCCAGGCCCAGCAGCACGAACCAGGCGATGGTGTCGTTCGGGCTGGCGGCGGCGCCCAGCCCGGACAGGCCGAGCATGGCCACGGCGGCCAGCAGCATGCCGGCCACCAGCGGGATGCGCGGGCCTAGCTTACTGATCAGCACCGCGGCCAGCGGGGAGCCGACGATCAGCATGGCGGTCATCGGCAGCAGGTGCACGCCGGCCGCGACCGGGTCGAGGCCGTGCACGTTCTCCAGGTAGAAGGTCATGAAGAACATGGCGCCGAACATCGCGAACATCAGCAGGATGACCAGCACCACCCCGGCGGACAGCGACGCGGAGCGGAACAGCCGCAGCGGTAGCAGCGGCCGGGCGGCGCGGGACTGGCGGAGGATGAACAGCAGGCCCGTGAGGGCGGCGGCACCGAGGAAGGCCAGGGTGGGGGCGGAGGTCCAGCCGTAGTCCGGGCCCTTGATCAGGCCGAAGATGAGCAGGAACAGTGCGCCGGAGAGGGCCGCGATGCCGGGGATGTCGAACGAGCGGGCGGCCGGCGAGGTGTCCGTTTCCCGCAGCGCCAGCAGGCTGATGGCCAGGGCGATCAGGCCGACCGGGATGTTGACGTAGAAGCAGGCCTCCCAGCCGATGTGCTGCACCAGCAGCCCGCCGACGATCGGCCCGGCCGCGGTGGAGGCGCCGATGACCGCGCCCCAGATGCCGATCGCGGCGTTCAGCTTCTCGGCCGGGAAGTTCTTCCGCAGCAGGGCCAGGGCGGTCGGCTGCAGCATGGCCCCGAACACGCCCTGGGCCGCCCGGAACGCGATGACCAGCGTGATGCTGCCGGCCAGGCTCCCCGACAGGCCGACCGCCGCCGAACTGGCCGCGAACCCGGCCACACCGATCAGGAACACCTTCTTGTGCCCGAACCGGTCGCCGAGCTTCCCGGCGGTGATCAGGCTGACCGCCAGGGCCAGGAGGTAGGCGTTGGACACCCACTGGATGCCCGCCAGCGACGCGTGCAGGTGCGACTGGATGGCCGGGTTGGCCACCGCGACGATCGTGCCGTCGATGCCGACCATCATCACCCCGAGCGCCACCGCCAGCAGGGTCAGCGCGGGATTGCCGCGCAGGCGGCCCCGCCTCCGCGGTGCCGCGGAACCGGTGCTGGGCACCGCGGCGGTCTGAGTCTGGCTCATGATTTTCTTCGCTTTCGAATCATTGATCGTGATCTCTGCTATCCACGGCGGGCGCGCCGTGGGTGACTGGCGCGACGCAGACCGCAGTGGCGCTCTTGACCCCCTTGTCGCCTTATCTGGCGCCGCGTTCGGGGCCTAGCGCGAGGCGGCGTAGGCATGCGAAGCGCGGCGCCGCAGCAGGCCGATGCCAGCCCCGAGCGCGACGATCCCCATCCCGGCGCAGGTCATGACCTGCTGCGAGCCCTGCAGGGTGTGGCCATGGATGTGGAGGTGGTGACCGGCGACGGCGACGGCCACTGCCACGCCGGCGTTGAACAGGAACAGGAACACGAGGACCGGCCTGGATGAGAGCAGCGACTTCATGGGTCTTCCTTTCTAATCGTGGATGTGATCTCCGCTATCCACGATGCCGTCGGCTGCTATCAGCCACGAGGGAGCGCTCACCCGAACCGGGGGTGTAACGCGCTACACCCCGGAGGAGACTTAACTCCCGCTCCGCGTCAAAGGCGCCGGAAGGCGCGGTCCGGTGCCGCGCCCATCCACCGGCGGTAGGTCCGTCGCTGCTCAGCCCGTGAGAACGCCGAGGGCCCGGCGGCAGAACTCGCCGAGACGGGCGGCCCGGGCGGGGCTGACGCCGGTCTGCGCCAGGTGCGCGTTGCCCACCGCGGCGCACAGCAGCAGGTAGGCGACGCTGTCGGCGCGGTCGGCGGACAGCGGTTCGCCGCCGGGCCGGTCCGCGCGCGAGGCGCCGACCAGAGCGCTCGCCATGGTATCGAGGACCTCGTTGTAGGAGTCGAGGAACAGCTGGCGCAACGCGTCGTCGCGCAGCGCCTCCTCGAACAGCGCGAGGTACACCGCCATGTCCTCGCCCTGCTGGTAGAAGGACGGGTCGAACAGGTAGTGCATGACCGCGTCGACCCGGGACCGGTCGTCGGGGGCCTGCGCCGCGCGGGCGAATTCGGCCCGGTCCTCGGTGCTGACCGATTCGGCCAGCGCCACCATCTGGTCGTGCCGGTTGCCCAGATAGTGGCGGACGTGGCCGCGGGCCAGGCCGGCCTCCTCCGCGACGTTCTCGAGCGAGGTACCGGCGAACCCCGCACGGGCCACGCACCGCCGGAACGCGCTTATCACCTGCGCGCGGCGTTCCACCGCGAGGCTTGGCCGCCCCACCCTGCACGCTCCCTTCCCGGCGCCGGTTCCCCCCACTGCCGGCGGACATGGAAGACTGTAATGGCCGCGAACGGCCGGTCGCCACATTTTACTTAGTCAGTATTGACTATCAATGGGTAAATGGCCGCAGGTTCGACGCTGCAGGTTCGACGCTGCAGGTTCGACTCTGCATAGCTCCCGGACACGTCAGCCCTCATTGAACCGTTTCATTTTGTCCGGGAGCTATGTAAAGTGCCGACCCTGCTACCTGTGAGCAGCCAGCAAAAGCTCCGCCCAGCGCGGCCTGCGGCCCGCTAGCCGCCCACCAGCTTGCGCGCGGCGGCGGCGATGTGGTCGGCGTCGATCCCGGCCCAGGCCAGCAGTTCCTCGCCGGTCCCTGAACCGGGCATCTCGCGGACCGCGAGGTGGGTGAGATGCACGTTCTGCTGCCCGGCGGCCAGCAGTGCGTCCGCGACGGCGGAGCCGAGCCCGCCCTCGGGGTGATGGTCCTCGGCGACCACGATCCGCCCGCCGGTCGCCTGTGCCGCCGCGGCCAGCGTCCCGGTGTCGATCGGCTTGACGGAGTAGCAGTCGATGACCCGCGCGGCGATGCCCTCCGCCTGCAGCATGTCGGCCGCGCGCAGCGCCTCGTGCAGCGTCACCCCCGCCCCGACCAGGGTGACCTGGTCGGCTTCGCCCGATCGGGGCAGCTTGGACCCGCCGACCGGGAACTTCTCCCCGGCCGGGTAGAGCCCCGGGTAGGAGCCGCGCGTGGTGCGCAGGTAGCTGATGCCCGACGTGGCGGCCATCGCATCGACCAGTGCCACCGTGCTGGTGCCGTCGCTCGGGTACAGCACGGTGGACCCGTGCACGGCCCGCATCATCGCCAGGTCCTCAAGCGCCATCTGCGACGGGCCGTCGGCGCCGATCTCGACGCCCGCGTGCGAGCCCGCCAGCCGCAGGTCCACCCCGGAAATCGCGCCCATCCGGATGAAGTCGTAGGCGCGGGTGAAGAACGCCGCGAACGTGGACGCGAACGCGCGGTAGCCGCGGACCGCCAGCCCGGTGGCGGCGGCCACCAGTTGCTGCTCGGCGATGAACATCTCGAAGTACCGCTCAGGGAACGCGCTGGTGAACTCGTCGGCGTAGGTCGAGTTGCTGACCTCGCCATCCAGCGCGACGACGGAGTCATCGCGCGCGCCCAGGGCGACCAGCGCGTCGCCGTAGGCCTTCCTGGTGGCGACCTTCTCCCCGACCGCGTACTCCGGCTGCGCGGTGCTCGGCTTGTCGGGCGCCGGCGCGAGGGTCGTCGGCTTGTCGGGCACCGGGCCCGGCTCGGCCGGCGACGGCACCGGGCCGCGCAGCACCTGGTTGCGCACGCCGCCGAGCTCGGCGATCGCCCGTTCGGCCATCTCGGGCGGGAACGGCTTGCCGTGCCAGCCGTCCTTGTTCTCGACCTCGGAGAACCCCTTGCCCTTGATCGTCTTGGCCAAGATCACCGTGGGCTGGCTGCCCGACGAGTCCGCCGCGGCGGTCATCGCCTGGTCGATGGCGGACAGGTCGTGGCCGTCGACGGTCAGCACCCGGGCGCCGAACGCCTCCATCCGGCGCTGGTACTCCTCGAGGTTCCAGCCGACGTCGGTCTGGCCGCGCTGGCCAAGCCGGTTGATATCGGCCAGCACGGTCAGGTTCGACAGCTGGTAATAGGAGGCCTTGTCGAAGGCCTCCCAGATGGAGCCCTCGGCCAGCTCGCTGTCCCCGCACAGCACCCAGACCCGGTACGGGAGCCGGTCCAGGTACTTGCCCGCCAGCGCGACCCCCACGCCGTCGGGCAGCCCCTGCCCGAGCGAGCCGGTGGCGACGTCGACCCATGGCAGTATCGGGGTGGGGTGGCCCTCCAGCCGCTGGCCGAAGCGCCGGTAGCCGTTGAGCAGCTCGTCCTCGGAGACGACCCCGGCCGCCTTGAACACCGAGTAGAGCAGCGGGGACGCGTGGCCCTTGGAGAAGATCAGGTGGTCGTTGACAGCCAGGTGCGGTGCGTCCCAGTCGTAATGCAGGTGCCGGGTGATGAGCACCGCCAGCAGGTCGGCGGCGGACATGCTCGACGTCGGATGACCGGACCCGGCGCTGGTCGAGGAGCGGACCGAGTCGACCCGCAGCTGCGCCGCCAGTTCCGCGACGGTGTCGAGGTCAATCGTTGAGGCAGGTTGCGTCGTAGCCATGAGCGGGCTCCCCTCGTTTGCGTCCGAACACCGCTAATGCCCAGCGGAACGCACTCCACACCACCCGGCGCGGACGGAACCCGCCGCGGTCCGCCTCCGGGCCGGCTAGGCGGCCCGGCCGCTAGCTGGCCGGCAGCTCGAACTGCACCCGGGCTATCTGCTCGGTCAGCGGCCCGAGCAGGGCCCGGAGCCGGTTGTGCTCGGCGTCCAGGTCGTAGTCGCGGTACGCGGCCTCGCCGGTGAAGTCGGCGACGATCGCGAAGCTCCAGGTGCCGTCGCGGAGGCCGAGGTCATTGCCGAGCGTGTAGCTGACCGTCCCCGGGCAGTCCAGGTTCCGCAAGCCGTCCTGGATTTTCGCCACTTCCGCGGCGTCGGCACCGGCCTTGAGCTTGACGAGTACGACATTTCTGATCACATCCTCATCTTAGGGAACCGCGGGCGGGGGCTCACGAGTCGGCGGCCTTGGCCGCGGCCGAACCTTTGCCGCCAAACCCGGGACGTAGGTCCCTGGCACATGAGTCACTGAAGGCGCACGTTGGTTGAACAGGGCGGCGGCGACCATTGGAGGCTGTCATGCACCCTAGTGACGACCCGGCGCGGCATCCGTCAGGCGCGGCGGTGGTGGTCGATGCCGTCGGCCTTCCCGCGTTGTTCGAGGCGCTGCGCGGCCGGGGCTATACCGTGGTCGGCCCGACCGTCCGGGACGGCGCGATCGTGGTGACGGAGCTGGCGTCGGCCGCCGAGCTGCCGTTCGGGGTGGGAGTGGAAGCCGAAGCGGGGCGGTACCGGCTGCGGGAACGCGCGGATACCGCGGCGTTCGGGCACTCCGCCGGCCCGCAATCGTGGAAGAACGTCCTGCATCCGGCGCGAGCGAGACTGTGGTCGGCGGATTTGGCGACCGGCAGCGTGGACGCCGGCGAGGCCACCGAGCCGCCACGATACGCCCTGCTCGGCGTGCGTCCCTGTGATGTGCGAGCGGTCGCAATCCTGGATCAGGTGCTGACCGGTGGCCGGGAGGCCGATCCGGTTTACCGCGGGCGCCGCGATGGCGCGTTCATCATCGCCGTTGAGTGCACGGAGCCGGGCGCGACCTGCTTCTGCGCGTCGATGGACTGCGGCCCCGGTGTCGAGTCCGGGTTCGACCTGGCCATGACGGAACTGGCCGATGCCGACGGTCACCGTTTCGTGGTCCGGGTTGGCACGCCGGCCGGCGCCGATGTGCTGGCGGACGTGCCGAGCCGGGGCGCCGACGAGGCGACGGCCCGGCGCGCGAGCGCGGCGGTGACCGAGGCGGCCGGCCATATGGGCCGCACCATGCCGGCCGGGGGCCTGCCGCGGTTGCTGGCCGAAAGCCGCGAGTCCCCGCACTGGGACGACGTCGCCTCCCGCTGTCTGACCTGCGGCAACTGCACCATGGTGTGCCCCACCTGTTTCTGCACGACAACCGAGGATGTGACCGACCTGACCGGCGATCATGCCGAGCGCTGGCAAGTCTGGGATTCCTGCTTCTCGCTGGACTTCTCCTACCTGCACGGCGGCAGCGTGCGCACCAGCGGGCAGAGCCGCTACCGGCAGTGGATCAGCCACAAGCTAGGTACCTGGCACGATCAGTTCGGCTCATCGGGCTGCGTCGGCTGCGGGCGCTGCATCGCCTGGTGCCCGGCCGGCATTGACATCACCCAGGAAGTGTCCGCGCTGGCCAGCCTGCTGGACGCGGCGACAGAGGACGGGGACGGACGATGACGGGCACGGTTACGGTTACGGAGCGGATCTCGGCTCACCGGTTCTTCGCCGCGCTGACCGACGGGCAGCGCGAGACGCTGGCCGGGTACGGGGTACCGGTGACATTCACGGCCGGCCAGCGCCTCTTCGACGAGGGCGGCCACGCCGACAAGTTCTGGCTGGTTGAGGAGGGCTGCGTCGCGCTCGACATGCGCGCGCCGGGCCGCGGCGACCAGATCGTCGAGACGCTGGCCGCGGGCACCGTGCTCGGCTGGTCGTGGCTGCATCCGCCGTACCGGTGGCATTTCGGCGCGGTGGCGCGCGTGGCCACCACCGCGATCGAGTTCGACGCCCCCGCGGTGCGCCGTCGCTGCGACGCTGACCCGGCCTTCGGTTACGCGGTCCTGCGCTCGTTCACGCCGGTCATCATCGAGCGGCTGCAGGCGACCCGGCTGCGCCTGCTCGACCTGTACGCCACCCCGTCCCAGCTCAGGGAGAGCGAGATCAAGGCAGCGGGCAAGTGACCGCCCAGGCGGCGGCCAGGCCGGCGCTTACTGAGCAAGCGGCCGCGGTGCCCGCCTTTTACCGGGTCACGGCGCGCCGTGAGGACACCGCTGACACGGTCACCGTGGAGCTGGCGGAACCAGCGCGCCCGGTTCCGGCCTTCGCGCCCGGACAGTTCGCGATGCTGACCGCACTTGGCGTCGGCGAGGTGCCCATCTCGGTGAGCGGCCTGGGTGACAGCGCCGGCGGACAGGCCCGGCGGCTGCGGCACACGCTGCGCTCGGTGGGCGCGGTGACCCGCGCGCTCTGCGCCGTGCAGCCCGGCGGCCTTATCGGCGTGCGCGGCCCGTTCGGCACCGGCTGGGACGTGGCGTCCGCCGCCGGGCGGGACATCGTGATCGTGGCGGGCGGGATCGGGCTCGCGCCGCTGCGCCCGGTGGTGCTTACCGCGCTCGCCGACCGGTCCAGGTACGGCCGGATCGTGCTCCTGGCAGGCACCCGGACCCCCGGTGACCTGCTCTACGCCGACGAGCTTGACCAGTGGCGCCGCGATGGGGTCGAGGTGGCGGTCACGGTCGACCAGGCGGACAGCGACTGGGGTGGTGCCGTCGGGCTGGTGACGGCGCTCATCAACCCCGCCCGCCTCGCGCCCGGCAACAGCGTGGCGTTTGTCTGCGGTCCCGACATCATGATGCGGGTCACCGCTGACGCGCTCGAGGCCCTTGGCATACCCGCGGGCCGGATCCGGGTATCGCTTGAGCGCGACATGCGCTGCGGCGCGGGCTGGTGCGGGCACTGCCAACTCGGACCGCTGCTGGTCTGCCGGGACGGCCCGGTGGTCGGCTACGACCGGGCCGCGCCGCTGATGAGGGTGCGGGAGCTGTGATGGGCGCGCCCACCCTGGCGGTGTGGAAGTTCGCCTCCTGCGACGGCTGCCAGCTCACGCTGCTCGACTGCGAGGATGAGCTGCTGGCGATCGCCGACCGGGTGCAGATCGCGCACTTCACCGAGGCCTCAAGCGCGACCCAGCCCGGCCCGTACGACGTGTCCCTGGTCGAGGGGTCGATCACCACCGCGGCCGACGCGGAGCGGATCCGGCAGGTACGCGAGATGTCACGGACGCTGGTGACGATCGGGGCGTGCGCGACCGCCGGCGGCATCCAGGGCCTGCGTAACTTCGCCGACGTCCGGGAATTCACCTCGGTGGTGTACGCCCGGCCTGAGTACATTTCCACGCTGGCCACGTCGACCCCGATCGCGGCGCACGTGGACGTCGATTTCGAGCTGCACGGCTGCCCGATCGACCGGCGCCAGCTGCTTGAGGTCATCATGGCCCTGCTGGCGGGGCGCAAGCCGAACATCCCGGCCCACAGCGTGTGCTTCGACTGCAAGCAGCGCGGCAACGTGTGCGTGGTGGTCGCGCACGGCACACCGTGCCTCGGGCCGGTCACGCAGGCCGGCTGCGGCGCCCTGTGCCCGGCGCACCAGCGCGGCTGCTACGGCTGTTTCGGGCCGGCCGAAACCCCCAACGCGGGCGCCCAGGTGGGGCTGCTGCGGGCCGCGGGCATGGACGAGGCCGACGTGCGGCGGGCATTCCGCACCTTCAACGCCGGCGCGCCCGCGTTCATCGAACTGTCCCAGGTCACCGCCGGCCCGCGGCCGGGGCGCGGGCCGCGCGACAGCCCAGCGGGAGCGCAGGGTGAGTGACAAGGCCGACCGCACGCTTGTGGTCCGCGCGCTGGCCCGGGTCGAGGGCGAGGGCGCGATGCACGTGCGGGTGCGCGACGGCGCCGTCGAGGACGTGCGCCTGGAGATCTATGAGCCGCCACGGTTCTTCGAGGCGCTGCTGCGCGGGCGGCGGCACACCGAGCCGCCCGACATCACCGCGCGGATCTGCGGGATCTGCCCGGTGGCGTACCAGCTGAGCGCGTGCCTGGCGATCGAGGCGGCCTGCGGGATCGAGGTCTCCGACGCGGTCGCCGATCTTCGCCGGCTGCTCTACTGCGGCGAATGGATTGAAAGCCACGCGCTGCACATCTACCTGCTGCACGCGCCGGATTTCCTCGGCTATCCAAGCGCGCTCGACCTCGCGCGCGACCAGCGCGGCCTGATCGAGCGAGCGCTGACGCTGAAGAAGGCCGGAAACGCGATCATGGAACTGGTCGGCGGCCGGGCCATCCACCCGGTCAACGTGCGGGTGGGCGGCTTCTACCGGGCGCCGGCCAGACCCGAGGTGACCGCCCTCGCCGAGCAGCTCCGCGCCGCGCTTGACCTGGCCCTGGACACCGTGGTGTGGGCGGCCGGCTTCGAGTTCCCCGATTTCCACCATGACCACGAGATGCTGGCCCTCGTCACGCCTGGCCAGTACGCCATCGACCGTGGCACGGTCGCCTCCACCGGCGGGCTGCGGTTCGCCCCGGCCGAGTTCGAGGACTATGTGATCGAAGAGCAGGTACCGCACTCGACGGCGCTGCACGCCCGGCTGGCCGGGCGGGGCCGGTACCTGACCGGCCCCGCTGCCCGCTACAACCTGAGCGGGCAGTGGCTGTCCCCGCTGGCCCGGCAGGCCGCGGACGCGGCCGGCCTCGGTGCGCAGTGCCGCAACCCGTACCGCAGCATCCTGGTCCGCGCCGTCGAGGTGGTGTACGCGGTGGATGAGGCGCTGCGGCTTATCGAGCGGTACGAACCGCCTGCGCCGCCTTATCAGGAGGTTGCCCCGCGGGCCGGCGTCGGCCACGGCGCGACCGAAGCGCCGCGCGGCGTGCTGTTCCACCGGTACGCCATCGACGCCGACGGGCTCATCAGCTCCGCCCGGATCGTGCCGCCCACCTCGCAGAATCAGGCCAGCATCGAAGACGACCTGCGCCGGTTCGTCGCCGGCCGGCTTGATCTTGATGACGAGCAGCTCACCCGGCAGTGCGAGCAGGCGATTCGCAACTACGACCCGTGCATCTCCTGTGCGACCCACTTCCTCGATCTCACGGTGGACCGCGGATGACCCTGCGGGTCAATCCCGGCCAGCGCGCATTGGTGGTGGGCGTGGGCAACGAGTTCCGCCGTGACGACGGGGCCGGCCCCGCGGTGATCGCACTGCTGCGCGCCCGCCAGCCGGGTGACGCCAGCCTGTCGGGCGTGACCCTGGCGCTCAGCGACGGGGAGCCCGGCCGGCTGATCGACCTGTGGGAAGGCGCCGGGCTGGCGGTGGTGATCGACGCTGTGCGGGACCCAACCATGCCGCCCGGGCACACCCGCCAGCTCGCGGCTGGCGGGCTGGCCGGGCCGGCTGGCGGGCTGGCCGGGCCGGCTGGGGGCGCGGCCAGCTCACACGGCATCGGCCTAGGCGACACGGTAGAGCTCGCCCGGGTACTCGGGCGCCTGCCGGCCAGGCTCACCATCCTCGCGGTCGTCGGCCGCGACTTCGGCTTCGGCACCGGCCTGACCGCCGAAGTGTCGGCCGCGGTGGGAGAGCTGGCTGAGCTGGTCCGCGAGATCATCCGCTGACCGGGCCGCAGCGGCCAGGGCCTGAGGTCCCGGGCGGCTGAGGACCTTCAGCGGTGACGTCAGCACCGGAACCAGCGGAAACTTTGCTATGAGATATAAAACGTCTTTTCATGACCAATCACCCCACGCTTTGCTCCCGACAGGAGCGACCGGCTATGACATGCGTCAGTGATGTAATGACCACCTCAGTGGTGACCGTCACCAGAGTCACTCCGTACACGGAGATCGCCCACCTGCTGACCGAGCACCAGATCAGCGGATTGCCAGTAGTCCTCATGGACCAGCGCGTCGCGGGTGTGATCTCGGAAGCCGACCTGGTCGCCGCGAGCGATAAGAAGGCGTGGCGCGCCCGCACCGGCACCGCGCCAGGACAGTCCCGGCGCGGCGGGCAGCGCCGGGCCGCCATTCTGGCCGGCGAGCTGATGACGGCGCCGGCTGTCACCATTCATCCCGATGAGGATGTCGCGACCGCGGCACTGGTCATGACCGCCCATCGGGTCAGCAGGCTGCCGGTGGTGAGCAAGGACGGCACGTTGATCGGCATCGTCAGCGAGGGCGACCTGCTCAGGTCCCTCGCAACCGCGGTTTTGGGCCGGTCCTGAGCAGTTGCCCGCTATCGTGTGCTGATGACAGCATGGCCGCGGCACGCACCGAGGATGGCTGTTCTGCTGGCCCTGGCCTCAGTGACCTGGATGTTCGGCGGCGGGCAGGCCGCCGCGGACCCGCGCGCTGCGCAGCCCGCTGGGTCCGGGTCCTGGACGGTGTATCACGGCGCCGCCGACGGCGCCGGGGTAGCCGGGCCGGTGGCGGCGGTCGACACCTCGACCCGCGCGTGGACGTCGCCGCCGCTCGACGGCGAACTCTACGGTGAACCGCTCGTATCATCCGGGCACGTCTATGTGGCGACGGAGAACGACACCGTCTATGAGCTGTCCGCCGCCACCGGCGCGGTGGTCTGGTCCGTGCATGTCGGCAGCCCGGTGCCGTCAGCCGCCCTTCCCTGCGGGGACATCAAGCCCACGGTGGGCATCACCGGAACCCCGGTCATCGATCCGTCCCGTGGCGAGATATTCGTGGTGGCCGGCGAACTGGTGCACGGCAAGCCTGCCCACGTACTGACCGGGCTCTCCACCGCCTCGGGCAAGGTCGAGGTGACCGAGGACGTGGATCCGGCCGGGGCCGATCCGGTCGCGCTGCTGCAGCGCACGGGGCTGGCTCTGGACGACGGCCAGGTCGTGTTCGGCATGGGCGGCAACGACGGCGACTGCGCTTCCTACCGGGGCCGGCTGATCGCCGTACCGGAGCAGGGCGGGGCGCCGAAGACGTTCACCGTCGACGCCGCGGCCGACGAGTCGCAGGGAGCCATCTGGATGGGCGGGGCGGCCCCGGTAGTGGGCCCGGGCGGCGGCATCTGGGTCACCACCGGCAACGGCTCGGTCTATTCCGCCAGCCATCCCTACGACAACAGCGATTCGGTACTCGACCTGTCACCGTCCCTCAAGCTTGCGCAGTTCTTCGCGCCGGCCGACTGGGCGGCGAACAATTCCGGGGACCTTGACATGTCGACGGCACCGGCGCTGCTGTCCGACGGGCAGGTAATCCTGACCGGGAAGTCCCGCATCGTCTATCTCCTCGACCAGGCGCACCTGGGCGGCATCGGCGGGCAGCAGGCGGTGCTGGGATCGGCGTGCGGCCAGGACATCGACGGCGGCGTCGCGGTCCAGGGCACGACGGCGTACCTGCCGTGCACCAGCGGCATCAGCGCGGTCCGGGCGGTGAAGTCCCCCGCCGCACTTCACCTGCTGTGGAGCTCAGGAACGGGCGGCGGCCCCGCGATCGTGGCCGCGGGCCTGGTCTGGACCATCGGCCGGAACGGCGTGCTCTACGGGCTCAACCCGGCCACCGGCGCGGTGCGCCAGCAGGCATCGATCGGCGTGCCCGCCAATCACTTCCCCACTCCGGCTGCGGCCGGCCGCCTGCTGCTCGCACCCGCGGCGAACCAGGTGGTCGCTTTCAGCGCGACTGCCGGCAACCCACCCGCTCCCCCTGCGGCTAGTCAGCCCGCTCCGGGCGGCGGGGCGGCGGGCCCCGCCGGTGGCGACGGTCTGCCGGCCGGCGCGATCGCCGGCATCGCCGTGGCTGGCCTGGCGGTGATCGGCGGGATGGGCTGGCTCGTCTGGCGCCGGCGAACCACCGGCTCCGGGTTACAGGCGGCTGCTGTGCAGGGTCAGCAGACCGCGCGTCCTTGACCAGGTGACACCACGGGGCCAGCGCGCCTTACGAGGCCGCTGTGACGTCAGCATGAACCTTTCCCTGAAGTGCACCGCCTGCCCGGCCGCCTCGTCCACCGTGGCATATACCGAGAAGGCTTCGGCCAGCCGGATGATGGCAAGAAGCCGCACTACGTTCCGCCGCGGTGCGGCGAGGATAAGGTCGCCGCCCGCCTGCCGGGCCTGCCTTCGGCCGCGCGCCAATGCCGCTATGCCGCTGGAGTCAATGAACTCCAAGCCCGCCAGGTCCACGATGATCCCCGGTTCGCGGGCGGCGACCGCCGTGAGCTCAGCCGCGACAACCGTGGCATCGACCAGGTCAAGCTGGCCGCGCAACGCGACCACGGCGTAGCCGTCATAGCTGCGGGTACTCAGGTCCGTGCTGAACATGGGCATGCCCTTCTTGCGTCAGCAACAAGGCAGGGGCTTGACCCGGCAGCTAGCTCTTGAGGTTGTGTGCCTGTGGTGACCGAGATGTTACGGGGCCGAAGTATCGGTGGGGGCCTCGACGACCTGGCCATTCAGCGATTCCCTGGATCGGGCGACGGGCGTGCGGTTGTCCGCGGCGCTTGCCGTCTGGGCGCGAGCGGCCTCGCGCTGGTCGAGCAGGTCGTCGCGATCCTGGCTGACGGCGGCGGTTTCCTGGCGGGACTGCCGCAGGCTGCGGCGGGCGGCGTTGCCGCGGCGGGAGGTACGCCGCGCGGCGATCAGCAGCAGGCACAGCGCGGCCATGCCGACCGCCCCGACCACCATGCCATACAGGAACAGCCTGCCGCTTGAGCCGGTGACGTGGTAGCCGAACACCGCGAACGAGTGCACCAGCGCGTGGTCGATGCCACGGTTGCCGAGAACGCCGGCCACGCCGACGACGACCGCGGCGATCAGGACGACGAGCCCAAGAATGATGATCATGACGCACTCCCCATCAGGGCAGCTGCCGCGCGGGCAGCAGGAGCGCGGGCACCGGGAATGGTGCGCGTTCACCTCTGAGTCAAGCGCGCCCGGACTCGGCGGGAAACAACCGATCAGGGAAGGGCTCATCACGGTAGCCGATCACCCTGTGGGCGTCTTATGATTTGTGTGTCGAACTGCTCCAGACCCCGGTGGCCAATTAGCTGCACCGGAGGCGTGGACATGTCCCAAGTGTTGCTGGCGCGCTCCCTGAGCTGGATGTCACGTGGCGCCTGCCGGCAGGCAGATCCCGAACTGTTCTTTCCCATCGCGGTAACGGGCCCGGCGGCACGCCAGGCCGAAGCGGCGAAGGCCCTCTGCCGTCCTTGCGCCGTCCGCGCGAACTGCCTGTCCTATGCTCTTGAGGCCATGCCCGAGGGCATCTGGGGCGGAACCACCCTGGAGGAACGCCGCACCGCACGCAGCAGATCAGTCCGCCGCCAGGCCGGCGCTCAGTCCGGCCACCCGGTAAGCGCGGCGATGACCAAGGAAAGCGTGACGTGTGCCGGGCCCGCCTCGGAGCAGGTCCCGCCGGGCTGGAGCGCGTGATGAGCTTGCCGGCCGGCCAGCAGCGCGCACTTAACCGCATCGAGCAAACGCTGGCGCACGATGACCCGGGTCTCGGGCCGCTGTTCGCCACCTTCACCAAGCTGGTCGGCCGCGAGGCCATGCCCGTGACTGAGCGGGTCACGGCCCGGCGGTGGTGGCTGCGGTGGCAGCGGCGGGTGTCGCCGACGGTAGCGACCCTCGTCGGGCTGGCGATGGCCGTGGCGGCGTTGTTCACGCTCAGCCTGACGATGGCCAGCCCGCCGGTGTGCCCCGGCACGGTCATCGCCGTCGCGGCGCACACGCAGCCAGTCCCGACCGGGCGCGAGCAGGCCTGCGTGACTGCGCGGCTCAGACGCAGCGGCCCGTGACCGCGACCACCAGGGCACCCCGTGCGTGCCCAGGTGCGCGGGCTGTCACTGGACGCCCGCCTCGGCAACGCTGGCGTGAACCGCGATCACCTGGTCCAGTGCGGACAGCTGGAGGACGCGGGCCACTCCTGGGCTCGGGCTCACGAGCGCCAGCCGACAGCCGTCCGCGCGAAGTCTCCGGTGCGCCCGCACGACTTCATGCAGTGCGGCGGAGTCGATGAACGTAAGGCCGGACAGGTCCACCAGCAGCAGGCGGGGCTTCTTGGCGGCTTCCGCGGCCAGCACGTCCCCCAGTTCCTGGGTGGTGACGTCGGCCTCGCCGACGAGCCGCAGCACGGTGCGGGAACCGCCTTCACCGTCTGCCTGGCTGACGAAAACCGACAGTTCAGTCACAACCCGAATTATGTCATCCTGTCGCCGGTGCTGCGCGATAGAACTGGTCAGGTTCGGCAGGGTCAGTGGGGGTAACTGAGTGCGGTGAAGACGCTCCTCTTTGCCCGGGACCGGGACACCCAGAGGGTGCCGGTCGACCGGCTGCGCGACATCGAGGCGGTGACGGACGCCGCGCTGTCCAGACTCGACGAGCAGTCGCTGCTCGAGGCCCTGGTCGAGCGCGTGAAGAAGGTGCTCCAGGCGGACACCGCGGCCGTGCTGCTGCTCGACGGCCCGGCCGGGCAGCTGGTGGCGACCGCTGCGAGCGGCATCGAGGAAGAGGTCAGGCAGGGCGTGCGGATCCCGCTCGGCACCGGCTTCGCCGGCCGCGTCGCGGAGTTCCGCGAGCCGGTCATCCTCACCACAGTTGATCACACCACGGTGCGGAACCCGCTCCTGGTCGACCGGGGTATCAAGTCCCTGCTCGGCGTGCCGCTGCTGGTCGGTGGCAGCGTCATCGGGGTACTGCACGTCGGCTCGCTGGGCGGGCGCACCTTCGGGCCGCGGGACGCCGAGTTGCTGCAGCTGGCCGCCGACCGGGCAGCGCTCGCCCTGCATTCCCTGAAGTCGCAAGACGACGCGCTGGCGGCGATGGCGCTGCACCGCAGCCTGCTGCCGACGGCGCTGCCCGCCATGCCGGGCCTCGACCTGGCAGCGCGGTACGTGGCAGGCTCCGGCACCGTCGGCGGGGACTGGTATGACGTGTTCGCCTTGCCCGACGGGAGACTCGGTGTCGTGGTCGGGGACGTGGCAGGGTCAGGGCTGGAGGCCGCCGTCATCATGGGCCGGATGCGAAGCGCGCTGCGCGCCTACGTGCTGGAGGCCGCGGACCCGGCGAGCGCGCTGCGCAAGCTGGACCGCAACATTCAGTACTTCGAGCCGGACGCGATGGCCACCGTGCTCTACGGCGTTTACACCCCGGGAACCGGCGAGTTCGTCGTCTCCTCGGCGGGTCACCTGCCGCCGGTGCTGGCAGCCCCCGGCCGCCGGGCGGGGCTGCTTTCCGTCCAGCCGGACCCGCCGATCGGAACAGCCGACGATCCGCGACGGAGGTCCGCCACCTTTCTCATCCCGCCGGGCGCACTTGTGTGCTGTTTCACCGACGGCCTCGTCGAGCGCCGTGACGACTCGATCGACCTCGGCATCGACAAACTCGCCGTGATCCTGGACGAGCAGATCGTCGCCGGCCACGACCACGACGGCACGACCGCGCCGCGGGCAGATGGCGCGTGCACCGCGGTCATGCGCGCACTGGTGGGACACGCCCCTGCCCACGACGACATCGCCGTTCTCATGCTCAACCGGCGCGGCTAACGGGCGGTAGCTGGCCACGTCGACCGGCACCACCTTGCCCGGGTTGGTGGAGGTGACCGGGCCGCCGACGCCGTTGACGACCGAGTTGAGGCCGCCCGAGCCGGCGATCCACACGCCGAATACGTCGTGGAACGCGATCCCTGAAACCTTCGGCGCCTCGAAGGCGGCCGCGTCGTGCAGCGTGGCCGAGGTGTCAATGAACACCACGTAGCTGCCCATCCCGTACCCCGTGAAGGTCTTCACTCCGGCGCCGACCAGGAACGCCGGCCAGCCGTCCTCGGTTGCCGACTGCCGCCAGGCCGCCTGGCCCGGCGGGTCATAGGGCAGCTCGTTCTGGAAGAACACCTCGGTGCCGCCCTGGCCGGTCCAGCTGACCTCGCTCTGCTGGTAGTGCTCGACCGCCAGGCCGTAGGCGGTGACATCGCCGCCCGTCACCTCGACTCCGGTGGCGGCCCGGTTGGCGGTCCAGCCGACATCGCCGCCGTGGTCGGCCCGCCAGGCCCACACGTCGTCGATGACCGAGTGCGGCGCGCCGTCAAGCAGGCTGACCGTCGCCGAGGTGGAGGTGGTCTCCGCCCCGCCGATCCGGAAGAACACGTCCGCGATCAGGTCAGGGTTCCCGGCCGTGGCGGTGCCGGAGTGGCCAACGGAGACCAGGACAGGAGACGTCGCGTGGCCGGCGTCGATGATGAGCCCGGAGACCTTCACGCCCACGTCGGAGGCCACCGTCAGGGCCGCGTTGCCGCGCTGCGGCACCAGCGTCGCGAAGCCCTGGCCGAGTACCACCGTGTTCGCCCGGCCGACCGAGATCGGCTGGGACAGGTCGTAGATGCCCGGTGTCAGCACGAGATTCTTCCCGGCCGCCAGTTCGGAGTTGATCGCGCGGACCGGCGTGGCCGGGGACGCGACGAAGAACGACGACAGCGGCAGTGAGCGCCCCGCTGCACTGCCACCGGCCCACGACGTCCCTGACGACCGGGTCCTCACCGCGGGCACGAAGACGCGGTAACCGCCGCCCGCACCGGTGTACAGGAACGGTTCTTCCTCGGTGACGGGGCTGGTGCTCAGCACCGTGTTCTGCTGGCACTGGCCGGTGAAGACCGGCGCGGGGGCGCCCTTGACGCCGGCGTAGACCAGGTTCCACAGGCCGTTCGGGCAGCCGGTGGTGCCGCCGATGGAGCTGTTGCGCACCAGGTACTGCTGGTTGCCGTAGAACCCGAGTTTGCCGGTGACCTGGCTGTCGGCGATGAACCCGCCGCTGGCGAAGTCGTTGGGTGCGCAGTAGTCCTGGAACGCGACGCTGCCGTTGATGATGACCCGCCGCAGCGGGGCGGCCTGCGAGACCGCCCAGAACTCCGCGCTGTTGTCGCAGCCGGCGCCGTCCGGGTCGGCCGGCTTGGGCGCGTAGGCCGGGGGCGTTTTCGGCAGGTGCACGTTGAGGGTCAGGTTGGACAGCGACCGCCAGAAGTTGTCGTCGGCGTTGCAGCCGCCGCCGCCGCAGACGTCATTGAACACGTCGGCGGCACCGTTGATCACCGTGTCCTTCGGCAGGCTGCCCAGACCCGCGACCTCGGTGTAGTACCCGACCTGGAACACCAGCGGGTCGGCGGCCGACCCGTAGGTTCCCGGCTGGAACAGCAGCGCGTACCGGCGGCTGGTGAACTGGCCGCCGGCCGGCACCTGCCGCGCCGCGATCGCGTTGAGGTCGGACTGGATCCGCGGCTGGCTCATCTTGTCGTCGAACACGCACACGTTCGCCCCGAACGGCGAGGTGGCGGTGCCCGGGCAGGCACTCGGCGCGGGCACGCTGGAAACCAGTGCCGAGCTGGAAACCGACAGCGATCTCGCGGGCGGCGCTCCGGCCGAGATCGCCGCCACCGCCGTCAGCGCCGCGGCGCCCAGTGCCGCCACGGCCGCGACGACCACCGCGATCCGACCAATGATGCCCCGACCTGCCACTGGCGTCCTCCTTGACACTTGCCCTCGTGCAGGAGACCTCGGCACCGCCGGAGAATAACGGGAAAAGACCGTAAGAAGTGTTACGTCCTGTTGCGCGCCGCGCCACCAGCGGCCCGCCCGGTCGGCCAGACGGGTGAAACAACGGTCCGTTCATTTAAATCAAAATCATTATCCCGAACGGACGCGGGGTGCCCCTTAACCTCAGCCACTTGGACGCAATGGGTTCTGGTCCCGGACGCATGACTGAGCGTGACTAGTGCCGTAGTTGCTTCCAGAAGTAGATAATTTGCAGAAATCAGCCGACATATTGCAAGTCTGTGTTGCGAACCTTACAGTCATGGCCAAGCACGGATATCTGCGCTCAAGGAGGACGTGAGATGGGCGTGACCGGATACGCGTCGGCGTCGCGGCGCCAATGGCTTCGGCCGCGGCGACTCGGGCCGTTGTTCGTGCTGGCGGTGACGCTCGCGTTCGTCGGCGGCTTCCATGTCCCGATGGCGCGGGCGGCCTCGTCGCCCACGACGCCGATCTGGTCCACCCAGCTCGACTTCGACAACAACGGGACCCCCTGGTCGGAGTCGTTCTTCGCCGGGCTGGCGGCCGACGGCCTGACGACGGCCGAGCTCAACATGCCGTGGGGCACGATCGAGCCCTCGGCCGGCACGTTCACCTTCACTGAGTGGGACACCGAGCTCGCCAACGCCAGCGCGGCCGGCCTGCAGCTCATCCCGATCTTCTGGCAGGCCGGCTGGGGCGGTAGCCCGGCCCCGTGGATCAGCGACTTCGAGGCCGGCAGCGGCGGTGCGCAGGGCGGAGCGCCCACCTGGTGGGATGCGACGGAGCAGTCCGAGTACTTCACCTACGTCACGGACACCATCCAGAACTCGGTGAACCAGCCCGGCGGCTACGGCGGCGCGGTCCTGAACTACGGCTACCTGGACGCCCAGTGGGACCTGGGCGGCGCCGGCGGCGGTTATGCGACTGCCGACATCAGCGAGTTCCAGAACACCTTCGTGCCGGATACCTACGGCACCATCGCCACGTTCAACTCTGACAATGGCACCTCGTACAGCGCGTTCAGCCAGGTGCCCGCGGCCGCGCCGGGCGCGGCGCTGTTCGGCGTGTTCCAGGCGTTCCGGGCCTGGAGCGTGCAGCAGACCTACGGGCAGCTGACCGCCGACGTCCGCGCCATCACCAGCACCCCGCTGTACTACTACTTCGGCGGCGGCTTCGGCAACGCGACGAACTACGCCAACAACCCGGACACGTTCTTCCAGCTCGCGAAGCAGTACAACGTCACCGTCATCGACGACGACGCCTCGTCCCAGGGGCTGACCCTGACGATCGGCAGCCTGGCCCGCGCCTACGGCGTGAAGGTGGCGCAGGAGTGGACCGCGCCGCCCGACAGCACCCAGCTCGCCGCGAAGGCGGTGTCGTGGATATCCCTCTACGCGATGGGCCTGCCTGAAGGCGGCGGCGAGGACTTCTTCATCCACGACGGCACCCAGAAGGACACCGTCGGCTTCCCCATCTACACCAGCTCGCTGTCCACCCTGAAGGGCCTGTCGGGCACGTACCCGCAGCAGCCGGCCGCCGTCTACATCGACTTCTCCCAGGGTTATGGCAACACCACCGGCGGCAGCCTGAATAACGTAGAGAACGACCTCGCCAACCTGTGGCTGAACTACCAGGCCGGCTTCACCGTGGTGACCAGCCAGGAGGTGAAGAACGGCGCGGTCAGCCTGTCCCAGTTCAAGGCGATCTTGCGCGAACCTGACCGCGTATAAGAACGCGGGCGGCAACCTGCTGACTGGGCCAGCGCAGCTCACCCAGTACACGACCCCGTACGCGGAGATCAACGCCCCGCAGGTGGGCGACCTGCAGACCGTAATGCCTACCAAAATGGCCCAACCGTCAGCAGTCCGGGGACCGGGACGTGGGCCACGGCGAGCGTACAGCTGACCGGCGCGCAATTCGACGAGGCACAGAACGGCGGCGCCGACCTGCGCCTGAACGTCACCAACGCCAGCGCACCGCTGATCGTGGCGAACATCACGATGTCGGTCACCAACAGCTCAGGTAGCTCGTCTTCGGCTACCCGCAGACCATCACCGTGAACCTCGGCTCGGTGCAGTCGATCGGGTCGGTCACCCTCAACCTGCCGCCGTCGTCGGCCTGGAGCACCCGCACCGAGACCCTGTCCGTCCTCGGCAGCACCAACGGCTCCACGTTCAGCCAGATCGTGGCGTCGGCCGCTCACACCTTCAACCCGTCCACCGGCAACACCGCCACCATCAGCCTGCCGTCCGGCACCAGCGCCCAGTACGTCCGGCTCAGCTTCAGCGCCAACACCGGCTGGAACGCCGCCCAGCTATCGGAACTCCAGATCTTCGGCTGACCCCGCACCGCTCATCCAAGGCACAGCAGGCTGGCGGCGTTCTGGCCGGCTACCTTCGCCTTGTCGCCGGGGCTGAGAGGGAGCGCATCGAGCAGGTGCCGGCCGGCCATGTTCGCCGCGAACGGATAGTCGACGCTGAACAGGACGCGCTCGACGCCCATCACCGCGATGCTGCACAGGACGGGCGGCAGCGAGAACATGCCGCTGGTGGTCACCCATACGTTCCGGTGGACGTACGTGCTTGGCGGGTGCGGGAGGCCGGTGACCTCCGGCGGCAGCATCTCATCGACCCGGGCGAGCATGAACGGCAGCATCTCGCCGCAGTGCCCGACGATCAGCTTCAGCCGCGGGTGGCGCTCGAAGGTTCCGCTTGCCACCAGGCGCAGCACCCCCAGCCCGGCCTCGGCGTGCCAGCCCCACGCGTTGGTCGCGAGGCGGGCGGCCACGGCTTGGGTCAGGCCGCCGAACAGGACGTCGGCCACCTTCGCGGGGGCGGCTGCCGGGTGCAGGTAGAGCGGCACGTCCAAGTCCTCGAAGGCCGCCAGCAGGGGCTCGAATCGCTCGTCGTCGAGGAACGCGCCATTGGTGCCGAGCGGGCTGTGCAGCATGCCGCCGACGAGGCCGAGGCTTCCGGCGGCGCGGCCGAGTTCCTCCGCCGCCTTCGCCGGGTCGCTGGTCGGCAGCGTGGCGAAACCAGCCAGCCGGTCCGGGTGGCGGGCGATCGCCCTGGCGAGGTCGTCGTTCGCCTTGCGGGCCGCCCTCACGCCCTGGTCACCGGCGATGCCCTGCGCGGCCGGCTGGACGTGCGACAGGACCTGCACATCGATTCCGGCCGCGTCCATGCTGGCGATCCGGTCCGGGCCGAGGTCGCGCAACTGCTCATCCAGGCGCGCACCGTCGGGGCGGGCCAGGGGGCCGGTGCCCGGCGCGGCCGCGAGCTCGGCCGTCCAGAAGTGCTCTTCGAGAGCAATCGTTTGCATAGCCCATTTTCGCATGGCCTGTCGTCTCGTCGGGCCGGCCGTGCAGGTGAAACAACGGCCCGTTCAGTCAAGTCAAGATCTCACGAATACTGGCCGCGCTCGCGGAAGGCGAAGCCGCGATGCTCAGGCAGCTCCGACGGCGGCACCGGCTGGGCCACGTCCACGGGCCTTGGCCCAATTCGCTCGGCGATCTCGCGGACCTTGGCACCATCGAAGTTGAACACGCGCAGGGCGTTCTCACCGAGAATCTTGCGCGTCTCCTGCTCAGGGACATCGTGGAACGTATTGCGCACCGCCAGTGCGGTGTTCGGCCACGTGCCCTCCTGGTGCGGGTAGTCCGTGCCCCACATCAGGTTGTCGACGCCGACCTCGTCACGCAGCGCGACCTCGAACGGTGCCAGGAAGCTGCCGCCGATGAAGCAGTTCTGCCGCCAGTACTCCGACGGCGACTTGAGGTTTTTCACGAACGCCGAGACGCCCGTGTTGTAGTAGATGGAGTCGAGGTCGGGGAGCAATTGCGGCACCCAGGCGGTCCGCTGCTCGCAGAAGACGACCTTCAGACCGGGAAACCGCTCGAATACGCCGCCGAAGATCATCTGGTGCAGCCCGCGCCGGCCGAGCCAGAGCGCCTCGCTCATGAAGATCTCAGAACCGCCGGGGCCGGTGATCCCGAGCGGGGTCTCGCCGCCGCCGCTGTGGCAGCACAGCGGCAGGTCGCGCTC
>JBEKEK010000025.1:0-80848 GCA_050013875.1 Trebonia sp. | reverse complement strand
CTTTTCAACCGCTACGGCAGGCCCTGGGAAGGCGATCGCGTGTACTACCCGATCGCCGCATTGCATGGTGCCGGCCTGTGGGAACTGGATGTTGTCCCCGAGACGGTGCCGTCTGCGCATGGGAGCTCGGTCCCGGCGCGGTGGTTCGACGAGCACCAGCCACGGGGCGGCTTGGCCGAACCTGTGCATAACTTGGTGCGGGACTCGCCCGAGGCGCGGTCCGCGGCGGTGCGCGCCCTTGTGGACAAGTACTTCCTGGACGCTGACGCGACGGAACTGCTTGCCGAGCTCGGCCTGCTCGCTCCTACCGACGCCAGCCCGGCCGAAGCGTCGTTCACCGCACTGTCAGCGGCCTACCAGCACCTCTGCTCACGGGTGGACGTCTTCTGGCGGGATCGAGACGCCGTGCGGGCCGAGCACACCACTTCTGATCTCATCCGCTCGGAGGCGGCGCGCCGTGCTGTCCTTCTTCGCAGTGGAGGGCGCTGCGAGAACCCTCGTTGCTCCGGCGATATCCAGGACCGCACCGTCAGCGGCAAACCGATTCTGGAGGTCGATCACGTACGTGACTTGGCCCTCGGTGGCGCCGACCACCCGGCCCAGATGATTGCGCTCTGCCCGAACTGCCACGCCATCAAGACCCGGGGTCGCAGCCGCGAAGAACTGCGCCCAGTCCTTCTGGAAGCCGCAAGGCAGCATCACAATGCCCTGCTCGGAGAACCTCGCGCCAGCTGACATGGGGCGAGCCGGCCCGGGCGCGCGGTTAATCTACTCCGCCGGTCCGGCCGCCGCACGGATCCGCGCAACGATCCGGTCGGCCTCGTCCTCGGTGATCGGGACGAACTCGAACATGGTGTCACCACGCTCAGCTGCGTAGAGGAGTGGCGAGAATTCCCAGGTCAAGTCCGGCGAGAATGCCTCATCGATCTGCCCGTCGGCGTCCACCACGCGACGCAGGACACCGCCAGGGCGCTCGCGGCTGCTGAACTCATCGATGATCGCGTAATAGGTGATCGTCTGAGCCATGTCATTTCTCCGGGAAGTCTGGGATCTCGCTGATGCCTGGTGGAATCTCGATGAGTGAGTTCACCCGTCGCTGGAAGGCCACAAGCTCGTTGCGTTCGGTGGGCGAGGTATCGGTGCCGCGGAGGCGTTCGTAAGCCTTATGCGTGAGCTCCTTCGTCTCCAGGCTGGCTGGCGTGTGGAACTGCACCTCGATACGCAAGCCCGTCTCTGGGCGGCGCCACTGGCTGTTGATCCCCTTGTACTGCTGATCTGACCAGAGGTTCTTGAGCTTGACTTCTTCAAGTCCGTTGTTCTTGAGCCGTTCGACGTCGGCGAGTACACCAGCAGCGTAGCGATCGGGGCTGTACTCGTAGGTGAATCGCACGGGGTCAGGAACGATGCTGAGTGCTTGTGTTGCTGTGAGCTCCGGGCGGGCCCGGAGCGCATCGGCGATCTTCTCCTTGAGACGGTCCACTCCTTTGAGCATGTGATCCACGCCGACCATGCGGCGGTTCGAGTCGGCGGCCTCAATCTGGAGCAGTACCGGGAGGGCGAATCGTTCGCCCTCGTCGTGGATGTCGGCGCAGGCCTTGGTGGCTTCGGTGTTCTGGTCCGGGGTCAGCCTGCGGGTCTCGCCGGAGGACCAGGAGCCATCCATATGGGTGACAGGAGTAACACGCTCCCGTTCTGGATACCGGTTTTCGTGCTCTTCCCAGGCGGCCCGCAACGACGGGAGCGCCTCAGCCCAGGGGTCGCGGTCGGCGTCAGCGGCCGTCCCCCGCGTGCCATCTTGCGCGCTCTCCCGGTGGGCGGCGTGTATCTGGGTGACCAGGGTTCGGTAGGCGCCGTGCACGGCGTCGCTTTCGGCCGGGTCGAGCGGTAGCGGGGCGGCATCGGATGGCCGGGGACCGTCGGGTAGTTGGGGACCATCGAGTGGCCGACCGCGGACCGGTTCGTCGGGATCCTCAGCTGGGTCGGGGCGGTCGACGGGCACACCTCACCTCCCAGAGTCGGCCCCCAATCTCGGATATATCCCACCCTGGGCAACGGTTCAGGCGTCCGACCGGTTCAAGTCACGAAGGCCAAACCCCTGTCGCTGTCGCTCTCGCGTTGATGCCCAGCCTCGGACGCTTCGGCCGCGGCTGCGCTTGCGTCGATGGCGAGCCAGCCGATCGCATTTTGGTGTTGGCGTGGCACCGTTTGCCAATTACTCTTAGTTTGTACGCATATGCGTACAGTCGTGACGGAGAGCATGGGCAGACGCATTCGGATCATCGAAGGCCGGGAACTGAAGCACCTGCTCCGCGAGCACCTAGCTATCGACGCTCTCATCAGCCTGGCCAGGGTCCCACCGGGCTGGGAACGGCACGACATCACCTGACCAGACACCATTCAATGTTCAGGGACAAGACATCGTGAGACAGATGGCGCCCGCCGTGGAGCGACTGGTCCGGTTCCCGGCTACGGCCCAAGCGCGGTGATGGGGATGACGTCGATTCCGTCGGGGCGGCGGTTCGCGAAGACGTTCGCGCTGGTGAGGACGGTTCACTGTGCATCGTGCAGAGTCTGTACTATGCGCCTTGCAAGGTAGCGAGCAGACCGCCGCCCTGTCATCTGCGGTCGGGCAGCGCGGGACCGTGCCCAGCGCTCGGCAGCTCGCAAAGGCCTGGCTCAGTCGTTGGCTCGACGGATCCCCAGACTTTCCAGGCGATCCCACAGACCGGTAAGGGCGGCTTCCGGGTCGCGGTAGTAGGCGCTGCCGCGGATGCGATAAAAGGTCCAGCCCAGCCTCTCCAGGATGCCCTGCCGCTGCCGGTCAGATTCCCACCGCTCCGGCCCGTGGTAGGCGTCCCCGTCAAGCTCCACCGCCAGCCGCCCACCCACGCCCTCGACCACCAGGTCGATGCGATACCGCCCGACCCGGTACTGAGTCCTAACCCGGTATCCGCGACCAGTGATATGCCGGAACACATCCCGCTCGAAGTCGGAGTCAAAGCTCGCCTCAGCCTCGGCCTTCTCCACCCGTGCCGGATTCTGGCAGTACCGGATCAGCTGGCTCCGCACGTCGTCGCCATGCAGCTCATCGAGCGACACCGACCGTACGCACCACAACTGGTCCTGCGCCCGGCTGGCCGCGACGTTAAGCCGCTGCCGATCAGACTCCTTAGTCATCGCCCCGATACGGCGTCCCTCGCCCGCCGCGACCACCAACGATAGGAACATGACGTTGCGCTCGTCACCCTGGAAGTGATACGCGTTGCCGCAGCGAACGCGGCGCCGTTCCATCTCCTTCTCGCCCAGCCGCGCGATTAGCTTGCGTTCGATGAGCTCGGCCTGCCCCTCGCCCAGCAGCGAGATGACGCCGAAGGTCTTGCCGTCATAGGACGGGTCGTCGCATAGCTCGGCGATCTTGCCGACGATGAACTCGGCCTCCGCGAGGTTGGTGTCGGTTCCTGGTTCCCGGAAGCCGTCGGCGATGTGCACGTCGATGACGCTGCGCCAGGACGGGTCGGCGGGCTGCTCGCGTAGCGGCAGGATGGCGCCGTTGTAGCTGAGCCGGTTGGAGAACTCGATGATCTCCGGCAGGCAGCGGAAGTGCTCGCGGAGCATGATGACGCCGGGGAAGCGCATCTTCGCCAGGTCGTACAGGCTGGTCTTGAGGTCGAGCAGGGACGACTGCGGCAGGTCCGGGATGTACTGGGTGATCAGCTCATGGACGGCGGATTCCTCGGTGCCGATGGCCTGCGGGCTGATCTGCTTGTCGTCGCCGACGATGATCGCCTTGTCCGCCAGGGCGAGCGCGGCCAGGCCGAAGATGTCGCACTGCGAGCTTTCGTCCATGATGACCACGTCGAACCGGGCCATCGGGCCGAACGACTCGACCACGCGGTGGGCCGGCATGATCCACACCGGCACGGCCGTCTGCGCGTCGGTCATCGCCTTCTGCGCCTCGTTGCGCCAGCGGGGAGCGTACTTGCCCGTCCCCTTGCCGATCCGGCGGAGCGCGTCGAGCCAGGCGGTGAGCCCCCTTCGCTCCCGGTCGGTGAGCCGCTCGGCCACGGCGAGCCAGGCGGACTGCGCGGCCAGCTCGGCCGTGGTCTTGGCCGCGGCTTGCAGCGCCGACTCGAGCTTCCGCTGCAGTTCGCCGGGGTCGTCGGCGAGGATGATCGCCGTCAGCCAGGTCGCCGCTTGCCGCCACTCCCAGGCGCGCAGCGCGCTCGCGGCCGGGCCGGTCGCCGTCTCTTCGCCGGCCGAGGAGGCGATCCGGCCAGCCCAGACCGGGGCCACCACGGCCAGCCGGGTGGTCAGGCCGTCGCAGCGGTCCACGTCCTCGGCCAGCCCGCTGACTCGCCGGACCTCATCGACCACGCGGCCCCAGCGGTCCCACGCGCGACTGGCGAGCTCCTGACTGAGGGCTTCCCACAGCGGGCTGGCCTGCGGCTGCGCCGCTCCGTCGGCCAGGTGCTTGGCCACGCTGTCCAGCCAGCCGGCCAGTTCCTTCTCCCGCACGTGCAGCGCCGCGATCTGCAGCGTGCCGGCCAGCGCGGCCAGCTCGCCGGAAGCGGGGATCTCGGGGGCACGGACCCCGGCCGACTGCAGGCGTTCCCGCAGGGCGCGCCATTCGCCGTCCTCCCACAAGAGCGCGGCTTTCAGCGCGTCGACGTGCTCGCTGAGCAGATACTCGGGGTGGCCGGTGCCCGGGCTGAGCCCCGGGCCGCCGATCCGGCCCACGGCGTCGTTCCAGCGGCGGGTGAGCTCCTGCCGGCGGCGCCGGGTGCACGCCTCGAAGATGCAGAGCTCGACGTCGTCGGCCGTGCGCGGCGGCTCGTCGTCTACCTGGCAGGCTTGCCTGACCCGGTACAGGTCGCGCTGGAAGGTCTTACTGATCCCCTTGCCCGCGGCGAGCCGATCGCGGATTTCGGTGAGCTGGCTGATCAGCTCCTTGCCGGGCAGCGCGGCTTCCGCTTGATCGACGTCATCGCCGGGCAGGGTGATCCGATGCCCGAGCAGCCGGTTGCGCCAGGCGGCCAGCTCCTCGATGCCCTCGCCGATGGCCCGGATCTGGTCGCGCCAGAGCGCGGCGAACGAAGACGTGCGCAATTCGCCGCGGATGGCGGTCAGCCACGGCTGCTCAAGTAGTTCAAGCCGCTTGGCTGCCTGCTCGACCCAGTCGGTCAGCAGGCTGAGTTCGTCGGGGGTCAGGCGCTCGAGCGCCACCCGGTCCGCGATGGCGGCTTCGGTCCCGGCGAGCTGGTCCCGCACGTCGCTCAGCTCGGCCATCGTCGAGGCCAGTTCGGCCGGGGTGGGCAGGTCGGCCGCCCGGGGCAGCCGCCGCCGGGCGGCGACGCGGTCCTCGGGCGTGATCTCGCGGACGAGCCGGAACAGGTCGGCGAGCTCGGCCGCGCTCAGCGGGCAGCGGATGGTGGGCTCGATGTCGTCAGGGATGTAGCCGAGCTCCGCCTCGTGTTCAGCAAGCCACTTTCCGAGCGTCGATGGCGAGTACTGGATCGCCCCGAGTGTGAAGCTGTCGCGCTCTCTGGCGATGGACGCCGAGATCCGGGTCCGCAGCGCGCCCACGTCTGTCTGAATCGCGGTGAGATGCTCGTCAAGCGCGCGGATCCGCTGCCGGGCGGCGCCGCGGTCGAGCGCGACGGCGTTCTCGTAAATCGCGCGGACGGACTGTTCGAGCTGGCCGAGCGAGGCGGTCGACGAGCCGAGCACCGCCACCGACAAGTCCCGGACGGACTCCGGGATCTTGTCCCTGAGCACGCCCAGGGCCTGCTCCTTCTGGCTGGTGACGAGGACGCGCTTGCCGTGACCGATGAGGTGGCAGATCAGGTTGGCGATGGTGTGCGTCTTGCCGGTACCCGGCGGACCTTGCACGGTGACACCGCGATGCTGGGACAGCCGGGTGGCCACCTGCTCCTGCTCCGGGTTGGTGGGCAGCGGCATGAGCAGCCGCTCCGCGGTGCGCTGCCAGCCGTCATCGTCGCCCGGCAGGATTGCGGGCTCCAGCTTGCTTGGTTCGTCGGCCACCACCGCGACCAGCGGCGCGGGCACCTCAAGCTCCCCGGCGTCGAGCGCGTTCTTCAGGTCGCCGAAGAAACGCCGGTACATCGTCGCCCGCCGGCGCACCATCAGAACCCAGGTCGCGGTGATCGCCGGCGCGCTGGTGGGCGGCGGCGGGGCCGCCGCCTCGAGCACCTGCCCGTCGTGGCCGAGCGGTGCGAGCAGCTTCCCGTACAAGAGCCGAGATCCGGGATCGAACGGTCCCGTGGGTTCCTCTCGGAATCGCTCATGTGCATCCACCAGCAGATCGAAGCCGCTCAGCCGCAATCCCTGGAGCAGGTCGATCTCGAGGTGATGCTGCTGTTCGAGCAGCGCCTCGGGCAGCACCGAGATCGCGCCGGTCTCCTCGTCAAAGGAGAGCTGGACCTGCGTGGTGACCAGGGGGTGCACAATGCGCACGCCGCCGGTCATCCAGCTGAGGATGCCGTTACCCCAGACGAGCTCGATCATCGACGAGTCCCGCTGCAGCCGCTGCCGCAGCTCAAACAGATCGTCGTAAAGCGCACGGGCGCGCAGGGCCGGCAGCGCCCGCACGGTCCACTCCCGCCACGGCCCGCTCACGTAAGCGTCGAGCTGCCCCTTGAGATCTGCCAGCTCTTCGGACTCCCCATCGAAGATCTCGCCGATGTCGTCGACCAGGGCCGGCTCGCGCTCCGGGTCGACCGCCCCCGTTTGCAGGTACGGCGTGACCGCGGGCGGGACTGGCGGTGGCGGCGGAACCGAAGCCTTGGACACCCGCAGCCACGGCTCCTCGCCCGTCGCGGTGACCACGCAGGCCGGATGCGCCGGGATGTCCGCTGCCCACCAGCGCTTGTCCCGGTACTCGGCGATGTCCCTGATCGGCTGTTCACGCAGGCCGCGAACCGCCTCCAGGTACTCAACCAGGCGAATAGCACGCGGGCGGATCGTGGGATCGGTGGGGGTCAAGGGCGCGTCAACTCCAGCAGACTGTTCTCGCCGCTTCGCGCGGAGGGCCGCGAATGCGATCAATACATGATGGCGGATGCGATCAAGACTAAAGAGTAGAAGACGGGTCTGACATCCGATTCACGCTTCCGCCGAGCATCCCGTCTCATCATGATGGAAATGCCAGGATGATCCGAAAAGGACCGATCGGCAGTCGCACTACCTGCGTGTTCTCCATGGTTTTTCCCAGTTTGGGCCAGGCGGTAACCGGCGGTAAAAGGCGAAGCACGGGACCGTTCATCATAATGAGAGAGCAACCGGGCGGCTCGCGATACCGGCGGCAGGAGACCAGTCACAGATTTCCCTCCTGCCTCCTCCTCATCTCGGGGTGTGAATGACGGCTCCTTCTGCTAAACGACGCATCGCCGCCATTACCGCCAAGTGCCCGGGGGACCGCTACCCCACAGTCCGGCGATGGACCGTTCTCTGTTCCTGGAGCCAGGCCTTTCCTTCGGCGGCGATGCCCTCCAGGACGTGCAGGGTGTTGGGCACGCTAGCCGCGTCGAGGGTGGCCCTCTTCAGCGATTGTTCGGTCTCTCCCTGCTCGAAGTCCTCGGGGTCGAGGTCTGAGACGATAACGCTGATGGGGTCTCCGTTGACCAGCGTGAGCTTGAATTTTTGCTGAATACGGGACCTGCTCGAGGGCCGCGGTGTCAGCGAGACATGCGCGGAGGCGACGGCGTCGTAGCGATAGTTGAGCCGGTCGCCGGCGATGACCTCTCCGAGCAGGAATCGGAGGTCGGCCGACATCTGGCGGACACCGTCTGAAGTCAGCAAGAACGCGATGAGGCTGTACCGGGAGTACCGCATCGGGCCGTTGCGGACCCGTGCGCGCTTGGTCCTGGGGCCAGGCGCCTCGAGGAAGGCATGCGTGATCACCTGGTGGCGGGCCAGCTTGTAATGGTCTATGGCCTTCCCGAGCAGCACGGTCCGATCGCAATCTAGCCAGGCGGCCATCTCTGCGTCGGTAGGACGGGGCTCAAGCCTGGCGCTCCACCGTTGGAACTCCTTGCCGGTGCCCTCGAGTCGCCGATCGGCCTCCTTCGAGTCGGCCCCGAACCTTCGTCGCTCCAGATCGATGCTCAGCCAGGTACGCCAGGCCCACACTCCGCCCGGGAGCGCGACGATCACGCTGACTGTGTCGGCTAGCGGGTAGGCCCGGAGAAGGACGATCGCGTAGATCCCACCGAGGATCGCAATGACTGTCCCGGCCCAGCAGGCGGTCGTCGTGCCTGGTTTCGGGCGAAGATCGGTCCGGAACTGGTACATCTCCCCGGACCTCCAGCGATCCCGAGTCTGACGGAGCCGGTACCGGACGAGCCACGCCACCTGGTCAGCGGGGATCCTGGTCTCCCGGTATACCGTTACGATCTCGTCCCTGTCGAACTTACGGATTCCGGTGGTGGCTGCGTCCCAGGCCGCTCTCTCGTCCTTGTCCGGCACGCACCTGGGTACGTACCGGTTGAACAGCGCATCGACATTCGCGGCGAATCCACCGCGCGGCGGTGCGGGGGCGGTTCGTCTTGGCGCGATGAGCCGCTCCTCTTCCTGACGTCGGCGTTCTGCCAGGAAACGAAGCTCAAGGCCAGCGACCACGGCGACGGCGCCGCCCGCGAGGGCCCCCACGTAGGCCAGCATGCCGAGCAGGACACCGTGCCAGATCAGCTCCCAGCCGAAGTAACCGACCGCCACGACCAAGATCCCAGTACAGGTCCATGCGGCAAGCCACTGTCTGGAGGTTGTCGCTATGGGCTGGGCCGGCCGCACGCGCGGCTTAGCCGGATCGGGCTGGAAGAACATCCACGCACGATTCTTCCTGCCTCCGGCCGATTGCCCTGACACAGCGTTCGACCACTCCTGCCGCCAGATGTCGTCCTTCAGCGGACCCTCGAGGAAGAGCTCAAGATGGGGCAGCAGCAGGTCGCGCTGCGCCTTGGAGAGAGTACCGAACTTCTTGATTACCAGGGCTATGTCGGGTCTCGGGCTACTTGGCAGCAAGTCGACCGACTCGAGCAGCTGGAAGATGAGTTGCGCGCCGTCTTCCCATGAGTCGGTCGCGGTGGCGGGCTGCTGCTTCGCGGCGGTTGCCAGCTGCGAGATCTCATCGTCGGAGAACTGCCGGACAGTCCTCCCGCTGAGCATCGCGATGAGCCAGAGAAAGCGCGCTTCGCTGGTCCGGTGCCCCTCGGCCATGGCTTCCCAGATGAGGCTACGGGCCTCTGGCGCCACGCCGCTGTTCAGGTTGTAAACACCGGCACGGTACTTATCCGCGGCTGTAGAGCCAGGGGGAACCTCGAAGCGCACGTCACCATGGACGACAGTGGTGCTGTTGTCGGTGTTAGTGACGTCGCCGTAGATATCTTGCGCCTGCACGAACCCATGAGCGTTGCCGTCTGCGAAGTTGGAGGATGTGCTGGCTGGATCGGTCATGTCGGGCTCCGGACCGCGGTCAGAACGGCCGCCACTCCCGTCGCCAGACCGGCGACGTCGCTGAGTGCGTTGCGTAGCCAGGCGACCGCCATCCGCAGCTTCCCGGGACCAGTGCCGGGATGATTCATGGCGGTCGCTCCAGCCGGGCCAGTGCCGCGATCAGGACCTACCCAGACGCCGCCGTAGATGGTGTGGGCCTGCACTCCGACTCGGGAGTTCCCCTGCGCGGTGTTGCTGTTCGTGCTGCTGCCATGCTCCGTGTCGTCGGCGTGCCGGGTGTCCCGGTGGTGGTCGGGGCCGAGTTCCTCTGCCAGCGCGGCCACCAGGGCGACCGCGAAGGCGGTGGCATTGGCCGCCGCTCGTGGCTGCCATCCCGCCCCGTCCACTGCGACCTTGCCGCCGTCGGCCCGGTCGCTGATACCGCGGACGACGACCACGGGTAGCGAGTCGTTGAGATGCGCGGCCTGAGCGACGCCAGCTGCCTCCATCTCGATGGCGCAGGCGTCGTTGTAGTGCTCGCGGATCCACCGCGCCTCGGCCGAAATCGCCGAATCCTGCACAATCTCGCCTGCCGCGATCGGACCGAATACCACATTCGGAGGTTCCGAGTTGGCGGGCAGGAAACGCGTCCACTCGCCTGCGCGCTTGAGGTGCTGAGCGATCTGCAGCGCACGGTGGGGGATTTCCCATACGCGCGGGCGCGCCTTCAGGCCGTCGTCCTGGCTGGTTCCGCCGTGATAGGCGTACACGTGCGTCGCCACGACGACGTCGCCGAGCGCGAGCGACGGTCGCAGTGCCCCCGCCACGCCCACGAACAGCAAGGCCCCGGGATCGAATTCCTGAATCGCCCGTTCGGCGATTACCGCGGCGGTGTGGTTGCCCTTGCCGACTTGGGCAAGGGCCACCCGGCAGTCATGCCCTGCCAGGCGCCCGACCTCGAAACGGGTACCCGCCCTGTGCGAGTGCACTTGAAGATTGGTCAGCTTTTCACGGACCGATTCGTACTCTAGGTCGAGGGCGGTGAGAACTACCACGGTCTTCTGCTCGCTCACGATTCTTCCTTCTCTTGGCTTACCTTGGCTCGGGGATAGGGAGTTGGCGGGCCGGACCATTGGTGGGTAGAGCACCTTGCCCTGGCCGGCCCGGAAGAGCCGTGCGGGTCGGCCGACCCCTGCCCGCTTGTCCGGACCTGCCGCGACGACGAAATCGCGGGTGCCCTGGATCTTGCGGTAGAAGTTCCGTGGGTCGAGCTGCACATCCCACACCGCCTCGTAGACCTGCTGCAGCTCGGAGATGGTGAAGGTCGGACCGCAGAAGGCAGTGGCGATCGCTGAGTGCTCAAGCTTGCTCCGAGCGCGCTCCACCCCGTCCGCGACGATGCGGACATGGTCGAAGGCGAGGGGCAGCGAAGCCTTGAGCACCTTGCCGACGGGCGTCCAGCGGGCGGCTGCGGCGTCGGTGCCTGCCACAGGATCCGGCAGCCGCGGCGCGATCGCGAGGTAGGCCACGGAGACCACCCGTCCGCGCGGGTCGCGATCTGGGTCGCCGTATACACCGAATTGCTCTAGGAGCAGTGAGTCGGCATTAAGTCCTGTCTCTTCGGACAGTTCCCGGCGGGCCGCCACGTGGATCGGTTCTCGCGCGTCGCGCAGGAAACCGCCGGGCAGTGCCAGGCTGCCGGCGTAAGGTTCGACGCCGCGTTCCACCAGCAGCAGTTGCAGGCTTGTTCCGCGAAGGGTGAGGATCACCAGATCGACTGTGAGAAGCACGGCAGGGGCTTGCCATTCATCGTCGGTCACACGTTGATTCTCACTTCTTGTCACAGCGACAATAAGTAGCGTGACAGCTATATCTTGATTACCTAAAAGCGAGCTAGGTATCGCGAGCGGAGGGTGTACGGGCGACTGTGGTGAACAAGCAGTGCCGCTCGGAGGCGGCGCGTCGCACTGTCCTTCTTCGCAGTGGAGGACGCTGTTAGATGATCGCGCTCTGCCCGAACTGTCACGCCATCAAGACCTGGGACCGCACCCGGGAAGAACTCCTGCTCCACGGGATCACATGGTCGTAGTGGAGTTCAGCGGTGGATCCGCACTGACGACACCTGCCGCCGTCGCGTGAGGCTACGGCGATCTTCACATCTTGAGGGATGCTACGGGTATTGCGCTTACCGACAGGGGCGTGGTCATCCGGAATCCAGAAACTCCAGCCGGGCGGAGCGGGCGGCCACGACGGGTCAGGCTGCCAGCCAAGTTCCGGTGCCCATCCGAGCGGAGGGAACGGCCAGCCCGGCGCAGGGTTGAACCTCACCGATCCGTACAAACCTGCCCATGTCCCGCGCTCCCCTGGCCCTAGGCTTCTGGGCGCATCCCACCCAAGGGGAGCATAGATCCGAGCAGGCGGGACGCGAGGTGTCCGAGAGAATAGTGGCGAGGCGTTACTTTTCCTCAAATTTCCTTAATAACACTTACCGGATCACCCTCCTGCCTCCCCTCATGAGGCCCTGGTGGGCGAGCTGGGACGCCGCTTACCTAAGAGAGAGTCAGGTCAGCCAAGTTCTAGGACACGGATTGCCGGGCTATGGTCTAATCGGCACGTGCTGGAGACTCCGGAAGAAATCGACCGCCTGCAGGAGCTGCTCGACCGCAGCGCCGCTGGGGCCGGTGCTCACCTGAGGGACATCATCAGCGACGACCGCCGCCTCAGCGCGGTCCGGCTATGCGAAGAACTGCAGGGCATGCGCCTGCTCGTGGTCGCCACGGTGACGGCCGACGGCCGCCCGCTGGCCGGCCCGGTTGACGGCTACTTCCTGCACGGCGCGTTCTACTTCAGCTCGGGCCGGGACTCGGTGCGGATGCGGCACCTGGCCGCCCGTCCCGCCGTCAGCGCCACTTACCTCGCGGGCGAGGAACTCGCCGTGACCGTGCACGGCCGCGCCGAGCTGTTCGATGTCTCCGACCCCGCCCGCGGCGAACTGCGGCAGGCGATGCTCGACCATTATCTGCCGACCCAGGGACCGGAGTTCGAGACCTGGCTCGACCAGATGGACGCGGTCGCGGCGCGCATCGACGCGGACAAGATGTTCACCTACACCACGGACACGCCATGATCGCGGATGCGGCGCGATCGTGCCGGGCCGGTGCGCCCAAGGCCTGACGGCAGCCCGGCAGATCGCGACGCGGGTGGGCGTGGTCGCTGCGGACCCCTCGGAAGTCAGCCTTTGTAGGCGATCGTGGCGTAGTCGCCGCTCTCGCCGCTGTACCCGGTGGCGAACACGTTCCCCGTGGTAGGGCTGACGGCCACCGAGAAGGCCCTGGCCCCGCCGTCGCCGTCATAGCGGTGCACCCACCGCCTGGCGCCGGTGCCGGCGTTGTAGGCGACCGTGGCCCAGCCCCAGCCGTCGAACATGCCGCCGGCGCTTTCCCCAGTGACGTACACCGTGCCGCCACCCGGGGCGACCGCCAGCTGGAAGGCCTCGTCGGTGAAGTTGGCGGTGCCGTTGTAGCGAGCCGCCCACAGCTGGGCCCCGGTAGCGGCCTTGTAGGCGATCGTGGTGTAGTCATAGCCCGCGGTGGTGCTGCTCGTATCGGTGTACCCGGTGACGAACACCGTCCCCCCGCTCGGGCTGACCGCGGCCGAATAGGCCTGGCCGTCGCCGCTGCCGGGGCTGTCGTAGCGCTTGGCCCACCGCTGGGCGCCGGTCACGGCGTTGTAGGCGACCGTGGCGTAGTCGTACCTGTCATTGGTCCCGATGCTTGACCCGGTGACGAACACCGTGCTCCCGCTGACCGCCACCGAGTTCGCGCCGCGGCTGATTCCGCCGGGGTGGGCGCCGTTGTACCGCTTGGCCCACTGCTGGGCGCCGGTCACCGCGTTGTAGGCAACCGTGGCGTAGTCATAGCTGTCATTGGCCCCGCCGCTGGCTCCGGTCACGATCACCGTCTTCCCGTTCGGGCTGACCGCGACCGCGCGGACGTAGTTGGCGCCGTCGACGCCGTTGTAGCGGGCCGCCCACCGCTGGGCGCCGGTCGCGGCGTTGTAGGCGATCGTGGCGTAGTCGTTGCCTTTTGTGGTGCTCAGGCTGGTCCCGGTGACGAACACCGTGCTCCCGTTCGGGCTGACCGCGACCTCAGCGGCTTCGCTGTCGCTGTCGGCCCCGAGGCCGTCGTCGTAGCGTCTCGCCCAGAGTTGGGCGCCGGTCGCGGCGTTATAGCCGAGCGTGAGGTAGTCAACTCCTGACCTGGCGCCAAAGCTGTACCCGGTGACGAACACTTCCTTCCCGTTCGGGCTGACCGCCACCGACAGTCCCCTATCGGTACCGCCGGGACCGCCGTAGCTCTTGGCCCACCGCTGAGCGCCGGTTACCGAGTTGTAGGCGACCGTGGTGTCGTCCTCGGTGCCGCTGGCCGTGGTGGTGTACCCGGTGACGAACACCGTGCTCCCGTTCCGGCTGACCGCGACCGAGAGAGCGCCGCCGTTGCCGCGGTTTGCGTAAAGTTTCAGCCACAGCTGGGTGCCGGGTGCGGCCGCCGGGAGAGACGTGCCCGCCCCGGTCACTGTCGCTGTCCGCGGGTTCGCTGCCTGCTGGCTCGCTGTCTGCGGGGCTCGGGCAGCCGAGGCGCCGGCCCCGGTTACCCCGGCCGCGGTGAGCGCGATACCGGCTGCCGCGGCGAAGACGATTGCGTTGAGGCTCACTGGGTGTCCTGTCTCGATCAGGCCTGGATAGCTGGAGTGATAACCCCAGCCTGAGGGTGGCCCGAGCGTGACGCCATAGGCCGAACGGCCCACGGAGCACAGCAGTGGTGTGGGCCGGCCGGCCGCCGGTGCACAGCCAGCCGACCAGTTCGGGGATTGTGGACCAGGGCGCTGCGCCCGGGCGGGAGTCCGGTTCCGACGCGAGTTGGCGCGCTTCAGCGGAAGCGGATGATCTCCGGATTGACCGCCGGCAATCAGACGGTTTCATACTGTCGGGAGAGCATCACCGCAGATAGTCCGCAGTCTGTGCGGGTGTCCTGGGGACAGGACCATCACCTGACCGCTTGGAGGCGGAAATGCTGAAAACCAGACTGGGCAAGATCCTGATCGGCAGCGCAATCGGAGCAGCCGCGATGGGCGTGGGGTTCGGTGCCAGCATGGCTGTCGCCAGCGCCGCGACCACGCACCCGTCCACGTCGACGTCCTCGACGTCGGCCAAGACCGCGGCGGTCACCGCCGCCACTCCCTCCCCCTCACCGTCCGGGACACATAACTCCGCGCACAAGTGCACGCACATGAGCGGTACGCCCGGCAGCGCGAAGGGCGCTCCAGGGAACGCGGGTATCGCCAGCTAGCCCAACGCCAGCCGGCCCCTCCTTCTGACGGTCCGGGAGGGGCCGGCGAGCGCGGTCAAGTCTTCCAGAAGCCAAGACAGGATGCCTAACGGCTTGATGGCGACGCCGCCCCACATCGCGGCGACCGCGTTCCCCTCTTCCCGGGTATCCGGGCGCCACTTCTGAATCGGGGTCACGCCCGGGTCGACGAGCTCAAGTCCGTCGAAGAAGCCGGTGACCTCGGCGCGGCTGCGGTAGGTGCTCGGCTGGGCGAGCAGCCGGTTGAGGCGGTCGCTCATGTCGGACATCTGGCCCATGTGCATGTCGTTGGGGACATGCGAGATCGACAGCGAGCTTCCCGGCGGCACGGCGGCCATCAGCTCCTCGATGATCTGCCGCGGGTTGTCCTCGTCGCGGACCAGGTGGAGCACGGCGATCAGCATCACCGCGACCGGCTCGTTGAAGTCGATCGTCCGGCCCGCGGCCTGCAGGATCTTGCCGGTGTCGCGCAGGTCCGCGTCGATGTAGTCGGTCGCGCCGTGCGGCCCGCTGCCGAGCAGGGCGCGGGCGTGCGCCAGCACCATCGGATCGTTGTCGACGTAGACGACCCGCGCCTGCGGGGCAATGGACTGAGCCACCTCGTGGGTGTTATTCGACGCGGGGATGCCGGTGCCGATGTCGAGGAACTGGCGGATTCCCCGTTCCCTGGCCAGGTAGCGCACCGTGCGGGCAAGGAATGCGCGGTTGGCGCGGACAGAGGAGATCAGGCCAGGGAATGCCTCAAGGGCCTCCTCGCCGGCGGCCCGGTCGGCGGCAAAGTTATCTTTCCCGCCCAGCCAGTAGTCGTAGACCCGCGCGATGTGCGCCGTTCCGGTATCGAGCCTCTTCAGATCGGAGATATCCACGGAGTCGTCTCCCGATTCGGATATTTCGGACATAAGTGCCTATTACTCCGTCTCGGGTGGTTCGTCACGGATTTGCCCGTTATCTTACCGTGGCACAATCGATTGCACCAGCCGGCCCCGGCGGCAGCCGTCAGACGCCCGGCCTGGGCGCCAGACCGTCGGAGATGATGGCGAGCAGCCGCGTCTTCGCTTCCTCGTCGAGGCGGGCGCGGGCAGCGGCTCGCGAGGTGCCGACGAGCAGCGCGAAAACCTCGGGCAGCTCCACGTCGTCGCGGACGGCGCCGGCCTGCTGGGCGTGCTCGAGCAGCGCGCCGACCGCCCGGCGCAATCCGTCCGATGCCCTGGCGGCGTCGCCGTCGCGGTCGCCGCCCGCATCGAGCAGGGCCTCGGTTATGGCGATCTTCGCCGCCGCGTGGGCGACCAGCTGGCCGATGAAGCCGAAGAACGCCCCGCCCGGGTCCCCGGCGTCACCATCTCGCCTCGGCCCGGGCCAGAGGCCAACTCGGCGAGCTCTTCGCGGCCCTCAGCGCCCAGGATGCCGCCGCCGGGACAGACCCGGCAACCTGAAAGTCGGCGCCCGGCTCCGCCTGTACTTTCGCAATATCGCGCCCGGGTTCAAGCTCCAGCCGATCGGCCGGCGCATGGCGTTATCGTTCTTGAGTGATCAGCAGCGAAGGGAGCCGACTGGGTGAACGGGCCGCACGTCGGCTCGCTCAGATAGGACGATACGAGATCGGGCCGGGCCTGACCGACGCTGAGCTCGCCCGGATCGAGCAGGAGTACGAGTTTGAATTCGCCGACGATCACCGCGCGTTTCTCTCAGCGGGACTGCCATTGAGCGTCCCTCAGGAGAAAGGCCGGACGTGGCCTGACTGGCGGGACGGCGACCCCGGCGATCTGCGCCGGCAGCTCGACTGGCCCATCGAAGGAGTGCTCTTCGACGTCGAGAGCAACGCCTTCTGGCAGCTCGCCTGGGGCCAGCGCCCGGCCGACAACGGCCAGGCCCTGAACCTAGCGCGAGGGCACCTTGCCCGGGCGCCGAAGATGATCCCGGTCTACGGGCATCGCTACCTCCCTACCGGACACGGAACCTACGGGCACCCGGTGCTGTCCATCTACCAGACCGACATCATCGTCTACGGCACCGACCTGGCCACTTACATCGACAGCGAATTCAGCGGCTCGGGAGTGGTGATCAGCGCAGCCTGGACACCGCCGCCGATGGTCCCGTTCTGGAGCGAGTTCGCCTGATCGAGCGAACTTGCCTCAACTCCGATGACAAACAGCTGGCCGGCTGGCCAGAGACTTATGCTGACATCCCCGGGGACTCTGCCGAAGAGTGAGCGGTTTATGGTGATGTCATGACGGAGGAGCATCTTTCGGCCGCTTTGCGCGCGCCGTTCTCTATCGTCGCGATCAGCGCCCTGCTGTGGTCTCAGGGCGGGATCTGGGCCGCGCTCGGAGTGGTTTCCCTGTGCCTCTCGGCCCGGGTGCCCGCCGGTGACCTGATCAGCGCAGTGCTCTTCGGTTTCGCAGCCCTGTCGTGGGTGCTGGGCGTGCTGTTGCCCCGGCGCGGCAGTGAACGGGCGCGCATCTGGGTCATCGCCCAGGAGACCTTCATAGCGTTCCTGGGACTGGCGATCTTCGGAGCGTGGGTATTCGCGCTCGACGGCTATTACCTGATAGCACCTATCGGTCTGTTCATCGCCGCTGGCATCTTCATGTCGGCCTGCGCTGTCGCCGGCCTGCTGTTCGGCTCGGCGCACGACTACTGCCACCAGCGCTCCGCGCTCTAACGATCGCTGTCCTCACCGCAGAGCTGCCATGTTGCCTCCGGATTGCGCCCGGCTCCGGTTGGGTCAGAGATCCCGCTCGGGCGGGTCCTCTTCGGCTAGGTGGTAGGCCTCGGCGGGCGGCAGGACCCCATCGGGACCGGGCGGCGTGATATCGGCGGCCACACCGAAATCCCACAGTTCGACGATCGACCAGACCTGCGCATCCGTGGCGGCGGTCGGCTCGGAGTTCACCGAAACGCGGCGGGCGAGGCCAGCCGCATCCAGCCATACCTCGGCGGGCAGCGCGCGCAGCGAGCGGTACGGCCCGGATGGCACGCTCACCCCGGCCGGCAGCGCGGCGTCCGCTCGGGCCAGGTCGACGGTGAGGCGGTAGCGCGTGGCGGGCACGCCGCGGACGGCCTCCGATCCGATCTCCACGGCGTCATCGCTCGCACCGAACAGGGCGTCCAGCGGCCATAGCGGGTCATTAGGCCCGCGCGGGCCGCCGGGATCGGCCAGGAAGAAGCCCGTCCAGCGGCCGCCTACCTGGAGATAGGCATTCGCGCCGTCGTAGATCAACTCTGTGTCCTCGGGCAGACCGCGCGGCCCCGGATCGTAGTCATGGTCCTCGATGAGCGCAGCCGTGGTGCGGTCGGTGAAGAATAGCGACTGCGACACCCGCGCCCGGCGCGCGGCGAGGTCGGCCACTCCTTCGCAGCGCCGGTCCGCAGCCTCGGGCAGCGGCGAGCCCGTGCACCAGGCGGCGAGCAACCGGGCAGTGCCTGCCGCTGAAGTCCGCGCGGCCGCATCAGCCACCGGGCTGGCGACGGGCCCGCTCACAGGTGGCATGAATTCACGATAGTCGCGAGAACCCCGGGAAGCTATCGTGCGGGACGCGCGCCAAAAATGGATAATCTGCGCGCGGTCACGCGGCAGTCAGCCTGTTTTTCATATCTGCTGACTTCCGCCCGGCAGCTGATCCTGTACGCATTGCGTGCTCCTGGCCGCCAGGACTCGAATGAACTATTCCGCCGGACGGGCCGCCTCACGGATCCGAGCGACGATCCGGTCGGCCTCGTCTTCGGTGATCTGGATGAGGTCATACTGGGTGTCGCCGCGTTCGGCGGAGTGCAGGAGCGACGAGAACTGCCACTGCAGGTCGCGGCCGAACGATTCGTCCCGTCGGTCACCGTCGTCGAACCGGCGGAGAACGCCCGCGGGCTCATCCCTGCTCGTGTGGTCATCGACGATCGCGTAGTAGGTAACCTGCTCAGCCATTGCGTTTCTCCGGGGGATAGTCCTCGATCCTGAATACGTCAGGTGGGCGCTTCACGAAGGCGTTCACCTGACGTTGGTAGGCCTCGAGCTCGGTCTCCTCGGCCTTGCTGGTGTGCGGGTCACGGAGACGCTCGTATGCCTGATGAGTCAACTCTTTGGCTTCTCGGCTCTGCGGCGTGTGGAACTGGACCTCGAAGCGCAGCCCGGTCTCCTGTCTGAGCCACTGGCTGTTGATGCCCTTGTACTGATCCTTCGCCCACAGGTTCTTCAACTTCAGGAGCTCGCAGCCAGCTCCCTGGATGCGTTCGACACCTGATACGACACCATCTGGGTAACGCGACTCAGGGTATTCGAGGGTGAATCGCACGGCGTCCGGTACCTCGGCGGCCGCTTGCCGGGGCGACAGGTCTGGGGTGTACCGAAGCCGCTCCGCGATTTTCTCCTTGATCCGGTCTTCGCCTTTGAGCCTGTGCTCGAGGCCGACCAGCGCACAGTCGGGGTCGGCGGCTTCGATCTGGAGCAGTACCGGCAGGGCGAATCGTTCGCCCTCGTCGTGGATGTCGGCGCAGGCCTTGGTGGCTTCGGTGTTCTGGTCCGGGGTCAGCCTGCGGGTCTCGCCAGAGGACCAGGAGCCATCCATATGGGTGACAGGAGTAACACGCTCCCGTTCTGGATACCGGTTTTCGTGCTCTTCCCAGGCGGCCCGCAGCGACGGGAGCGCCTCAGCCCAGGGGTCGCGGTCGGCGTCAACGGCAGCCGCGCGGGGGGCACCCTCGTCCGCGGGCTCCCGGTGGGCGGCATATACCTGTTCGACTCGGGCCCGGTTGGCCTGATAGGCGGCATCGCTGTCAGCTGGGTCCAGTGACAGCGGCCGCGCCGTGTCGGATGGCTCGGCACCGCCGGGTGGTTTCAGTCCGTCGGGTAGCCGACGGTGGGCCGATTCGGCGGGATCGTCGGCTGGATCGGGGCGGTCGACTGGCACTCCCCACCTCCCAGAGTCGGCACCCAATTTCGGATACGTCTCACCCCGGGCCATGGTTCATATGCCGTGATCAGCTGTCATGAAAGTATTTCCTAACCGCTATGGGGCCATTCGGTGTGCCAACGCGCAGTGAGCGGGCCGGCACGGGGTTCCCCGGCGGCCTGCGCCGCGGCCAGCGAGGGCTCATGGCGCGGTCGCCGCGCTTTCGTGGCAAGCTGCCCAGGTGACCGACTTCACCCACAAGAACCTGTCCGGCGCCCGGTTCGAGGACGTCAACCTGACCGATGCCGACTTCCACCGTGTCGACCTCACCGGCGCACGCTTCCGCCTGGTCGGCCTGACCCGGGTCACGATCAGCGGGGCGTACCTGGTGGACGTGGACATCAGCGGCCAGATCGACAACGTGCGGATCAACGGGGTCGACGTCGCGCCCCTGGTGGAGGCCGAACTCGACCGCCGCTACCCAGACCGGGCCAAGATGCGCCCGGGCGACGCCGCCGGGTACCGCGAGGCCTGGGACGTGCTGGAGCGGCTGTGGCAGCAGACCGTGGCCCGGGCCCGCCGGATGGACCCCGAACTCCTGCACCGGCGGGTCAACGGCGAGTGGTCGTTCATCGAGACGCTGCGCCACCTGGTCTTCGCCACCGATCTCTTGGTGAACCGCGCCATCCTGGGGCAGCCCTCGCCCTGGGATCCGCTGGACCTGCCCGCCGACGAACGGCCCGACGAGCCCGGCATCCCACGCGACCGGGACGCCCGGCCGTCCCTGGACCAGGTGCTGGCCCTGCGCGCCGACCGGATGGCGACCGTCCGCGACGTGCTCGCCAGCCTCACCGACGAGCAGCTCGCGGGCATGACCCCGCCGGTCACCGAGCCCGGCGACCCCGAGCAGGAGAGCATCCCGGTCCATCGCTGCCTGCAGGCCATCCTCGACGAGGAATGGCAGCACCGCCTCTACGCCGAACGCGACCTCGACGCCCTGGAACGCCTGCCCGCCGCCTAGCTCAGCCCGGCTCGCCGACGTCGCGGGCAATCCACCCGGGCGTATCGAAGCGCACCGGCTGCGCGCCCACTAGCGCCTTGAGGTGATCCTCGATGCCCTCAAGCTCGGCGGCGCCGATTCGCTGCGCCCACTGATCGCGGAGCTCCTCGAAGATCGTCTCGCCCTGGCGCAGCACGTCGAAGCCGCGCTCGGTCACCTGAAGGCGCTTGCGGCGGGCGTCGCGCGGGTCCGGGTCGCGGGCGACGTACCCGCGCTCCTGCAGGACCGCGATGGTTTTCGCGGCCGACTGCTTGGTGATCGACAGGCGGCGGGCTAGCTCTGAGGCGCTGTCGGCTCCGGCGGCAATGGCCCGGATGGCGAAGTCATGGACAGGACGCACGTCCTCGTAGCCACGATCGGCCAGCTCGGCGGTCGCGGCGTCCACCAGCGTGCGGAAGCCCCCGAGCAGCAGCAGCGCGAGATCAGCGCCAGAGCGAGACATGCGAGAAGGATATGACCCTCGACAAAAGACAGCCTGACTGTCTATTATTAGACAGTCAGGCTGTCGAAATAAGGAGAGATATGGCTACCGCACCAGCGACCCTCACCGTCCCCGAGATCACCCACCACCGCGCCCACGTCAACGGAACGGCCCTGCATTACGCTGCCGCCGGGACCACCGGGTCCCCGGTCCTGCTGGTCCACGGGTTCCCCGAGACCTGGCGGGCCTTCCGCAAGCTCATCCCCCTGCTCGCCCCCAGCCACCGGGTCTTCGCCGTGGACCTGCGTGGCTTCGGTGACTCGGACACCGCGCCGGGCGACTACGACAGCAAGGCCTCGGCCGAGGACCTGCACCAGCTGATCGAGCACCTCGGCCTCGGCCCGGTCCACCTGACCGGGCAGGACATCAGCGGGGCGACGGTCTTCCGGCTGGCGACCGCCCACCCCGAGGACGTGCTCAGCCTCACCGCCATTGAGATGGGACTGGCCGGCTTCGGCCTCGAGATGCTGGCCGACGTCACCCGCGGCGGCGCCTGGCACATCGGGGTTCTCGTCGCGCCCGGCATTCCCGAGATGCTCCTGGCCGGCCGCGAGCGCGAGTTCCTCGGGCAGTACGCGTTCCCGTCCATGACCGCCGTCCCCGGCGCGGTCACCGATGCCGACATCGACGACTTCGCCCGGACCTACTCACGCCCGGACGGCTGGCGCGGCGCGATCGGCCTCTACCGGTCGATGCTGCGGGAGGGGCCCGAGCTCAAGGCCCTCGCCGAGTCCCCCGGGCTGACCGTGCCCGTGCTCGCGGTCGGGGCCGGCGGCGGCCCATTCACGGCGGGCACCATGTCCAAGGCCGCATCATCGGGGATCAGTTCCGTCCAGCTCGACGGCGTCGGCCACTACGCCGCGATGGAAGCCCCCGAGGAGCTGTCGAAGGCCGTCCTCGGCTTCATCGACGGCATCGACGCCACCTAGGCATCACCGCCTGAACCACCGCCGCGCCGGTCACGTCGTGCTCTTGGGGTCTCCGAGGTCGAACGCGGGAATCATGCCGATCTGCTGGAAGAGGTCGAGGAGGTTGAGCTCGTCCCAGTGCTCTGCGAACTCGCCGTTCTCGGTCCGCCAGATGTCGATGGAACGCATCTCGATCGGGCTCCCGGTCGGAGGCATTCCGTAGAAGGGGCCAGCGTGGGTGCCTCGGTAGGTGAATCGCCCGACAACGCGATCTCCAGCCACCACCAGATCGTCCATCGTCGCTTCGATGTCCGGGAACGCGGTGAAGAAGCTCGACCAGAAGGCGCGGTTGGCTTCGCGTCCGTCTGCCACGAACGGGTTGTGGTTGATGTAGTCGATCGCTACAAAGCCATCGACGGCAGCGGGATCGTGGTCGTTCAGCAACTTCAGGTAACGCGCTGCAAGCGTGCGGCCATCAGTTTTGGTGTCTGTCATGGTGCTTCTCCTTCTCGATTTCCCGGGAACCAGGCCTCCCGGTCTCTGCGAGGGCCTGCCCGATTTTCTATCAACGCTAGCTATTCTATCGGTGGCTGTCAACATTGATAGATCTTCTAGCAGTGCTACAATTGCTGGCATGACCAGACTGGAGCGCCGGGAGCGCGAACGAGCCCAGCGGCGCCAGGTCATCGTCAACGCCGCTCGCGAACTGGCGGAGGCCGAAGGCTGGGAGTCCGTGACCACCCGCCGGCTGGCCGATTGCATCGAATACAGCCAGCCGGTCCTCTACAGCCACTTCGAAGGGAAAGACGCCATCGTGAGCGCGGTGGCCCTCGAGGGATTTGGCGAACTGGCCGCCATATTGCGCAACGCCCGCGAAGGGGCCGATTCCCCCGGCGCGGAGCCGCGGGCGGTCGCCAGCGCCTATGTGGAGTTCGCGCGAGCAAACCCTGCCCTCTACGAGGCCATGTTCGCCCTCAGGGTTGATCTGATGTTCGCGCAATCCGACACGCCGGCTCCGTTGTATGCGGCGTTCGCCGAGCTACGCGAGGCGCTGGCGCCGCTGGCGGGCGACCGCGACGTAGACACTTTCACCGAGGTCGCCTGGAGTGCCCTTCACGGCCTGGCGACGCTCTCCCAGGCCGGGAGGCTGCGCCCGGCCTTCTACGACCAGCGCCTGGCCATGCTGGTGGATCAGTTCGGCGCAGCACTTGCCTGAGCGCGGGAGCTTGACGAACGACCACGTTAGGTTCGGTGCGGAGCGCGATTCGACGCCTACAGACCAGTCCGCGTCGGTAGTTTGGCCTTGTGCCAGGTGCATCTAGCCCAACCGTCCATCGGTTGAAGATCGGCCTGCAGGGAGCGGCGCCGCCGTTGTGGTCTTCCCCACGCTCAAGCTCCTCTACCGGCTTCCCGCCGAGGAGCGGCTCGACACCGGCGGCCTCTTGTCCGCGCTAGGCACTGGTGCCGACGGCACGTCCCTTCTGGACGCCTTCGTCATCGAGAGCACATCCCGGCTATCGCAGATCCTTTGGCGTTGGGCGCCGCCGACGTGGACTGGGGAACTACGCCGTGGCGCGCCGACAGCATGATCTGCGCCGAAAGTTCGGGCGCGCAGCCCGGCTACCGGATGGGGCTGACGCCGCTGGGCCGCTACGGCATCAGAAACGTCCTGGTGAGTCAAGGGCACACCGCGCGCGTCGCCGGGGAACTGGCCACTGCGGACGCCGCGACCCTGCTCGACGCGCTGGCGGACTATGAGAGGAAATACGACAATACAGGGCAGACTCCGGTCGGCCTCGCCCACCTGATCGCGAACTACGACGCCAGATTTGTCTGGCGTCGATGCGGGCCCTGAGCGACCGACTCTCCTTGCCCTGGGAAGAAGGCAGGCCCATGACCTCCTCGCCGGCCACCATGCGCGCCGTACGGCTCTCCGCCCCCGGCCCTGTGGAGAACCTGCGGCTGACCCAGGTCCCGCTCCCGCCCGAGCGGGACGGCTGGGTGCGCATCCGCGTCGAGGCGTTCGGCCTCAACCGCTCGGAGCTGAAACTTCGGCTGGGTCTGGGTGTGGGCGTCAGCTTTCCCCGGGTGCCTGGTATCGAGGCGGCCGGAACCGTCGACGCGGCCCCGGCCGGCAGCGGGCTGGCTCCCGGGCAGAAGGTGGTCGCGATGATGGGGGACATGGGGCGCACCTACGACGGCGGCTATGCCGAGTACACGTCGGTGCCGCTGTCCCAGGTCATCCCCGTCGACACCGACCTGCCCTGGGAGGTGCTCGGCGCCCTGCCGGAGATGGTGCAGACCGCCTACGGCTCGCTCACCATCGGTCTGAACCTGAAGCCCGGTCAGTCCGTGCTGATCCGCGGCGGCACCTCCTCGGTCGGCCTGGCCGCCGCCGCGCTGGCCACCTGGCGCGGCGCCACGGTGCTGTCCACCACCCGGCGGGCTGACCGCCTCGCTTTGCTGGCGGAGAACGGCGTCGACCATCCCCTGCTCGACACCGGCGAGATCGCGCCCGCAGTGCGCGAGCTGTACCCAGGAGGCGTCGACGCCGCCCTTGATCTCGTCGGCACACCGACCCTGCCCGACACCCTGCGCGCGGTGCGCGTGCAGGGCACGGCCTGCTTCGGCGGCAGCCTGTCCAACCAGTGGACGGTGCGGGACTTCTCCCCGAACGAGTACCTGCCGAGGGGAGTGCGCCTGGCGGGCTACTCGGGCGACGCCGCCGACCTGCCCCGGGAGGCCTTCCAGGAGATCCTCGACGCGGTCGCGGCCGGCCGGCTGGCCTTTCCCGTGGACCGCGTCTACGACGGCCTGGAGCAGGTGCGGGTGGCCCACGATGACATGGAGCACGACCGCGCCACCGGCAAGCTCGTCGTCACGCCCCCGCACGGTTCCGCGAGGACCTACGCTCCCGGATGCCACTGCCGGCTGGGGCGGACCGCCTCCAGATCGCCGCCGGCACCCCGGTGATCGAAATCTGCCGGGTGGCGCTCGATGCCGCTGGTACACCCGTCGAAGTCAACGAGATGACCGCCGACTCAAGCGCCTATGTCTTCAGGTACGAATTCGGCGCTTGAAGGCCGTGACCGGAGGGCAAGCAGCACCGCTACTGGCACGACCTGGACCGCGTGTGACCGTGACCCGATAGTTGGCGGAGTTGGGACGGTAGTTGGCGGACGAGGTCCGCGCGAGCCTCAGCGCAGGACCTGTCGAGCGAGGGCCTCGATGACTCGGGCCACCTCGGCAGGTGCTTTCCGATTGGCGAAATGGTCGCGACGGGGCAACGTCACCCGCTCAGCGTGCGGCATGACGGTAGCCAGCGCGTCCAGCGACTGCGCCAGGTGCGCAGGGCTGCGCTCACCCCCAAGGAGCACCGCAGGCGTGGTGATCTCGGCGTAGGCGTCCAGGCGCAGGCCGACGCCGTCAAGGTCGCTGATCTGCCGCGGGATGAGGACTCGCAGACGTGGGAGGACTGGCACTAGTAGCCGGAGCATCCGTGCGGAGAGCGCTGGCATGCCCACGATGTCCCGGATGAAGATCTGCGCGGCCTTGCCGGGCTTGCCTTCCGCCACTGCCGCATTGGCCATGGCGAGCGCTGCGCTTCCGGAGGGGTCAGGTGGCCCGGTGGCGACCGGGGGTTCGAAGAGGACCGCGCCCGCGAACGTGCCGGGCGAGGCCGCGAGCGCCTCCAGGGCGACCACGGCGCCGGAGGAATGGCCAACTATCACCATCGCCTCCCCGATTGCTTGCGCCAGTGCGAGGACGTCCTCGACTTCCCGCGATATCGAGTAGCTATCAGCCGGGAGGTCCAGTCGGTAGTGGTGCCGCACGATGCGCACCACCCAGGATCTCGGTCCAGGTGTGGGCCAGGTGCGCGGCGATGATCCTGGAGATCGTTCCACTCGCGCGGCCGGCTGGCGCCGGTGCCGTTGGATGCAGGAGTAGCGCAGGATGCTGACTGCCATCCCGGAGTCGAGGAGCACGTTTTCCGCTGCCACCTTCTTGGCACGGTAGCCCTCGCGCGAGTTATAGTCGATGTCCGATGGCGCCACAGTCGGCTGCTTCTCGGTTACCCCTTCCGGGCCTGCGTCCCTGGAAGGGCTAGGGGAAGGGACGCCGAGCAGGCTGTGCCCGGCGGCCTGCGGCCGGCCGCGAGCTCGCTGCCGGCATGTCGGCTATCGTGAAGGCATGTGCTGCTTCGCTGCCATGACTACCCGGACCGCCACTTAGCGACGGTACCGAGGTTGCCGTAACCGTGGCCTCGTTGCCTGCCTCTGCCCGAGGGCAGTGCCAGGACGTACCGCCGGATCAGTGTCCTGCCGGCAGCCACGCGCGTATTCCCGTGCTGCCGGGCCATTCTGCCTGATCAGGGGAGTCATGTCTCAGCCGCAGCGTTCCGATTCACAGTACGAAGAACCATTCCCGTGCCCGTCCGCAGCCGGACCCGCTGTCACACGCGACCCGCGTGCCGCCACGCTGGTCTTGATGGTCGGGCTCCCCGCAGCCGGGAAAACCACCCGGGCCAGAGAACTCGCCGCAGCGCACCGGGCGCTGCGGCTGACCCCGGATCACTGGATGGTCCCGCTGTTCGGGGATTCGATGGCCGACGGCAAGCGCTGGGTGCTCGAAGGGCGGCTCATCTCGGTCGCCCTGCAGGCGCTGCGGCTGGGGACCAGCGTCGTGCTCGACTACGGGCTCTGGGGCCGCGATGAACGGTCGGCGCTGCGCTGGCTGGCCCGGTCAGCCGGGGCAGTATGCCACGTGATCTACCTGCCCGTGGACAAGAACGTCCAGCTCGCCCGCATCGCGCACCGTCAGGAAACGACACCGCAGCAGACATTCCCCATGAGCGAGGCCGACGTGGACGCGTGGCGGGAGCAGTTCCAGGTGCCTGACGCCGCCGAACTCGGCGGCGGCGAGATCCCCGCCCCGCCAGCGGGCTGGCCGGGCTGGCCAGAGTGGGCAGTAGACCACTGGCCCTCATGCACCGACAGCTAACCCAGCCGCTCTAACGGCGTTCGGCAGGACGGCCGATGCAAGCGCACGGGCGGCAGGCGTCGACATCCGCGCTCGCCGCCCTGGAAGGCCAGGCATCTTGAAAACCGCGAGCCCGCGCTTGCTGTGTGCGGTCTGCTGGGGCCAGCGCGGCAAGGGTCGGTTGACTGGAGTGGGATGGCCATCATGGTGCGACCGCTGAGCGATGAAGAGATCGCGGGCCTGCTGGCCAGGGACGTCGTGGCTCGCGTCGCCACGATTGATGCGTGCGGCTACCCACACGTGACACCACTGTGGTTCCTGTGGGCTGACCCGATATAAAGGGATATTTCGGGTTTACGGGTAAGGAAAGTGTATCCCCCAGGTAAGTGTCTTCGAAGAGCAGAACGCCATAATTTGGAGTATTATTCGAGTGTCAGCACTTAATCATGATCATCATCGAACGGGGGTGGGGGTGGACTGGCAGCCGGGACCAGACGACGGGGAGGGCACCGACCCCGATGCCGGGCGGCCGTCCCGCGGGGCTGGCGACCCGGCTCCGAACCCTGGCCCGGGCCAGGGTTCGCACCAGGGCCCAGGGCCGGGACCGGCGGGCCGTGACCCGCGGCTGGCGCAGTTCGCGGGCGACGACTCAGGCGGCGCGCCCGGGCCGTCGGGGCGGCTGGCGCTGCTGGCCGACCAGCTTTCCGGGGCCGACCGGCGCTGCCCCGCCGCCACCGACAACGAACTGACCGGCCTGCTGCAGGCGTGGGCGGCGGTCGAGTCGTGGGCTGCCAGCGCCAAGCTCGGGGTGATCCGGGAGATGATGCGCCGCGACCGCCTCCCCGCCCCCGGCGCCGGCCACGGCGATCTGCCCGAAACCTGGTCCGACTCGCTGCGCTACGAGCTCGCCGCCGCACTTGCCTGCTCCACCCAGTCCGCCGAGCGGACCGCCTGGCTGGCCTGGGAACTGCAAGCCCGGCTCCCCGCCACCGGCGCCCTCCTCGAAGACGGCACCCTGACCCAGCCCAAAGCCAAAGTCATCGCCGACACGTTCGGCCAGCTGATGGACGCCGACGCCGCCACCGCGGAAGCCCTGATCACCGATCAGCTGGCGGGTAAGACCTACACCCAGGTGATGCGCCTGGCCGAGCTGGCCGCCCTAACCGTCGATCCCGAGCTTGCCGAGCGGAGGCGCGAGCACGCGCAGAAGAAGAACGCGCGGGTCTCCTTCTTCCGCGAGCAGGCCGGGACCGCGGCCCTGTCCGGCCGTGACCTGCCACCCGACGAAGCCCTCGCCGCGATGGCCAGCGTCAACGCCCGCGCCGAGGAATACAGAGAATCCGACGCGTTCGGTGACACCCCGATGGACGTGCTGCGCGCCTACGCCTACCTCGACCTAATCAACGACCGGCCCGCCGTAGACCGGATCGCGAACGCCGAACGGCAAGACGACGCCGCCGACGCGGCCGGGTCGATGGCGCGCGCCCAGGCCCGCGCGGCGGCCGGAACCGCCGCCGGCCGAGCAGGCGTCGCTCCCTCAGATGCCCCAGATCCCCTGGATCCGTGGGAGCTTGGCGGGACTGGACGCGACATCCAGGGAGACCCGGACGATTGCTCGTGCACCGATTGCGATGGCAGCTGCCTGGTCGATGACTACGACCTAGACCTCGGCGGCGGCGATAACAGCGACGACGACGAATCCGGCGGCGACAGTGATGACGACGGCCCAGAGTCGGGCGGTCCCGATCCCGGCGGTCCCGGTCCAGATGACCTCGGTCCAGGTGACCTCGGTCCCGGCGGTCCTGGTCCCGGCGGTCCTGGTCCCGGCGGCTCTGGTCCGCGGCCCGGCGTTCCTGCGACGGGGCAGGCTCGTGAGCGGCGGCCCGCCGACCTGATCGTGCCGTTGGCAACGCTGCTCGGGTTGGCCGAGCGGCCGGGCGAGGTCCACGGCTTCGGCCTGCTCGACCCCGCCCTCGCCCGGCAACTGGCCGCCGCGGCAGCCGCCAGCTCGCACACCGAGATATGCGTGACCGTTACCAGCACCGAGGGGTACGCCATCGGCCACGGCTGCACCCGCCCGGCCCGGACATCACCCAAGGCCAGCCCGGCCGTATCCCCCATCTCGTTGCCCGTCCGGCTGAACCTCACCATCCCCTCCGCCACTCTCCCCAGCCTCACCCGCTCCGGGGGCGACACTGGTCCATGGGCCTTCTCGCCCAGCGGTAAACGGGCGAGAACCTCGGGAGGCTTCGGCACATGGACGCTGATCGTGCCGGGCGGGCGGGAGCTCGCGGTGCGCGTGGACCCGGTTCCGACGTTCTCGTGTGACCACCGGTACGAATCGCATGGCTACCAGCCGAGCGACAAGCTCCGCCATCTGGTCCAGATCAGAGACGGCACCTGCACTTTTCCGCCCTGCAACCGGCACGCCCGCGAGTCGGACTTCGAGCATGCCGTACCGTACGACCAAGGCGGACGGACCTGTACTTGTAATGCGGGTGCGCGCAGCCGCGCCTGCCACCGGATTAAGCAGTCAGAGGGTTGGAGCGTCACACAGCCTCGGCCGGGATGGCACCAGTGGCAGACCCCCGCGGGCCGCGTCTACGTCCAGGGGCCGAAACGGTACCCCACTTGACACCCTGATCACGGCGAAGGTGGCCAACGGCCAAACAAACGACGTGAGCAGTCAGTCTCGCGGAGTAAATGGATCTAAATCGTCCCGTGTCGGAAACCTGCCGTATTATCAGGCCCCAGGGCTGCTATTTTGCTGTTCACCTCGGGGGGAAGCGTGGGGGCAGAACTCGAGCGTGGTGATCCCGAAAGTGTCGGGCCATATCGCCTGCTTCGTCGGCTGAGCAGTGGCGGGATGGGCCGGGTGTTCTTGGCCGAGTCACCAGCCGGCCCCATTGCCGTGAAAGTGATCCACCCCGACTTGTCGGGGGATCCCGAATTCCGTCGTCGGTTTGCCAGTGAGATAGCAGCCGCCCGGAATGTCAGCGGAAAGTTCACCCTGGCGCTGGTCGATGCCGATCCCGATGCGGCCGAGCCATGGATGGCGACTGCTTACGTGCCCGGGCCATCCCTCGACGAGGTGGTGGGACGGTACGGGCCGTTGCCCCTCGGGCCGTTGCTCACCCTGGCGATCGGACTGGCCGAGGGTCTGCGGGAGACACACGCCGCCGGTCTGGTGCACCGTGACCTGAAGCCGTCGAATGTGATCCTCGCGGACGACGGGCCCCGGTTGATCGATTTCGGCGTCGCCAAGGCGGCTGACGACGCGTTGGATGACCAGCGGTACATCGTTGGGACACCCGGCTATATGTCTCCCGAGGTTCTCTCTGGTCAGCCAGTGGGGCAGGCAACGGACGTCTTCAGCCTCGGCGCGGTGCTGACGACGGCGGCCACCGGCGACGGGCCATTCGGCCACCGCAGCCAGGAGTCGGTGATGTATCGGACCATGTCCGGGGAACCCGCGTTGTCCGGGGTCCCGCGGCTGATCCGGTCGCTGGTCGCGTGGTGTCTGGCCAAGGCTCCCGCGGACCGGCCCTCGGTTTCCGAGGTGCTGGCATACGCGGATGGCCTGGCAATGGGCCTGTTCGGCCTCGATCGCGCTGCGTTCATGGACTCGAACGCCCGCCTCGCGGCGCGGCATGGCTGGGTCGCCGAGGGCGATGACGGCATTGGGTCTTCCGTAATTCGGGAGCCCACCGGGATCGGCAAGTACCCGCTCACGACCGCGCGGCGTCGAGACGAACCTGCGGCGAGCTCCCTCGGCTCCAGCCCGGGCATCGCACCGGCAGAAGCAGCTTCACCCCCTTCAGTGTGGGAATCCCTTCCCGGCGGCACCGGTTGGGTGTCCCGTCGCGACGGGACTGGGTGGGTACCCCTTCCCCCTGGAAGTGGAGGGAGCGACGAGTTTCCTGGTGGTGATGATGATGCTGCTGCTGGCACCGACTCAGGTGCCCCTGACCCGGATTCTGAGCCCACCCCCAACTATGCGCCTCCGCCCGGCTATCCGCCGGCTCCCGGCTACGCGCCTGCGCCCGGCTACTTGCCTGCGCCCGGCTATGTGGCCAAGCCCGCTGGTGCCCCCGGCTATTCGCCCGAGCCCGCTGGTGCCCCCGGTTACGCACCCCTTGCAAGCCCTGGGTACCAGCCACCCCCAGGGCATGGCGAGCAGATCCGGAGCGCGCCCACGGTGGTTAACGAAAGGCTCGGTGCGGGCGCCGCAGGCGAGAGCAGCTTCCGTAGCGCTGACGGCTCCGGAGACGGTGAGGCCCCGGAGGACCCGGATTGGGCCGGGGAGCCGCGGCCGCGCTATCTGACCGGGATATTGCCGGAGCGAGCTCCTTCCGCGGCGCGGATTAGCCTGATCGTGCTGGTTACGCTGGCAAGCAGCGAGAGTCCGTCAAGCGCGCTGAAGCCGTTCGTGGTGCCGCCCGCCGGATGCGCGGTGACGGTTACTGTGTCCGCTCCGGGGCTGATCCCGTCCGGTGATCTTGAGCAGGAACTGTTCGTCCCCTTCGCCGAGGATTCTGAGCCAATCCGGTTCGGGTTCACGGCCGGTCGCGCGGGCCTGCACTCGGTGGTGGTCCGGGCGTTCTCCGGCGGGACGTTCCTGGGAGAACTGGCGCTGCAGATATCCGTCGAGGTCGGGGCGGCGCTCGAGGAGGGACGCGGTCGCGCCGTTGTCCTCGCCGGGCTCGCCGCCGAGCCCGGCGAAGTCACCTTGCAGGTCAGCCGGACCGATGAGGACAGGTACAGCTTCCAGCTGATCGGCGAGACGCTCTACCGCCTGGAGATCACCAAGCGCCTGGCCGGGGACCCGTCTCAGGTGGTCGGCGCCCTCGTCGAGGAGCTGCGCGCGATATCGGCACAAGAAACCCGCTTCTCCAGCTCGGCCCTCATCCGCAACCGGATCAGGAACCTGGGCGCGCAACTGTGGTCGGATGTGGTCCCCGAGGCGATCCGGCGCCAGTTCTGGGCCCAGCGCGACCGGATAAAGCTGTTCAGCATAGCCAGCGACATGGACACGGTTCCCTGGGAACTCCTGTACCCCGTCGACGGCGACAACGACCGAGGCTTTCTCGTTGAGGACTTCCCCGTCGTCCGCCGGGTCTACGGGCAGGACAGGGTGCGGCAGCTGCCCCTTTCCAGCGCCGCCTATATCGTGCCGCCCGGATCGCCTGCCAACGCGATGGACGAAGTGCGCGGCGTACGCGGCCTGCTTCCGCCCACCGTGAGCGATCGGGGAGTCTTCGCCAGCCTGGGCGGGCTGATCGAGCTGCTCGATGCGTCGCCCAGCGTCCTGCACTTCGCCTGTCACAACTCCTTCACCGAGAAAAGCGGGTCGGTCATCAGCTTGGAGGGCGGCCCGATGCGGCCGAGCGACCTTGCGGTGGCGGTCCAGAAGAGCGGCCTGGCCGCGGCCCGGCCGCTGGTGTTCCTCAACGCCTGCCGGACGGCGGGCGAGATCGAGGGGCTCATGCAGATGATGGGCTGGGCCAAGCAGTTCATGGGTGCGGGCGCTGGCGCGTTCATAGGCTCGCTCTGGGCAGTCCGCTCGTCCTCGGCGAGGACGTTCGCCGAGGAGTTCTACCGGGCCCTGGTCAATGACCAGGTTCCGCTCGGCGCGGCGTCGCTGCGGGCCAGGCAGGCCATCTCCGGGGACCCGGGCGACCCTACCTGGCTGGCGTACACGGTGTACGGGAACCCGTCGGCGTCGATCGCAAGCTCGTCGCCGGCCCAAGCCGCTGGGCTCCGCTGAGGGACGATCGGTGAACGTAACAGAGGACGGCGTCCCGGTGGAGGACGTCATACAGGCCGTCAAGCAGGCGATCAAGACGGCCAACGTGTCCGTTGCCGACCGGGGACGTGACCTGCGGGTCGGCTCGGTCCGCCTCACCCTGCACGCCCTGGCGACGCGGGCGACCGGCGGCGGGCTGAGCTTGCGCATCCCCTTCGTCGGCATGGAAGTCCAGCTAGGGGCCAAGCTCACCAGGCGCGACACTCACGAGATCGAGGTCAACCTCACCCCGGCAGCCAGCGAAAAGCGGCCGGAGCTGCGTGACGTAAACATCGAAGTCGCCCTGGTAGAGGCCATGACGCACACTCTCATGCTGGTGCTGGTACCCGCGTCGGGTTCAGACGAGGCGGGCTCAGCGTATTCCGGCCAGCCGGGGCCATGCTGAAGGCCGCGGCCACTTCCCGGCCGGGCAGCCGCTCACCGGGCTATGCCGTTAACTTGGCGGGTCCGTGGGGCGCGTTGCTTGGCGGGTCCGTGGGGCGCGCCGCGGCGGCGAGGACTAGTTCCGTGTAGTCCCTGGTCTGCGTCCGGATGCGGGCTTCGGGCCAGCCCTCGTTCAGGAGGAGGTGCTCGATGAGGTCGATCCGGGTGATCGAGAGCAGGGCGTGCGCGATCCAGGAGCACTGGCCCGGCCCGACAAGGTCGCGGAGCATATCGGTGAGCAGCGCGTGCGCCGCCGTGTACTGCGGCGTCTGGAACAGTGTGCCGCTGCCGGGTGACCGGTCGGGCCGTTCCAGGACGGCGGTCAGCTGCCGGTTCTGGAGCTTGAAGGCCACGACGGCGTCGAGAAAGGCGGGGACGCGTTCCCGCGGCGGCGCCGACGGCCCAAGCGGGGCCGGCCCGGACGTGATCGCCTGGGTCAGGTCGGAGATCTGGGCGTCGAACACGGCGCGGATGAGGCCAGCCCGGTCGCCGAAGCGGCGGAACAGGGTTCCCTTGCCGACGCCTGCCTCCGCGGCGATGTCGTCCATGGTGACCGCGCCCGGGTCGGCTGCGCTGGCGAAAATCCGGCTGGCCGCCGCGAGCACTGCCCGCCGGTTTCTGGCGGCGTCGGATCGTTCCCTGACAGTCATTGGTGCCCCCGGGGTCGGTTCGGCAGCCCGTCCCCGATCCCGGACCGCTAGTCCGAATGATACGTAAACCCAGCCAGCGCGAACTCGCGGAACGTCCGGGCGGAGCGCCGGGGAGCCCGCGGACGGCATCGGTGGTGCGGTCCGCAATGCCGGGGACGATGGCGGCGTCCCGCGGGTACGGCTGTCAGCGGGGACAGGGCCGGTCACCCGTGATGACCTCAGCGCGGCGTGATCGCCAGGATTACCGGCGTGGTGTGCGGGCGGCCCAGGTGCAGCGCGGACTGGACGAACCACAGCGGTCTGATGATCACCAGTTCGAGACGGTACTTGCGCGTGATCAGCTTGTCGGCGGCGCCGGCCTCTGAGCCGTGAAGCACCCGTGCGACCCCGCTCACCTGCTGTCCCTGGAGTCGGCCGGTCGCCGTGCAAACCGCCACTCGTACCGCCGGGTTGCGGTGGATGCGCTTGACCTTGCCGGAGCCCTCGCCTGTTCGGACCAGCAGTCTGTCGCCTTCCTGGACGAACCAGACCGGCGTGGGCACGGCCGTTTCGTCCCGCCGGTACGTGGTCATGCTGATGTACTTACCAGGGAACGTCCACGTGACGGGCGGCGCGCCGTCCATGGGTGCTTCGCCTGTTGTCATCTCGGGCCCCACGATCTCTCGTTCACAGCCATCCGCTAAGCACCATTCTCACGTGGTGCCGCCGCGGCCGGGATCGGGGCAGGTCATCACTGCTCACCCCCTGCGACCGGCTTAAGTGCCTTGAGGGGGTTCCAGTAGTCGCGGTACCGGGTGATGCGGCCATCGCGCGCCGTCAGCACGACGACGTAGGACTGGTCGTAGGGCTCGCCGGTGTCCTTGAGCTTGCCGGTGGCGGTCATCTCGATGACCGCCACGTCGGGGTCCAGAGTCTGATGGGTCTCCAAGCATCGCCTGGACGTCAGCGGACTGGCTGGCGAGCAGTACTTGCTCGAAGATCTCGACCGGGGTCGGAACGGAACTGGTCACTTGCCCTCCGATAAGCGGACTAGAAGTCCTCTTGACCATACGGACTTGTGGTCCGGTTCGCAAGCGACGCCGGGCGAGGGTGCGTGCGGCGTGGCCGAGTCGCGGCGCATCCTCGCAATCACGGATATCTTTCAGCCGATACCAGCAGCATAACTTCAAATAACACCAACATGCCGGGGCCGTTGGATGCCCCGCTTGAAATGCATCGCGGCCGGTCTTTAAGGCCTTAGCGTCCTCAGGCCTGCCCGATAAGAGAGCGTTTGCGGAGAAAGTCGCAGAGCCAAAACGATTCCTCCGTCACAGCAGACCCTGACTTCACTGTCGGCACATCCATGCAGGACAAGCCTGCTTAGTTGCCGCTACCGATTAATGTCACAGATTCCGCCGTAAGCCAACTAAGGCACCGTTCAGCGCGCATTTAACTTTCCTTGACCGGGAATGCGGTGCATCCCTAGGATCTGCTTCGGGGGAAGTCAGGGAGGGGTAAGAGAGGAGGTAATGTACGCCGTTTAGCGACTATTTGCGCCTTCTGCCCCGGCATGCCGCCCGCACGGATACTTCCGGAAGGAGAGAGATGCGCAAGATCGCAATGGCGCTGGTCTTGGCTGTAGGCCTGCTGGCGTTCGGTGCGGTCGCCGCTCAGGCGGGGACCGTCAAAACCCTCTACGTATCACCGCACGGCACTTCTGGTGCCGCCGACACCTCGTGCAAGACCGCGGGATACTCCAACATCAACGCGGCCATCACCGCTGCCAGCCCGGGCGGCACGGTTGTGGTCTGCAAGGGGACGTACCACACCCAGGCCATCGTCAGTAAGCCACTGAACCTGATCGGCAGGGCGGGCGCGGTGATCAACGCCAAGGGCCTAAAGCCGCTCACCATCGGCACAACCACGCTGCCCGGCAGCATCGGCATTGGCGTGCTCGGTGCCAGCCATGTCCGGGTCACCGGGTTCAGGGTCGTGTACGCCGGATTCGACGCCATCCTGGTGGCGCTCAGTTCGCATGTCCTGGTGTCCTGGAACGTCCTGCTGCACAACGGCGACGTGGGCGTGGACATCAACGGCTCGTCCTGGTCCCAGGCCTACCGCAACACCTCCGAGTACAACACGGGCGGCGGGTACCTCATCGCTGACGACATCGGCCCTAACGGCCACAACGTGGTCTCCTATAACGTGGCCAGCCACAATCCGGGCGGCTGCGGGGTCATCGTGGCCGGGCACACCACCGCCGGAGTCACCCACAACCTGATTTCGCACAACCTGCTGACCTACAACGGCACGCTGAAGAGCAGCGGCGGAGGGGCGGGCGTCGTCATCGCCACCGAGGTTCCCGGCGAGACGGTGGCCGACAACATCGTGGTCGGCAACACCATCTACGGCAACGGCCTCGCCGGGGTGACCATCCACGCTCACCTTCCCGGCCAGCACCTGAACGGGAACCAGATCATCCGCAACTGGATCGGCACCAACAACACCCTCGGTGACCCGATTGACCTGGCCACGTCGCCAAGCGCGAAGAAAAACGTCGCGCAGCCGGACACCCGGACGACCGGCATCCTGGTCGGGTCGGCCAGCCGTATCTCCGTGCTGATCAGGGGCAACTACATCGCCCGCAACCACTACGGGATCTTCCTTGAAGGCGTGGGCAAGGTGGTGCACGCGTCAATCTCGGGCAACCACTACCACAAGGTGTCGGTGCGCGTGAAGCGCGTCGTCGTGTCCTGACATCGGACATCGCGCAGCAGTCCTCCAGGGCTGTCGACGTCCTGGAGGACTGCTGCGTTTCTCTGCCAGAAGCCGCGTTCCGGGCCGCGGACGCTGCTCTACGGAGAGTGAGGATTTGTCGCGTCTGTCCGGCCCGGTCCTGACCGGATGAGGCCAAAGTTACAAGAGACGATATCGCAGTTACAGTGTGTGAAGCGAAGGGTACTCATGCAGCCGGGGGGACGATAACGGAGAATGGCGTTCGAAGCCGACGATATAGCGGCGCGGCTGCGTGCCGAGTTTCCTCGCGCGCTCCGGGAGCGGCAGGTGGTCGGCTACTTCCAGCCCGAGGTTGAGCTGGCGACCGGGCGGCTGGTCGCAGCTGAGCTGCTTGCCCGGTGGGACCACCCAGAGCTCGGGACCCTGCAGCCGTCCTCGTTCATCCCGCTGGCCGAGGAGCTCGGGCTGATGACCGAGCTCAGCCTGGCGCTGCTCGGGCAGTCCCTCGTCCAGCACAAGGCCTGGGCCGCGGCCGGCTGGCTGGTCCCGGTCTCGGTCAATATCGGGCCCGGATGCGTGGCCGACCCTGACTTTCCCGCCGCTGTCTCCCGGCTGCTGCGCGAGGAGCAGGTGCCCGGCCAGATGATCGTGCTCGAGGTGAGCGAGGAAACCGGGACGACGGCCGCCAGCACTCGGTTCTTCGCGCAGCTGGCCGAGTCCGGCGTCCAGATCTCCCTGGACGATTTCGGTACCGGCTTCGCCTCCCTGGAGAGCCTCGGCGGCTGGCCAATCAACGAGCTCAAGCTGGACATGTCCATCGTGCGGCCGATCGTCAGCAGCACGAGCTTCGCCGCGATTGTCCGCACCACCATCGACCTCGCGCATCAGCTTGGCGTCAAGGTGGTGGCCGAGGGAGTCGAGTCCGCCGCGATCTGTTCCGAGCTGCGGGCTCTCGGGTGCGATATCGGCCAGGGGTTCTACCTCGGGCGGCCGATGTCGGCCGCGGCCTTCACCGAGTGGATGAGCGACCCGGACAGGCCGGTGATGCGGCTGGACGCGGCCGGCTACCCGCAGCCAAGTCCCTCGCTCGCGGCGGATCCAGGCGGGCTGCCAAGCACGGCCATCGGCCGCACGGTCCGCGAGGTGCGACGGGTCGTGCAGCGAGTAGGCGGCGGCACGCTGGCGTGCGCGGCGCTGGTGCTGACCGTCTACGGCCTGTGGCAGGTGTTCCGCTGGGGCGGGCGGGAGCACCAGGCGTTCATCGGCGACCTGGCGTTCATCCCGGTGAACGGGGCCGCGATTGTGCTCGCGTGGCGGGTGTCGCGGCGCCCGGATTTCGGGCACCGCGCTTGCCGCGCGTGGCGCCTGCTTTCTGTCGCGGTGTTCCTCTACCTGCTCGGCGACCTACTGCAATTCTGGTACGAGAACGTGCTGCACCGCGCGGCCTACCCGACCTGGGCCGACGCGGCGTACCTGAGCTTCTATGTGGTTGGCTTCGCCGGTCTTGTCTCCTTCCCGGCGCGCCGCCGGTCGGGACCGGAGCGGTTGCGGCTGCTGCTCGATCTGGGCACGGTGTTCACCGGTGGGGTGATAGTCACCTGGTACCTGGCGCTTGGCCCGGCCATCGGGTCGGGCCCGCGCTTCGACCTGTTCGATATCGTCACCTACGCCTACCCGGTGGGTGACCTGCTGCTCCTATTCGGGATCCTGACGCTGCTGTGGCGCGGTGTACCCCCGTCGAACGTCACCGCGCTGCGGATCTTCGCGGGTGGCGTGCTGATCTTCATCGCGGCCGACCTCAGCTACGACTACATCACGGTGCACTCGACCTATCTCGGCGGCGACCCGGTCGACATGCTGTGGATGGTCGCCGTAACCTTCGTCTGCATTTCCGCCGCCAGCCAGCTGCGCACCCCGCCCACCGGGACCCTCGTGCCGCCGCCGCAGCAGGTCGTCTCCGGACGGCCGTCCCCGCTGCCCTACGTAGCCGTCGTGAGCAGCTACGTGCTGCTGGCCTTCGTCGGCCTGCGCAGCGTCGGGTTCAACCCGCTGGGTGGCATCCTGCTCGGGGCCGCCGTGCTGACCTTTATGGTCAGCACCCGTCAGTACATCGCCCTGCGCGACTACGGCCGCCTTGCCGTCAGGTACCAGCAGCTGGCCGCCATCGATGGCATCACCGGCCTGTATAACCGGCGCCATTTCATGGAAACCGCCGAGGCCGCGTTCGCCCATGCCCAGCGGCTCGGCCAGCCCTTCGTCGCGCTGATGATCGACGTGGACAACTTCAAGCGGATCAACGACGTGCACGGCCACATCGCGGGCGACCAGGTGCTCACCGAACTGGCGCAGGTAAGCCGGGAGCACGTACGGCCCGACGACATCGTGGGCCGTTACGGGGGCGACGAGTTCATCATCATGATGCCAGGGGTCACCACCCTGCGCGCGATCCAGCTCGCGGGACAGCTAACCCGCCTGGTCACCCGTTTCCACGGCAGCGACGGGAAGCACCTCGCCTACAGCGCCAGCATCGGCATCGCCGAATCCCCGCCCGATGGGGACCTCACCACCCTGCTCATGCACGCGGACCTGGCCATGTACGAGGCGAAGGAGGCCGGAGGGGGCGGCTGGCGCATCTTCGGCGACGCCACCGGATCTGAAGCGGTCGGAGCCGAAGCTGCCAGACGGGTTGGCAGCGGCCTTCCGTCAGCCAGAAGGCAATCGGGACTCACCGGCACTAACGATGTGACGATCGCCGAGCAGATTGAGTAGCCGCATTTCACGGCCGGGGATTGCTGGGGGCTCGTGATCCTTTCGTTGTCTTTTCACTTGACTGGCAGTTGCCACTGGTTCAGGACAGGGGCGCTTCCGCGGCGGCGCCGGCCAGGGACTGGTAGGCGGCGTAGCTCAGGAGGCTGGAGTCGTAGATGGCCGTCAGGCGGCTGATCTTGCCGGCCTGGTCGAGCTCTACGCAGGTGTGGCCGCGGCGCATCGGGGCGGCGGCGGGGGCCGCCGACCACTCGTAGCCGCCGCCCTGGCGGCCGCCGTCGGCGTGGAGCAGCGCGGCGCCCGGGCCGTAGGGGAGCTGCCCGAGCACCCGGGTGTAGTAGCGCTGGGCCTGTTCCTGGCCGCGGACGCGGGTGTGCGCGGCCATGTCCTCGTGGACTACGTCGTAGGACATCAGTGCTACGGCCGCGGCGGCGTCGCCGGCCGCGAACGCGGCCTGCAGCGCCCGGGCGGCCTGGACGGCGGCGGGACCGGTGTTCTGCACGGAGTCCCTGAAGTCGGTCGGGTAGGCGCTGGTGAGGGTGTTCTGTTTAAGGGAGCTGCGGCCGTCCCAGTAGTCGACCCAGCGGGTGATCTTGTGGTTGCCGTCGAAGGTGACGGAGGACAGGGCGCGTATCTCGAAGCCGAAGAACGCGGGGGTGTCCACGAACTCGACTGCGGCGCTCCGCGCGTCGCCTACGATGCGCAGCGGGTAGGCGATCGCGGCGGCGGGCGCGCTCGGGAGGAACGAAGAGAAAAAGTCGTTCACCGCCATCCAGCCTGAGAGGGTGACGCCCAGGCAGGCGTCCATGTAAACGGTGTTCGCGGTTGAGAAGTAGGACATAAAGCCGGCGGCGTCGTGCTCGCTTTTGGCGCTGAAGACACCGCGGAAGATCGCGGCCGCCTCGGGGGCGCAGTGCGAGATGTCGGTGACGCCGGACGGGTAGGGAAGCCCTCTCGTCCCGCCGCCCGCAGCGGTGATCGCGCTCGCGGTACCAACCGCAAAGACGCCGGCCGCACCCAGGGCCGCGGAGGTCCCGGCCGCCGTCCCGACGCGGAGCATCGTCCGCCTCGTGGTTCCCTGCTGGTTCACGTGCTGCATCTATGATGCCCTTTCGGTGCTGGATGGTGCGAGAATTGCGGATGAGCTAGTGCCCGGACTCGGCAACTACTCGGGCTGCTGCTCCCACATCACCAGATCGAATTCGTTGCCCTCCGGGTCGGCGAACGTGGTCTGGTGAACCACATACAAGTCCCCGCCCAAGCGGACCGCCGGGAGCTTGATCTCGTTGAGCGGTCTGGCGCCCAGGCCGGTCAGCCGCCCCATCTCCTCGTCGTAGCGGTCGGTGATCAGGACAAGATGCATTCCCTTCGGCTCGGGGACGTTGTGGAGAAGCATCCGGGGGCCGCTCTCGGGGCCGGTGGCGTCCACCGACGTGTCCCCGGCGACCGCGCCGGGGCTGACCGGGCGGCCGAGGGCCTTCCCCCAGAAGTCCGCCAGGGCGGCGGGATCGGCGCAGTCGACGGTCAGGGCGGCGACACTCAGACTGACAGTGGCGGTCATGATTGCTTCCTTCCGATGGGTTCGTTCACGGGCGGCCGCGCTCGGTGTCGGCACCAGCGTCTCTGGCGCATCACCGAGGACGCACGCCCTCTCTGACTTAAAGCGTTAACTGACAGTACCTCCATATCACTTCACGATGCAAGTCATCAGAGTGCTGGATCACTTCAATTTTTAAGTTATTCTGTCCTCATGGACGTCCCGCAGGAATCCCGCTGGCTCGACGCCGAGGAGAGGCAGGCCTGGCTCGCCCTGGCCAGCGTGCTGAACAGGCTGCCGGCCGCGCTCGATGCGCAGCTGCGCCGCGACGCCGGGATCAGCCACTTCGAGTACCAGGTGCTGGTCCTGCTGTCGGAGGCGCCCGGCCGCACCCTGCGGATGAGCGTGCTCGCAACGCTGGCCGAGGGCTCGCTGCCGCGCCTGTCTCAGGTTGTCGCCCGGCTGGAGCAGCGCGACTGGGTGCGCCGCACCCCCGATTCGGCCGACGGCCGCTACACCCTGGCGACCCTGACCGACCAGGGCCTGGCGAAGGTGACCGAGGCCGCGCCCGGCCACGCCCAGGAGGTCCGCCGCCTGGTCTTCGACCCGCTGACCAAGACTCAGTCCCGGCAGCTGCGCGAGATCGGCAGGCGCGTCATGCGCGCCATCGACCCTGACAACCGCCGCCCGTACGACGATCAGCCGCTGCCCGCCGGGTCCGCGCAGGCGCCCTGACCACCGCCATCCTCAGCCGGCCGTCCCGGCCGGCGTACTCGGCGAGGGTCCTCCAATCTCCTGCGCTTTGCATCGCTGCTCGTGCTTGCGCCCGTGATCGCTTTGAGCATCTGGCTGCCGATCCAGCGGCAATCGCGCTTCCGGCCGGTGGCGTGTTACATCCCCCGCGGCGGGTGATGTGGCTGCGCTGGCAGTCCATCTACCGTGTGGGACAGGCCCGCCAGATTTCCGGGACACGGCAGAATGCCTCGGCATCGGGACCGCCGGACGCAGTGCGGAACTGCTTGACGACTCGATGGGCCAGTGGGGGGCGGCATGGCGGGCAGGGGCAAATGATCCTCGCTGCGGCTGCCGAAGCGTCGGGTGAGACGTTCTCCGCGCTGATGGACCACGTTGCCCAGGGGTTTGAGGCGCTCGGCGCGGCGATCCTGGTCGTCGGTTTTATCTGGTCATTCGTGCTCGCAGCGGTGGCCTGGCGGCGATCCGGCTTGTCGTCAAAGGCTTACGTGGTACTGCGCCAGGCGTTCGGCGGCACGGTGCTGCTCGGGCTGGAAGTTCTGGTCGCCGCCGACCTGATTCGCACCGTCGCGGTCGCGCCTAGCCTCGACAATGTCCTCGTTCTTGGGCTGATCGTTGTGATCAGGACGTTCCTGAGCTTCTCGCTGGAAACCGAGATCGAGGGAGTTGTGCCGTGGCGGCGGGCATTGGCGAGCGGCGCGGGGACGATCCGCCGGGCCTCTGCCAGCGCACTGGAGTCCGAGCGGCCGCCCTGAAACGCGATCCACGCTGGGGCCGGGGCTACGGCAGCAGGCTCTCGCCGGCCTGGACGCCGCCGCCGGCTCGCGCCGCGCGCCGCGCGCCGCAGGCCAGCGCCGCGCTGCGAGCCGCGGCGGCTCCGCCGCCCGCCGCGTAGACGACCAGGAAGGCAATGGAAGCCATCGGCCACAGCACCACACGCCAGTCAAGGGCCGGCGACGTGCGCAACTGCTCCCGGCCGGGCATCCTCTCGCCCGCGGCGAGGCGAGAGAAGGTGGACAACATCGAGGCCAGCTCAGGATCGGACCGGCGCAGCTCACGATCGATGCGCCGCAACTGCCGCCGGGCGTCCGGAACGCGGTTCAGTGCATCGCTCATGACGCCCTTCCCTCTGACCCGGCCGGAGTGGGTGGCACGTGAGGCGGCGGCACGCCCGGGACCTTATTCGGGATAAGGCCGCCACCGCGCCCTGGAGTCCCGCTCACCACCATGCCCGGGCTGGTGCCCGTGCGGCTCACCCTTGCCGGGTGATATCGCCGCGACCGAGACACCAGATCAACCGAAATCATGAATTAAAGATCTCCTCGGCGGCGTGAAAAGGACGAGATCGACACCGCCTCGGCTAATTCGAGAACAATGCCCCGCATGCGCTACCTTCCGCTGCGAGCAGGCCAGAAGACCAGATCTGGCGGCACACCACAACCCGCAGATTGCTGCTCTTCCCCCACCGCACCGGACCATGCCGTCTATACTGTGACCGCGTGTGTCGCCTGCACAGCACCCGTTTGGGAAGCATAGAAGCTGTATCTAATCTCTGCCTTGAGCGACGGGAATTACCCTTCGGGGCTTGCCAAATCTGACCGCCCGATATCGCTGTCGCCTGTCCCCATTTGTTTGTCGCATGCCAGCAAGCTTCGTGATTGATCAGGTCAAGGAGGTGATCGCGTATGCGCGTTACGGTCGTGCGCCCGGGTGATCTGGGTCCCGGCGAGGCGAGCCTGTGGGCCCGTTTCCAGAAATCGTCCGCTGAGTTGCAGAATCCCTTCTTCGCCCTGACCTTCGCGCAGACAGTGGGCAGGCACAGGCTCAATTCCCGAGTCGCCGTCGTGGAGGCCGACGGTGCCATCCAGGCGTTCCTGCCTTTCGACCTAGGTCCGCAGCGGATCGGCCTGCCGATCGGCGACCCCATGAACAACCTGCAGGGGTTCGTCAGCGATGGCGCGACCATCGACGCGAGGCAGGTCATTCGCAAGGCGGGCTTGCGCGGCTGGCGATACACGGCTGCTCCCGCAGGCCAGCCTGCCCTGGCCGCACACCATTATGCGGGGACGCTCGTCGAGGCACCACTCATCGATCTGAGCGACGGATACACGTCCTACTACGTCAGCCGGAGCAAGAAGTTCACAGCTGATTTCGGAAAGCAATGGCGCTCACTGGAACGCCGCGTCGGCCCAGTGTCTCTGGAATGGGGGGCCGCCGCGCCAGACCACATCCACCAGCTCATGGAGTGGAAGGCCGCTAAGTACTACGGCGCACGTCAAGTGTTCTCCGATCCGGCCACGCGTAAAATCGTCGAGGAACTCGCCGTGACATCGAACGAGGATTGCGCCGGACTGGTGACCGTTCTGCGGGCAGGGGAGCGAATAGTCGCCGTCAGCGCCAACTTGATGTGCCCAGGGGTGCTCTGCGGATGGTTCACCGCCTACGACCACGACATGGCAAAGTTCTCACCGGGCAAGCTGGCTATGCTCGCCACCGCTGAGGAGGCCGCGCGACGAGACATCACGCGGTTCGAACTCGGTGCTGGCCAAGACTCCTATAAGGGCCGGATAACCAACGCTTCCCACCTGGTCGCCGGTGGTGGCGTCTGGGTGATCCCCGGCGAGCGCGCGGCGCGCGGGCTCTACCGGCGGCTCTACCTGGAACGCAAAATGCGACGTGACGTGGCCGACAAGGCGGACGCGGCGTCATCCGATTAGCGCCCCGGACTCGGCCGGGAACCCTGGCTCGACGACCACTCCCGCTGCGCCCTCTCTGCACACGGATCACGACCATGGCCGAGCGGGCACCCCCGGGAAAGCACTGCGGGCCACCGGGAAGGCGATCGAAGATCGTCAACCAAGGTGACCCGACTTGTCCCGGTTGCGTGGAGCTAAGGGGATTCGAACCCCTGACCCCCTGCATGCAAGGCAGGTGCGCTACCACTGCGCCATAGCCCCAGGAATACCCGTTCAGCGTACCAGCGGTTCCCGCCGGACGTGGATCACGGCGATCACCGCTGGTTGCCCTCCGCGGGCACCGCCCGCGCGGTGCTCGAGCAGGCGCTCGAGCAGGCGCTCAAAACCCCCCATGACCAGGCATTTTTTGTTCCTGTTTAGGCTTGTCAGTTCTTGTAGACAACGTTCGGCGAAGGGCGCTACAGTGAGCAATGCGCTACGCATTGTAGTCCGGTTCATTTCCCTCCGGCTTCCTCTCGCCGTAGCGCCGTGGGCGTCCCGGGTTCTGGGGGGTTACTTGGGATGCCCACAGGGTCGGCCCCTGGGCGGCCGACCCTGCCTGGGGGCCGACCATCGGTGCCTCAACTTCCCAAAGCAGAGCAGCACTAGGGGGCTTTGGTGGGCGTTGTCTGGGGCGAAGGTGCGTCGGGCCAGCCCGGCCCGGCCACTGGCACGGGCCTCTCTGGCTGGGTCGAGCGCATCATTCAAACGGTTTGGCGGCGACTATTCATGCATGGCGGTGAGGCATGACCACAATGACCCGATTGGAAGCACCGCGCATCGGCTACCTGCTGACCGCGGCGATGGCGGGCCGGCGGTACGACGAGGCGTCCACGCTCTGGCGGGAGCTCGACGAATCGACCCAGAACGAGGTCATCAGCGCGCTCTCCACGCAGGCGAGGATGGCCGTGCAGGAGGCGGGCATCCCCCTGCAGATTGACTTCACCGGGCTCGCCGACACGAGTTGCACCGAGGCGCGCGCCACCGCGGAGACGGTCTACGAGGGTACCGCCCCGTGGCGCCCGCCGCAGTGCCCGCACTGCCGGGAGCTGGTGGCCTCGGCGCTGGCCGAGATCCAGCTCCAGGCGGGGGTCGCGGCCGGGATGCCGCCCTCCTACGTCGACCTGATCTGCCGCGGGAAAGCAGTCGGCGGCGCCGCCTGACGGAACTCGGGCCGGATCCTATTTCAGCAACCGCGACATCCGCCGGTCCGCCAGCGGCTTGCCGCCGGTCTGGCAGGTCGGGCAGTACTGCAGCGACGAATCGGCGAAGGAGACTTCGCGGACCGTGTCCCCGCATACCGGGCAGGGCTGGCCGGTCTTGCCGTGTACCTTCAGCCCGCTCTTCTTCTCACCCTTCAGCTCAGCCGCGGCCACACCCGCCGACCGCTTCACCGCCTCGTTCAGCGTGCTGACGATCGCCTCGTGCAGCGCCGCCACCTCCTCCGGGGTGAAGCTGGAGGCGAGCTTGTACGGTGACATCCTGGCGGCGTGCAGCACCTCGTCGGAGTAGGCGTTGCCGATCCCGGCGATGATGTGCTGGTCGCGGAGCACGCCCTTGATCTGGGTGCGCCGCCCGGCCAGGATCGCGGCCAGCGCGTCGACCGTGAAGTCGTCGGCCAGCGGCTCGGGGCCGAGGGTGGCCACACCGGGCACGTCGGCCGGGTCGCGGACGAGGTAGACGGCGAGCCGCTTCTGGGTGCCGGCCTCGGTGAGGTCGAACCCGGTCCCGTCCTCGAGCACCAGCCGGAACGCCAGCGGGCTCTTCCCCGGCCGCAGCGGCTTGTCCGGTATGTCGGTCCGCCAGCGCAGCCAGCCCGCCCGCGCCAGGTGCATAACCAGGTGCAGGTCACCCGGGCCGGCGGTACCGGCGCAGCGCAGGTCGAGGAACTTGCCGTGCCGGGACACCTCGGTGATCACGCACCCGGACAGCGCCGACAGCGGCGGGTCGAACGTCTTCAGCACCGCGAACGAGGCCGCCTCGGCGCGCGCGACAACCCGACCGATCGAATGTTCGCGGAGAAAGTCCGCGAGGGATTCCACCTCCGGCAGTTCCGGCATACCTACAAGTCTAAATGAGCAGGTCGGGGAAGTGACCCAGGCGAGCAGGCCGGCTTACGCCAGCAACTCGAGGGCTTACGCCAGCAACTCGGCGAAGGCGGCGATGTTGTCGAGCACGTGCGTCGCGCCGGCCGCGCGCAGCGCCTCGGCCGGGCGGGGACCGCCGCCGATGCCGGCCACCAGGCCCGCACCGGCCCGGTGGCCGGAGAGCACGCCGTCCTCGGTGGCGCTGACCACCGCGACCTCACGCACGTCGCCGGTGCCGAGCTGCAGCATCGCGGTGAGCACCGGATCCGGCCAGGGGAAGCTCCGCGGCACGTCGTCGGCGCAGAGCACCAGGCCGGCGCCGCGCAGCGCGCCGAGCAGGCCATCGCAGGCGGACCGGGACAGCACCGTGACCAGCGCGACCTGGGCACCCGAGCCGGCCGCCTTGCCGATCGCGTCGGCGACCACGGCCGGGACGGAAACGTCGAACCGCCGCGCGGCCGCGCGAAAGGACCGGTCGAACGCGAGCGACGCCACCTGGGCGCGCAGCTCGTCGGTCTCGAACTGCTCTCGCAGTACCGCGGCGGGCGGGCGCCCGCGCGATCGGTCGAACCTGACCATGGACCGGGCGTAGTCCTGCGTCCCCGGGACGATGCCCTGGGTCGCGATCGCCTCGGCATACGCGCGCTCCACGACGGAGTCGTCGATGACGAGGCCGGCCAGGTCCAGGCAGACCAGCGAGATGGGAGTAGCTTCGCTCATCGCACGCGCCTAAAGGGGGATTCAGCGCCGTTAAGAGTAGTAGCAGGTCTGAGGGGACCCAGATTGCCCAGCGGGGCCTACAAGATCAGTAGTCGTCGGGGGTCGTGGCCTCGCTCCATAGATCAAGGTCCGCGCGCTGCGCCGCGACCTTGCGCCAGACTGCGAGCCCGCCAAGCGCGAGCACAATGAGGATCAACAGCTTCTTCACCGAGCCGGTCCCTCCGTAGGTAAACCGTAGGCCGTCGCGGACTCCGTCGTCCGGACCACTGGGGTTAGCCTACCGCCGACCCGACCAGCTCCTGTCCGGGCTCAGGGAAATCGAAAGTCCGGGCTCAGGGAAATCGAAAGCCCCCCTGTTCCCAGGGGGGCTTGCTGTCGATAGTGGGGGTACGTGGACTTGAACCACGGGCCTCGTCCTTATCAGGGACGCGCTCTAACCGACTGAGCTATACCCCCGTGGGGGTTGCCCCCCAGGAGGGGGAGCCCTATCGACTGGGTTACTCTACCGCATCCGGGATGCTGTTGCGTCGCGGTCAGCCCCCCGGTCAGTCCGTCTCCCGCAGCGTTACCTCGACGCCGCCGACGGTCTTCGCGATCAGGTTGTAGACGACCGACCCGATCGTGGACAGCGCCGTGATGAGCACGATGTTCAGCGCGCCCAGCATCGCCGTCCAGCCCAGGATGAGCGACGCGGAGAACCAGTGCGAGATGTTCGTGCCGGTCGAGTTCTGGCTGGAGGTGATCGACGACACCTGGTGCTGCAGCGACTGGAAGACGCCCAGCGCGTCCAGCACCATGTAGAGCACCGCCACCGCGACGAACAAGATGATGAAGGCCACCACCGAGGCCACGAAGCTGAACTTCATCACCGACCAGGGCTCGACCCGCGAGAGGGTCAGCATCGCCTGCCGCTTGTTGGACCGGCGCACGCTGGCCGAGGGCCGGCTGCCCTTGCTCGCCTTGCGCTCGCCGCGCCGCTGCCAGAAGCCCGAGACGGAGCCGGTGACCGAGCCCGCGAGCCCGGCCGCCGCACCGGTGATCCCCGCGGCCGCCGCGGTGGCGGTCGAGGAGAAGTTGGAATCCGACGGCCGGCTCTGGGTGCCGGTCCCGTTGGCTGAACCGGTGCCGTTCGGCGAGCCGGTGCCGAACGCGGCAGTCGAATCGGCCGCCGACTCCTGCTGGTCCGCCCAGGCCGAGCGCGAGTAGTTCGACTTCGCGGGCGATGCGTAGGCCGTGGGCGGCGAGTAGGCCGACGGTGGCGAGTAGGCCGGCGGCGAGTACGCCGATCCCTGCTGCCCGGCCGATGACGACGGCGCCGACGATGCAGACGAAGAAGAAGTGGTTGCAGAGGGAGACGGAGAAGGAGACGAAGTGTTTGCTGAGGGTGAGGCAGCGGGAGACGGCGTCCGCGCCGGAGCCGGGCTCGGCGTCCGCGCCGCGACCGGCGTCGGAGTCGTCGCCGGCGTAGCGGCCGGAGCGGGCGCAGGCGTAAACGATGGCCTGATCCCGTCCGCGGGCAACGGCGGTGGCTGATCCGCGTCGCTGGCCGAATCAGTCACGCCCTCGCTGCTGACGTCGTCTTTTGCGGTCGTCCCGTTGGTACCGGCCCGTGGCGTCGCCTGCGTGCGCGACGCACCGGCCCCCGTGGATCCGGAGCGCGAGCTGCCGGACCTCGTCCGTGATGATGACATAGAGCTATTGTTAATGATCGCTCCGTCGTCATCTACCTCCGGGTCGGATTCCCGCAGCTCTGGCGCCGTTAGAAACGACGACTGCGTTTTTGATCCCGCTTCGTCCACGGCGTCCTCCTCGGTACCCAACTGGATGCCCCTTTGTACCTTTTCAAACATTCAACCCGAGACTATCCGACATTACTCAGACGTCGGTGTCCCCTGGTTCGTTGTCACTGTTGGCCGAGTTGTCAATTTCGGCCGTTACCCCGTCCACTGTTTCATCCGCCACCGACTCGGCGTTGCGCGCCAGGGCGACCACGGTGACCCCGGACGCGAGGTTCATCAACCGCACGCCCATCGTCACCCGGCCGGTCTGCCGTACCTCGCTTGCCCGGGTCCTGATGACGCCTCCGTTGGAGGTGATCGCGAATACCTCATCGTCCGGACGGACCATCAGCGCGCCCACCAGGCCGCCACGGCCCTCGGTGATCTGGGCGGTGATAACGCCAAGACCGCCGCGGTTCCGGAGAGGGTACTGGTCGGCGGGCGTGCGCTTAGCGTATCCGCCTTCGGTCGCGACGAGGACATCTTCGCCGTCACCACCGACCACGTACATGCCAAGCAGCTCATCGCCCTCGTTGAAGCGCATGCCGATCACGCCGGAGGTGGCCCGGCCCATCGGCCGCAACTGCTCGTCGCTGGCGTTGAACCTGATCGCCTGCGCGCCCTTGCTGACGAGCAGCAGGTCCTCCTCCGAGGAGACCAGCGCGGCCCCGATCACCTCGTCGTCCTCGCGCAGGTTGATCGCGATAAGACCGCCAGTTCTGGGCGAGTCGTACTCGGACAGCCTCGACTTCTTCACCAGACCGGACTTCGTGGCCAGCACCAGGTACGGCGCCACCGTGTAGTCCCGCAGGGTGAGTACCTCGGCGATCTGCTCGTCGGGCTGGAAGGCGAGCAGGTTGGCCACGTGCTGGCCGCGCGCGTCCCGGCTGGTGTCGGGGAACTCGTAGCCCTTGGCCCGGTACACCCTGCCCTTGTTGGTGAAGAACAGGATCCAGTTGTGCGTTGAGGTGACAAAGAAGTGGTCCACGATGTCGTCGGACCGCAGCGCCGCCCCGCGCACGCCCTTGCCGCCGCGTCGCTGCGCCCGGTACTGATCGGTGTTGGTCCGCTTCGCGTACCCACCGCGGGTGATCGTAACCACGATGTCGGATTCGGCGATCAGGTCCTCGTCGGCCACCTCGCCGTCGTAGGCGATGATCTCGGTCCGCCGCGCGTCGCCGAACTTGTGGACGATCTCGCCCAGCTCGGTGCCGATGATCTCGCGCTGCCGCGCGGGCGAGGCCAGGATGTCCTCGAGGTCGGCGATTCGCGTCTCGAGCTCGTCGCGCTCCTCGATCAGTTCCTGCCGCTCGAGCGCGGCCAGCTTGCGCAGCTGCATGTCGAGGATGGCCCGGGCCTGGATCTCGTCAAGCCCGAGCAGCGCCATGAGTCCCTGCTGGGCGACCGCGGCGGACTCGGAACCGCGGATGAGCGCGATGACTTCGTCGATCGCGTCGATCGCGGCCAGCAGCGCCGCCACGATGTGCAGCCGCTCCTGGGCCTTGCGCAGCCGGAACCTGGTCCGTCGCTGGATGATCTCGATCTGGTGCGCGACCCAGTACCTGATCATCTGGTCGAGGCGGAGGGTGCGCGGCACGCCGTCCACCAGCGCCAGCATGATCACGCCGAAGGTGTCCTGCAGCTGGGTGTGCTTGTAGAGGTTGTTCAGCACGACCTTGGCGACCGCATCCCGCTTGAGGATGATCACCAGCCGCTGGCCGGTGCGGCCGCTGGTCTCGTCGCGCACGTCGGCGATGCCTGACAGCTTGCCGTCGCGGACCAGCTCGGCGATCTTGGACGCCAGGTTGTCCGGGTTGACCTGGAACGGGAGCTCCTTGACGACCAGGTGGTTACGCCCCTGGACCTCCTCGTGCTCCACCACCGCGCGCATGGTGATCGAGCCACGCCCGGTCCGGTACGCCTCGCGGATGCCGCGCCGCCCGACGATCTGCCCGGAGGTCGGGAAGTCGGGCCCGGGGATCCGCTCGATCAGCCCGTCGAGCAGTTCCTCGTGCGGCGCCTTCTTCGGCAGCCCATTCTCGTCCTCGGCCGGGGTCTCGGCGGCCGGGGTCTCGAACCGCTCGTAGTTCTCCAGGTACCACTGCACGCCGGCCGCGACCTCGCGCAGGTTGTGCGGCGGGATGTTGGTGGCCATCCCCACCGCGATGCCCTGCGAGCCGTTGACCAGCAGGTTGGGGAAACGCGCGGGGAGCACCACGGGCTCGGCCGACTTGCCGTCGTAGTTCGGCCGGAAGTCGACGGTGTCCTCGTTGATGTCCCGCAGCATCTCCATCGCCAGCGGGTGCAGCCGGGCCTCGGTGTACCGCATGGCCGCGGGCGGGTCGTTGCCGGGAGAGCCGAAGTTGCCCTGGCTGTCGACCAGCGGCATCCGCATCGTCCAGGGCTGGGCCATCCGGACCAGCGCGTCGTAGATCGAGCTGTCGCCGTGCGGATGGTAGACACCCATCACCTCGCCGACGACGCGCGCGCACTTGAAGTAGCCGCGGTCGGGCCGGAAGCCGCCGTCGTACATCGCGTAGAGGATCCGCGTGTGCACCGGCTTGAGCCCATCGCGCACGTCTGGCAGCGCGCGCCCGACGATGACCGACATCGCGTAGTCGATGTAGCTGCGCTGCATTTCGACCTGGATGTCGACCGGCTCGGTACGGTCGTGCCCCCCCTCGGGCGGACCCAGCACTTCGGTCACTTCGCAACCTCTCGTTCAAAGAGCAAGATCAAAACAGGTCAGATGGAACGGTCCCGTGTTTCACGTGAATCATTCCGAAGAGACATCTCTGGGAGTAGGACTCAGATATCCAGGAACCGCACGTCCTTGGCGTTGCGCGTGATGAAGGAGCGCCTGGACTCCACGTCCTCGCCCATCAGCACGCTGAACAGCTCGTCCGACTGCGCCGCGTCGTCCACGGTGACCTGGAGCAGAATCCGCCGGGCGGGGTTCATCGTGGTCTCCCAGAGCTCTTCGGCGTTCATCTCGCCAAGGCCCTTGAAGCGCTGCACGCCGTCCCGCGGCCGCGGGTCCCGGCGCCCGGCGGCGATGCCCGCCTCGATGACCCGGACCAGCTCGGTGTCAGAGAACACGTAGTCGGGATCGACCCCGCGCTCGCCCCACTTGATCTTGAACAGCGGCGGCTGCGCGAGGTAGACGTACCCGGCCTCGATCAGCGGCTTCATGAAGCGGAAGAGCAGCGTGAGCAGCAGCGTCCGGATGTGCTGCCCGTCCACGTCGGCGTCCGCCATCAGGATGATCTTGTGGTAGCGGAGCTTGTCGATGTCGAACTCGTCGTGGATGCCCGCGCCGAGCGCGGTGATCATCGACTGGACCTCGTTGTTCTTGAGCACCCGGTCGATGCGGGACTTCTCGACGTTGATGATCTTGCCCCGGATCGGCAGGATCGCCTGGAACTTGGGGTCGCGCCCGCCCTTGGCCGAGCCGCCCGCCGAGTCGCCCTCGACCACGTAGATCTCTGACTTGGCCGGGTCGGTGGACTGGCAGTCGGCCAGCTTGCCGGGCAGCCCGTTGCTCTCCATGGCCGACTTGCGCCGGGTGAGGTCGCGCGCGGCCCGCGCCGCGATCCGCGCCCGGGCGGCCTGGCTGGCCTTGGTGATGATGTCCTTGGCCTCGCCCGGGTTGCGGTCGAACCAGTCGCGCAGGTGGTCGTTGGCCGCCTTCTGCACGAACGACTTGGCCTCGGTGTTGCCCAGCTTGGTCTTGGTCTGCCCCTCGAACTGCGGTTCGGCCAGCTTGATCGAGACGATCGCGGTCAGCCCCTCGCGGACATCCTCGCCGGTGAGGTTGTCCTCCTTCTCCTTGAGCAGCTTCTGGTCGCGCGCGTACTTGTTGACGACCGTGGTCAGCGCGGCCCGGAACCCCTCCTCGTGGGTGCCGCCCTCGGCGGTGTTGATCACGTTCGCGAAGGTGTGCACCGACTCGGAGTAGGCGTTGGTCCACTGCATCGCGATCTCGACCGACATGCCAGGCGAGTCGTCGGAGAACTCGATGATCGTGGGGTGCACCGGCTCCTTGGTCGCGTTCAGGTAGCGGACGAAGTCGACGATGCCGTCCGCGTACTGGTAGACGACCGTACGCGGCTTGGCGGCGGTCGACTGGGGGTCCACAATCTCGTCGTCGTCGGCGATGGCGGCCTTGGCCGGCCGCTCGTCGGTGAACGCGATCCGCAGCCCCCGGTTGAGGAACGCCGTCTCCTGGAAGCGGCGCGACAGCGTCTCGAAGGACCACTCGGTGGTCTCGAAGATCCCGCCGTCCGGCCAGAACGTCGTCGTGGTGCCCGTTTCCTCGGTCGGCTCGCCACGGTGCAGCGGTGCCACCGGGGCGCCGACCGCATAGGTCTGCGACCAGACGTAGCCGTCCTTGCGCACCTCGACCTCGAGCTTGACCGAGAGCGCGTTCACCACCGACAGGCCCACCCCGTGCAGGCCGCCGGAGACCGCGTAGGACCCTTTGTCGAACTTTCCCCCCGCGTGCAGGGTGGTCAGCACGACCTCGAGCGCCGGGCGCTTCTCGATCGGGTGCTCGTCCACCGGGATGCCCCGGCCATCGTCGCGGACCCGGACCCCGCCGTCGGCCAGCAGCGTCACCTCGACATCGGTGGCGAAGCCCGCCAGGGCCTCGTCCACCGAGTTGTCCACAACCTCGTAGACCAGGTGGTGCAGCCCGCGCTCTCCGGTCGAGCCGATATACATGCCGGGACGCTTACGGACGGCCTCAAGGCCCTCGAGTACCGTGATAGACCGCGCATCGTAATCGTTCGACAAGCTAGACAAACTAAGCTCCATCCTGCTGCTGGCAGTGACTGGTTCCTGGTCACCAGTCGCCCCCGGTCACCAGACGATCGGCCAAGGGCACTGTGCTTCCAAGACCACTGCGTTCCACGGCACGGTCGTCCATGGGGCGCAGTCGCCCTGCGGTCGCGCGGCCCTTACGCATCCCCAGTCACCGGCAGTCTTTAGCCGCGTGACTACTCCTCATTTTACCTGTGGTTACGGACTCTCGCGGCTGCCTTGTGGGCAGGAGTTCCGGCGTGGCGAACGGCTTTGGGCGGCGCTTGGCGCGAGGGGTGACGTGCCGCTTGGCGCGAGGGGTGCGATGGCGCGCGAGTCGGCGCCCCGATAAGACCCGATCGGTGCGCCGAACACACGCCCCTCACCCCCGGCGCGCCCTGCTCCACCTCGTTTTGTGCTTCGCAAAACGTCGTAGGTACCTCATTTGGTTCGAAAACGGCCGGTTTGTCGTTTCGGGGCGGACGGGCCCCGGACGCGAATTCTGGTTACGGTGCCGTGGCCGAGTTCTTCGGCTAGCCGCTTGATTAGCTGGGGGGCCATCAGGCGGACTTGAGCGGCCCAGGCGTCGGAGTCGGCGGTTACGGTCAGCTCGCCGTTCTCGAAGCCGTCGGCCTTAGTGTGGGCGGCCAGTTGGGGGCCGACGATCAGCGGCCAGTCGCCGAACACAGCGCCTACAGCGGCGCGCTGACGCCAGCCTCTCGCCGACAGCAGGCCGCCGACGGCGGCGTTGAGCGGTTGCGGGTCATCACGGCGCGGGCGGGCGGACCAGGCGACGGACTGCGGGCCGGAGAGAGTAAGACCGTTACGTTCAACATCTGAATTTTGATTTTGATTCCCTCCCCGCGAGCTGGCAGTTAGACCGGGTCGGTCGCCTCGGGCCCAGGCGTCCGCCCGCGCTCTCGCCAGCGCCTCGGCGGCCAGCCGGGCGCGTTCCGGGTCAGGGCGCATCGGCGTCGGTAGCGGTGTCGGCGGCGCCGGTGACTGGGGTGAGGCCGCCGGCCGCGACGGTGAAGCGGGCGCCGGTCAGGATCGCGGGGACGTCGGCCGGGACGGCGGCGGTCACCAGGACCTGCTCGGCGGTGGCGACCAGGGCGGCCAGGCGCTCGCGGCGGCCCGCGTCGAGCTCGGCGAACACGTCGTCGAGGATCAGCACCGGGTCCTCCCGGCCCGACCGGAGCAGGTCGAAGCTGGCCAGCCGGAGCGCGAGCGCAAGCGACCAGGACTCGCCGTGACTGGCGTAGCCGCGGGCGGGCAGCGTCCGGATGCTCAGCTCGAGCTCGTCGCGGTGCGGTCCCGCCAGGCAGACACCCCGGTCCAGCTCGGACGACCGGACTTCGAGCAGGGCGGCCCTAAGCGATTTCTCCGCCGCGCGGACCCGCTCGCCGTGGGTCATGTTCGGGCGTTCGCCGTGCTTAAGGGCCGACGGCGCGACCGCATCGCCAGCCAGGACCCCGGCCGGGAGTTCCCTGTGGATAACGTCCGGCTGCGCGGCCTGACCGCCTTCGGTGATGCTCACGCGTGCACCGCGATTAACACCCACGGGCGCACCAGCATCCTCTGGTGACTCAAACGAGCGCCGGTAGGCGATCTCGGCCGGGCCGCGGCCGTCGCCTGCCACTGCCAGGTAGGCGCGCTCCACGTGCGGGCGGAGCGCCTGGACGAGGTGCTCGCGCGCGACCAGCAGCTCGGCGCCGGTCCTGGCGAGGTGCGCGTCCCAGACGTCGAGGGTGGCGGTCACCGCCTCCCTGGACTGCTGTACACCCTTCGCCCGGCCGAGGCCGCCCTTCGGCCCGGCCGACTTGAGCAGGGCGGTGCGCTGCTTGAGCACTCGCTCGTAATCGGCGCGGACCGCGGCGTACCGGGGCGCCATCGCCACCAGCAGGTCGTCAAGGAACCGTCGGCGCTCGCCGGGGTCCCCCTTGACCAGCGCGAGGTCCTCGGGCGCGAACAGCACCGTGCGGAGCACCCCGAGGACGTCGCGCGGCCGGGTCAGCGGGGTCCGGTTGAGCCGTACCCGGTTAGCGCGCCCCGCGTTCAGCTCGATCTCCACCAGCGCGTCGCTTGGGGTGGTGGAGATCGCCGCCCGGATGATCGCCTGCTCAGCACCCGCCCGGATCAGCGGCGTGTCCTGGCCGGACCGGTGGCTGGTGAGCGTGGCCACGTAGCCGACCGCCTCGACCAGGTTGGTCTTGCCCTCGCCGTTCGGCCCGCTGAAGATCGTGACACCCGGCGCGAGCGGAACGTCGACGGCCGCGTAAGAGCGGAAGTCCGTCAGCGCAAGGCGGGTCAAGTGCACGCTTCTGAGCGTATCGGCTAACCCCGACACTAGGCCGCCGCTAGCCCGTTCGCAGATCAGCCCGCTGAGCGGATGGGCATGATGACGTAGCGGTAGTCGGGCACTGCCTCGCCCTTGCCGGTGATCACCGCGGGCCTGGTGGGCGTGGTGAAGGAGATCCGGACGGTGTCGGAATCGACCGCGCCGATGCCGTCGAGCAGGTACTGCGGGTTGAACGCGATCTGCATCTCCTCGCCGTCGTAGGATGCCTGGATCGCCTCGCTCGCCTGGGCCTCGTCGCCGGTGCCCGCCTCGAGCAGGACCTCGCTGGCGGCGAAGGTGAGCCGGACCGGGGTGTTCCGCTCGGCGACCAGGGCGACGCGCTTGACCGCGTCGGCGAACGGCGCGGCGGGCAGCTCGGCGACCGAGGAGAACTCGTTCGGCAGCAGCGTCTGGTACCGCGGGTACTCGCCGGAGAGCAGCCGGGTGGTGGTCCGGCGGCCGCTGCCCTCGAAACCGATGATGCCGTCGCCGGATCCGCCGTCGCCGGTGGCCAGCGCCACCGCGACCTCGGCCCCGCTGGTGAGGGCGCGCGCGGTGTCGCCGAGCACTCGCGCGGGGACCAGGACGGCCGTGTTGAGCCCGGGCGTGACCGGGGTCCAGCGGAGTTCGCGGACCGCCAGCCGGTAGCGGTCGGTGGCGACCAGCGTCAGCAGGTCGTCGTTGATCTCCATCCGGATGCCGGTCAGCGCGGGCAGCGTGTCGTCGCGGCCCGCGGCGATGGCCACCTGGCTGATCGCGGAGGCGAAGGTGTCGGCGCCGATGGTCCCGGTGACCTCGGGCATGCCCGGCAGCGTCGGGTACTCATCGGTCGGCAGCAGCATCAGGGTGAACGTGGCGCTGCCGCACTTGAGAGTCGTCCTGGTGCCGTCGGTGGTCAGGTCGACCGGCCGGGCGGGCAGCGAGCGCACGATCTCGGCCAGCAGCCTGCCCGAGACGAGCACGGTGCCCGGCTCGTCGGCCTGCACCGGGATCGTCGACTGGGCCGAGACCTCGTAGTCGAAGGTCGACAGGGTCAGCTCGTTGCCTGCCTGCAGCCGCATGCCGGCCAGCACCGGGGCCGTCGGGCGCGCAGGAAGCGCGCGGGCGGTCCATGCGACGGCCTCTGCGAGTTGGTCACGCTCAACCTGAAGCTTCATGGGATGCCTCCTGCCGGGGTCGGCGATGTTTGCGGTTCCCCGTTAGCGGGGTATTTGGCTGTTGTCAGGGCACGGACCGGACGGGGTTTTCCCCAGCCGGGCCGCGCACCTACTTGTTTTTGGGACCTATTTAGTTTTAAGAAAGTCATAGTCATAGGGGCTGTGGATTCTGGGGAGAACGTTGTTTTCCCAGTTCCCGGCCCATTTTTTGTGCACACGGGCTGTGCGCCCAATGTGGATGCCCGGACCAGTGATGTGGATGGCCCCTAGGTTTCCCCCAGTTGTCCACCAGTTGTCCCCCGGTTATCCCCTGCCGGTCCACAAGGTTATCCACAAGGCTTGTCCACAGATCTGGATAACTCATGTGGGTAACCTGTGGGTTGATCTCGGAAACATTTTGCGGGCTCGCTACACCGGTCGGCCGCCCGGTCAACGTGGCTTGCGGCGACGTCATCAGCTCGCCCGTGCCTGCTGCTTGATGCGGTTGGTGAGCTCGGTGACCTGCGTGTAGATCGAGCGCCGTTCGGCCATCAGCGAGCGGATCTTGCGGTCGGCGTTGATCACCGTGGTGTGGTCCCGGCCGCCGAACTGCTGGCCGATCTTGGGCAGCGACATGTCGGTCAGCTCGCGGCACAGGTACATCGCGATGTGCCTGGCGGTCACCAGTACCCGGGACCGGCTGGTGCCGCACAGATCCTCGATCGTCAGCCCGAAGTAGGCGGCGGTCTGCCCCATGATCGTCGCCGCGGTGATCTGCGGGCCGCTGCCCTGGGTCTCCGGGATGAGATCCTTGAGCACGATCTCGGCCAGGCTGACGTCCACGCTCTGCCGGTTGAGGCTGGCGAAGGCGGTGACGCGGATAAGCGCGCCCTCGAGCTCGCGGATGTTGGTGGAGATCCGGCTGGCGATGTACTCGAGCACGTCGGGCGGGGCAAGTAGACCTTCCTGACGTGCCTTCTTGGAAAGGATCGCGATCCTGGTCTCGAGTTCAGGCGGCTGGACGTCGGTCAGCAGCCCCCACTCGAACCGGCTGCGCAGCCGGTCCTCCAGGGTGACCAGGCGCTTGGGTGCCCGGTCGGAGGAGATGACGATCTGCTTGCTGGCGTTGTGCAGTGTGTTGAAGGTGTGGAAAAACTCCTCCTGGGTTCCTTCCTTGTTCTCCAGGAACTGGATGTCGTCCACCAGCAGGACGTCGACATCGCGGTACCTTCGGCGGAACCCGTCCTGCTTGCCATCGCGGATCATGTTGATGAAGTCGTTGGTGAACTCCTCGGAGCTCACATAGCGCACCTTGATGCCGTTGTAGAGCGTCTGGGCGTAATGCCCGATCGCGTGCAGCAGGTGGGTCTTGCCCAGGCCCGAGTCGCCGTAGATGAACAGCGGGTTGTAGGCCTTGGCGGGGGCCTCGGCGACCGCGACGGCGGCGGCGTGCGCGAACCGGTTGCTGCTGCCGATGACGAACGTCTCGAAGGTGTACTTCGAGTTCAGGCGGGCGGACGCCGGGCGCAGCGGCTGCTCCTGAGGCCGGCCGTGCTGGCCGTGCTGACCAAGCTGACCAAGCTGGTGCTGTCCGTGCTGGTTCTGCCCGTTCTGCTCCGAGTGGTCACGCTGTCCCGCCTGCTGATAGCGGTCGGGCTGTGCTGCCTGCTGGTAATGGTCGGGCTGCCCCGGCTGCTGATCTTGCTGGGACAGGTCAGCGCCGCCGGACGGCGCGTGCTGCTGCGGAGAAGCGGCTCCGGCGCCCCAGTCCCCGGGGTGCGGGGCTCCCGCCCCCCACTCTCCCGCATGCGGGGCTCCGGCCCCCCACTCTGGGGCCTGGGGCGCTCCCGCTCCCCATTCCCCCGCCTGGGGGGCCCCCTGGTCTCCTTGTTGGTCTCCCGCGTGGGGCGCGGCCGATCCCCATTCTCCCGCCTGGGGGGCTCCGGCGCCCCAGGCGGACTGGTCTCCCTGGGCCTCGTGGGATGCCTGGGAGGGCCACCCGGTGGACTGGTAGGGATACTGCTCCGGCTGCTGCATCTGCGGCTGTGGTTGCTGCTGTGGTGAGTCCTGCGACATGCCGGGGTGGGCAGGCATCTGCGGCATTCCCGTGAGCTGGCCGCCGGGGGAATCCATCACCGACAGCGGCGAGCTCGGCGGCCCGGGCGGCGGTTCCTGCGCGGACGTCGGCCTCGGGTCCACCGTGACGGCGAGCTGGATCGGCCGGCCGAGTTCCCGGGAGAGCGCGTGGATGACCAGCGGCCGGAGCCGGGTTTCCAGCTGCTCCTTGACGAAGGCGTTGGGGGTGGCGATCAGCACGGTGTTCTCGACCAGGCCGAGCGGGCGGGTCAGCTCCGGCTTGAGCCAGGCGAGCTGGCTCGGCCCGACGTGCATCTCGGCGAGCCCCTTAAGGGATCGTGCCCAAACCTGCGCCAGATCCAATTCGCTCACCGATGCGCTCCCCTCGCGTCGCCGCACTGCCCGAGCGCGGAGACTTCAATCACAGACCGCAACTCGTTGTCCACAGGTCCGTCCACAAGGTGTGTACGTGCGCTGAACCGCGGTTTCCCGGCCCCGTGGCGGTTGCTTGCACCCCCGAGTGGGCCTGCGGACGCTGATTTTCCACAGCCTAGGTGGCCGGCGCCGGATGTGCTGTGGAAATCGCAGTGTTCCACGATGTAGCCCGGGAGGAAAGAGCTGGCGACCGGCGGGGTGACCGCCGCTGGTTTGACCTAGACCCGGATCCCCTTTACCGTTAACAGGCTGAGCCATGTCACGGCCGCGGCGGGCGCCTGTACCGGTGTATCTACCTGAGTCCGGCCGCGTGGCACCCGACATGATCTGGCCTGACCCGTAACAGTCTCTGAACCTACTGGAGCTCCAGTGAGCAAGCGCACGTTCCAGCCGAACAACCGTCGGCGGGCGAAGGTCCACGGCTTCCGCCTGCGGATGCGTACCCGGGCCGGCCGCGCCGTGCTCGCCGCGCGACGCCAGAAGGGCCGCGAGCGGCTTTCGGCCTGACTCGGCCACTGAGGGGCCTGCCGGCCCCGTGGCGGGCAGCCTTGGCTGCGCAGGAGGTGTGGTGCTGCCGCAGCAGACGCGGATGAGAAGCCCGGAAGAGTTCCGGCGTACGCTCCGCTCGGGTCGCCGGGCGGGCAGCGCCGTGGTTGCCGGGGCTCTGCTGCTGCCCGCGGGTGCAGTACCAACTGATGCGGGGCCGAAGGTAGGCTTTGTTGTTAGCCGTGCGGTTGGCTCGGCCGTGGTTCGCAACCGGGTAAAGCGACGGCTCCGGGAACTAATGCGCAGGCGGGTCGCCTGGCTCCCGGGGGGTTGCCTCCTCGTGTTGCGGGCGCATCCGGCCGCCGCTGGCGCACGCCAGGCAGATCTGGCCGCCGATCTTGACCTGGTTCTCGGACGACTGCTGCGGCGGCAGGTTGGGGCGCTGCGCCAGGAATGAGCGCATCGGATTTGAGTTCGGTAGAGGAGGTCGTGCCGACGTTGGCGGCACGGATTCTCATCGTGCCCGTGATCGGCTACCGCCGGTTCATCAGCCCGGCGATTCCTCCGGTTTGCCGGTTCGCCCCTTCCTGCAGCGAGTACGCGCTTGAGGCGCTACAGCGCCATGGCGCGGCGCGGGGGCTGTGGCTGACGGTGCGTCGGCTTGCCCGTTGCCATCCCTTTAACCCTGGCGGATACGATCCCGTGCCTCCCCGGCCCCAAGGAGTTACCCAGTGAGCATCCTCAACCCGCTGTTCGAAGCGGTGGCATGGGTGATTAGCCGCATCCATGATGCGCTCGCCGTGCCATTCGGCGCGGCCAGCGGCTGGTCCTGGGGCCTGTCCATCGTCCTCCTGGTGATGCTGATGCGGCTCATCATGGTGCCGCTCTTCGTCAAGCAGGTGCGATCGCAGCGCAAGATGCAGTCGCACATGCCGGCGCTGCAGGAGATCCGCAAGAAGTACAAGAACGACAAGACCCGTCTCAACGAAGAGACGATGAAGTTCTACAAGGAGAACGGCATCAACCCGCTCGGCGGGTGTTTGCCGCTCGTCGCCCAGCTGCCGGTCTTCTGGTCCCTGTTCAACGTGCTGAAGGCCATCTCTGACTGGGTGCCTGGGACGACGCCTAAGTACGGGCTGTCGGTCGCAACCGTCCATAGCGCGCAAACGGCTCACGTGTTCGGCGTCCTGCTCTCCGACAAGTTCCTGTGGGCTCCCACAGGCGAGTCGTGGACCGTGCGGGCCGTGATCCTGCTGTCGGTGGCGATCAGCGCCTGCACCACGTTCCTTACCATGCGGCAGAGCGCCAAGCGCGGCATGATGAACCAGCAGGTGCCCGACCCGGACCAGCCCGGTGCCGCGATGGCGCAGAGCATGTCGAAGAACATGATGTACATCGCGCCGTTCTTCGCGCTGACCGGTCTGTACTGGCAGTACGGCCTCGTTATCTACTGGGTGACCACCAACGTGTGGACACTGGGGCAGCAGCACATCCTGTTCCGCAACCTTCCTATCGTCGGGAGCGCTACGGTTGGTGCGTCTGCGGCGGGAGCGGCATCCGGGAGTAACCGGCCCGTCGTTAAGAGCACGGTGGTCAAGGGGAGCGTCAACGCCGCCAAGAGCAACGGGACGGCCAAGTCGGCGAGCAAGCCGGGAACGGCGAGCAAGCCGGGAACGGCGAGCAAGCCGGGCACCGACGGGGCCAAGCCAGCCGCGGCCGGAACGGCCGCGGCCAAGGTTTCGACGGCGAAGGCACCGACGGCCAGGTCGGCCGCCAACGGGACCGCTGCCAACGGGACCGCTGCCAAGCGGGTAGTGAACGACGGCACGGTCAGCTCCTCGGAGGCAGGGGGCGGCGGGCGTGGACTGCTCGGGTTCGGCAAGAAGAAGGCCGAGCCGGAGGAGGCGCCCGTGGTGCAAGAGACCAAGATCGTCCGGCAGCAGCCGGTCCGGCAGGCGCGGAGTAAGCGTTCCGGTAATCCGGGTAATGCGGGCAAGAGGTGAGCGACTGTGGGTGATGGTTCCGGTGTTGAGGGGGTCGACACGGTGGTAGGTCGTGAGGATGCGGTGGCGCCTGCCGCGGGTCCGGAAGATCAGGAGCTTGACAGCGTGATCAATGGCAGCGACCTTCTCAGCGAGGAAGACGACCTGGACGTCGACGAGACCGACGACGATCTGGCCGACGAGGCGGACGACCTCGAGGCGGACGACGAGGACGAAGACGACGAGCTCGCGGACGAGGCTGACGGCGACGATGAAGATGACGAAGACGAGGACGACGCCGAAGAAGGCGAAGAGGACGATCTGAGCTCGCTCGAAGAAGAGGGCGACATCGCGGCTGACTACATCGAGGGGCTCCTCGACATCGCCGACCTCGACGGTGACATCGACATGGACGTCGAGGGCGACCGCGCGGTCGTTTCTGTCGTCGGCGCGACGCTCGACGAGCTCGTCGGCGACGACGGCGAAGTGCTTGAGGCGCTGCAGGAGCTGACCCGGCTCGCGGTGCACAGGAAGACCGGTACCCGAGCGCGGCTGATGCTCGATGTCGGCGGCTTCCGGGTGCGCCGCCGGGCCGAGCTCGCCGACCTCGGCCGCTCGGTCGCGGAGGAGGTCACGCGGACCGGGGAGCCGAAGAAGCTGCGTGCGATGTCCCCGTTCGAGCGGAAGATCATCCACGATGCGGTAGCGGTCGCCGGGCTCCGGAGCGAGTCGGAGGGCGAAGAGCCGAATCGGCGCGTGGTGGTCTTCCCCGCTGGCTGAGAGGAGCGCGGTGACCGCGGGCATTCCAGGGGGAATGGGGGGCGGGAGCCTCCCATGCTGGAAATCAGCCTCCCAACCCGCGCCTGCGCCGAAAGACGTCGCTGACCAGGATGTTCTCCCTGATCCCACGGCCGAGGCGGTCGCGGAGTTCGGGGAGACGCTGGCCAAGGCCGAGCGTTACGCGCAACTGCTTGCCACCGACGGAGTGACCCGCGGGATCATCGGCCCGCGGGAGACCGCGCGCCTCTGGGACCGGCACCTGGTGAACTGCGCACTCGTCGCCGACTTCCTCCCGGAGCAGGGCGAGCTCGTCGACATCGGCTCCGGTGCGGGACTGCCCGGCATCGTGCTGGCGCTGCTGCGGCCCGCGCTGCACGTCGTACTGCTTGAGCCGTTGCTGCGCCGGTCGGTCTTCCTCGAAGAGTGCGTCCGCGAACTCGACCTGCCGAACGTTACCGTGATCCGGGCGCGGGCAGAGGAGAAGGCGGCCGCGGGGATTAGGGCGGACGTGGCCACGGCCCGGGCGGTGGCGTCGCTTGAGAAGCTGGTCGGCTGGGCCGCCCGGCTGCTGAATCCGGGCGGCGAGCTGCTCGCGATCAAGGGACAGTCCGCGGCGGAGGAACTGACGGCGGCCGGGCCGGTTCTCGCCCGACTTGGCGTTGCGAGTGCGGAGGTTCTGCAAGCCGGTCACGGTAGGGTCGTATCTGCGACAACGATTGTCCGTGTCGTCATGGGAGGACACGGCCGAGAGGAGCGTACAGGTGCTCAGCGCAGTCGGCGTGGGGTGGCCTGACGGGGGAATGGTCGTGGCGTCAGGCGTGCCCGGGCTCGGGTGGCCCCAGGAGCGGCTTGAGCTTTCTTCTCCACCATCCCCTGAGCAAGTCTCGATCGATCGGGGCGCGGAAGTTATGTCGGTGAACGGTCATGAGGATCTGCACGTTCCTGGTTCTGACCGGGTGCGGAACGCGCTGCGGGCAGCGGTTTCACGTGGAACCGCCGCTGCTGTGGTGGCCGTCGGCGCTGTGGACAGCGCCTACGGAAGTGAAGGAGAGCAGATGCCGCAATCCCCCTCGGCTGGACCATCCCCCGCGCCGGACTCACAAGTCGTGGTCCCGGACGCACCGCTTAGCGCCGGCGACGGGGACACACCCATCGGCCGCGCCGCCGAGGCCGCCGTCGGAGTACGGGGCGGTTCCAACCGGGAGGCGTGGCCGCGTCCGAAGCGCTGCCGGATCATGACCGTGGCCAACCAGAAGGGCGGCGTCGGCAAGACCACCACCGCCGTCAACCTGGCCGCCAGCCTGTCCCAGCACGGGATCCGGGTGCTCGTGATCGACCTGGACCCACAGGGAAACGCGTCCACCGCTTTGGACGTCGATCACCACGTCGGACGCGAGTCTGTGTATAACTCGCTGGTCGAGGAGCGCCCGCTGGGCGAGATCATCGCCCCCGTCCCGGACATGCCCGGCCTGTTCTGCGCCCCCGCCACCATCGACCTGGCCGGCGCCGAGATCGAGCTGGTATCGATGGTCGCGCGGGAAGGGCGGCTGTCCCGGGCGATCGAACAGCTGGACACGTCAAACCTGGACTACGTGCTCATCGACTGCCCGCCGTCGCTTGGCCTGCTGACGGTCAACGCACTGGTGGCGGCGGAGGAAGTGCTCATCCCGATCCAGTGCGAGTACTACGCGCTCGAGGGTCTCGAGCAGTTGCTGCGGACGGTCGAGCTGGTCCGCGGGCACCTGAACGCCAAGCTGCGGATCTCCACGATTCTGCTGACGATGTACGACGGGCGGACCCGGCTCGCTACGCAGGTAGCCGACGATGTGCGCAGCCACTTCAGCGACGTGGTGCTGCACACGATCATTCCGCGGTCGGTGCGGGTGTCCGAGGCGCCTAGCTACGGACAGTCGGTTATTACCTACGACCCGTCTTCGTCTGGGGCTGTTGCTTACGCCGAGGCTGCTCGGGAGCTTGCGTATCGGGCTGTGAGTTCTTGAGTATCTGCTTGTTGATACCTAAAATCGAAGTCAAAATCTAAAGTCCAAAGCCGTTGACGGCGGTCTTGCGCGGCCAGGGAAATTTCCGCCGGCGCTCCTTCGGAAGGCCGGCGGAGAATTTCCTGAGCCGCTCCAGATTCCTTGTCCGGTGGTGTGGTTGGGTGCCGTGGGTCTGGGGCGAAAATCTGAGGGGCTCCTACACAACTGGGAGCGGGGTTGGGACTCGGATTTTGGGGCTGACGCGGGCCTGGGGGCGGGGTGTCTGTGGCTGGTTCTGGGGTTCGCTGGGCCGGCGCTACAGCCGGCCTGTACCGGAAACATCGTCTTCGGGGCGGGCCCGCGGAGCGCTATTCCCGACCCTCAGAAGCACCGCCGATGGCTACATCGTCCGTGCCTGCCTGACCGCCGGCGGCGACGCGGCGGAGCTGCCGGGTGGCACGCAGAAGCTCAGTTGCGAAGCTTGAGCCTTCGCCATGGCCTGCCGGGCCGACTGGGCCGACTGGGCCAGCGGGCGCCGGCCTCACGTTCGCCACCGCTTCCGGCCTGACCGGCCCGACCGCCGCCAGCGCGGGAGCGTACTTCATCGACGTAACGCTACTACCGGAGAAGTAAAACAACCTCTAGGAGAAGTAAAACAACCTCTACGCCTCAGGCGCGTCCGGCGACATCGCCTTGACGATCCGCTCAAGATCGTCGATGGTCGCGAACTCCACCACGATCTTGCCCTTCTTCTGCCCCATCTCGACCTTGACCTTAGTCTCGAACAGATCAGACAGCCGATCAGACAGAGTCCGCAGCGCAGGCGCGACCGGCCTAGCCGTCACCCGCCGCTGCGGAGCCGACTTGCCCGGCTGGTCGTCCCTGAGGAGCACGATCTCCTCGACGTTCCGCACCGAAAGGCCCTCGGCGACGATCCGCTCCGCGAGGCGCTCCTGTGCCAGCGGATCGTCGAGGGAGAGCAGCGTCCGGGCGTGGCCCGCGCTGATGACGCCGGCCGCGAGCTTCCGCTGCACCGCGGGCGGGAGGTTCAGCAGTCGGAGGGTGTTGCTGATATGCGGCCGGGACCGCCCGATCCGCTGTGCGAGTTCTTCGTGCGTCGCGCCGAAGTCGTCGAGCAGCTGCCGGTACGCCGCCGCTTCCTCCAGGGGGTCGAGCTGCTGGCGGTGCAGGTTCTCCATGAGCGCGTCACGGAGCATGTCGTTGTCTTGCGTCTCGCGGACGATGGCCGGGATGTACTCAAGCCCGGCTCGCTGCGATGCGCGCATCCGGCGCTCGCCCATGACGAGTTCGTATTTGCCCGGGCCGAGCTTCCGGACGACGACCGGCTGCAGGAGCCCGACCTCGGTGATCGAGGCCGCCAGTTCGTCGAGTGCTTCCTCGTCGAACGCCCGTCGCGGCTGGCGGGGGTTCGGCGTGATCGCGTTGAGCGCCACTTCCTCGAAATACGCGCCCTCGACCTGGCGCAGTTCGCTGCCGGTGTCGGCCGCAGCGCGGGCGCCGGCGAGGGTGAACGGCCGGTCGGAGAGGTTGCCCTCGGCCGTGCCCTGAGCAATGCCGACCGACCCCACGGCACCCTGGTCCGTGCGCGAAGCTTCCGGGATTAGTGCTCCGAGGCCCTTGCCGAGACCCCGCCGTTGCTGCGCCACTATTTCTCCTGATTACGTGCCCGTCGAGCCGAAGACCGCACCAGGCTAGCCGAGGGTACCCGGTTGTCGAGCCGTGGCCGTCTGTTCAATGTAACGCGAAAGGCCGGCCGAGTGAGCGGCTTCGCTGTGCCTGGTTTCACGTGAAACGGCGAGCGTGAGCGGAGGCCGTCCGGACGTGCCCACCCAAATGTTTCACGTGAAACCAAATCGCCCCGGGCGCCAGAGCGAGGCGCCCGAGCGCGAAAGGGGACTAGACCGAGACGGCTCGGGTTACGGCGGCGATGTCGGCCAGGAAAGCGTCGACGTCGCTCTCCTCGGTGTCGAAGGCCGTCATCCATCGGACGGTCGACGTGGGTTGGTCCCACAGATAGAAGGTCCACTCCCGCTGCAACGCCGCGACATGCTCCGGGTTGAGACGCGCGAACACCGCATCCGCTTCCACCGGGTACTCCACCTCTACACCGGGGATCTGTGCGAGCCCGGTGGCGAGCCGGGTGGCCATCGCGTTGGCGTGTGCCGCGTTCCGCAGCCAGAGGCCATCGGTCAGCAGCGCGTTGAACTGTGCGGCCAGGAAACGCATCTTGGACGAGAGCTGCATGTGCTGCTTGCGAAGGTACGGTGCGTTCACCGCATCGGCCGGGCTCATCACGATGACCGCCTCGACACCCATGGCGCCGTTCTTGGTGCCACCGAAGCTGAGCACATCAGCACACGAGGCGATCTCGGCCGCGGAGCAACCGAGGTGCGCCGCTGCGTTGGCGAGCCGCGCACCGTCCAGGTAGACGCGCAACCGGTTAGCCGCGCAGAACTGCTTGATCGCGCGTAGCTCGGTCAGGGAATAGCAGGTGCCAAGCTCGGTGGACTGGGTGACGGCGACCACCCCCGGCTGGGCGAAGTGCTCGTCGCCACGGCCGGAGAGACGGCGGGCGATCAGGTCAGGGGTGAGCTTGCCGCCGGGCGCGGGAACGGTCAGCAGCTTGGTGCCGAGTATCCGCTCGGCCCCGCCGCACTCGTCGGTATTGATGTGCGCGGTCTCGGCGCAGATGACCGCCTCGTGCCGGCCGAGCAGGAGGCCGAGCCCGAGCACATTCGCCCCGCTGCCGTTGAGGACCAGGAACACCTCGCCCTCCGCCCCGGTGAGCCGCTTGAGCTCGCCAACGGCGCGCTCGGTCCACCGGTCCGCCCCGTAGGCCACCGCGTCCCCGCTGTTGGCCTCGACGATGGCCCGCATCACATCCGGGTGCGTACCCGCGTGGTTGTCGCTGCCGAAACTCTTCCGTGCTGCCAGCCCGGTCATCGGGGTCCTCCAAAGAACCAACTAAAGATCACTGGTCACAGCATTCCCTGCCGTGAGCGGGGTACCATGCCAAAATAGTGGCTACTTCACGCTGACCTGATCGGGGAACAGAACGGGATGTCACGCCGACTTGTCAACATCACGCTGGATAATCTCGGCGATCTTCCGCCGAGTTGCCGTTCCTGCGTCTTCTGGGAACTGGATCCGGTGAGCAAGGACCGGGCCGACGCCAATGACCCGGCACTGGAAAAGGAATCCTGGATCTCCTCGGTTCTGCTCGAATGGGGCAGCTGCGGAAAAATCCTCTACGTCGACGGAGTTCCGGCCGCGTATGTCCTTTTCGCGCCGCCGCAATACGTACCACGTTCGGTCGCCTTTCCGACCAGCCCGGTAAGCGCGGACGCGGTGCTGCTGATGACGGCCCGGGTGATGAGCGAGTTTTCCGGCGGAGGTCTGGGCCGGATGCTCATTCAGGGCATGGCCAAGGACCTCACCCGGCGAGGTGTCCGCGCGATCGAGGCCTTCGGTGACAAGCAGTGGACGGCGCCCGCCTGCATGCTGCCAGTGGATTACCTGCTCGCGGTCGGCTTCAAGACGGTCCGCCCGCACCACCGGAACCCGAGGCTGCGGATGGAGCTGCGGACCGCCCTGACCTGGCGCGAGGATGTCGAGGTCGCTCTGGAGCGGCTGCTTGGCTCGATGAGCCCCGAGCGCGTCCTGCTGCGCCCAAGCCCAGCCGCCGTGAGCGGCTGAGCGCAAGGCAATCGGCGGGGCGTGGTGCCTCAGGTGTGCGCCACGCCCAACGCCCCCGCCCCGCGTAATCACTGAGTCGCGATAACCACGCAACGCCGGAACTCGGTGAGCGCATCCGGGTCCCCCTTGATGGTGACACCGGACGGCTCAGCCGGCGTCTCCCGATTCCACACCCACCGGAGCAGCGCGTCGGGAGCCCCGCTGATCGTCACGTCGGTCTTGGCGTATTCGGGCACGGTCATGCCCGGGCCGCCCCCGAGGCTAAAGCGACCGGGGGACGTCCCGACCAACCAGGACACGCCATCGGTGTTGATCGCGTAGGAGCGGCCGGGCGAATCGGCCAGCGCCGAGGTGAAGTACTCACCCCATTCGCTCACGCTGTAGGAAACGAACACCTTCAGCAGTTCATCCACTCCGTCGATTGCGAGATCGTCAGGAACCGGGGCCACCGCCACCCCAACGCCGAGCTCGGCGTCGATCCGGTGGACAACCGTCTCCTGCGCCATCCGCCGGATCCAGAACCCAACCGTCTGGTCGGGCCCGTACCAGGTCTCCGAGACGTCCTCCGGCTTCCGGCGGCCGAACTCGGCGACCAACTCGGCATAGGCACGATCGAGCAGGACGACCGGATCCTCATCGTTCAGCCAAGGCGGCGGCCACTCCTCAGGCTGCTTCCCCTCCCGCATCGTCGTGCTCTTATGCAGGTAAACGGCCCCCACATGCTGCACAAGATCGCCAACCGTCCAGTCAGGACAACTAGGCACCGAACCCTCAAGATGCCCAGGCACGATCTCCCGGATCCGCGAGTAATCCGCCGCCAAACACTCAAGAAACCGCGAGTTCTCCATGCGCCAAGTCAACCACAGCCGCAATCCATAGCACAAGAATTCGATACGAAAGGGAGATATTGGCGCAGGGGCGGGTCCGGCCGACCCGTGAACGCCGACGTCAGCCCAGAGAACGAGCAGTTCAACCGGCCGGCAAGCGCTCGCGTCAGCCCAGAGCGCAGTAGGCCGCAGGCCACGCCGCACGGGTTTTTCCCCACTGGAAAGAGCAGCGGGACGCGAAGTCGTGCGCCACCGCGCGTTCGGCCACCGATCGGGTTCAATCGGGGGCCGAAAGCGCGGGAAGCACGACTCGCGTCCCGCGATACTGCTTGGCTGGAGTTAGATGAACTCCGCCAGGTCCTTAAGCAGAGCAGACTTCGGCTTGGCGCCCTTGATCTGCTTCACGACCTCGCCGTTCTGGAACACGTTCAGCGTCGGGATCGCGAGGATCTGGTACTTCTGCGCGACAGCGGGGTTCTCGTCGACGTTCAGCTTGACGACGTCGATCTTCTCGCTGTACTCGCTCGCGATCTCCTCGAGAACCGGGGCGATCATGCGGCACGGGCCACACCATTCCGCCCAGTAGTCGACGATGACCGGCTTGCTGTTCTTGAGAACCTCGGTCTCGAACGTCGCGTCGGTGACGGCCCTAGTCGTACCCATGTGATCACACCTTTCGTGTAAAAATCTGTTCTCTGCTGCGCTGGAAGATGATCAGGCCTGCTCGGCGAGCCAGCGCTCGGCGTCGATCGCTGCCGAGCACCCGCTGCCTGCCGCGGTGATGGCCTGCCGGTACACGTGGTCAACCACGTCGCCGCAGGCGAAGACGCCCTCGATCGCGGTCCGGGTAGACCGGCCTCTGACCTCGAGGTAGCCCTCATGGGTGATGGGCAGCTGGCCGACGAACAGCTCGCTGCGGGGCGAGTGGCCGATCGCGATGAACGCGCCGCTGACCGGGAGGATCGTCTCCTCGCCGCTGCGGACGTGCCTGACCTTCAGTCCGCGCAGCTTGCCCTCGCCGACCATCTCGACCGGCTCGCTGTCCCACTGGAACCGGATCTTCGGGTTGGCGTGGGCCCGCTCGGCCATGATCTTCGAGGCGCGCAGCTTGTCCCGCCGGTGCACGATCGTCACCGACTTGCCGAACCGGGTGAGGAAGAGCGCCTCCTCCACCGCGGAGTCACCACCGCCGATGACCGCGATGTCCTGCTCGCGGAAGAAGAACCCGTCACAGGTCGCGCACCAGGAGACGCCGTGCCCGGACAGTTCCTGCTCACCGGGAACGTCAAGCTTCTTGTACTTGGACCCGGTCGCGATGATCACGGCCTTGGCCAGGTAGGTGCCGGACTCGGTCTTCACGACCTTGGGCGAGACGGTCAGGTCGACCTCGATGACGTCGTCGGCCTCTAGCTCCGCGCCGAACCGCTCCGCCTGCTTGCGCAGGTGGTCCATCAGGTCCGGGCCCATGATCCCGTCGGGGAAGCCGGGGAAGTTCTCCACGTCGGTCGTCTGCATGAGTGCGCCGCCGGCGGTCACCGACCCCTCGAACACGAGAGGCGTAAGCTTTGCCCTGGCCGCGTAAATGGCCGCCGTGTAGCCGGCCGGCCCAGAACCGATGATGATGACGTCGCGTACGTCGGTCACTCCATGCGCCTTTCTTCAGGACTTGCGTACCACTCAACCGATCCTAGGGCGCTGAGATTCCCGGATAAGCCCGGCAGCGACACCGACGTGATTTCCTGCGGGTGGGCCGCCGTGCAACCGAGTCTCACGACCCACACCCGGCTCGGCACCGCGATGATGTAGGCCGGGATCCCGTCGTAGGTCGCCTGGTCGACCAGGCTGGGCGTGACACCCTTGGTGAGGGCCGATACGCACCCCTTGAGGCTGAGCGACGGCGTGGGGTTCGCGGGGGCGGGTGCGGTGGAAGACGCGCTGGACTCCACCTGGCCGTCGGACGAGGTCGGATTGGGCGCAGACGCGGCGGGCGTCACGCCGTTCTGGGCATTCAGCTGATTCCGCACCTGGCCGGCCAACGTCGAAGCGTGGTAGCTGGTGCCGCTCTGGCTGACCGTGAACTTCAGACTTCGGACGTTCGCTCCCACCCGGAAAATGCTTGGCTCCGAGTTTGACCCGGTGTAGCGGCCCTGGGACGTCCCGGACGTCCCGGACGCCGGAGCCGCCGCCGATGCCGCGGATGACGCCGTCGACGCCCCGCTGGCCAATCCCGTCGAACCGGAACTGCTGCTGCCGCTGCCGAATTGGGTAATCAGCAGCACGAACCCGGCAATGAACAGCAGGATCACCAGCGAGCCGCTGACCTGGGCGGACGGCATCCGGAGGCGGCGCCGTCGTCCGTTCGGCCGCGAGCCCGTCGGCCTGGATCCCGCGGCCGTCCGGCGCGATGCGATGGAGGAGCGGCGGCGGCGGTGCCTGGCCGAGGCCGCGGAGCCGCTCTCCGTGGCGGCAGGGGAAGATACTTCAGGCGATGAGGAACGGCCGGTGGTCTCCGCGTCATCCGGCCCGGCGGTGGCGACACCCGGGCCGGCCGGTCCAGCGCCCGCCGAACCCGCGCCATCAGCGCGCGCGGTCGCCTCGGCGGCGATGGCCGCGCTGATCCGCGCCTCGAAGGCGGCTGGCAGTACCGGGCTCGGCACCGACGCGAGGAACGAGGCCACCGCGGACGATTCCTGGTCAAACCCGGCGTCATCGATGTCCCACTCGTCGGGCAGCCCGGTGTTCGAGTCTTCCCATTCCGGGGGCCACTGCCCGCTCATACGCCTCCTCCCTGTTCAGATGAGACGCCGTCCGCGACCGGCTGGTTCCCTTTCACCGGATAATTGGCCCGCAGGTGTGACAGGTGGGGCACTAGTCGTGTCCGGCCCCGCGCGCAACGGCTCTTTACCGTGCCCTCAGAGATACCGAGGATCGTGGCAGCCTCGGCGACGGGGTAGCCGAGCATGTCGACCAGCACAAGCGCCGCCCGCTGGGGCGGCGGCAGGGCGCGCAGCGCCGCGTCCACGTCGAGCCGGGTATCGATGGCGTCGGCGCGGCCCGCCCGGGCTCCCGCCGCGGCCGCGCCGGGGCCCTCGGCCCTCGCCTCCCGCCCGGTGAGTTCGTCCGGGTCGCCCGACCAGCTCACCGACCGCGCCGACGCCTTGCGGCGGAGCAGGTCAAGCGAGGCATTGACCACGATCCGGTGCAGCCAGGTGGTAATCGCGGAGTCGCCCCGGAAGTCAGCCGCCCGGCGGAAGGCCGAGATCATCGCGTCCTGCAGCGCGTCCGCGGCGTCGTCGGGGTCGCACAGGATGCGCAGTGCGACCGCCCACAGCCGGTCCTTGTGCCGCAGGAACAGCGTGCCGAAGGCGTGCTGGTCCCCGGACAGGTGCAGCTTGAGCAGCTCCGCGTCGGGGGGTACGTCCGCGCCACGGCTGCCCGGGCCGGGGCGCGGCGGAGCGGGCTCGGGTGCGTCGGTGCCACCGTCCAGGGCCACGGCAGCCGTCTCTTCCCGTCGCTAGTGGGCCGCGGAGACCGCGGTCCCGCGCACCACGACGTCGTAGATGAGCCCTTCGTAGATCTTCTGCCCCTTGGCTGACGCCACGATGGATGCGGGCGGGTTCAGGGCGGGCGGCAGGCTGGTCAGCCAGATCAGCACGTAGCGGCCGGTCGCGCCGGAGCTCGCCTGGAAGGTGTGCTTACCGGTGGCCGACGCCAGGCCGGAGACCAGCTGGAAACTGGACAGCGCGTTGGTCGAGGTCGCGAGGGACGGGCCCGAGTTGCCGAGGTAGATCTCGGCCTTGGTGGTGCCCGCGCCGAACTGCACCATGACCTGGCTCAGATTGACCTCTTTGCCCATGTCGATCAGGAGCCCGGTACCGGTCTTGAGGCCGGCGAAGGCCGGCGAGCCGAAGTAATCGGAGGTCGCCCAGGGAGAGCCGTTGTCTTCGATCGCATTGATCGCGGTCGACGGGTCTTCGGTGTTGCCTGCCGGGTTGCCGAGGGGGTTGAACGTGGTGACGCCGGCCGGCTTGAGCACCGCCGCCGTCGCCGTCGCCGAGTGGCCGGTCTTCGAGTGCGTGGCACCAGTGCCGCCGCCGCCGCCGCTGCCGCCGCTGCCGCCGGCGTTCGTGCTGGCAGTCTGGCGGAAGCCGACCGCCCACACGATCGCCGCGATCACCACGAGCACGAGCACGACGACCACCGCCATCAGGGCCCGGCTCGTTCCCCGGCGCTCGGGCCCCTGGTACGGGGCCGGCTCGTACTGGCCGCCCCGGTAGCCGCCGCCTGACGACGGGAACTGCGCGGACTGCCTGCGCTCGGGGTAGGGCGAAGTCCCCTGCGGGCCGGGCGACTGCCAGGTGTCGGGATCGTTCGGGTTGGCCGGGTAGCCGTTGGACGGGTAGTCACGGTAGCCGCGGTCGCCGCCCCGGCCGGAGTAGCCCGACGGCGCCGAGGGCGCGGGCTCGGGGAGCGGAACCGGTGGCGCGACGCTGGCGATGGCATCCGCGAATTCGGCCGGGGACAAGATCGGCCCGCCCTGCCGGGTGGTCCTCTGCAGCAGTCCCCGGACGATCACGCTGTCGATGGCGGACGAGACGTCGGCTGAGACCTGGCGGGGCGTGCAGACCGCCCCGTCGGAGACGGGGGCCGCGGGCAGCCGGGTTGGCTCCTCGCCCGGCCAGTAGCCGGTCAGCGCCGCGTAGAGCAGCCCGGCGAGCGCGATGGTGTCGGCGATGGCCGGGTCGTGCGCGGCCGGTCCGGTCAGGCCGTCGCCGGCCAGCGCGGCGTCGATGCCGAGCCCGGTGATCTTGATACCGCTTGACCGCGTCCAGCACAGCGCATCCGGGGTCAGCCGCAGGTGCGCCTGGCCGACGGCGTGCGCGCCCGCCAGCGCCCGAGCCGCCTCTGAGATCAGGGAGCACGCCCGGCCCGGCTCGAGCGGGCCGTCGGTGAGCAGGTCGGTCAGCGTGTCGCCGGCCACCCACTCGAACACGATGTAGGCCTGGCCGCCGCCGTCCTCAACGTCGAAGACCTGCGCCATCCGCGGGTCGGTGAGCCTGCTGGCGGCCCGGGCGGCGGTAACCACCTGTGAAACCCTGGGGAAGCCCGCGGCGAAGGTCAGCACGGCGACGGGACGCGCCAGCGTCTCATCGATGGCCTTCCACATGGTCCAGCCGTTTCCGGCGGTCACCTGGTCCACGAGCCGGTACCGTCCGGCGAGTCGGGTGCCTGGTTCAGAGGTGTACGTGCTCATACGCTTAGCGCCAAGAGCGGGGCCGGCTCTCGGCCTCCTTCCAGCCCCTGGATGTCAACGATGACCGCGCGGCTCGCGTCGGAGCGGACGCCGCGAGCCCTCCTCATGGTAGCCCCGGCCGCCCCCGGCGGCGACTGGCCGGAGACGAAGGACCGCCCTACCGTTATATGCGACTCCTGCAAATGTCTCACGGTCGAACACGAAGTGTTCCCCTGCCTCCGGCCGTTTCTGATGTCTGTTCCGCAAAAAGTCATCCTCCGGCCATCTACCCGAACCGGCCCCCGACAGACCGCATCAGGGTGCGGAATTCTTCGATGCCGAGCATTCGGCAGCAGACCGCGTAGAGCAGCAGCGCGCCGCCGCCGCCGATCACCATGATCACCAGGCCATATAGGGGCCCGGGGTGCAGCACCGACCCCACGACGACGATGACCACGATGGCGAACAAGAGCCCGGGCAGCGTCGCCAGGAACATCCTGACGAGCGACCTGGTGATCCGCCAGCCGTCCAGGCTGCCCACCCGGCGCAGCAGCAGTGGCCAGGCAATCACCGCGCCCGTCAGCGAGACCAGATCGTAAGCGAACGCGAGCCCGAGCACCGTCCGGGTGGCGGGCAGCGCCCGCAGCGCGATCAGAGCGCCGATCACGCCGACGATGAGCATCATCATGCCGATGACCGCCGGGGTCCTATTCTCGCGGAATGAGTAGAACACCCGGAGCTGGAGCTGAGTGAGCATGAACGGCACGAGGCCGAGTGCGAAGACGCCGAACACCTCGCCCGTGTACTGCGCGCTCCTCGCCGAGAATGACCCGTAGGCGAAGAGGAACTGGCAGAGCGACGGGCCGAGCACCGCGAGGAACACGGCGGCCGGCACCACGATGACCGACGCGATCCGCACGCCCTTCGAGAAGTCGTCGCGGACCAGCGAGTACCGCCGGTCGTTGGCATGCCCGCTCATCCGCGGGAGCAGCGCGCTGATCACCGAGATCCCGACGATCGCGTACGGGAGCTGGAAGAGCTGCCAGGCGTAGGAGTAAACCGAGTACCCGACATCGGGAATGACCACGTGCACATGTGTCAGCGGGACATGCTCCGCGATGGCCTTCACCTTGGCCGCATTCTCCGCCGCCTGCGTGGCCGAGTTCGCCGCGGCGTTCGCGACCCGCTGCACGACCAGGTTGCCGAGCCACTGGGTGACGACGTAGCCGAACATCCACCCGCCCATCCGGCCGATCTCGCGGATCTCTGTCCGCCGCAGGTCCCAGCGCAGCCGCATGCTGAACCCGGCGCGGCGCAGTACCGGGAACAGGCAGATCGACTGGATCACGATGCCGAGCGTGGTGCCGACGGCGAGCAGGTCGATGCCGCCCGACGAGATGTTCTGCGGCGTGCGGTTGAACCCCTCGGCAAGGATGAACAGCCCGCCGACGATGATGACGACGACGTTGTTGATGACCGGCGTCCACATGTTGGCGCCGAACCGGCCCTTGGTGTTCAGGATGGCGCCGAGCAGCGCGTCCATCCCGTAGAAGAAGATCTGCGGGATGAAGAAGTAGGCGAAGATCACCATGACGTGGTGCTCGGCGGCGCCCGGCGACCCCGGCTTGCCGTTGATGTTCCCCGCGTACAGGTCGACGAGGGGCCCGGCAAGCAGCGTGCCGAGCACGGTCACCACCAGCAGCGAGATCACACCGATGGTGAAGATTCGCTCCGCGTACCCCGCGCCCCTGTCCGGGTCTTCCTTGGCCGCCCGGACGAGCAGCGGGACCACGACCGACGTGAAGATGCCGCCCAGCATGAGGTAGTACACGGTGTTCGGCAGCGTGTTGGAGTTGTTGTAGGCGTCGGCCAGGGCCGCGCCGCCCAGGGCCGCGACCAGCACCAGCGTGCGCATGAACCCGGTCACCCGGGAGGCGAGCGTGCCCAGCGCCATCGCCTTGCTCGACCTGGCCAGGTTGGGCGACGTGTTGTCGGACCGCTGCGGTCCGGTTGACCGCGCGCCTTCTGCTGACGGGTCGAGGATCCTGGTGCGGTTGTCCTCGTCCTGCTCCGCGATGCGGTCGACCTGCTGCGCCAGGCGCTCGATGGGAGTGAATCGCGGCGCCGCGGCCGGCTCGTAGCCGAACTCCTGCGGTACCGGCGCCTGCGGGTACCCGGCGGGCGCGGGTGAGAAGAACGCGGTCGGCGGCGGGGAGGCGGCGACCCGCCCGCCATCAGCCGGCGCGTACCCCTCCCGCGGCGTGAAGCTCGGGCGCGGCCGGCCACCGTGCCGGCCCCCGCCCGACTTCGGGGTGAACACCGGCTGAGCCGGTGCATCACGGGGCGGCGGGGATGCTGGGGGCGGAAGGGGTGGCTGCGCGCCCCGGGGCGTTGATGGAGGCGGCGCCACCTGGTGCGCCGCTTGCTGGTGCGATCCCTGTTGGTGCGGGGCTTGCTGATAAGGGGGTGGCGGCGGGCCCATGGGCGGGGGCGGGGCCGGAGTAAATCCCGGCGCTGCCGGGGGCGGCGGCACCGCGCCGCCGTATGGGCTCTGCGGCCGCGGCTGCTGTGGTCCCTGGTGCTGTGGTCCCTGGTGTTGTGGTCCCTGGTGTTGTGGTCCCTGGTGTTGTGGTCCCTGCTGCTGTGGTCTGCTCACCCGCATACGGCCCGGCTGGATAGTGCTCACCCGCATACGGCCCGGCTGGATAGTGCTCACCCGCATTCGGCCCGGCCGGATAGTGCTCACCGGGGTACGCCTCGCCCGCGTGTGACTCGCCCGGGTGGGGCTCACCCGCATACGGTTCACCCGGGACCGCCCCGCCCGGATATGGCTCGCGGGGGTATGGCTCATCCTGATACGGCTCGTCCGGGTAGGGCTCATCGGGGTACGGCGGGCCGGGGGGCCGGGTGGGCCTGCTCATCCGGCACCTCCTGCGTGCGCTCTGCTCTCCGACTTGCTGCCGGCATCGTCGTCGGTGCCCGCGCCGCGTTCGCCGCCGTGCCTGCCGACGCCCCGCCGCTTGCGGCGCAACCGGACGACCGTCGCCAGCACGAGCACGCCGATCGCGCCGAAGATGACCACCAGGACTATCCGGCCGAACCGCGTCACCTCCACGCTGAGCGGCTCCGACGCACCCGCCCAGGTCAGCGGTGACCCACTGCTTGTCGTCAACTGTAGCTGCATAGTCGTGGTTCCGACGGCGGTCGCGGAGTGGATGTGCAGCTTGACGCTGCCGGTCATCCCCGAGTTCACCACCAGCGGCGTGCTTGGCCCGGTGACCTGCAGCGTGCCGCCGGGCGCTTCCGTCGCCCGCACCCGGACCCTGATCGCCAGGTTCCGGCCGTCCGGCAGGCTCAGGCCGTTCTGCACCGACACCAGGGTGTCGCCCGACTCCCCGGCCAGCAGTATCTTCTTGGCCGGGATGAGCAGGACCTTGTTCTGCTGATCCTGGAGGTAGGAGGAGAGCTCGCCGATCGCCAGCGAGCCTCCCGGCGACGCACTGCCCCGCCAGGCGGACGATTGGGTCACCGCCATCGCGGCGGCGAGCGAGTCCAGGTAGGACTTGGGCGCCTGGTACAGGATGCCCTCGAACATGGCCCAGCTCGCGTCGACGGACTTGAGCCCGGCGACGTACTCGGGCGGGAGTTCGTTCCCGCTCACCCGCCTGGCCGGCAGCCGCTCGGCGGGCAGCTTGGCGGTGCCGGCGGCCAGCGTGCCCAGGCTGGTCGTGCGCAGCCAGGGCGCTTTACTGGTGAGTCTGAGCAGATCCGCCGCCTCCGCGGGCGACGGGTCCCAGTCGGTGGGCGGGGCGACCACCAGGGAGCGGGTCGGCGTGTTGGGCCCTTCGGCGACGATCATCGCGGTCTGCGCGAGGAAGTCCTGCTCGACCGCGAACTGGGCGCCGGCCGATGACCCGGCCGAGGCGGAGCCGAGGATGCTGGTGATGTCCGAGTCGGCCCGCAGTACGGACATGCTCGACCCGGTGGAGGTTTTCGTCCGGGCGACCGCGGTGTCGTAGGTGGTGTTGTCCAGCGTCATCGACGAGGGCAGCTCATTGCTGTTCAGCACCACGGCGGCGATCCCGCCGTCGCGGGCGAGGCTGGTCAGCACCCCGGCGTCGGCGGTGCCGCCGGCCGGCCAGGCGGCCGCCAGCGTCGTCCCGCCCGCACTGGGGCCGAACGTGCCCGGCAGTACCTTGGCCGCCACCTCTTTCCCTACCTGGTAGGCGGAGTGCAGGTCGGCGTCGAGCCCGTTGTGGCTGAGCGCGGCGGCATCCACGTCGGCGTAGGGGGTGAGGAAGGCGGACTCGCCTGCCGTGCCCGCCAGCTTGGCCAGCCAGCTCTTGGCGGCTGGGTCGGCCGCCAGCCGGTTCCGGTCGGTGCACTGGGAGTTGCCGCCGGTGAAATACGGCTGCGTCATCACGGTCGCGTCGGACAGCAGGGCCGGGTCGATGGCCCACGTCAGGTCGTCGCGCGACGCCCACTGCAGGCCGGCGTCGGCCAGCGTGGACAGCCGCCCGCTGGCGGCCAGATCGCCCGCCAGCGAATCGGTGAACAGCGTCTGCTGGCAGACGCCCTGCTGCGGCGTGTCGATCAGCGGCCAGATCCACGCGACCTTGAGCGGCGTGGCCGCGTCGTTGGGCGGCCAGTAGGGCAGGAACGTCTGGCTGTCCGCGGCGTAGCTTGACGAGGCCGAGCTGGCCCGCGCGGCCAGCGGGTAGTCGCCGAGCCCGGGGCTGTCGCCGTACGCCAGGAAAGACTGGGGCAGGTTGAAGGAAGCGGACCAGCGCGCGGTCGCGCCGTTGGCCAGCACATGGGGCAGCTGGTACGGGCTGCCCGTCACCGGCACCAGGCTGAACTGGCCGGACGGCAGGACGGCAGGACCGCCAGCCGCGAAGACATTCATCGCCGACGGGGTGTCGAACGCCGATGGGTACCACAGCAGCTGCACCTGCAGGCCGGATATGGCTGAGCCGGTATGGTTGGCTAGCGTGCCGCTCACCGTGACGGTCGTGGTCTTCGAGTCCGCGAACTGGGGACTCACCCCGGTGATGGAGATGGTGAGCGAGTGAGAGTCAGCCGCGTGCGTTCCTACTGCTGGCTGTTGAATTCCCCGGACCGAAGCCTGCCCGGTCGCCGCGACCAGTACCACGCAGGACAGCGCGAGGAGCACAGCAGACAAGGAACGGACGACAGAGCGCACGCATCGCATGTTATTGCCGTTCGCTGGAAAGGAATGGGCTAGCTACCCTCAATGCCCGTGTCAGATTCAACCTCCGTCGCCCAGAAGGCTACCTTGAGCGCCGACCAGCGTAGGGCCGCCGCGGCATTGCTGCAGGCCAACACCTCACCGGCCGTGGTCGAGCTCGGCGGGCTGTTCGCGCAGGCCGGCCACGAGCTGGCGCTCGTCGGCGGGCCCGTGCGGGACGTCTTCCTCGCCGGGCAGCAGCTGCAGGACATCGACCTGACCACCGACGCCACCCCCGAGCAGGTGCTCGAGATCATCCGGCCGTGGGCGGAGAAGTTCTGGACGGTGGGCATCGAGTTCGGCACGATCGGGTTGCGCAAGCGTGACGCGATCTTCGAGATCACCACCTACCGCAGCGAGTCGTACCAGCCCCGGTCGCGCAAGCCCGATGTGCGGTACGGCACATCGCTGGTGGCGGACCTGGAACGGCGGGACTTCACCATCAACGCGATGGCCGCCCGGCTGCCGTCATTCGAGCTTGTCGACCCGTTCGGCGGGCTCGCGGCGCTGGCCGAGCGGGTGATCAGGACGCCGGGGCGGCCGGAGGACTCGTTCGGCGACGACCCGCTGCGCATCCTGCGGGCGGCCCGCTTCGCCGCCCGGCTCGGGTTCGCCGTCGCCCCCGAGGTGCAGGCGGCGATGCGGGAGCAGGCGTCGCGGCTGTCGATCGTGTCGGTCGAGCGGATCACCGACGAGCTGACCAAGCTGATGCT
>JBEKEK010000024.1:0-68871 GCA_050013875.1 Trebonia sp. | reverse complement strand
GGCTTTGAGGGGGCCAAGTGGGTCTGCTCGACGCCGCTGCGCAGTAAGCACCAGTCGCACGCCCGCGACCTGTGGCGTGGGTTGCGCACCGACGACCTGGCGGTCGTTTCGACCGACCACTGTCCGTTCTGCATGAAAGACCAGAAGGAACTCGGGATCGGCGATTTCACCAAGATCCCCAACGGGATCGGCGGCGTTGAGCACCGCATGCAGCTGATCTACCAGGGCGTCGCGGACGGTCAGCTGTCCCTGGCGCGCTGGGTGGAGACATGCTCGACGACGCCTGCCCGGATGTTCGGACTGTACCCGCGCAAGGGAGTGATCGCCCCCGGCTCGGACGCCGACATCGTGCTGTACGACCCGGCCGGCATTGACGTCCTGGGAGCGGCCACCCACCACATGAACATGGACTACTCGGCCTACGAGGGCATGCCGGCGGCCGGCGCGGTGCGGACCGTGCTGTCCCGGGGCACGCGGGTGATCGACGCCGGGCGGTTCCTCGGCCGGGCCGGCCATGGTCAGTACCTCCCGCGCGGCCTGTCCTCGTACCTGCGCTGACCAAGCCAATGCCCGTCCAGGAGGTACCAAGAATGGAATTCGGCGTCGTCCTGCAGACCATCCCGCCTGCGGCCAAGGTGGTGGAGTACGCGCGCCAAGCGGAGCTGAACGGGTTCGGCTACGCCTGGACCTTCGACTCGCATGTGCTCTGGCAGGAGCCTTACGTCATCTACAGCCAGATCCTGGCGCAGACCCGCAAGCTCATCGTCGGTCCCATGGTCACCAACCCCAGTACCCGGGACTGGACGGTGACCGCGTCGGTGTTCGCCACTCTGAACGAGATGTTCGGCAACCGGACCATCTGCGGGATCGGGCGCGGCGACTCCGCCGTGCGGGTGCTCTCCGAGCGCCCGGCCACCCTGGCCGCGCTACGCGACTGCGTCCACGTCATCCGCGAGCTGGCCAACGGCCGGGCCGTGACTCACTCAGGCACCACCGTCCGCATCCCGTGGGCCTCCGGCAGTCGGCTCGATGTGTGGGTCGCGGGCTACGGGCCGAAGGCGCTCGCCCTGGCGGGCGAGGTCGGGGACGGGTTCATCCTGCAGCTGGCCGACCCGGACATCGTGCGGTGGACGGTCTCCTCGGTGCGCAAGGCGGCGGCCGACGCCGGGCGAGACCCGTCCTCGGTCAAGATCTGCGTGGCCGCTCCCGCCTACGTCGGGACCGATCTCGCGCACATGCGCGAGCAGTGCCGCTGGTTCGGCGGCATGGTTGGCAACCACGTCGCCGACCTGGTGACCCGGTACGGGACCGCCGGGCAGGTGCCGCCGACGCTGACCGACTACATCGCCGGGCGACAGGGCTACGACTACAACCAGCATGGGCAGGCGGGCAACACGCACACCGCCTTCGTACCGGATGAGATCGTCGACCGCTTCTGCCTCATCGGGCCACCCGAGTGGCACATCGGGCGGCTCGAAGAGCTGCGCGAGCTCGGTGTCGACCAGTTCGCTGTGTATCTGCAGCACGACGGCAAGGATCAGACCCTGGCCGCTTACGGCAGCGATATCATTCCCGCACTGAATCCTGCGGGGCTGGCGGTGTGGTGACCGCCGGCCGGACAATGGGTGAGCGCACGGTGTTAGCAGACGGTTGGGCTGGAGGGAACGCGGGTGAGCCCGGCAGCGGCTAGCGAAGAGGTCCGGCATGTCCGGGTCAAGGCGACCGACGTCGCCGCCCGGGCCCGGGTCTCCGTGGCCACGGTGTCGCTGGTGGCCAACGACAAGGCGGCCGGGCGGGTGTCGGAGAGTACAGTCCGCCGGGTCCGGCAGGCGATTGACGAGCTCGGCTACGTCGTCAACCAAGCCGCGCGCAGCCTGGCGACCGGCCGACGGCAGTGCGTGGCGCTGGTGGCGCAGGACATGACCAACCCGTTCATCTCGGCCATCGCAGCCGGCGTGGCAGAGGCACTCGGCGGTCAGACGCAGTTGCTGCTCGCGGTCAGCGGATCCGGCAGCCAGGAGCCGGACATGCAGTACGTCTTCGGCACCGACGTCGACGGCGTATTGCTCGACTACCCAATCACGGTGCCGCGGGAGGCGCTCGAGGCGCAGCTGCCTATCGTGATCATGGACGACCCGAAAATCCCGGATGGCGCATCAAGCGTGTGCTTCGACTTGCAGGCGGGCGCCGGGCAGCTCGCCGACCATCTCGTCACCCTCGGGCACCGGACCGTTGCGTACCTGGACTCGCCCCGCCCGGCCGCCACCTTCGCCGATCGCAGGCGCTACCTCACCGACCAGCTCAGGAAACAATGCAAGGACGTGCGGATTCTGCGCGTGCACTCGGACATCGAGATCGGCGCGGCTCGGGCAAAGGTGCTGGCCAGCTGGCCCGCCTGGGACGAGGCGGGGGTGACCGCCATCGTCGCGGCCTCTGACGTCCAGGCCTACGGTGCCCTCGGGGCCCTGGCCCAGCTACAGGTGGACGTGCCGGGGCGGGTATCGGTGGCGTCCTTCGACGACCTTCCGTTCGCCGCGATCGTGTGGCCGCCGCTCACCGCGATCACCCTGCCCGCCTTCGATCTCGGCTTCGAGGCGGCGACCCTGCTTCAGGACATCATCGAGCGGGGAAACCAGGCACGTCGCACCGTGGTGCTGCCCTCCCGGCTGACTGTCCGCGACTCCACCGGGCCGGCGCCGGGCTGACCGTTCGTTGACGCCGCACCGCACCGGCCCGCCGTGACCCAGCCTTGCCCTCGTCCCCTTGTCAACTTCACCGTCAAGCGCTTAACCTTAGTCGACTCGACCACCGAGAGATTGGTACGCAAAGTGCGCGACACTCCCGATGCCCTCGACCACGGCGTTCTCGTCACGGTCGGCGACCTAGTCGAGGACGTGGTCGTGTGGCCGGACGCGCCGAACCGCTACGGGACCGACAACCCATCGGCCATCCACCGCGCGCGCGGCGGCAGCGCGGCGAACGTCGCCGTGTTCGCGAACGCGCTGCTGCCCGCGCGCTTCATCGGCTGCGTCGGCGACGACCCGGTGGCGGAGGTGCTGACCAGTGAACTCGCCGGGCACGGGGTCGACGTACGGGTGCAGCGCCGCGGCCGGACCGGCACTATCGTCGTGCTCGTCGACGCTGACGGCGAGCGCACGATGTATCCCGACCGCGGCGCCGCAGCCGAGCTCACCGAAGTGCCAGAGTCGTGGCTGGAGTCCGCCGCGCTACTGCACGTGCCGTCTTACTGCTTCGCCGCCGAGCCCGGCGCGTCCGCCGTGCTCGCGATGATCAGGTACGCCAGGCACGCCGACATCCCCGTGTCGCTTGACGCCTCTTCTACCGAGATGATCGAAACCTACGGTCTCGCCCGCTACCTAGACCTGGTGGAGTCGATCAGACCGGCGGTGTTCTTCGCTAACGCGCACGAGGCCCGGCTGGTGGATGTCACGCGCCCGGCGTTCGCCGCGACGTTGACGGTCGTCAAGAACGGCGCCGACTCCACGACGGTGACCTGGCCCGGCGGTGGCCCGCGAACCGTGCCGGTGCCGCCGTCGCCGCCGGCCCGCGACTCGACGGGCGCGGGCGATGCATTCGCCGCCGGATTCCTCGCCGCCCGCGCGCACGGCGCCGACCCGGTGGAAGCGGCGCACTCCGGCCACCAGCTGGCCCGTTCGGTGCTGTTCTCACCCGGCGCCACAGCGTTGCGCCCGGTTCCCGTCACCGCCGCCGACAACTAACTGACTCTCAATCCTCGAGGAGCTCCGAACACATGACCAGTGCAATGCACGCCAACGCCACGCACCGGCCGGGCGCGGTCAGCGTGTCCGGCGCCGTTTCCGCGGCCCTCGCGACCGGGCGGCCCGTGGTCGCGCTCGAGTCCACGATCTTTTCCCAGCTAGGGCTGCCGGCCCCGGCTAACCGCGAGGCACTGCAACGGTGCCTGGCCGCGGTGCGCGCGGGCGGCGCCGAGCCCGCCGTCACGGCGATCCTCGACGGTAAGGCGCGGGTCGGCCTCGAACCCGGCCAAGAGGACCGGGTTCTGGCTGGCACGGCGAAGATAGCCGAGCGCGACATCGCGGTCGCGGTCGCACAGGGGCTCCCGGTCGGCGTGACCACCGTGTCCGCCTCGGTGGCGCTCGCTCACGCCGCCGGCATCCAGGTCTTCGCCACCGGCGGCATCGGCGGCGTGCATCGGGGCGCCGAGTTGACCGGCGACATCTCAGCGGACCTCGACGCGCTGGCTAATCATCCCGTCATTACCGTGTGCGCCGGCGCGAAGTCGTTCCTCGATCTCGCCCGCACGCTTGAGTACCTGGAGACGGCGGGCGTTCCTGTGCTCGGCTGGCAGCATGACTGGTTTCCTGCGTTTTACCTGCGCTCCAGCGGGCTCCGGGTGCCGCACCGGGTGGAGACCGCCCGGGTCGCCGCCGACGTGCTGCTCAGCCGGGTGCGCGGGTGCACTGGCGTGCTGCTCACCGTGCCGATCCCACCCGCCGACGAGCTCGACCCCGGGCCGCTGGACGGCGCCCTGGACGCCGCGCTCGCCGCCTGCGAGGCAGCGCACATCACCGGCGCCGCCGTCACCCCGTTCGTGCTGGGGAGGATCGAGCAGCAGACCGCAGGCGCGAGCATCCCGGCCAACCTGGCGCTCGCCGAGAACAACGCCCGGGTGGCCGCCGCGGTGGCCGACGCGCTGACCAGGTCCTGAGGCTCGGGTTGGCGCCAGAGGCGATCACCCAGCGCATCGTCGCTGAGCAGGCCCGGCGCGGCGCTGGAACACCGGCCGTGCCCGGTGCGGCGATCCGGGTCGACGCGGAGCTCCATGGCCGTCAGGTTTCCCAGCGCAGCGGGAGTTCGTTGATCGTGAGTTGCGCGCCGCGCTCGTACAGGGGCCGGCCGGAAGCGAGCGTGTAATCCGGAATCCGCTTGTGCCACTCGGTGACGGCGATTACAAGCTCGTGCCGGGCCAGGTGCATGCCGAGGCAGCGGTGGATGCCGGCGCCGAAGGCGAGATGGTGGTTAAGGTGATCGCGGTCCATGTCGAACGAGCGCGGCTCGGCGAACTTCTTCGGGTCGTGGTTGGCCGAGCCCAAGCCCAGCCACACGATGTCACCTTTACGCAACTGCAGGCCGTGGAAGTCGATGTCCCGCTTGACCAGCCGGCCGTCCTGGTAGACGAGCGGGTAGAGCCGGATGAACTCCTCCACTGCCTTGGGCCAGAGCTCGGGTTCGGCAGTGAGCCGGTGACGCAGGTCATCGTCTTGCGCAAGATGATGGAAGATGAAGCCGAGCGCGCTGCGGGTCGTGTCGAGCCCTGCGGTCATGAGGGTGAGGCAGACCGTGATGATTTCCTGACGGGAGATCGGGATCCCGTCGAGCGACGACACGAGCAGGCGCGAGATGAAGTCGGTCTCGGTGTCCTGCGGGTTTTTCGTCCGCTGGTCGATGGCGCGGCCGAAGTAGCCCTGCATCCACTCGATGGCCCTGCCCGCCTCCGCCATCTCCTGGCCGGCGAAGGCCTTGAAGATCTTCTCGACCGAGACGAGGAACTCCTCGCCGTCGGAGATCGGCAGGTTGAGGGTCGCGAGGAACATGTCCGTCGGAAAGCGGATCGCGAACTCGGAGACGAGGTCGCACTCGCCCTTCGGCACGAGTTCATCGAGGAGCTCGTTGCAATGGCTGAGGACGAGGGGCTCCATGTGCCGCACCGCGGCCGGTGAGAACCAGCGATTCAGCACCCGGCGCATCGCCGTGTGCTCGGGCGGATTCAGGTAGTTCGGCAGCAGGTCGAAGGTGTGCTTAGGGGTCAGGGCGCTGAGCACCTCGTTGCCGAACACCTCCGGCAGCTGCAGGGCCTCCAGGACGTGATCGTACTCGGTGATCATCCAGAACTTGTGCCGGGTCGAGTCGTTGAGCAGGAATGGAGCGCGGTCGCGGTCAGCGTTGAGGAGACTGTAGGTCTCCATCAGCGGTCGGTCCACGCGGTAGTCGGTGTGGATGACGGGGCAACCACGGCTGTCGGCGTCGGGTGTGGTCATCTCGGCTCCTTCGCAGGGGACGCCTTGCGGCGTCTTGCAAAGAGCGTAATACATAATCATGATTAGAAGGAATAGGCTTGACGAAGGTCACGCGAGGGGCAGTTCACGCTGCTGAGCCTCCCGATGCGGTGGCCCCACCGACCCTCTGGCCTGATCGGAGCAGGAATGGACTTCGCCACCGACCCCGTCCACGATGAGATTCGCCATGCCGTCCGCAAGGTCTGCTCGCAGTTCCCTGACGACTACTGGATGCACCGCGACGAGGACCATGAGTTCCCCTGGGAGTTCTACGCCGCAATCGTGCGTGGCGGATGGCTCGGCCTCACGATCCCGGAGGAGTACGGCGGCGGCGGCCTGGGCGTCACCGAGGCGGCGATCGTCGAGCAGGAGATCGCCGCGTCGGGCGCGGGCATGAACGGATGCACGACTGTCCACATCGGCATCTTCGGCTTTGAGTCGATGATCGAACACGGCACGGAGGAACTGAAGCGCCGGTTCCTGCCCCGTGCGGCCAGCGGTGACCTGCACGTCTCGTTCGCGGTGACCGAGCCGGACGCCGGCACCGACACCACCCGCATCTCAACTTTTGCCCGCAAGGTCGATGGCGGCTACCTGGTCTCAGGCAAGAAGGTGTGGATCTCCAGGGCCCAGGAGGCCGAGCGGATGTTCCTGCTCGCCCGCACCACGCCCATCGGCGAGGTCCCGAAGAAGAGCGCCGGCCTGACGCTGTTCTTCGCCCCGGTGGACCGTGAGAAGGTCGGCATCCGGCCGATTGCGAAGATGGGACGCAACGCCGTCGACACCAACGAGCTGTTCATCGAGGACCTCTTCGTCCCGGATGAGGACGTGATCGGCGAGGTCGGGCACGGCTTCAAGGCGATCCTCGCCGGCCTCAACGCCGAGCGGGTGATCTCCGGTAACGCCGCCGTCGGCATCGGCCGCGCCGCGCTGCGCCGGGCCACCGAGTACGCCAAGCAGCGGGTCGTGTTCGGCCGCCCGATCGGGCAGAATCAGGGCATCTCCTTCCAGCTCGCAGACGCGCGCATCCGGCTGGACGCCGCGGACACCATGCTTCAGAAGGCGGCATGGCTGATCGATCACGGGCTGCCCCACGCGGCCGAAGCCAACGAGGGCAAGTTCCTCGCGGCCGAGGCAGGCTTCCACGCCGCGGATGTCGCTATCTCGGTGCACGGCGGCTACGGCTACGCGAAGGAGTACCACGTCGAGCGCTACTTCCGGGAAGCCCGGCTGCTGCGCATCGCCCCGATCAGCCAGGAGATGGTCCTGAACTACATCGCCGAGCACGTCCTTCACCTGCCAAGGAGCTACTGATGCGCGGCCTCTACTACGAGGAGTTTGAGGTCGGCCGTACCTACGAGCACGCGTTTCGCCGGACGATCACCGAGATGGACAACGTCATGTTCACCTCGCTGACGATGAACGTCCAACCGCTCCACCTCGACGAGGAGTTCGCAAAGACCACGATTCACGGGCAGCGCCTCGTCAACAGCCTGTTCACCCTCGCGCTGGTGAACGCCTACCAGATCCCGGAGCTGACCATGGGGACAACGCTGGGCAACCTCGGCTACGAAGACGTCCGGTTCCCGAACCCGGTGTTTCACGGCGACACACTGCGCGGCGAGACGACGATCCTCGGCAAGCGCCCATCGAAGTCGCGCACCGACTCCGGCATCGTGTTCTTCGAGCATGTCGGTTACAACCAGCGCGATCAGGTCGTCTGTACCTGCAAGCGCTCCGGCCTAATGATGCTCGCGCCAAGCTGAGCTCTTTACGGCGGCGTGGGCCTAAAGCCCTGATGCCCGTTCCTCACCCAGGTGAAGCCGCACCCGTTCGAGATGCTGCGGCCTCGACGATCGGTCCCGGCGAACTTCGTCCTGCCGATCACCCGACTGGCTTCCCGACGCCGGGCCAGGAACCAGTACTTCTCGGGGTCGTCGGGACGTCCTCCGGCCGCTCGCGGCGCCACTGGGGAAGCCATACCAGCCTGGGTCGACGATGGTGGAACCGTGCGATCCTGCTGGAGAACGGCCGGCAGCTCACACCGACACGCTGTTCCCGTTCTCCCGGACGCTCGGCAACGCCCCCCGGATCCTGAGCACCTTCAGAGTCACGGTCGAGGTGCGAGATAATAGCCTCGGGCAGGTTGCCGCGGCACGCTGAGTCGACTCCCCTGTCGGCGACATCGTCAATTGGGAGGTTCACGCAGGCAAGCCCTCAGCTAGCCCACGCCAGCATGCGCGGGAGAGCCCGGCCATTGGGCTACCGGCCGAGTCGTCTGGCGGCAGTACGGCTTGCCCGGGAAGGATCTTGAGCGGGACCCGCCGGGCTATACCGGAAGATCGTCGAATTCACCGTTCCGTACCCCGCCTAGGAACGCTCGCCACTCCTCCGGCGCAATTCCTAGCACGGGCCCAGCGATATTCTTGCTGTCGCGCATGCCGACTTGGCCGCCCTCGATATCCGCGACCTCGACGCAATTTCCATTCACATGGCTCAGTGAGCTCTTGGTCCAAGGCGATCTGGCGTCGGGTCTTGCCGTCTCCTCAGTGCGGGGAAAGTCGTTCATAGTAACTCCTTGAGCTAGTGGCGAGCCCGATTACGGGCCGCGTCCTGGCTATTCCGGGGCCGAGCTAGCCCCTTGGCAGACAGCCGTCATGGCGAGCCACGCCAATAGTTTTCGGCAGTCTGAATGATCAGGCGCCTCGACGTGTCGGCGTCGAGTGCGGCCTCGAGCAGCGTATCGAAAACAAGTAGGTGCAGGTAGGTCTGTTGACGGTCTTCTATGTAAAAGCTTTCCTTCAGTCCCTCAGCTACGACGACATCGTGGAGGATGGCATCATCTTGCGGGCCGAAGCTGAATATAACGAACGATTCAGCGGATACAGGATGCGGCGCACGGAGAGGAAGTACGCGGATGCTGATGTTTGGTCGAGTCGCCGCAGCTGCAAGTGATTGCAGCTGCTCGTACATGACCGATTCGTCACCAAATTGCCGTCTCAGAACGGACTCGTCCAACACGACCAGCAGGTTGAGCGGCGGAACCTGCTCCAGGACTTGCTGGCGCCGCATTCGTAGTTTAACCCGGCGCTCGACGATCGCCGGGGCTGTCGGCTCTGGCCAATGAGCCATAAGCGAGCGAGCGTAACGGTCGGTCTGCAACAGCCCCGTCACGACTGAGACGTGCCAGACCGCGACCGAACTCGCCTCGGCCTCGAGCCCGATAAACTCCCGGTACTCGTTGGATGCAACGTCCGAGTAATCTTCCCACCATCCCTTCCTCGACGCCTCCTGAGCCAGGCTGAGCAAATCATCGCGCACAGCCCCAGGCACGCGGTAGTGGTCCAGCAGGATTTCGACTTCCCCAAGCTTCAGGCCGCTGCCAAGCTCGTACCTGCTGAGCTTCGATGTGGACCAGCGCAAACCCGCGGCGACTGTCTGGAGGCTCTCGCCGCGCCGTTCCCTGATCGCGCGCAGTTCGGCGGCCAGCCGACGCCGCCGGACGGTCGGACTGCCTGGCGTGGTCAAGGCCCGCTCTCCCCTCCGCGGCTCAGTCCCGGCGAGAACAACACCAGTGTGACAGCCGGGAAGGTCACGAACCAGGCTTACACGAGAAGTGAACGGGATGAGAATCCCGCTGCAAGTTGCCGTGGGAATGCTGAAGCTCATCCCGTCGCGAACGCTAGCACAGGTTTCAGCCCTGATCATGGGGATTCGCGGGATTCCCATCGGGAATGCCATCGGCGAGACAAGCTAGGCCTCCCGCGGGGAGGACAGCCTGAAAAACGGAACTGGGCAACATAACCGCTAGCAGCCTGCGAAGACGGCTGCGGACGCTCATCCACCATATGGCTTAGGCAAGAATCGCCACGATTTCGGCGCCGCTGCCGACCAAACTGGTCGGCCACGTCACCGAGGGCCGGTCGTGACCCAACGCGCGGGTGGTGCACCATGGCCGAACGACGACCAACTCCCCCAGCCAAGTCAGCGCAATGCGGCACCAACCGGACGCCATCGCGCGTACTTGGACTGGGATCGTCAGCCGGTGAGGCGAGAGACGCGCCGGATCTGCCCCGACACGGGATCTTCATCAGCTACCGCCACGCGGACGCCCTGCCCCACGCGCGCCTGCTCCAGTTCAACCTGCGCGAACGCTTCCCCGACGCGCCCGTCTTCATGGACCTGGACTCCGTCGAGGCCGGGCTTGAGTTCGCGAAAGTCATCAGCGACGCCGTCAACTCATGCGGCGTCCTAGTGGCCCTGATCGGCCCCAATTGGGCCACACTCTCCGATCAGGAAGGCCGCCGCCGGCTCGACAACCCCGACGACTACGTCCGGTTCGAGATCCGCACCGCACTCAAGCGCGGCATACGCGTGATCCCCGTGCTCGTCGAGGGCGCGGAACCACCAAGACCGCAAGAACTCCCCTCCGACCTCCGCAGGCTGGCCCGGCTCAACGCCCTCGAGATGAGCTGCGACCACCGCTACCAGTACGACGCGGACAGGCTCATGAGCATCATCGACAGGGCGCTAACGCGATAGCCGGACCCGACGGCCCCTTCCCGCGCACCCATCTGCTTAACGGCTTCCTCGCTTGCTCGGAATTTGAGAATGTTATTTTCTGCTGGGTACTACATAAGCAGCATATATTGGATGACCTTATAAATACACTGAACCTCAATGGCTGCACAACCCATCGTTTTTCACTTGTCAGCACTGAACAGACCCTAGTCGAAAGACTAAACCGCGACATAGCTGCAGGTAAGCGGGGCAGCGTGCAAACAGGAAGTAGAAAGTTGTACTAAATGGCCCCGTAAGTAGTGGGCCGCCTAGGCTGCTCACTCCGCTCGCCGCTACTTGCTGTCAGGGGATAGTCGCCACCGGCTAGACCTCGACCGCCTGCCCGCCTGGCTGATAGCGAGCAAAGTTGCGGATGACCTCGACCTCACATCGCACCGTGAATGCTCAGTGCACAACAGGCAAAGGCACTACGCTCACTTTGACTTGGGAGAATGCACTAGGGGAGGCAACGTCCTTTGGGTGACCCTCGGCGAGGTCTGGCGAAACTCCTACTGGTCTGATCAGAGGATGCGGGCCATCGCTGCTGACAGTGCGATCGATCTGGACAGGTCGCTGTCGCTGGCGCCGTCCGCGCGGACCAGGCCGGGCGGCTGATCGACCGGGTCGGGAGCCTCCAGGCGCAGCGTCGGCCAGACCCGCGAGGCCGTCACCAAGCGGCACGGGGTGTGGCCGACATGAGTGACGGCGGTCCCGCCGGCCAGGAACTGCGGACCACCGGGATGCCAACTGCCGCGGAAATCGCCGCGCTGCTGGTACCTGCTGGCAGGGCAACCCGCGCCGACACGGGCAACCGCCTACGAACGGTGGCGGAAGACCAGGGCGGCAGCGCTCAAACGAACCCAGAAGTGAGGGATGGCATGACCGCCACACAGGACCGCGACGGCTGGCCGCGCGACGAGCAGCGAGGGCTCTGGTACGAGGACCTGCAGGTTGGCGTGGTCTACGTCCACCAGCCCGGCCGGACGATGACCGAGTACGACAACATCCTGTTCTCCAGCCTGTCAATGAACCCGCAGGCACTGCACATCGACTTCGCGTTCGCCGAGTCGCTCGAGCCGTTCGGCAAGCCGCTGGTCAACAGCATGTACACCCGGTGCTGCGCGAGCTTGTCCTGCGCCCGGACACCGCGCTTGACCCAGAGGTCAGTCAGATGAACGTCGGCACCCGGGCATTCCTCCCGCTGAACCGGAACTAGCCGCCAGACGCGTCACCGCCAGTCGAAGTACTCGCGGTAGATATGCCGTCCGGGCACGCCAAGGCGGTGGAATCCTGACTGCAGCGCGGCGACCATCCCCGTAGGCCCGCACAGGAACACGGATACCTGGCCGGGGGCCGAGGCGGCACCGTCGGCCTCGGCGAGGATCCGTTCCGCGGAGAGATGCCCGCGGCGACTGTCGAAGAAGTGCACCTGAATCAGGTTGGCACGGGCGGCCAGCTCGCGTATCTCGTCGGCGTAGGGCATGTCCGGGTCGGAGGAGCTGTAGAAGAAGTCGACGGGACCGCGGGCCGGGTGCTGGCCGAGATCGCGTAGCCAGCTGAGGAACGGCGTGACGCCGATGCCGCCGGCGATCCACAGCTGCCGCGGGGTGCCCTTGGCGTGGGAGAACCGGCCGAACGGGCCGCCGATCACGGCGGGCATTCCGGGCTGGACCTCGTCCTGGAGCTGGGCGGTGCCGTCGCCGAGGGTCTTGATCGCGAAGCGCAGGTCTTCGTCGCCCGGCGAGCTCGTGATCGTGAAGGGGTGCCGGTGCCAGCCGTCCAGTCCCTCGAGAAAGAGCATGGCGAACTGGCCGGCAGCGAAGTTCACGGGGCGGCCGAGCGGTCTCAGGCCGATCTCGGTGATGCCGGTCCCGATGGGCCGAACCGTGTCCACCTGGTAGTCCAGCAGCGGTATGAAGTGCCGGGCGAGTAGTTCCCGGTAGACGTAGAACGCCAGGCCGGTGCCGCCGACCGCGACGAAGGTCCAGCGCAGCAGGGGCGACGGCGCGAACGGCGTTCCGTCGAGCAGGGCATGGGAGAACCCGGCGGCCACGAACAGCCCGGTTAGCCGGTGCACCTGACGCCATAGCTCGTAGCCGCCCAGCGCTGTGCGGAGATGCCGGGCCCCCGGAAGGCGCCGGACGGCGAGCACCGGCCCCTGGAACGCGTGCGGGATCACGGATCGCCACCGGGGCAGCACCGCCCAGACGACCAGGACTATCAGGCCGATCACGCCGATCACGGCCAGCGGTGGGCCAAGAGCGCTGGGGTGCGGGCTGGCGGCCAGCAGGATGTGCGGGATCAGCAGGACGACGCCGGTGATGGCGACCCGCCGGTGCCAGATCGCCGCCTTGTCGATGCCGTCGAAGGCGACCTCGACCCAGGGCAGAGTGCTGATGAGGATCAGCCCGACAGACAGCAGCAGGACCGCCTCGGCGCCCAGGAACTGGCCCAGGTACGAGGCACCCGGCTGCCCGGCCGGCGCCGCCGCGAACCAGAGCGTGGCGTAGCCGGCGGCCAGGCCGGCGATGACACCGGGGCCGATCCACCGGACCGCGGGCATCGGAAAAAAGGGCACGGCAGCACTCCAATGGTCGAAGACCAGCCCATTCACAGGGTTGTAGCACGGTCCCACCGGCATCGCGGCTAGGCCGGGAGCGGAATCCCGCTGAGCCGCGCGCAGTAGTCGGTCAGCGCGTCCTGGACCTCAAGGGAGCGGGCCGCGGGATGGAACTGCTGCTGCCGCTTGTGAAAGAAGCAGCAACCGCTGACCAGCGCCGCGGGCTCGTCGCTGACGGCCAGCCAGGCCTGCGTCAGGTATCCCTGCGTCAGGTCGTCCGGCGCACCCGCGCCGCCCATCTTGGTCGGCACCCAGCCGGGGCTCACTGCGTTCGACAGCACATCGGGCCAGCGCCGCGCGACCGCCATGGCCAGCGCCAGGTCATACAGCTTGCTGTCGCTGTAGGCCTGCGACCCTCGCCAGGCGTGATGCTCCCACTGCGGGTCGTCGAGCGCGGGATCGCCACCGCGGTGCAGACCCGAGGTGAGGTAGATTACGCGCCGCGGGCGCGCGATGAGGGCCGTGAGAATATAGGGCGCGAGCACATTGATCCCGAAGACGTGCGAAAGCCCGTCGGCGGTCTCGATCCGGCGCCGCTCGTCAGGGCCGACCGCGGCGTTATAGATCACGGCGTCGACATCACCGATCACGTTCACCTGGTCGGCCACGCCGCGCGTCTGCGCGATGCTCGACAGGTCGCCGGTCACCACCTGCTTCGCGCCGGGCAGCGCCTTCCTCGTCTCGCCGGCCCGCTGCTCGTTACGGGCGTGGGCGATGACCGCGTGCCCCTCCTCGATCAGGAGCCGCGCGGCCATCAGGCCGAGGCCGTCGCCCGAACCGGTGATGAATACCCGTGCCATCAACTCTCCTCACTCGCCACCGGACAGCAACTTGAGCGCGCGCCCGTGCGTGCGGCCACCCAGCCGCGGTCGAGGCCGGCCTTGCCCTTGCCGGCCTGGTAGCACCCTCCGCTAGTCATCTAGTCGGCAAGGTCGCGATCCGGGAGGGTCAGGGACTGGCGCGGTTCCGCATCAGCGGCCCGTTGCAGTCCGCGCCCCGTCAAATCGTGCATGCGGTCCTCCCTCACAGTCTTACCGACGTTCTTCACGGCCGTCTTCGGCCTGCCCTGATGCAAACGCCTCCCGGTTGCGCTCGACCCACTGCGCGAAGGTCTGCGCCGGACGACCGGTCAGCGCCTGCACATCACCGGATACAGGAACGACCGCCGCTTCCGGGCCGAAAGTGCCGAACACGGACTCGACGACGAGGTCCGGGTCCCCTCCGGGAACGCACGCGCCTTCGCGACCTGTAGCTCGAGCTGCTCCGGCCGCAGGTCCCGTCCCAGGACACTGGCGGCGATCGCGGTCTGGTCGGCCACCGACAGCGCATCCGGGCCGGTGATCGAGTACCCCCCGCCCCCGGGGCGGCCGAGCGACGCCAGGCCTTTACCAGCGCTAATCCTCGGCCCGACCTGCAGCGCGCAGGACCGTGACCAGGGGCCGAGCGGCCGCTCGCGCGCTTCCCAGGCCAGGGAGCCCTCGGGCCGCCGTGAGCCCGGGTCGAGGTCTCGGGATGACCGGGGGTGTCACAGCGTTCGTGCGACGTCGTAGTGCGTGACGGTGGTCTCGCGGTCGATGAGGTAATCGTCGTCCTCGGGGTAAAAGACGGCAACGTCGATGTTCTGGCCCGCGAAGCCTTCGATGTCAGTTCGCGACGACCACCAGCTGACTGTCATGACTTCTGTCCGGCCGTCGCCGAGGTCTGTCGTCCACATCTGGGCTCCCAGGTTGCCCGGCGTCTCCCCGTATGCGCTCAACCCGGTCCTGGTGATGTACTCGACGTAGGCCGCTGCCTGCTCGGTCCTGACCCAGCCGCGCCACGTCCGGGCTATCATCGTCACCCCTAATCCGCACCCACACGGATGCCGCATCCCGACCTGAACCTCGCTTACCCAAGCATCAGAGATCCGCACCAAATGTTCAACGAGTTGCCAGCTTCAGCTGGCCTGATCCAGCCGAGCCGCGGGGGTCGCGCTCATTGGCATGTGCGGTCACCTCCGGCGAGGCCGGGATCGCCGGATCGGCCCGATCTGTACGCAGCCATCAGGCGGGATCACCAATGGCGCGGCCGAGCAGGACGGCGCCTACTTGCGCTTCAAGCGTCCGGGGTCCGCCGTTGGGACGCCCGTGTCCGGAATCCAGGCCAGAGCCTGCGGGTCCCAGGCAGCTGGGTTCGAGCGTTTGCCGAGCGCCGGGTTGACGAAGGACGCCACGAGGCCGGCCGCGGTCTGCGCCGAGAAAGACTCGGCCGCCGGGACACCTTTCGCGGTCGCAGGGTAGGTACCGGTCCACTCGGACGGAACATCGAAGTGCTCGAACGGCCCGATCCTACTGAACTCTCGCTTGGCGGCGATCGCTACCCGGAGCTCATCGAGGTCGACGGTCTGGGTGTGGGCGATCAGGACCAAGTCGACCAGATCCTTGACGCGGCTGCTGCGTTTGTCGCCTGGGTACTGGGTGTCCATCGTCGCGCAGACCTTATCGGCGATCTGGTCGGCGACCGGGTAGAGCCGGTAGGGGAAGATGATCAGCGGCCGACTCAGGTACAGGCGGTTGGCCGGCTCGACCACTTCGGGGCGTCCGACGGGCGGTGGCCCGACGACGACATCGACGACCACCGTGTCGACCTGGGTGTCATGGTCGACGTCGATGCAGGCGAAAAAGTAGCGCCGCGTCGCCACGCCAGGCTGGTTCTCCCCGAGGCCGGTCGGCGTGGACCGGATCAGCCGGAAGATGAGGTGATCCCCGAGTTCGACCTCTGCGAGTGCGGCCAGCGCCCTCTCCGCCTCAGCGAGATCGGACGCGTGCAAGGCTGCCAGGTCCATGTCTTTGGTGGTGCGCGAACGCGGCACCCGGGCGAGCATGCTCATCCCGCCTTTGAGCAGCCACTCGGACTGCTCGCCCTGGGCGAAGACACGGGAGAGGAACCGGTCGAAGCGGGCCTGCCGGATCTGCGCATCGACGCTGGCCGCGCTGATGCCGGGTCCTGCCTGGCGGGCGGCCTTCTTTGCGGCGTCCTTGATCGCCAGCTCCAGTGAGCGCCAGTCGCCATATTCCTCGCGCCTGGCCCCGCTCCGCTCAGCCATAGTGCCATCCCTCCGGACGCACGCCCGCGAGCTCGAGCAGGTCGCTGGCCAGCGACCTGCCGTCGCTCTTGCGCCGGGCCGCGATGGGGTCGAGATAGGACACCAGACGATCCGGTGCCACGAGCTTGTCAGCCCGGACCGCGTCGCGAGCAGCGCCGGCGACCAGAGACAGGTCGGTCCCGATCTCGATGAGGTCCGCGAGGGTCCGCTCCACGGTCAGGGCGGGCAGCCCGGCGACGGGAATGACCTCGTCGCGGGTCAGCCCCCGGATACGCAGTCGCACGCCGGGAAGCCGGGTGCCCTTGCGGGCGGGCACGATGAAGTCGGACCCAGCGGGGAAGAAGTCACCAATGCCGTGAACCACGGCCGCGGTTACACCAGCCGCCACGACCGGCGCCACTCCAGTCTCCGCACGGGGCGCGGTCGCGCCGCCCAAGGCCAGCCAGGTCGCGTAGATCGCCTCGTGATCCTGCAGCGGAGCCCCGGCCATCCGGTAGACCCCCTGTGCCACGCGTTCGATTGCGCCGGCCGAGGCCATCCGGGCAAGCTGTTTTCGGGAGACGCCGGCGTCCTTGGCCTGGGCAGTGGTGACCAGGCCCCACCGCCGCTCCGCGATGGGACCAAGCCGGGCCAGCGTCGAATCAGCCATGACAACTATTGTACCCATTTCCGGGAACGAACGTTGTCGCACGCAGCAGGCCGATTCGCGCGCCCGTGCGGGTGGTGAGATAGTCGTCCTTCGGCGCGCTCGCGAACCGGCGGCCGGCGTAGCTGGCCTGTCACACCGAGGAGGAACCGCATGGCCGATGCTGACCGCCGAAGCACGTTGCTGGATTCCTACGAGAACGCTGCGGTGATCGTGTCAGGAATAGCTGCTGACGAGCTCGGCCACCCGACACCGTGCCCCAAGTACGACGTGGCCGCACTGATCGACCACCTCGTCGAAGCGGGCCACCGGGCGGCCGCTCTCGGCCGCGGGCAGGCACCACCGCCCGGAGACGAATCCCCGCACGTGGAACTGCCCGACGCGCCCGGTCAGCTACGCAGCGCCGCGGAACAGGCGGCACAAGCATGGGGCGACGATTCCAGCTTGTCGCTGCGGCACACCATGCCGTGGGGCGAGGAGTACACCGGAGCCACCCTGGTGGACATGTACCTGGCAGAGCTGGCCGGACACGCCTGGGACCTGGCCAGGGCCACCGGGCAGACCGGCAAGCTGGACCCTTCCCTCGCCTGGCCGGCCCTCCAGGGGGCACAGGCCATGATCAAACCTGCCTACCGCAGCCTGGTCGGGCCGGGAGCCCCTTTCGGGGCGGAGGTCTCCCCGGCTCCCGGTGCTGACGACTGGGAACGCCTCGCCGCCTTCATGGGACGCGACCCACGGACAACGCCCGGTCGATAAGGGGCGAGCGCGGCGCTGCCGCGCCGAAGACCAGGACGCCCGGCTCAGCCGCGGTCGTGGAGGGTCACCTGGTAGCCGTCGGGGTCCGCGAACGTGAAAGTGCGGCCGAACGGCCCGTCGACGGGCGCCGAGATGATCGTCGTGCCGGCGGCGGCGAGGGCGTCGTGGATGTCCTGCGCGTCGGGGGCGTGCAGCCACAGCGCCATTCCCTGCCCCGGCTGCGCGATCGCGTCCAGGTCGGTGCCCGCGACGACGTCACGGACGGCGAACGCGATCGGCTTGGTGCCGAACACGACGGCGTGCGGCGGTCCTGCGTCGGAGCGCTTCAGCCCCAGGTACTGCTCGTAGAAAGCGGCGGAACGCGCCAGGTCGCGCACCTGCAGTGAAATGAAGTCGGGTCCGGTGACGGCCACGATTGCTGCCTCCTCAATGTATGTCAGTCTTCTGACACACTCAATGTATGTCAGACTACTGACATGAGTCAAGGCGAGCCCGGAATCGAGCTGCACACATCGCTGGGGTACATGCTGAAGGCGGCCGCGAGCGCCCTGCACTCTGCCATGGAGGCCGTGCTGCGGCCGCTTGGCATGACGATCACCCACTACGCCTGCCTGGAGCTGCTTGCCCAGCGACCGGGTCTGTCCAACTCCGAGCTTGCCCGCGGCGCCTTCGTCACCCGGCAGTCGATGAACGTGCTCCTGCAGGCCCTCGAACGCCAAGGACTCGTTGTCCGCCCGGCCCAGGCACCCGTCGGCCGGGCCCTGCCGACCGAGCTGACCGCCCGCGGGCGGCGCCAGCTTGAGGTGGCCAGCGCGGCGGTTCGCCGCGTCGAGCAAGACATGCTGGCCAAGCTGGATGTCAGCGAACAAGATCAGATGCGGCGCCTGCTCACCGCATGCATCGCCGCACTGACCGAACCGCCCGCAGCGGCGACATGACTCCTCCGGACCGGCCGCCTGCATCACCAAGAGCGACCTTGGCCGGGACGTCACGGTGGCAGGCACACGACCAGGCGAGGAGACGCCGCGCGCGGCGCCGATGCGCCCTATCGGACCGGACGTTCGAGAGCAACGCGCGGTGCCCGCCGGCCGCGCCGGAGGGACTGTGATGCTGTTCGGAGCGGCCAACATCGACCTGGGGGCCCTGGGCATCCCGGACGTGACCGGGTACCGCGAGCACCTCTACCAGGTGACCGCCGGGAAGATCGTGTTCCCGTCGGTTAACGGGCCGATCCCGGCGGCGTGGCCGGCGACCTCCGCGGGCGTCACCGGGTTCTACACCATCTACCCCAATCCGGACCAGCTGCTGGCCGGCCAGCTGGACGAGGCACTGCGCGCCTTCATCGGCAGCGCCCCGTCGCAGGGCGGCGTGCTCACCGCGTACGCCGAGGCCGACGGCGACGCCGCTAACGGCGGCCAGTTCGCGCCGCTGGGGCTGACCAAGGCGAAGCTCTTGCGGGTGCACGCCCACCTGCAGGCGCTGTGCCGCGGCAGCCGGGTGAAGTACGGCGCGGTGGTCTGCGGGACCGGCCTTGACCAGGTGCTGTTCTGCCCGCCCGGGCTCGACTTCTACGCGCTCGACTGGTACGACAACTGGAACCCGCCGCTGATCCGGGCGCTGAACGCCTGGCGCGAGAACCTTGAGCAGCACGTCCAGGAGTCGCCGGTGCTGGCGATCGCGGAGACGAACAGCAATGTGCCGGCGCAGCGCCCTTCGTGGTTCGCCACGGTCTACGGCTGGCTGGCGGGCTACAGCGCCCAGAACGGCGGCCGGGCGCTTGGTTACTGGAGCTACTGGCGCACCGACGCCGGCATCGGCAGCCTGTCCGGCCCGTGGCTGCCGGACGACACCGCGACGATCGCCGCGCTCACCCGGATCGCCGCGCACTGCAAGCGCGACGTGTGAAGAAAATCGCGTGGCTGAGCGTGGCCCTCGGCCGCGGCGGGACGATCCTGGTCGGTGCTGTCCGGCGTCGGCCGGCCTACTTGCCTGTTTCCACGAGCAGCAGCAAGGTGTCGGCCAGCACCCCGTCCTGGTCCATCACGTTCGATGCCGCGGCAGTCTGCAGGGCGGCGATCGTGGTGTCGAGGTCGGCGACGTCCATCAGCACCGCCACCCGGGTGGGATTCTGCGGGTCGGCGAAGGTGCGGATGTTGGTGACACCGAGCGGCCCGAAGAACTCCTCGCGGTTCTGCGAGGCGAGCCAGTGCTGGGTGTCCTTGACGTCGTGGTGGGCTATCACGGTGGGCATGGCGTCTCCTTGGTGGTCTGCTGTCCCAGGTCGGGTTGACCGCGAATGTGGCGTTTCGCGAGGTGCAGGCGCAGCCGGGCCAGCCCGGGAGCCGTACCGGTGACAGCGGGCCGCCGGGCTTTCCTGGGCGGCTACGCGTCCTGGTAGATTTCGACTCGTGGCTGGCCCTGGACACCGGCACGCTGCATCGCGTCGCGCAACTCGGCGCCAGCGAGGAATTTCTCGGCGTCGGCGGTGGTCGCGAAACCGTGCATGATCAGCACATTGTTGGGGTCGTCGGCCGACCGGTAGACGCTCTGGCGGGTCACGCCGCCCGCCTTCTGGACGTCACCGAACCCGTCGTAGGCCGTGCGCCATGTCTCGTAATCGGCGACGTGGTGCTGAACCACTGCTGTCACAGCCATCAGAAACCCCCCTGCGGGTGACCTGGACGCTAGGACCGCCGCCGGGCGAGCGTCCCGTGCACAACCTGGCCGCCGACCATCGTCGCGACCGGCCTGATCTCCCTGATCTCGTCGACCGGAACCGTTAGGTAGTCACGGTCGAGCACCAGCAGGTCGGCCAGCAGCCCCGGGCGGATGGAGCCCAGGTGGCTTTCGCGGAACATCAGGTACGCATTGCTCCGCGTGTGCGCGATCAGCGCCTCCTCGCGGCTGAGCGTCTCATCCAGGATCTGCGATCCGCCCATTGACCGGCCGGTCACCGCCCACCACAGGGTGACGAACGGGTTGATCTGGGCCGCGCGCGTCCCGTCGGTACCCAGTCCCCAGCTCAGCCCGCTGTCAGCGACCAGGCGCAGCGGCACCGGCGCGATCGGTTTGGCACGGATGACGCCCATGCTGCGCAACTGCACGACGACTCCGAGCCGCCTCGCTCGCTCGATCTGCACCGGGGTGATCCCCTCGGCGTGGGTGACCGTCCAGCGCAGCGGCCGGATCGGGCGCACCCGGTCGGCCCGCTCGTAGGCGTCGAAGACCAACTCGAGGCCAGCCGTGGTCACCGAGTGCGTCTGCACCGGCCAGCCGGACGAGGCCGCCGCGGCGAGGATCTCGTCGGCACCCGCGATGTCCGCCTCCGTCGGGGACGGCTCGATGCCCGGGTGGTCCCAGTGGAAGGCCGCGTAGTAGATCTCCCCGAGTGCGATCCGGTCGTGCCAGTGATCGCCCTCGAAGGGCCGCCAGGCCCGAAGCCGCTCGGCCATAACCGCGGCGTGCCCGGGACCGCGGCCACTCGCACCGTCCCCCACGGTGGTGAGGACCCGCAGCGTCAGTTCCCCGCGCCCGGCAAGATCCGCGACCGTGGCGTAGGCCTCCACCGGAACTCCAACGCCGCCGGGATCGAACACGGCAGTAAGCCCGACGCGGTTGTACCAGGACGCGGCGGCCTTGGCGGTCGCTTTCCGGTCCGCTGGCCCGGGGAAGGCTCCTACCGCCTGGTTGAGCGCGACGATCCCGCCGCCAATCCGCCCGGTGGCCCGGGTCTCAGCCTCGGCCGGCAGGCCCATTGCGTCTAGCCAGGCGGTGTTGACAACGGCATGGTCATACTCTGCCATGACGAACGCGGGCCGCCTTCCGGCGACAGCGTCGAGTTCCGCCACGGTGAATTCACTGCGGTCACCGGCCCACTGGTCCTCGTGCCAGCCCCCGAGAGCCACCAGCCACTGCCCGGCGGGCAGCGTCGCCGCGGCACTGCGGAGCGCATCGAGGGCCTGCACCCGGCTGCGCACGCCGTCAAGGCGAACCTCGGCGTGTTCGCTCGCCCGGACGAAGTGGTTGTGGTTATCGATCAGACCGGGGATGACCGTCGCGCCGGCAAGGTCCACCACCGTGACCTCTTGCCCCGCGCAAGCCAGGACGTACGCATTCGACCCGGTCGCGGTAATCCGTTCCCCGTCGATGGCCACCGCCTCGACGATCGAGAACTGCTCGTCAACCGTGACGATCTTCCCGTTAACTAGGACAAAAGGCGCCATGCGGACATTTTCGCAGGCGCAGGCAGCACTTTGACACCGTTTGGGCGGTGCGGCACCAGCCTGCTAGCACCGTACGGGCCAGCGCCGACCCACCTCATCTGGTGGCTGCTGCTCGATGGTCTGGGCTCTAGCCGCCCCTGGTCAGCAGGTCGATGAGCGCCTGCACCATCTCCAGGCTTGGGGCCGGCACGCCGGTGAGCCGTGCCAGCTCAACGGGCGCCCTGAGCAGCACGTCGGTCTCCAGTGGCTTCCCGGCCTCAAAGTCCATCAGCATCGAGGTCTTGTGGTCGCCGACCTTCGCGGCCCCGTCGAAACGGCGCTCGACCGAGATCTTGGGCGGGCTGCCGAGGCGGGCGGCGATCTCGGCCGTCTCGTGCATCATCGCCAGAACCAGCTGGCGGGTGCCCGGATGCGCGGCGATCGCGCCCATCGTCGCCCGGGTGAGGACGCTGACTGGGTTGAACGCCACGTTGCCCAGCAGCTTGAGCCAGATGTCAGCGCGCAGGTCCCGCTCAACCGGGCACTTGAGGCCGCCCGCGATCATCGCCTTGCTGAACGCCGAGCAGCGGTCGGAGATGCTGCCATCCGGCTCCCCGATGGAGAACCGGGTGCCCTCGACGTGCCGGATGACTCCCGGTGACTCGATCTCCGCCGAGCAGTACACCACGCAGCCGATCGCCCTGTCCGGCGGTATCACCGCCGAGACCGCGCCACCCGGGTCAACCGCCTCGACGCGACGTCCCGCATGCGGGCCGGCCAGCCCTTGGAAGTACCACCAGGGGATGCCGTTCTGCGCGGCGACGACACCGGTGCCCGGCCGCAGCAGAGGCGCCAGCAGCGGACCCGCGCTCGCGTAGCTGTACGCCTTCAGGCCGAGGAACACGATATCCACCGGGCCGATCTCGGCGGGGTCATCCGTCGCGCGGGGATGAGCGCGGAAGTCGCCGCGCGGGCTGAGGACGGTGACGCCGTCACGCCTCATGGCCGCCAGATGCTCGCCCCGCGCGACCAGGTGGACGTCGGTGCCGCCACGGTGGAGGGCCGCGCCCACATACGCGCCGATCGCCCCGGCCCCGACCACCGCTACCTTCACGCGTCCGCCCTCATTCGACCGCCCTCATCCGTCCACCAGCCCGGCCAGGTTGCGGCGCTGGATCTTGCCCGTCGGGCCCTTCGGGATCTCGGGCAGGATGGTGATCCGGGCTGGCCGCTTGAACGCGGTGAGGCGATCCGCGCAGTAGGCGATGAGCTCCCTGGGCGTGGCCCCGCCGACCCCGCCCGCCGACCCCGGGTCGTCCGTTCCGCCGCGCAGGACGACGACAACGCCTACCTGCTCGCCGTACTTCTCGTCCGGCACCGGGTAAGCGGCCGCCTCCGCGACCGCGGGATGGCCGAGCAGCACGTCCTCCACCTCGTAGGGCGAGACCTTCTCCCCCGCCCGGTTGATCAACTCCTTGACCCGTCCCACCAGGGACAGGTAGCCGTCCGCGCTGAGCTTGCCGACGTCGCCGGTGCGGAACCAGCCGTCCCGGAACGCGGCCTGCGTCGCGGCCGGGTTATCGAGGTACTCATCGACGATGGAAGGGCCGCGCACGGCCACCTCGCCCTCTTCACCGGCTCGCACGGGCCGCCAGTCGTCATCAAGGGTGGCGATCTCGATGCCGGTCGCCCGCCCGACCGTCCCTGGCCGGCGCTCGCTGGGCGGCAGCGGGTTGGACGTCATCTGATGAGCCGCTTCGGTCATGCCGTACGCCTCGACGAGCGGGACGCCGATCGCGTCCTCATAGCGTTGCCACAAGACGGTGGGCAACGGTGCCGAGCAGGACCGGACGAACCTGAGCCGGTGATCCGGGGGTGCGGGCAGCGCCTGGGCCTGCGTGAGCAGCCGCGCGTGAATGGTCGGGACCGCCGTGTACCAGGTGGCACCGTACCGGGCCGCCTCGTCCCAGAACGCCGATGGCCGGAACCTCGGCAGCACCACGATGCCGCCGGTCGACAGCGTGGCCAACACCGTGGCGACCAGGCCGTGCACGTGGAAGAGCGGCATGACGCAGATCGTCACGTCATCGCCGGACAGCTCGTACGTCCGGGCGACCGCGCCGGTCGACGCGACGAGGTTACGCTGGCGGATGGGGACGGTCTTGGGCTTGCTGGTGGTGCCGCTGGTGTGCAGCAGCAGGGCCAGCGAATCAGCACCGCCCGATGGGGCGCGCGGATCGCCGACCTGCCCGTCAACGTGCAGCAGGCCGTCCTCCAGGCCGGTCACGCTGGCGGGCACGCCTGCCGCGGCCGCCGCGGTGGCGGCGGTGGCCGCGCCATCGTGGAGCAAGCGGGACACGCGCAGGTCGGCAAGCTCAGCGGTCAGCTCCGCGGCGCCCAGGGCCGGGTTCAGCGGCGCGGCCGCCGCGCCACTGGCGACTACGGCGAGGAAGGCCACGATCAGCGCCGGGCCGTTGGCACCGACAAGCGCGACCCGGTCGCCCTCGCGAACGCCGAGTGCGGTCAGCCGCCCCGCGGCCCGGTCCAGCGCGCGCTGCAGCGCCGCGTACGACAGCACGGTGCCCGACTGTGGCACTACCAGGGCCGGATGAGTGTCCGACCTCGTGACGAGCTGGCGGAGGCTGGCGGGCGGGCTTACGGTCATGGCGCGGTTTCTTCCTCACGGCGTCAGGCGGCATCGCAATACCCAGCAATACCGCACAGCATGACTCGTGTCCACTGGCGCCCGCCGGCCGGCAGCCCGCTAAAGTGCCGGGTTTTCGCTCATTCGAACGGCACGGGAGCCAGCAAGATCCGGGGCCAGGCCGGATCGTTCCCGTTGAATATCACTCATCATCCAGGCAAACGCCAAGGTTACGATCAGTGCCTTGATTACAAGGGCGAAGTCAGGAAGATCGAGGTTAGTCACAACGGTCACATCAGCACCAGTTAACTCGCGCATTCTTCATGAAAACCTAACCAGTGTCGTGTGCGTCTCTATTTGCGAGGGGTAATGGAGTGTTCCGCGATCGTGGGGGGAACTGATGGGGATACGAAGAGTGCCGGGAATGATCATCCTGGCAGCGGCTATCGCCGTGGCTGGCTATTCAGGGGCGAAGGCAAGCGCGGGGGGCGACGACGCGGGAACCGGCGGGCAAGCAGCAACGGGGACGATCGCGTCAACGACTGCCGCGGCCGCTGCTATCAAGTGGGGCGCCCCGGTATTCGTCGATAACTTTAACGGGACCACCCTGGGCAAGTCCTGGAGCGTCTACAACAGCCCGACCGCCAACCCGCGGCGGACACCGGACTCGGTTCGCGTGCGTGGCGGCTATTTGCAGCTCACCGGGCATTATGAGAAGCGCTACGGCTACGTCGGCGGTGGTATCTCAGACGACACCGATCGGCTATACGGGCGCTGGGAGGTCCGGTTCCGTGCCGACGCGGGCGTCGGGTATGACCCGATCGTGCTTTTGTGGCCCAAGGGAAAGTGGCCGGACGACGGCGAGATCGACCTGGCCGAGGTGCCTTATCCGCAGCGAAACGAGGCCGGCGAGTACCTGCACTTGGGGAAGGAGAACCGGTTCATCGGCAAGCTCATCCCAAAGCCGGTCAACTTCACGAAGTGGCACACCATCGCGGTGGACTGGCTCCCTGACCACATCACGTTCTGGCTGGACGGGAAGGCGCTGTGGACCGTCAAGCGCGCCACTGGTGACGCCAACTACGTCCCCAGCACGCCATTCCACCTCGCCCTGCAGAACGACGAAGGCTGTGACGGCGGCTGCAAGCCGGGCAAGGGCACGCCCGCGCAAGTCATCATGGACGTGGACTGGGTCAAGGTCTACGCGGTGCCGCACAGCGCACCCGCCGCCGTCACGGCGACGGCCTACAGCCCGAACGGGGGCTACCTGGCCACGGCGGACGGCAAGGGCCATGTGTACGTGCGCTCCCTTCCCGGTTTCAAGCTCGAGAAGACGCTGACCGATCCAGGCAGCAAGGGTGTCAACGGCCTCGCCTTCACGAGCCAGAGCCACTATGTCGCCGCCGCCGACGGTAACGGGCACGTCTACATCTGGACCGTGGCAACCGGCAAGCTGAACGGGACCGTCACCGACCCCGGCAGCAAGGGAGTCCGCGGCGTCTCCTACTCACCGGACGGCAAGTCGATGTCCACCGCGGACGCCAACGGCCACATCTACATCTGGTCCGGGCCGAACTACACGCTCAGCGCGACCCTTACCAACCCAGTCCCTCAGTAAGGCGCACCCATCCTTCCGCCCGCCGCGGCGGCTGAAGCCGATGCCCGCACTGCGGGCGATGCGCCGTCACCAAGCCAACGTGTTCGTGACGCTGCTGACGCTGGCAGCCGGGGGCTTCCTGCTGAACCTTTTACCTGGAGCACGGGACTCATCAACCGGGCGATGCCAGCGGAACGTTCGTGCGCGGCCAGGTCATCCCGGACACGGACGGCTGTTTCACCAGCGGCTCGCGAGTCGGAAGCTTCACGCCGATGGCGTGGGGCCGGCTTGAGTGTGCCCGGTTGCGGGCGGGGTCCTGGGCGACAATGGCAACTCGATGAACCGGTTCTGGGCGGGCACCCAGGATGTCTCGCCGTCGGCGTAGACGGCGGCGTGAGCGAGCACCGGCACCGTCCGCGGCTCCCACGACGTCTGGCCGACGGCCGCGGACGGGACGAAGCTCAGCGCGAGGCTTCCGGTTAGCCGCCCGCCGAGGCGCTCGAACATCTCCTTGGGGATCGCCCACACAACCCCTTGCATCACGCCATGACCGGCGGCCGCCGGGACCGTCACCTTCTCGACATACCAGTCGAATCCCTTGATCCCCTGCGGCACAGCGCCCACCTGCAGCCGGGACATCGCCGACAGGACCGGGCCCGCGCCCGCGGCGACCGCCCCGATGCCCGGGACCACGCCGAGAGCGGAGGCCGCCTGCCCGGCGCCCGCCAGCATCGGCTGCATCCGCTGCCAGTCCGCCGCGGCCTTGTCCGTCCAGTCCGACTGGTGCTGCACCGGGCTCAGGTACTTCGCGCTCGCCGCCAGTTCCTGCGTCCGCCACCCGCCCGAGATCGGGAAGTACAGGTACACCCTGGCCGCGATGTCCTCCAGCCGGTGCCACAGGTCAACCTGCTGCCGGTCCCCGAACAGATGCCGGTGCTGTGGCTTGCAGCCGCCGTGGCCGATCGTCCACCAGTACTCGTAAATCGGAGTCGGGTTCGCGCTGGCCGCCACCGATCCCCCGACCGGGATCACCTCCGCGTGAGCCATGTCAAGCAAGGGCTCAGCCTCACCGAACACCTCGAGGTAATAGGGATGCTCGTCCTGGTCCCACTGACCGAGATCCGCCGGGAACGACGCCACCGTAATCACCAGAACATCATGCTCCAGCCACAGCGCGGACGTGACGAAGACTCGCTGGCGGCGCGGCTGAGTGGCGCGGCTGAGTGGCGCGGCTGAGTGATGGCGCCTTCGATGGGTGCCCAGGTGCCGGCCGCCTGCTCGCCGCTGGTGCCCAGCCCGGAGAAGGTCACGTACGCCGTGCCGTCCTCGTCCCACGCCAGATCGGGGTCGACGCCGCCGACGCCGCCGACGGTAATGCCAGCTGGCCCGGCCGGGTCGCCACGTTGCCGATCTGCGTCCAGCTGGCCAAGTCGGTGCTGCGTTAGACCGGTATCCCCTGCGGGTACTCAAAGGTCGAGGTGACCAGGTAGTACGCGCCGTCGGCGAGCACGGCGCTCGGATCGGGGCTGAAGCCGGGGATCAGCGGGTTCGGGAACCTCATGTGAGCTCCGCGGCCGCTCCCGCGGCGGCCTTCTGCTCTCGCCCGATGCTCATGTCATGTCCGCGCCTCCAGGGCGGCGATGGTAACTGGGACGATCCTGATTTTCCTGAACGGTCCCGTGGTTCCCCCGGACGCTCCGCTTCTCAGAGCCGCCGGCGGGGTCACGGAACACGACGGTGGAGTACGGCCCGTTCGGCCGGCGGCGGATGCCGGTGTGCCCGATGTTGAGCTCGTCGAGCCGGTCCATCCAGGTTTCCAGCGCCGCGCGGTCGGCGACCTCGAATGAGATGTGGTCGAGGCCGGTGCGGCTCTCCTCGAACTTCTCGCCCTGGTTGGCATTGTGAGGGTGCAGGCCGATGAGCAGGCCGGTATGCGGCTCGACCAGCATTTCCGCGAATCCGGTCTCCTCGCGGGCGTAATGCGGAAGCCGCCCGGCCACCGCTCGGCCTGGAAGAGCTCCTGGTACCAGTTCATGCTGGCATCGAGGTCGGTGACGGTCAGGCAGACATGGTGCGCCCCGGTAATGACCGGGCCGTTTGGAGTATTCATATTCCCGACCGTAATGAAACGCTCTTAACCAGCAGTGAAACGAAAGGAATGTCCCGGCCCGCGCGGGGTAGTACGTTGCCGGCCTGGGAGGCAAACGATGACAATGACGTCGGTTCGTTCCTTGTTCGCAGTGGTCGCGGGGCTGGCACTGATGGCGCTCGGCGCCCTGCCCGCCGCGAGCGCGGCCACCGCGACCACCACCGCAACCACCACCGCGGCGACCACGCCGGCCACGGCGCCGCCGTACAACTGTTCGCCCAATGGGCCGCCCGGCAGCCAGACCGTGTACGGGACCTTCGGCGACGCCAGCGTGATCGGCTGGGAGGGCAACAGCCAGGCCGTGGTGGCCTGCCTGGGCGGCAGCTTCTGGGTGGACACCAGCGGACCGGACGGCGGGCCGGGCAGCGCCAGCACCGCCGCGGTGACCGGCACCAGCTATGGCTACGGCGTCTACGACGACAGCCCGACCACCTGGACGAACGCCGACGGCTACCTGCCCGCGCTGGTGACGGCCTTCCACCGCGACGGAGCCGCCATCTCGATCACCAACTTCGGCGACGACGTGAGCATCGGCGGGCACGCCTACGTGATCATCTACAGCCGGGTCTCGGTGACCAACCCCACCGGCGCCCCCATCACCGTCGACCCGCAGCCCTCGGCCGGGCTGGTGCCGCTGAACACGGCGCCGGACACGGTGCCGGCCCACGCCACCGTGAATCACGACTACGCGGTGCCGTCGGACAAGTTCGGCGGCGGCTACAGCTATCCCGCCACCAGCGCGCTGGCCGCCGCGGGCGGCTACCACCAGCACTTCGCGCACATGCAGGCCTACTGGGAGAACCAGCTGGCGGGGATCGCGCAGATCACCGCGCTGCCCGACCGCAGCCTGATCGACGCGTACAAAACCGGGTTCATCTACACCCAGATCATCCGGGCCGGCGACGAGCTCAAGACCGGCGCGAACGGCTACGACAAGGAATTCAGCCACGACGTCATCGGGATCCTGGCCAACCTGTTCACCCAGGGCTACACGGCCGGGGCGCACGGGCTGCTTGACCGGGCGCGTTACGTCATCGGCACCCAGACCCAGTACGACGACGGCGTGTGGACCTACCCCTGGATCTGGGCCATCTACCTGCTCAAGACCGGCGACCTCAGCTTCGTCAAGGCCAACTTCGCCACCGGGGGCCCGGGCGGGGCGACCGAGCCCAGCATCAAGGCCACCGCCCACCTGATCGCCACCGACCGCACCGGGCCGGGCGGGATCATGGAGGAGACCAACGACATCGACGCTGACGGCTACTGGACCATCGACAACTACGAGGCCTTGACGGGCCTGTGGGCCTACCACTGGCTGGCGCAGCAGGTCGGGAACACCAGCGAGGCGAACTGGGCCGCCGCGCAGTACACCAGCCTGCTCAAAGCGGTCAACAAGACGCTGGACACGACGATCTCGGCCAACCACCTGAACTACCTGCCGTGCTCGATGACCGAGCCCAATACCGGCAACCGGTGCGTCAACGCCGAAGACGCCAACTGGGCGGCGCCGTTCCTGTTCGGCCGGTGGGCATGGGACGGCTACCTGTTCGGCGCGCCACTGTCAGGCCCGGGCATCAGCCTGGTCGACGCGACGTACCGGTACGGGTTCGCCCGGCTAGCCGGGCAGCTGCCCGCCAACACCTTCGGCGGCTACCCGACCCAGTATTACAGCACCGCCTACAACGCGGGCTACGGCGAATGGGGTCTGGCCAGCCAGGACTACCGGGACCAGGGCATCTTGTCGTACGAGTTCATGGTGCGCAACTCCCAGAGCGGCCCGTACTCCTGGTGGGAGAGCCAGCAGTTCCCCAACCCCGGCTCGCCGTGGACCGGAACCCACCCCGAGGCCGGCAACGGCTCGTCACCGCACGCGTGGGGCATCGCCAACGCCAACCTGGTGCTGCTTGACTCGCTGGCCGCCCAGCGGTCCGACGGCTCCCTGGTGGTAGGCAGGGGTGTGCCGGACTCCTGGGTGCGCGGCGGGCAGGTCATCAGCCTGGCCAACTTCCCCACCACCGGCGGCAGGCACACCGGGCTGACCATCAGGACCAGCGGCAGCACCACCGTCACGCTCACCCTGACCGGCGACAAGCCGTCCGGGCCGGTGCTGTTCCAGTTGCCCGCGTTCGTCGGCAACATCGCGCACGCCAGCGCGGGCACGGTCGACAGCAAGACCGGCACGGTCACGCTGGCCCCGGCCGTCCGCTCCGTCACCGTGCAGCTCAGTCACCATGTAGCTCAGTCACCCTGAACCCCGTTAACCCGGTTTTGCGCGGGTGGAACGGGAGCGTGCTTCGCCCCGTCCGCGGCAATGGGCCTGGCGGGCGGAGCCACGCGTGCGTTCCATATTCCGGGGCTACCGGTCAGCGATCCTTCGCCACAAGGTGCGATCCTGTCATCACAGACAGGGAACACCGTCCACTATGGGGTAAGAGCGTGCCGTTACAGTCCTCGCGTAGACATCCCCGAGTCGAACATCCGGCCCCAGTTCGAGGTCAACGTCACCGGGCCGCTTGTCCTCACCCAGGGGATCGCCAAGCAGATGATCAAGCGCCGGGCCGGATCCAGGCGCATTACGGCCTCGACCATCTGCCCACCCCGGCCGAGGTGGCTGATCTCGCCCAGCGTTGGCGGCCGTACCGCAGCATCGCCTCCAGCCTGCTCTTGGCCACCCTTGTGTAAGATCCCCGCCCGGTTCAGCGGACGCCCTCCCAGACCGCGCGCTCGTCCCCGGCCGGGTCATCGACGACGCTGACGTCCTCCGTGAGCAGGCCGGTGGTGCGGCTGGCGGGGTCGTAAGGCGCCCAGCCGGGCTCACCGCGGGTGATGAAGTCGACCCAGACCCGGTGCACCCGGTCCGCGACGGCCTGCGAGGGCGCATCGCCGATGAGCGGCCCCAGCTCGGCCCGGGTGACCGTGTCGAAGACGAACGGGATCTCGGCCGCGTGGCAGGCACCGAGCCGGTGGTTGTCGCGCGGCTCGGGCAGGTCGAAGCGGTACATCCAGGTGCCGGCCGCCGCCGCGGCCGCCCGGGTCTCGGCCACCCGGATCGCCGGCACGCGGAAGAACCAGTCGCTGATCACCGCGGCCAGGATGTCGCCCGGGCTGGCGCCCGGCCTGCTTGACCGGTACACGTCCAGGCCGTGGGGGCTCAGCCCGTACGCGGCGGCCGCCGCGGCCAGGGCGGGCTCGTCGATGACGTCGATGCTGCCCGGCGCGACCAGGAACAGGCGCGCCTCGTCCCGGTTCGACCCGATCAGCAGCGGGACCTCGCTCCCGTGGCCGGCCGCCAGGGCGGGCAGCGGCGCGGCGGGCAGCACGGTGCCGTCGACGGTGGGCGCGAACGGCAGCAGGCTCAGCGTGAGCTGCCCCCACCGGGCGGGGTCGGGGTTCGTCTGCACCTCGACCACGAGGTCTGATGCGGCCTGGACAAGCTGGTCAAGCGGTACGGCCTTGATCGCTTCGCGGTCGGCCGCCACGCCGAGCGCCTTCGCCAGGTAGCCGGCCACGGTGCGGCCCTCCTGCGCGGTGAGGGTGTGGGCGCCGGCCCCGCTCTGCGCGATGGCCCGCGCGAACAGGCCATCCGACAGCGGCATCGACAGCAGCGTGGTGACGCTCATCGACCCGGCCGACTCCCCCGCGACGGTGACCCGGGCCGGATCGCCGCCGAACGCCGCGATGTTGTCCCGCACCCAGCGCAGCGCCGCCAGCTGGTCGAGCAGGCCGAGGTTGGCCGTGCCGTCATCGAGGAACAGGAAACCCTCGGCGGCCAGCCGGTAGTTGATGGTGACGCAGACCACCCCGTCACGGGCGAAGGCGGTGCCGTCGTACGCGCCCACCGACCCCGATCCGTTCATGAACGAGCCGCCGTGAATCCAGACCAGCACCGGCAGCCCGGCCGCGCCGGGTTCTGGCGTCCATACGTTCAGGTTCAGGCAGTCGTCGCCATCGATCACCTCCTCGGGGAACAGCAGGGTGTACTGCGGCGGGTAGTCGCCCTTCGGCACCGTCGGCCCGAACGCGGTGGCGTCGCGCTCACCAGCCCAGGGCTCCACGGGCTGCGGCGGCCGCATCCGGTTCGCGCCGAACGGGGGCGCCGCGTAGGGGATGCCGAGAAAGGCGGAGACGCCGCCCTCGGCCCGGCCGCGGACGGCTCCGTCCTTCAGCCGGACCACCGGCTGGTGCGTCATCTCACTCATGCGCAGCTCCGTTGCGACGTTGATCGATGTGATGCGCACTGTCCCGCAGCGGCCCGGCAGGTGTCAAGGGTCACGTCTTTCCTCCCTTCAGGGCGTTCCGCTCGCATTGACGCTCTCGGTGCCAAGAGGTGGCCGCGTGGCTGCTGAGCGACCGGGCGTCGATGGTGACCGGCGCGATCGTGCCAGTCGACGGCGGCGCGGGCGCCTGGGGATAAGCCGCTAGCGGCCGATCTTGTCCAGCTCGGCGAGGTCGTCGCCGGTGAGCGGGAGTCCCGCGCCGGCTGCGTTCTCGCGTAGGTGCGCCACCGACGAGGTGCCCGGGATGAGCAGGATGTTCGGCGAGCGGCGCAGCAGCCAGGCGAGGGCGACAGACATCGGCGCAGCGCCCAACCGGGCGGCAACCGCCGAGAGCGCCGAGGACTGCAGTGGGCTGTAGCCGCCAAGCGGGAAGAAGGGCACGTAGGCGATGCCATCTTCGGCGAGCTCGTCGATCAGCTTGTCGTCGTGGCGGTGGGCGAGGTTGTACATGTTCTGCACGCACACGATCGGCGCGATCGTCTGTGCCTCGGCGACCTGTTCCGCCGTCGCGTTGCTTACTCCGAGGTGCCGGATCAGGCCCTGCTGCTGGAGTTCGGCGAGCGTCCCGAACGACTCAGCGAGCGAGCCGGGCTGGGGTCCCTGGGCGTTGCCGAGCCGCAGGTTGACCACGTCGAGCACCTCGATGCCGAGATTCTCGAGGTTCTCGCGGACGGAGCGGCGCAGGTCTGCTGGCTCTCGGGCCGGCGGCCAGCCGCCGCGGGCGTCCCGGGCCGAGCCGACCTTGGTCACGATGTGCAGCGACTCGGGGTACGGGTGCAGCGCTTCACGGATCAGCTGGCTGGTCACCCGCGGCCCGTAGGCGTTGCTGGTGTCGATGTGGGTGACGCCGAGGCCGGCGGCCGCGCGGAGGACCGCGAGTGCTCCGTCGCGGTCGGCGGGCGGCCCCATGACCCCGGGGCCGGCCAGCTGCATGGCGCCGTAGCCGGTTGAAGGAGCGGTCGATGGCAACGATGACGGCGGCCCAGAAAAGGGCGCGGACCAAGGCGGAATATGACGCCTTCCTGGCGGCGTGCCCAAGCCGCAAGCTGCTCGACCGTCTTTCCAGCAAATGGGTCACGCTGATCCTGGCCGCGCTCGGCAGCGACGGTTCGCACCAGCTGCGCGCCCACTGCGCCGGTGAGCCCCGGCCGATGCGCTACTCGGAGCTGTCCCGCCTGCTGGCCGGCGTCAGTCAGAAGATGCTCACCCAGACGCTGCGCTCCCTGGAGCGCGACGGCCTGATCACCCGCACCGCGACGCCGACCGTCCCCGTCACGGTCACCTACGAGCTGACCGACCTCGGTCTGTCACTGCACCAGATGATGCGAGGCCTCAAGACCTGGGCCGAGATCCACATGGACGACGTGCTCGCCAACCGCGCGACCTACGACACCCGCATCGCCTGAACCAAGACCGAGACGTCGCATCAGCTCTGCGCGGGCATTTCGGCGGCGCCGGAGAGGCCCCTCGGGCTGGCGGTGAGGATGTCGATGCTTACTGCCAGGATCCAGGCCGGGAACAGCAGTTCAACCCAGGGGGAGATGCCGACGCCGACCAGCAGCACCACTACGGTCGCATACCCGGCGCTGGTGAGCCATCGGGACACAATCGCGGTGCGGCGCGCGATGGTCACGGTGGTCAGCGTGAACACCGCCGCCATCCGCATCGAATAGACGTTCAGCAAGATCGAGGTGACGTTGCGGCCGAGCGCCAGAGTGCCCGCCCCTGGCGGGCCGGATGAGGCTATGCCCGCGATGAGGCCGCCGGCGACCGCCGCGCCCACGAACATCATGCCGACGAACAGCAGGCCGCTGCCCAGGAACACGGTCGCGAAGAAGCGGTCCTCGTGCGCGCCGATCCGGTCCCTGATCACCCCGATGAACCACAGGAAGGCGATTCCGGCGAACGGGATGAGGTTCAGCCCGACCGAAACGGCGGCTCTTTTCCCCGAGTCGGTCAGCCACCCGCCGACGACAGCCGAATTAGCCGGGACGGAAAGCCTGAGCAGGGCGAGCGATGCGATCAGGAGCACGGAAAACACGATGCCGGCGACGGCGGCCGCCCGGGGCGTCCGCAGCGCGCTCTTGGCGGCCAGCGGGCCCTGGCCCGCTGGTGCGTCGGTCATGGGCATCCTTTCCACGAACGGGTGCCACACCGGCTGTCAGCGTTTCCGCTGGCCAGAACGGACTACCGATAGTTCTGCCGGTGCTGGTACCAGGCAAGCACGCCACCTGGCGGCCGGCATCGCCCCGCCGGGGTGAGAATCGGCCCCCGCCCGACGCCTTCTATCGTCCGGGCGGGTACCGCCCGGCCTGGCCGGGGTCGAGATGCATGACGGCCAGGACCGGCAGGGCCGCCTCGCGCGGGCCTGCGAATCGCGTTATAGCGGTACCGGTGGTGACTGCCTCCGCGAGATAATCCGTGTTACCCGGGTGCGCATGGCAAGGGTCGCCGCGGACGCGCAAGGTCATGGCGGACACGACGACACCGTCGGCCCCCACGCTGCGCACCGCCTGCTCCAGGCGACGGCGCGCGTCCTGCCGCACCTTGACCAGCAAAGCGGTGTAGCCCGGCACCTCTGCGTTCCCGGTTCGCCAGCGGCCGGAGCTGGTGGTCGCCAGGTCCTCGTGCAGCCCGGCGACCGAGATGCCGAGGGCGATGCCGGCCGGCACCCAGCCGGCCGTGATCAGCTTGGCGAAGTCCGGGGCGGACAGGTCGGAGGTGAAGGGGCGGCTCAGTGGCGGGCAGCCGCCGGCGCGGACTGCCGTACCGATCACGGTGAACTCGATGGCGCCGGCCGTGAGACCGTCGGGCGGTATCTCCCTGATCCGCAGCGCCGCGCCCACGATGCCATGACCGCCAAGTTCCGCGCACTGGCCGGTCATCCGGTCGATCGCCGTCCGCCGCCCGTTGTACAGCCCCCGCGCGACCTTCGCGGCCGGCCCGGCGATGCCCCGCACGGCAGCGGATCCGCGCGCTGAGGGCCGTGCCGCCGAAGGCGTGACGTCGCGCAGCAGGGAATCCGCGGACGTCCCTGGGCAGCCTGCTCCTAGCACGCTGCTGAGGTAGTACACGGCCGCCCCGAATACCTGGCCGACGGGCTCGAATCCGACGCTTCTGACCGCCGCGAAGTCGCCGGCCCGCTCCAGCCCGCCGGATCGCGCGACCCAGGTCATCCGTCCACCGCCGTCCTTCCGCCGGGCACCGCCGCCACCTGCTGCGACCTCGGGATGAAATCCGCCGCCGGGCCTCATCCCACGGGACGATTGTCGCCGCCAACCGTCACCAGACGGAAACCGCGGTCCGTACTGTTCGGGCATGACCACGCAACAGGCGACGTACCGCACGGACGGGCGGTCACGCGGACATCTCGCCGTCTCGACGGCCGGGCTCACGAAACGCTTCGGCGACCGCACCGTTGTGGACGGCCTGGCGCTCGCCATCCCCTCGGGGTCGGTCTGCGGTTTCGTCGGGCCGAACGGGGCAGGCAAGACCACGACGATCCGGATGCTGCTCGGCCTGGTCCGCCCGACATCCGGGAGCGGGACGATCCTCGGCGGCAGCATCGCCGAGCCCGCCAGCTACCTGAACAAGGTCGGCGCGCTGATCGAGTCGCCAGCGTTCTACCCGCAGTTGAGCGGGCGCGAGAACCTCAAGGTCCTGGCCCGGCTCGGGCAGCTTCCGCTCTCGGCGGTCGACCCCGTCCTCGAACGCTCCGGTCTGCTGGCAAGGGCAGCAGACAAGTACCGTTCCTACTCGCTTGGCATGAAGCAGCGGCTCGGCATCGCGGCGGCCATGCTGGCCAGCCCGAGGCTGCTGATCCTGGACGAGCCGACGAACGGCCTCGACCCGGCCGGGATCGTCGAGATGCGCGGACTGATCAGGTCGTTCGCCGGCGACGGGATCACCGTCCTGGTCTCCAGCCACCTGATCTCGGAGATCGAGCAGATCTGCGATTACGTGGTCATGATCAGGGCCGGCCGGCTCGTCCACCAGGGCAGCGTGGGCGAACTGCGCTCGGCCCAGCAGCCGCAGTTCATCGTCGCCCCCGAACGCGACGCCGATCTGCCCCTGCTCGCAGGGCTGCTCAAGGAGGCGGGCTGCACGGTCACCGAGCGCCCGGCCGAGGGCGCGGTGCTCGTCGAGGCGGCCGGGTTCGGTGCCGCGGACCTGAACCGGCTGGCCGCCAGCGGCGGGATCACCCTGCGCCAGCTCGGCGAGAGCACCCGCAGTCTCGAGCGGGCATTCTTCGCACTGACGGGTACCGTCTCGGCCGACGTGCCGGCCGGCCAGGAAATGGGAGCGATCCGATGATGTGGGCGGCTTTCACCAGCGAGTGGACCAAGCTGCGGCGGCCGACGCTTTTGCTTTCCACGTTCCTCGGCCTGGCCTTCGCGGCCTCGCTCTTCGTGGTCCTGATGTTCTCGCAGGCCACGGCGAATGGCGGGCTGGTGACGCTGCACCAGCTGGCGCAGCCGAACGGCCTTGTCATCGGCGTCGCCCGCGCCTCGATGCTGCTCGGAGTGGTGGCGTTCGGCCTAGCGGCCTCGCAAGTCGCCAGCGAGTACAGCCTCGGCACGCTGCGCCAGCTGCTCGTCCGCCAGCCGCGGCGCGCCGTGCTGCTGGCGGGCAAGATGCTCGGCACAGTCACCTTCCTGGTGCTGGCGCTGTGCTTCGCCGCGGTCGTCGCCCTGGTGGTGGCGGTCGCCGCCGCCCAGAGCCGTCATGTCCCGACGAGTGCCTGGTTTACCGGCACCGGGCTTGGTGACCTGTTCCGTGAGCTGGGCGATCTCTCGCTTGCCACGATCGGCTACAGCATCCTCGGGATGGCGCTCGGCCAGTTCGTCCGGTCGGCGGTGTTCGCCGTCATCATCGGCTTCGCCTGGCTCGTCGCGGTGGAGAACATCATCACCCGCATCGTGCCAAGCACCCAGCAGTGGCTGCCGGGCGCGTCGATCACGGCGGTAGCCTCCGGCGGTGCCGAAGGGGTGGACTACGGGCACGGGATGATCCTCGGCGCGGTCTACGTCGTCGTCGCGATCATCGCCGCGATGACTGTCTTCCTCCGTAACGACGTGACCGCGTAGCGGAGCCCCTAGCCTCGTATCACCGAGGTTCCCAGTTCTGCATCAGGCGGATGCATTAGACCGGACCTGGCTGTATTAGTGCGGGCCTAAAAGCACTTCTTGCTGTTATCTGCTCCTTATCCCGCTTAGCCTCGGTCCACCAACTGGCTTAGGGCCAAACTTGCACGGGCAAAATGATGACAAACATCGCCATTTAGGGCGTGATCTAAGCATCTAGGCGTACAACTTTGGCCCTAAGCTGGATCGCCCGCCAGCGTCTTGTGCCGGTAGCAGTTCGAGTTCGCCGGAATCGATGCGGGCGGTCACGGTGCGGGTCGCGCTGCCCGCCTGGGGGATGCCGACCCTGATGGACCCCGACGTTACCTGCTGGGTGACGCGGTAGGCCACGCTGGCTGACAGGTGGAGGGTGGCCTGGGCCGATGCCAGCGTGATAGTGACCTGGCGCGGCGGCGTGGTGAAGTCCGCGCTCAGGTGCCCGTTTGTGATCACGGCCGCGAAGAGGGCCGAGCGCAGCCCGCTGGCGCTGATGTCCACGCTGCTGGCGGTGATGCGCAGCGGGCCGGCCAGGCCGGCCACCACGACCCGGCCGCCGGGCTGCCACACGGTCGCGCCGGTCGTCCCCGGCACCACCAGCCGGAGGTTCTCGCTGCAGGGGCCAGCCGATGCGCACCGGATGGACACCACCAGGACGCCGGCCGCCCGTTCGAGCCGGGTCTCCACGGCCGGGGCGCCGCGGGCCCCGTGCAACTGCCCGGTCAGCATCACCTGGCCGGATCGCGTGCCGACAATGGTCAGCTGGCCTGGCACGCCTCGCAATTCGATGGTGCCGACCCGGCTGGCGGTGACCTGGACCGCCCGCGTCGTGCCGCCCTGTCCGGTGGCCATGCCCTGCGCCTTCAGGCCTCCGGCTGCCAGCGGACCTCCCGCTGCCAGCGCGACGATGGCGACAGCAGCGCAGGCCACGGCCATGGCTCCCGGCAGCCCGGTGCGCCGCAGCCGGCGCGGCAGTGGCGGCGCCGTACCCGGGCTGCCGGTACCCGCTGCCGAGGTCAGGCCGCCGCCCGGATCCCGGGCGGCAGGAGACGGACCGCTGTACGCAGCCGGGGCCGGATCCGGCTGGCCGCCGGTTCGCGGTCCGGCCGCACCGCCTGGCGGGCCGTAGCGGGCCACCTCGGCGGCTAGCTCGGCCGCGCTCGCCGCGGCCGGGTCCTGGTTCTGGCTGAAGCCCCGGTTGAAGTGCCCGCACCAGGTGCAGGGCCACGGCACGCGGATTCCCTGCAGGCCATCGACATAGCTGACCCTGGCGCACGCACAACATCGCCGCAGGAAGTACCCGCCACCGCAGTTGGCGCACTGCCAGCGGCTCAGCTCCGGAACAGACTCGCCGAGGGTCCCGCACTCCGGGCACAGCACCTGCGTAAGTTCCTGGCCCATGCCCGAATGCTGGCACGCATCCGGATGCGTTCACCTCCGGTGGGAGCGCCCGTTAGCTTGCCGTAATTCTCAGGGACGCGACCGGGGTGCAGCCTGGTCCCTGATGGCGGCGGGGGCCAGCTTCAGGGTGTTTTGGGGGCTTAGCCCTATCGTCTCGCTTCCGGGTACCCCGGCACGCTCGACCGTATGGGAAACCGGATCGTGATGATGGCCGGCCGGGGCGCTGTCGGCCGGCGGCTGGCTGGCCTACAACCCCTACCTGCCGGTGATGGCGCTCTTCGGCCTGCCCGGGGCCCTCGGCCTGCCCGGCAAGACGTGGCCCTGGCTGATCGCCGTGACGTTCCTGCTGCTGTACGCGACATTCCGGGTCACCCCCACGCCCACCACAACGAACGGAAGCCGGCGGGGTGACGCGCTGGGGCGCGCGGCGTTCTGGCTCGCGTGCCCGGTCATGGCGTTCCCGCTGACGATGGGGATCACCGACCCGCCGGTGATCGCCCTGATCTGCCTGGCGCTGGCGCTGCTGGCCCGGGCCGGCCGCGCGCCGGCGGACGGCGGCGGATCGCCATCGGGCTGACCGCGCTGTTCCTGCTGTCGCCGGCGACGCGCTTCGGCTATTTCATCTACCCGATCACCTTTTACGCCTGGGCCGTGCTCGCGAGCCGCGCGGACGGGCTCCCCGCTCACGGGTTCTTCCGGCGCGCCACCGCGCGCATGATGGCGGGCCCGTGCCGGGCGGCCAGCAGGCCGGTCACCACGACGGCGCTGGCGACGATGCCGACGATCCCGGCGACATGCCCGATGCCGGCCAGCGAGTGCGCGGCCAGCGCGCCCGCGCTGAGCGCCGCCGCCAGCCATGGCACGCGCATGACAGCTACCCGGGCAGCGAACGACCGGTAGCCGATCCCGGCGCCTCCCGCGAGCGACGGCATCGCCGCCGTGAGCCAGGCCGCCGCCCGCCCGCGCGGCGGGGGCGCCGCGACAGCCCGCCCCGGCCGGCGGCGGCGCCACCACCCGGCCACCGCGGAACCGCTGAAATACGCCAGCTGGTCGCCCGCGACGACCGCGGCGACGACCGGGAGCGCGACGGCGAGCGCCGGACGGCCGGCCCCGATCAGCGCGCCCGCCAGCAGCGTGAAGGTGCCGCCGGGTAGCAGCACGGCCGGGACCGCGACGATCTCGATGATCACGGCGGCACACAGCACGCCGACCGCCACCGCGGTCGGCATCGCGCTCAGCGCGGACGGCAGGGCTGCCGCTGCCAGATCTGTCATCTGTCTGCGTCCTCCAGGCCAGGTAACGCGACGGACAGCTCACCAGGGGCGCATGACCTGCCCCTGCTGCTGACCGGGGTCACCGGCTGGTGTCCGCTGCCCGGAGCTGACCAGCCCGGCCGGATCCTGAATGTCAGTCCGGGAAATGGCCAGGTAGACGACGCCGATAGCGACCGCGACGGTGGCGATCACCGCGGTGCGGCCGTCACCGAAGCCCACGCCGCTGAGCGATTTGGACTTGCTGACGTAGTCGGCGACCGACGCGCCAAGCGGCCGCGTCACCACGTAGGCCGACCAGAACGCGACCACGGCGTTGAGGCCGAAGCCGCGCCAGGCGATGGCGGGGATCATGATGACCACGAAGAACAGCACCACCGAGCCGAAGTACCCCAGGTGCAGGGTGACGGCGGTGAAGTCGCCGAGGGCGGTGCCGAGCGCGAAGGTGGCGAACACAGTCGCCCAGTAGAACATCTCACGGCGGCGGGTGATGATGCTGTGGATGGACAGCGTGCGCTCGCTGCGGTACCAGACGGTGAATATCCCGGCCAGCACGATGGCCCACAGCAGGGTGGTGCCCGAGTACGGAATGCCGACGGTCAGGTGCAGGGTGTCCGAGACGCCGGTGCCGAAGATGGCGATGGCATAGGCCAGGAACCAATAGGAGGCCGCGGTGTAGCGGCGGACCCGGAACTGCCAGACCAGCCCGATGATCAGGAGCCCGGTCTCCACGGCGGCACCCGTCAGGTGGCTGCCGAGTGCGAGGTAGTCCGACGTGGCCTCGCCACCCGCGGTGGTGAGCAGCTTTATCACCCAGAAAATGAGGGTGATCTCCGGCACCTTCGCCGCGACCGGTTCCGAGAAAAAGCGGCGGCCGTGACTTGCCATGGTTTCTGCTACCCCCGGTGGCTGTTGTGTCGGCTTGGTCTGGGCATCGGGGCCCGCTACGGCCACCGTAAGGTTTGGCCGGCCCGCCCCGCGACAGCCGGAAGGACGAGATCCCGGCCGGCCATCTCATCCTTAAGGCGGACGCGCAGGCACGGTACGCTGCCGGTAAGTGACCGCGAAGGATGCGTCTATGGGCACGATGACTGAGTACACCAACCGTGGGCTGACCTCTCTCCAGCCGCCGGAGGACATCACCGGCGGCTTGTTCGGCTGGGGCCGCAATATTGTGCGGAGCTACCCGCTGGCGACCGATGCGCTGCTGGCGGCCGCGCTGCTCGCCCTGTCGACCGCCTGGCTGGTCCGGTCGCCCTTCGCCGACGTGCGCGCCGGGCTGGTCCAGACGGCGCTGATCGCCACCGTCGCGGTCCGCCGGCGCCGCCCCTCAACCGTCTTCCTCATTGCCTGCGCCATCGCCTTCGGCCAGTGGCTGATGGGCTTCCCCCTGCTCGGCGACGGCGCGCTGCTCATCGGCTTGTACACGGTGGCGGCGCACGAGTCGCGGATCCGCGCCCTCGCCGCGGCGGGGCTGCTGGAAGCCGGGGTCATCATGGCCGCCTGGAAATGGGAGCCAGCGGGCAACGTGACGCACTCCCTGCTGTTCCTGACCGCGACGGTGATAGCGGCGCTTTTCGCCGGGCTGACCGTCGCGTCGGGCAGCCGGTACCTGGCCTGGATGGACGAGCGGGCCCGGCGGCTCGCGGTCGAGCGGGACCAGCAGGCCACCATAGCGACGGCCGCCGAGCGGACCAGGATCGCGCGCGAACTTCATGACATCGTCTCGCACAGTCTGTCCGTCGTGATCACGCTGGCCGACGCGGCCGCGGTGGTCAGCCATTCGGATCCGGACCGCGAGGTGATGGCCGAGGTCTCGCAGGCCGGCCGGCAGGCGCTGTCGGACATGCGGGCGATGCTTGGCGTGCTCCGCACCGACGACCGGCCCCCCGAACTGGCACCGCAGCCGGGCGTGCCCGAACTCGGCGTGCTGCTTGAGCGGGTCCGCGCGACCGGGCTCGCGGTGGACTTCGACGCGGTGGGGGCCCCCTTCCCGGTCGGCGCCACCGCCGGGCTGACCATTTACCGCATCGTGCAGGAAGCGCTGACCAACACGATCCGCCACGCCCGCGCTGGGCACGCCCGGGTCACCATCCGCTACGACTCCGCACTGGTGGAGGTGCGCGTGGCCGACGACGGCACGGCCGCCGCCACCGACGGGCAGCGCGGCCACGGCATCGACGGGATGCGCGAGCGGGCCGCCCTGCACCACGGCACCCTCAGCGCGGGCCCCGTCCCCGGGGGAGGCTGGCTGGTCTCGGCCGTCCTGCGGCTGGACGGCCAGGCCCAGGCGGTGGCCACGTGAGCATTTCCGTGCTGCTGGCCGACGACCAGCCCCTGCTCCGCCGCGGCTTCCGCATGATCATCGAGGCCGAGGAGGATCTGACGGTAACCGCGGAAGCGGGCGACGGCGACGAGGCTGCCGCCCTCGCCCGCAGCAGCCCGCCGGACGTCGTGCTGATGGACATCCGGATGCCGGGATGCGACGGCATCGAGGCCACCCGCCGCATCGTCGCCGCCAACGGGGAAGTCCGGGTGCTCGTCCTCACGACCTTCGATCTTGACGAGTACGCCTTCGGCGCGCTGCGCGCGGGCGCGAGCGGCTTCCTGCTCAAGGACGTGCACCCGGCCGAGCTCGTCGCCGCCATCCGGACGGTCGCGTCCGGCGACGCGGTCGTCTCGCCCCGGGTCACCCGCCGCCTGCTCGAGGAGTACGCGCAGGTCCCGGCGCTGTCGGCCGGGCAGCGGACTGACCGCTACCCGCAGCTATCGTCGCTGACCGAGCGGGAGGGCGAGGTGCTCACGGCCGTGGCCCGCGGCCTGTCCAACTCCGAGATCGCGGCCGCGCTCTACGTATCCGAGGCGACGGTGAAGTCCCACGTGGGCCGCATCCTCGCCAAGCTCGGCCTGCGTGACCGGGTCCAGGTCGTCGTGCTCGCCTACGAGGCCGGCATCGTGCGGCCAGGGACGCTCACGCCGCCGGAGCCACCCGCGGGTCCCGCCTAGTCCTTACTCGCCCGAGGGGCGGATGCGCGGTCCGCGGATCGTGAACGCGGCGAGGCCGACCGCGAAGACCACCAGGGCGGCGATCCAGCCGCCGCGGTCCGCGGGCGGGCGCGCGGCCCAGGTGAGCGGCTCCGAGTAGTTCGCGATCGCGGCGCACTGGCAGATCAGGACGTAGCCGAGCGGCCCGATCCAGGAGAGCAGGCCGCCGATGGCCACCGAGAACAGCAGGGCGACGCCGGTGAAGCCAAGCAGGTTGCGCGCGACCGGGAGCATGCCGTCGATGAGGCCAACGCCCGCTTGCGGGTTATAAGCGACCGCCGCGCCAACCGCCAGGAACCCGACCGCCGCCCCGCACAGCGCGAGAATCAAGGCCGGCCGCAGGAACGGCAGCCAGCGGCCGGTCGCCCGCTCCGGCTCGCCGAACGGGCTGTGCGTGGTCACCCCGATGATCGCCGCCGCGCACCCCTCCAGCAGGTTGGGGATCTCGTCGGGGCGGTTGCCCGCGCCGTACCACCAGTGGTACTCAAGCGCCGCCCACAAGACCAAGCCACAGGCCAGCAGCGCGACCAGTGCGGAGGGGACACGGCGGCTGCACAGGTGCAGCCAGATCAGGCGTACCGCCGGTACGCGCCACGCGGGCGGGGCGGCGGGCGGCAGCGGCTGCTTCTTGACATCGGCAGTGGTCATCGCCAGGGACCTCCGGTCGGCCGTGCTGCGTGGTGCGTTATCGCCGGGCCCGAGACGGCCGTCATGGCAGCTGCGCCAGGGTGATCTTGCCTGCCCTGAGCGCGGCCAAGTTGGCCGCGAGCCAGGCGCGCCGTGTCGCTGCCGGAAGAGCCGCGAAGCGGGCGGCGGCGGTCGCGACCTGCGCGAGAGTTTTCGGATAGGGCGGCACTCCGAGTACCTTGAGCAGGCCATCCATGACCGCCCGTTGCGCCAGGGTGCCGGTATCAGGCTGGAAGTCCTGGGCACCGTCCGGCGCGGTGACGAACTTGCCGGCCGGACCGATGATGATCGCCCGTATGAGGTCTTGCTGCAGGCCCTCCTTGATCATCGACGGGCTGGGCGAGAAACCGACCAGGTTGGACAGGGTGAACTCATAGGCACCGCCCACGACCTGGCCGATGGCGAAGCCCTGCTGGACTACCAGCGACAGCGATCCGGCCGAGACCTCCTTGGCGGTCGTCGGCACGCCCGGCAGCCCGGACACCTGGGCGATGGCCGGGCCGAGTGCCGCGGCGACCCATGGCAGGTAGGGCCGGTAGGCCGGATGCACGCAGGTCTCGAACGCCGCCGGGCCGACTGTGCACACGGGCGTGTAAGCGATCGGGTGACCACCCCCGAGCGCGTTGTCGATCGCGGGGATCTGGAGGGTACTGGTCGCGTCGGACACGTTGGCGGTCTCGGCCAGGGCGAAGGCGGCCACGGCGAGCGCCACCCCGATGGCAAGGGCCGACACGGCGACTGCCCGCAGTCGCGCGCCGCCCGCGGCCACCGCGGAGAGCGCGCCCCGCCAGCCGACCCCGCCGGCCCGCGGTGACAGGCCGAGCACGCCGACAGCGGCGAGCACGACCCCGGCCATGAACGCGAGCTGGACGATCGGGACACCGGCCGACACCGGGTAGAACAGGCCCCAGTCGTTCCCCGGCACGCTGCCGTCAGGGGACAGCACCCCGATCGCGCCGCTGCTGCCGCCGTTGTCCCCCACTGCCTGCCGGAACGCCCACAGCGTGATGATCATCAGGGCGACCGCGACGATCGGGGCGGTGAACCGGCCCGGGAACAGCGCACCGAGGGTAAACGCGACCGCGCAGACCGCGGCCAGCCCGACGACGCCCACGACGACCGGCGCGATGGGCGGGCCGCCCCAGGTGGCCTGCTGCGAGGTCCGCACGTAGAGGGCGAGCACGCCGGCCAGGAACGCCGCCACCACCCAGCACGCCGTGCCCGCGAGCGAGCACAGTTGCCGGGCCCAGGCCGGGCGGGCGGTGGTCGCCAGCAGATCGCCGACGTTACGGCGGCCCTCCCGCGAACCGGCCCAGGCCGAGAACCCGGCGGCGAAGACCACCATGTCCGGCCAGAACTTGTTCAGCACCACGGTGGAGCGCAGCGGCCACAGTACGGGATAACTGGCGGCCGTCCGGTACGGGTCGTAGATGAACAAGACGACGAGCAGCGGCAGGCACCACACGAAGGCGCTGTGCCGGATCTCCATCCGCAGGATGCGCACGGCCTGCCGCCACGGGCGGGGCCCGGCCGGCGCCGACGGCGCCGGCGCCTGGGCCGGGATGGTGGCGGTCACGCGGCGCCTCCCGCTCGTGCCGCCACCCCGTCACCGTGAGCGGCCGCGCGCGCGGCCTGCAGGATGGCGCTGTAGCCGCGCTCCAGCGGGGCGTCGCCGATCCCGTGACCCTCGCCGCGGGCAACCAGCTCGTCCGGGGTGCCGCGGAAGACGACGTGCCCGCTGTCCATCAGGGCCACCTCGGAGCAGGCCGCCCCGACGTCCTCGACCAGGTGAGTGGACACGACAACGGTCGAGGCCTCGCCGAGCGAGCGCAGCAGGGCGCGGAAGCCGACCCGCTGCTCGGGGTCAAGCCCGGCCGTCGGCTCGTCAAGCAGCAGCAGGTCTGGGTCGTTGACGATAGCCTGGGCGATGCCGACCCGGCGCAGCATGCCGCCGGATAGCGTGCGCAGCCTGGCCCTGGCCTTCGCGCCGAGGTCGACCCGCTCGACCGCGGCCGCCACCGCCTTCGGGATGCGGTCTGGCGGGACCTCCTTCAGCAGCGCGAAGTACTCGACGAACTCCGCGACCGTGAACGCCGGGTAGTAGCCGAGGTTCTGCGGCAGGTAGCCGAGCCGGCGGCGCATCTCACGGCGGTCGGCGGTGCGCCCGGGGTCGAGGTCAAGCAGCCGGATCTTGCCCGACGATGGCGGCAGCACGGTGGCCAGCATGCGCAGCAGCGACGTCTTGCCGGCGCCGTTCGGGCCGAGCAGGCCGAGCACGCCAGGCCCGGCTTCGAGGCTCACGCCATCGACGGCCTTGTTTTTACCGAACGAACGGCTCACGCTCGTCAGCTCAATGTTCACTGTGTCCTTCTCTGGGTCCGGGTTGCGTATTCGATGACGGCGGTCGCGCAGGCGGCGACGACGAGGTACGGAAGGTAGGTCGCGGTGTCGGTCACGGCGGCGGTGAACGCCCCGGCCGAGACCCGGCTCGCGAGCACGGCGGCCCCCCAGGCGAGCACCCCGGTGAGTGCGCCGGCGCTGGCCGACCGGGCGACGACCGCGACCGCGAGGGTCAGGGCGCAGACCGCGGTCATCGGAATCAGCCAGGCGAACGTGACGGCCGCGGCCGCGGCCGCGGTGGCGTGCCCGCCGGCGCCGTGCAGGCCGTGCGCGGTCGCCCAGTAGGTGATACCGCTGACCACCAGGCCCAGGCACGCGTTGACGGCGAACACCGCGACGGCGCGGACCAGCAGCACCATCCGGTCGCTGACGGCCATGCTGCCGGCCAGTTCCCAGGCCGGGTCGACGCCGGGGCCGTAGGCGTAGGCGATGCCGATCGCGGCGATGCCGGGGGCCAGCAGCCAGACCAGCGGCTCCCCGCCGGTCAGGTTGATCACCCCGCCGACCCCGAAGATGACGACGGTCGAGATCAGCCACGGCAGCAGCAGCGACGGGGTGGTCAGCAGCGCGCGGGCAAGGCCGGGCGAGCGCAGCAACCGCGCCGCGAGGCGCTCGGCCGGGCCAGGGTGCCGCCGCCACACCTCGGCGGCCACGCCCGTCCAGACCCGCCCCAGGTCGATGTCACTCACGTCGACGGCCGGCATCCCAGCGTTGTCATTCCGGCCGGCACCGCCGCGGTCAGCGTCGTCGTTCATCCGAGTCCCCCTCCGAGCGCCGAGCCTCTAAGAGCGCTGCGCAGCAGGCGGCGGGCACGGTGCGCGCGGCTCTTCACCGTGCCCGCGGGGACGCCGGTCAGCCTCGCCACCTCGGCGACCGGCCGGTCTTCGACGTACATGAGCTGCCATACCGCGCGGTCGGCGGGGCTGAGGGCACCGACGGCCGATGCGAGCTCGGACGCGGCGCTGACGGACTGGGCGGGATCGGCCGGGAAGCAGGACCCGGGAAGGCCGGCGGTGACGGGCCCGACTAGGTCGGGCAGGGCCGCGGTCACGGGGCCTCTTCTGCGCAGCAGAAGCGCGGCCTGGCGGCGGGCTATCCCCCACAGCCACCCGCCCGCCTTCTCTGCTGGCCGGTAGGACCCAGCGCCCTTCCACGCGGCGAGGAAGGTCTCCTGCAGGACGTCCTCGACGTCGGACGGCGGCAGCACGGTGCGCAGCCGGACGGCCAGCAGCGGCGCGTGCCGGGCGAACAGCTCGCGCAAGGCCGCGTCGTCACCGCCCGCCAGGCGCGTGATCAGCTCGTCGTCATCCATCGCCTCTCTATTGCACACGGCGATGGAAAGGTTCGCGGATTCCGCGAATAACTTCGCGCGGGAACCGGTCACGCGTCGCGGAAGCGGAGCAGCAGAACGCCGGCCAGCAGCGCCGCGGCGGCCCAGGCGGCGAGCACGCCAAGGCCGGCCCAGGGGCTGATGGGGAGGCTCTTCAGCCCAACGCTGATTTCCGGCCCGGCCGTCATCGTCGCGATCTGCCGCAGCTGCCGGTACCACCCCGGGCTGCTGACGGAAGGGCCGAGCAGAGGGAACAGGTACAGCAGGCCGAGCACAATCGCGACGGAGATCGCGGCGTCCCTGACGGCGGTGGCGATGCGGAAACTGACCAGAGCCTCGCCCGCGTCCGGTGCGTCCAGCCCCCGGTTCCGCCGGAAACGCTTCCGCAGCCCGGTAACCGCAATCGTCTGTTCCATCGTGTGGTCCTCGTGAGTTAGCAGGCGGCGGTCAGGCCGCTGCGGACGGACGCGCGGCACGGATGCCGCGCGCGGCACTGACGACCGCGACGGCGGAGGCCAGCAGTACGGCTGGCAGGTATATCGCGAGCTGCCAGCTCTCGTGGTAGCCGGCGTAGGCCGGTGCCCACAGGTACAGGCCGACCGCCGCGACCACGCTGGCCGCGCAGGCCAGGCCGATGGTTACCGTTGCCAGGACGGCGGCCCGGGCGGCGAGGACGACGGCCGGCCCCTCCGGGTGGAGCCTGCGCAAGGCCAGCGCTGGCCCGGCCGCGGAAAGCGCGGCGGCGGCGAACCCGAGAACCACCAGCGCCAGGAACCACCGGGGACCGACCCCGCCGTTCGCCAGGTCCGCGACGGGCCCTGACCGCGACGGCACGACCAGCGGGCCGGCCCGCTCGGTAAGGCTGGCGATCGCGAAGGCCGCCACCAGATAAACGACCGGGACGGCGACCGGCGCCAGCAACCAGGCCATCTCGCGCCGTCGCTGGGCAGTACGGAACATCAGCAGCCACAGCGGTACCCCGCCAGCGGCCACCGAAAGCACGGAAACAATGAGGCAGCCGTCGAACGCCCAGTACGACCACTGGATGAACGGGTGCTGTGCCAGCGTCGGGCCCTGCGAAGAGCCCTGCGCCTGTGCCAGTTGCACGAAGACGGCCGCCAGGCCGGCCAGCAGGGCCCACGCCATTCCGGTCGTGCCCAGGCTGGCCCGCATCCGCCCGGAGCCGTCATGCAGGTGCCGGGGCGGCCAGGCCCAGGCCGGAACCGCATGCCAGGCCAGGCTGGCGGTGGCCCGCAGGCCGCCACCGGAATCGTCAAGCAGCGCCAGGACCTCAGCCCCGTAACGGGCCCGCCACGCGGGCGGGTAAAGGCTCAGCGCCGCCCGGGCCGCGACGCCTGCTCCCCGCTCCCGGGTCGGCTCAGGGGCACTCATGCGCCGGCCCAGCCGAAGTTGGCGCGCAGCCGCCGCTGCGCGACCGAGGCAACCTGGTGCATCCGCTCCGACTGCTCCGCCAGCTCGCGGGCCCCGGCCGCGGTGAGCCGGTACGGGCGCCGCCGGTCGTCGGACTCCAGCGGCTGGATCAGCCCGCGCGACTCCAGCCTCGAGATCACCGCGTACAGGGTGCCGGCCGACAGCCGCACCCCCATCGTGTCCGCGATGTCCTGCGTGATCGCGTACCCGTGCCTGGGCTCTTCGGCCAGGCTCGCCAGCACAAGCAGCGGTGGGTCGGCCCACCGGTCCAGCCCGTCTCTCATCCCGTCCTCCGCGCGTCGCCCGTCCTGTTGTACCGGCTCACGCTATACCGTTCCACGGTATAGCGCAACACGGTATAGCGAGCAACGGTATACCGTCCTGCGGCCTAACGCCGCAGCGCGGCCATCACACGCCGGCCGCCCTTGGGGGACGCCTGACGGCCCCACCGCGACCGCGCCGCCAATTGACGCATTACTTTGACACGGTAGCAAGACGTGTAGCTATAGTGCTAGTTACCTAGACAAAGTGCGGCTACCCAGAAAGGGGGAGGCCTCGTGATCGAGTTCCACCTGGACGGCCGGTCCGGCGTCGCGCCTTACCTGCAGCTAATTCACCAGGTCAGGCAGGCGCTGCGGCTGGGCCTGCTGCGCAAGGGTGACCAGCTGCCCAAGGTCAAGGACGTGGCGGCGGGCCTGGCGATCAACCCCAACACGGTGCTCAAGGCCTACCGGGAGCTGGAATACGAGGGACTGGCGGCGGCCCGGCCGGGGATCGGGACGTTTGTGACCGGCACGCTGGACGGCGGCTCGCTGGCCGCGCACGTACCGCTCCGCCGCGAGCTGCAGCGCTGGCTGGCCAAGGCCCGGCGCGCCGGGCTTGACGACGAGTCCATCGAGGCACTGTTCGTCAGCACTTTTCGGTCCGCCAGCGAGGAGGAAATAGCGTGACCGCCGTCATCGAAGCCGAGGGGCTCGGCAAGCGCTACCGCAAGCAGTGGGCGCTGACCGACTGCACGCTGTCCATCCCGGCCGGGCACGTGGCCGGCCTGGTGGGGCTGAACGGGGCAGGCAAGACGACCCTGCTGAACCTCGCCACCGGGATGCTGGCGCCGACCGCAGGCACGATCGAGGTGCTCGGCGGGCGGCCCGCGGCCGGCCCGGAGCAGCTGGCCCGGGTCGGCTACCTGGCGCAGGACGCACCGGTCTACGCCGGCCTGTCGGTTGCCGACCATCTGAAGCTTGGTGCGCACCTCAACCCCGGCTGGGACGATCCGCTGGCGCGCCGCCGGATTGACCAGCTCGGCCTGGACCCGGGACGCAAGGCCGGGAAACTGTCCGGCGGCCAGCGAGCGCAGCTGGCGCTGACCCTCGCTCTCGGCAAGCGCCCGGAACTGCTGATCCTGGACGAGCCGGTGGCCAGCCTCGACCCGCTTGCCCGCCGCGAGTTCCTCGGGGACCTGATGGAAACCGTGGCCCAGGAGCAGGTCAGCATCGTGCTGTCCTCGCATCTGATCAGCGACCTGGAACGCGTCTGCGACTACCTGGTCGTGCTGGCCGACTCACGGGTGCGGATCGCCGGGCCGGTCGACGAACTGCTGGCCGCCCATCGCGTGCTGTCCGGCCCGCGCCGCGACGAGGACACCTTGCCTGCCGGGATCCACGTCGTCTCCGCCAGCCACACCGACCGGCAGAGCACGCTGCTGGTACGGGCCGACGGCGCGGTCCTTGACCCGGCCTGGACGGTGTCCGAGGTGGGCCTGGAGGACCTGGTGCTCGCCTACATGAAGCAGGCCGCCGGACGCGGTCACCGCAACCGCCACCTGGAGGCGCTGACATGATATGGCTGACCTGGCGCCAGTTCCGCGCCCAGGCCATCACCGCGATCGCGGCGCTGGCGGCCTTCGCGATCCTGCTGACAATCACCGAGCCCCGCCTGGCCAGCCTGTACACCACCAGCGGGTTCGCAGGCTGCCAGGGCGGCAGCTGCGCAGAGCTGGCCGGCAACTTCCTCAGCGAGCTGTCCAACCTCACACCGTTCGGCGGACCGCAGGGCTTCAACCTGCTGCCCGACGGTTTCAATCTTTACGTCTTCGTCTACGCGCTCGGCGTCCTGCTCATCCTCATCGCGCCGGTGATCACCGGCGCCTTCTGGGGGGCCCCGCTGATCGCCCGTGAACTGGAGACCGGGACGGCCCGGCTGACCTGGAACCAGAGCGTCACCAGGACCCGCTGGCTGACGGTCAAGCTCGCGCTGACCGGGGTGGCCGCGATGGCCGTTGCCGAGGCGTTCAGCCTCCTGCTGGCCTGGTGGGCGGCTCCCGTCAACCGGGCCACCGGCCTCGGCGCCAGCGTCTCGGTGTTCAGCGGAAGCCGGTTCAGCGCGCTGGTCTTCGCCACTGGCGGCATCGCCCCGCTCGGCTACGCCGCGTTCGGCTTCGCGCTCGGCGTCACGGCCGGCCTCCTCATCCGGCGCGCGGTCCCGGCCATGGCGCTCACGCTGGCCATCTTCGCCGCTGTCCAGGTCGTCATGCCGCTGTGGGTCCGCCCGCACCTGATGCCGGCCGACCAGACGATCGCCTCGATCGCTTCCACCAACGCGGCCTTGAGCGACTTCAGCGGCCCCAGCACGCTCACCGCCAGCGCTGTCCCAGGACAGCCCGGCGCCTGGATCATTTCCAGCGAAGCCGTCAACGCCGCCGGCCGGCCGGCCGCCGCGCTGCCCGCCGCTTGCAACCCGGCCCCAGGACCACCAACGGCGACACCGCACAGCACGTTCCAAAGCGGCGTAGATCGCTGCCTGGCCAGCCACGGCATCCGGGAGGCGGTCAGCTACCTGCCCGCCAGCCACTACTGGCCGCTCCAGTTGATCGAGACCGGGCTCTTCCTGGCCCTCGCGCTCGCCCTGGCCGGGTTCTGCCTCTGGTGGCTGGACCGCCGCGCCGCCTGAACAGGCCGGGCCGCGGCGGCGTCGAGCGGGCGGTCGGAGGCGAAGCGACGGGTCCGTTCGGGATGAAAGATCTTGATCTTCCGGAACGCACGCGTGGCTTCGCCTCCCAGCCCCCGCCTACCCGTTATTCGAGTGGCTGGCGGCCCAGGCCAGCCGGGTCACGGCCGGCCAGCAGCCAGCCGAGGACGGTCGCCGCCAGCGGCATGCCGACCAGGATCACCAGCAGGTTGGTCACCGGGATGCTGGTCAGCGACGACAGGCCGTCGAGCGAATTGCTCCGGAAGAAGCCGATCGCCGCCAGGTAGCCGCCGATGATCCCGACCACAGCCCCGGTGAGGCCGAGTGCGCCCGCGGTCGCCGCCGTGATCGTCCGGCGGGTGGCGCCGCTCGCCCCGGTCGCCGCCAGGGTGCGCAGGTCGCGCCCCGCCTCGCTGCGCACCAGGCCGACGCTCAGGCCGAGGATGCCCAGTGCGAGCACCAGCCCGAAGATCGTGGCGGCGTCGATGATCTGCGTCAGCGACGGGATGCTGTTGCGGGTCTCGACGCTCATGTTGCCTGGTGCCGCGGCCGCGAGCTGCTGGGCGGTGGTGATCTGGGCGGGGGTGAGGCCGCCGGGCACCGTGATCAGCCAGCCGTTGGGCTGGACCGAACGCTGCAGGTGCAGGGTGGTGATCGCGTGCTCGGTGACCACCGTGTTCGGCGCCGAGGTGCCGGACGGCAGCTGGCTGATCTCCTGGATCGGCGGGTTGGCGATGCAGGAGCCCGCCGGGCAGGGCCACGAGGTGTTGCCGTTGGGCCCGCCGGAGCGGCCGTAGTTGTCGGCGTTGTAGTCGCCGTAGGTGAGCTGCATCAGGCTCGTCGTGGACAGGCCCGGCCGCATCGTGAGGAAGTCGGCGTCCGGGTTGACCTCGCTCGGGCTGATGCCGAACGCCTTGAGCAACTGCGGGGTGGCCACGTAGATCTGGCCGGACCAGGAGCGGCCGGGCGCCGCGTGCTGGAGGCCCGCGTTGCTCGTTTCCAGCGCGATCATGCTGGTGGTGCCGAGATCGGCGGCGATTTCGTTGGCGGTCTTCACCCCGGCCGCCATCTGCGCGGCCGTCGGGCCGCTTGGCCCCGGGTTGTTACCCTGGCCCTGCGGTATGTTCCCGACCGGCGCGTAGACGATGAGCTGAGTCGAGGTGAGGTTGGGGCCCGCGTAGTCGAGGACGTTGCCGAACCGGGCGGCGCTGGCCACGCAGATGAGGACCGCGATCAGCGTGCTCAGGCTGATCGCCGCCAGCGCCGGGCCGGACCGCGCCCGGTACCTGGCCAGGTCGCGCAGGGCCAGCCTGGTCGCGATGGGAGCGTGCTGCCCGGCCGCGGCGACCACCCCGAGCAGCGCCGGGGCGAGCAGCACGATGGCGACCGCCAGCGCGACGAAACCGACGACGAGCTCCAGCATCCCGTTGTTCTGGTTCCCGCCGCCCCCGGCCCCCGCGCCGGCCGCGCCGAGCAGGAGGAACGCGCCGATGAGGAAGCAGATGCCGACCGGGACCGCCAGGTGGCGCGTCCTCCTCGGCGCGGGCGGGCGCCCGGCCAGCGCCGCCACGATCGGGGTTCTCGCGATCGCCTTGGCGGGCCGGGAGGCGGCGAAGTAGGTCGCGATGACCGCGAGCACCATCGAGATGGCGATGACCGTCCACGGCATCTGGAACACTCCGATCAGATGATGCGCGCTGTTCTCCGCCTGCGGCCGGTAGGCGAGCCAGGCAAGGAAGCCGAGCGCCAGCCCCGCCACCGCGCCGGCCACGCCGGTGGCGGCGCCGTTGGCCCGGATGACGAGCCTGATGTTGCGCTGGGTGGCCCCCTGGGCGGCGAGCATCCCGATGGCCCGCAGCCTGCGCTGCGCGAGGACGGTGAAGCCGCCGATGCCCACCAGCGCGATCAGCAGCATGCCGAGGACGGCCGCGGCGACCGAGATCGTCTCGGGGTTGATCTCGTTGGTGTTGGCCACATTCGCCGCGGTGGTGACGTTCAGGTTCGTCGCCTTGTCGACGGCGCTCGCCGTTCCCGGCGCGTCGAACAGCACCGTGGCGTCGCTCGGATTCGTGACCTGACCGGGAATGACCAGGGCGAATTCGTCCAGCAGGCTCTGCGGGTTGGCGACGATGCCGGTCACTTTCCAGGTCCGGCCGGCGACCGTCCAGCTGCTGCCGACCTGCAAATGGAAGTCGGCGGCGACGCTGCCGGTGACCGCTATCTCGTTCGCGGTGGCCGGGTACTGGCCGCTGACCAGGCTCAGCAGCGGCCCGCCGAACGGCCCGCGGGGGTTCTGCGCCCGCAGGTCGAACGTGTTCTGGGTACCGGGGACCGGGGCGGTCTCGTTCTCGATCACGTCGGCCCGGCCGTACAGGCGCTCGATCCGCTGTATCCCGGCGTTGATCGTCGCGGGCGTGCCGGAGATCGAAGCGGCGTCCTGCGCGTTGCCGAGCACCCCGGCGATCGGGGCCGGCGTGTCGGTCGCGACGGTGGACGCGACCACGGTGGCGGCCACCGCGACCGTGATCAGCGCGAGGATGAGGAGCTGCTGGCGCCATTCGTGGCGCAGCAGCCGTAGCGCCCAGCGGATGACCGCACGGCGGGCGGGCGCGCCGCCGTTTGCCGGTCTGCGGGTCGGCCGTTCCGTTACCGCCGTGCTCATTGCTTGCCTTCCGGGATGAGGAGGGACTCCGGGCCGGGGGCCGGCGCGGTCTGGTCGGTGACCCGGCCGTCCCGCAGGAACAGCACCCGGTCCGCCCAGGACGCGAGCTGCGCGTCGTGCGTCACGACGACCGCGGTCATCCCGGCGTTCTTGCACGCGTCGTGCAGCAGGCGCATCACCGCCTCGGCGTTCACCGAGTCAAGCGCGCCGGACGGCTCGTCGGCCAGCAGCAGTTTCCGGTCGCCCACCATGGCGCGCGCGATCGCGACCCGCTGCCGTTCGCCGCCGGACATCTGGTCCGGATAGTGGGCGGCGCGTCCGGACAGGCCGAGGCCGTCCAGCACCTCGAGCGCCGCGACCCGGGCCTTGCGGCCGGGCACCCCGTCCAGCTCGAGCGGCAGCGAGACGTTCTCCGCCGCGGTCAGCCCGGGCAGCAGGTTGAAGTCCTGGAATACGTAGCCGATCACCCGCCGCCGCAACCGCGCCCTGGCACCGCGGGACAGCCTGCCGACCGACTGGCCGGCGATCAGCACGTTGCCGGAGGTCGGCTCCTCCAGGGTGCCGGCGATGGTCAGCAGCGTGCTCTTGCCCGAGCCGCTTGGCCCCATCACCGCCACCATCGCGCCTTCGTCCGCCACCAGGCTGACCTCGTGCAGGGCGTGCACCTCGGCGCTGCCCTGCCCGTAGGACTTCGATACCTGGCGCAGTTCCACCATGCTCATCGCCGTGTCCTCATTTCCCGCCGGTGCCGTGGCAGCGGCGCTCGTGTCTGGTTCCCTGGGCGTGCCTGGTCCGCCCAGGTCAGCGTCCCGTCCGCGGCCGCCCGCTTGACGCGGGCCTCGGCCGCGTCCAGCCACCGGACGACCGCGTCAAGCCGGAACAGCTCCGCGTCGACCGCCAGCAGCATGCTTACATCGGTCCCTGCGTCGTCTTCTTTGATCCGGGTCCACTGCTGCATCAGCTCCACCAGGTAGCGCCGGTGCGACTGGATCACCTCGTGCACGTCGACGCTCGGCATGCGCAGCGCCACCAGCACCTTCATCACCAGTTCGTCGCGGGGCGGCGAGCTCAGGTCCGGCGGCGTGCGCAGCCACTCCGCCAGCTCGCGCTCACCGTCGGCGGTGATGCGGAAGCCCCGCTGCGGGCCCTCCTCGCCGGTCCCGTCGGACTCCACCAGCCCGTCGCGCTCCAGCCGTTGCAGCGTCGTGTATACCTGGCCCACGTTCAGCGGCCAGACCTCACCGGTACGGGCCTCGAACTCCTCGCGAAGCTGGAGTCCGTACTTGGGGCCCTCGCTCAGCAGCGCGAGCATCGCGTGGCGGACGCTCATGGCCTGGTCCTACTCAGCATCATGATCCTACTCAGCATCATGCTGAGTACTATACTGAGTATTATGCGCGGTAGCAACAGAGTTGAGCGCAGTCATCTGACAACTGCCGCCCCGGACGAACTAGGGGAGACCGAACCCGTGACGGCCGGATCTCAGGACTTCCTGCCCAGCATCGCGTAGACGGGGGCCGGCCGGCCGGGGCCGTTCCGGCCGGCCGCGGGGCGCCATTCGTGCACCGGCACCAGGCCGGGATCAACCAGGTCCAGGCCGGTGGTGAGGGCGGCCACCTCGGCGCGCGAGCGCAGGGTGATGCGGAGCGACGACATTCCGTTCCACTGATCGGCGCCGGCCACCACCGCCGGGTCCAGGTCGCTCGCCACGTGGCAGAGCGCGAGATAGCTCCCGGCGGACAACGCCGCTTGCAGCGTGGCCAAGATGGCGGCGACCCGTGAGGTGCCCGAGATGAACGGAAGCGTGGATGGCAGCAGCACGGCTACCGGCTGCCGGAAGTCCAGCGTCTCGGCCGCCCCCGCCAGCAGTGCGGCCGGGGCGGTGAGCTTCGCGTCGAGCGCGGCGACCACTCCCTGCGACGTTGATACCGAGAAGGCCCGTACATACGACAGCACCATCGGGTCGTTGTCGGCGTAGACAACCCGGCACGACGGATCAGCCGCCTCGAAGATGCCGCGGTTGGTCTCCACACCGGGGAGGCCAGTGCCGACATCGAGGAACTGCCTGATGCCCGCCTCGACCGCGAGAAAACGGACGGCACGTTGCTGGAAAGCAAGGACGGCGGGCACGATCGCGGCGATAGCCGGAGCGGCCGAAAGCATGATCCGCGCCGCCTTGCGGTCGGCTTCAAAGTTGTTCCTGTCGCCATTCAGGTAATCCGCCACCCGCGCCGCGTTAGGCACCGCTGGATCGATCCGCTCGGCCTTCTGCCGCCGGATCGCGTCAAGTTGCCAGTCATCAATCATGTCTTCCCCCCGCCTCCAGTTTCCCAGCGGTGCTGCGGCAACGTCAACCGGGACAGCGGCAACGATCATGGTTAAAGCGGGTGTCACCCGGTCCGTTGAACGTCATGCAAACTCTTTCTTGACGGAAGAAAGGCGCGTTATACCCGCGGGAAAATTTCCATGGAAAACAAATCGCTCATGGCCCGCGCCGTGCATAAGCCAACACGCATAACTCACCCGCGAATGGCGATCCCCTGCCTTCCCACCGTGCGAACGTTACCGAGGCCGTCAGGCTGCCAATCATCAATCAGGTAAACCCCTGTTCGGCTTCCGGGCGGCGCTGCTGTGACGTCAACGGCGACAGGCGGCATACGGGGGCCCCCTTGGTGCGGGCCGGCTCACTCCCACCCCCCGCCCCGCACCAGCGCATGCCTGATGTCCCGTCACCGTTGACGTCACCATCAGCTGAGACACGCCCCGGCATGGAAAATGGCCGCCCGGCACGATATTTTCTCGGAGTCGGCTATGTTGCCGGCGTCGCCTATGTCCTGGAGGTGCGAGGGTGCCCGTGACCGAGTCGCCGGCGGCTGACGCCGCGTTGCTTTCCCTCGCCCAGGCGGGGGACGGAGAGGCATTCGGCAAGCTCACCGAGCCGTTCCGGCGCGAACTGCAGGTGCACTGCTACCGGATGCTCGGCTCCGCCCACGACGCCGAGGACCTGCTGCAGGAAACCCTGATCGCGGCCTGGCGCGGAATCGGCCAGTTCGAGGGCCGATCCTCACTGCGCGCCTGGCTGTACCGGATCGCCACCAACCAGTGCCTCAACGCGCTGCGGGCCAGTAAGGCCCGGGCGCTCGCGGCCCGGCGCGGCGCCCCGAGCTTGCCTGGCGTTCCCGGAACGGTGATGGCGAGCATGCTGACCGCCCTGCCCGAGCCCGCCACCGATGACGAGCCGACCTGGCTCGAGCCCTATCCGGACGAGCTCCTGGCTGGGCTGCCGGACGCGGCGCCCGGCCCCGAGGCCCGTTACGAGGCGCGCGAGTCGATCTCGCTCGTCTTCATCATGGCGCTCCAGCACCTCTCGCCTCGGCAGCGGGCCGCCCTGGTGCTCCGCGACGTGCTTGGCTACCGGGCCGCGGAAGCCGCCGAAATCCTGGACTGCACCCTGGACACGGTCAACGGGTCGCTGAAGCGGGCCCGGGCCGCCCTGTCCGGATTGCTCCCGGGCGACACGCTCAGCCAGGCGCCGCTGCTCGGGTCGGCCGCCGAGCGGGAGGTCATCGACCGGTTCACCGACGCCTTCGAGCGCGGCGACGTGGCCACGCTGGTGTCCATGCTCACCGACGACGCCTGGCTGACCATGCCGCCATGGCCGCTCGGGTTCCGCGGCAGGCCAGCCGCTGCCGCCCTGCTGACGGCGCTGGTCTTCCGGGGCGGCACACTCCGGTTCCGGCTCGTCCCCGTCCGGGCCAATGGGCAGCCGGTGTTTGCCTGCTACGTCTCCGATAGCGACGCGCGCCCCGCCAGCGGCCAGGGAATGATCGCACTTACCCTGGCGGGCGACCGGATCCGCGGCGTCACCCGGTTCCTCGACAACGGCATACTCCCGCGCTTCGGCGTCCCCGCGACCCTCCCCGGTTAGCCGCCGGTCAGCCGGCCTCAGGCCGAGGGGCCACAGCGGCTTCAGCGGCCGCCTTTGCTCCAGGCGTCGGTGCTGTGATTGCAGGCGGCGTAGCGCACCGTGGCGCTGGCGACCACCTGGTCCGATGGCAGCCCCGGGCAATCGCTGCTGGTGGAGCGGATGCCGATCGCGAGCACGCCGAGCATGCAGACCACGACCATCATGAAGATCGCCCATGTCCGGCGGGACGGCCGGTCGGAGATGACCTCGGCGTCGGGGACGCCCGCCGCGGCCGCCTGTGCCTTGGCCGATCGCCCGAAGGCCGCGAACATCGATTTCAGCCGGGGATCGGCCGCTTGCAGAGCCTGCTCGATCTGGTTGAGTACCAACTGCTGGCGGCGGGGCAGGATCATCTTGTTGTCCAGTTGCGCGGGGGACGGGAACCTCGTCTTAGAAGGCTAACCGACGGGCGCAACGAGGCTCGGCGACCGCGCCGACGGGCCGGAGCTCCCGGGCGAAGATCAACGCGGTACTGCTCCCTGCCTGCGCTGATAACCACGACTCGCGGCGCGGTCCCAACTTATGTTTCTCTGAGTAGCCCTATGGTAACTATAGGTAACGGCTGAGCTGCGTTCGTCACTCCGAGGCGGCCAGGCACTGATCGCGACGGTAACGACGGAAAACCGCGGGGGCGATAATGCCGGAACCTGTTCAGAGCGACCAAAAATATCTACCGGGGCTAGACGGACTGCGCGCGCTCGCCGTGACGGCCGTAGTCGCCTACCACCTGGGCTATGGCTGGGCGCAGGGCGGGTTGCTCGGGGTGGGCGTGTTCTTCACGCTCAGCGGCTACCTCATCACCGACATCCTGGTCGGGCAATTCGCCGCCAAGGGGCGGATGAAGCTCAAGGACTTCTGGATGCGACGGGCGCGCCGGCTGTTGCCGGCCCTTTTCGTGATGCTCGCGGTGGTGACGGTGTGGGTGAACGGGTTCTCCCGGTCGTTCCTGCCCGGCTACCGCGGTGACGTGATCGCGTCCGGGCTCTACGTGAACAACTGGTGGTACATCGAGCAGCACACCTCCTACTACGCGCAGTTCGCCCCGCCCGAGCCGCTCGACCACCTGTGGTCGCTGGCCGTGGAGGAGCAGTTCTACCTGGTGTGGCCATGGGTGGTGCTGCTCATGGTTTGGGTGGCCGGGCGGGTGGTGAAGCGGCGCCGCGCGCAGGGCGGCACGCTGGCCGGCGGCCTCGGCCTGGGCGCCGCGGGCGCCGCCAGCCCGGCTGCCGCCGCTGGCGGTTCCGGCTATCTCAGCCAGCGGGCGCGATGGACGATGGCCGGCGTCGCGCTGGTGCTGGCGGCGGCGTCCGCGATCGAGATGGTCCTGCTGTACCACCCAGGCTACGACCCGACCCGGGTGTACGAGGGGACCGACACGCGGGCGTTCGGGCTGCTGATCGGCGCCGCGGTGGCGATGGTGTGGCCCACCCGCCGGGGCGGCCGGGCGCTGTCGGCCGGCGCGCGGCGGCTGCTTGACGCGGCGGGCGTGGTCGGGCTGGTGGTGATCGCGGTCCTGGTGGGGCGGACCAACGAGTACTCGCCGTTCATGTTCCAGGGTGGGATGGCGGCCCTGTCGGTGGCCACGGCAGCCGTGGTGGCCGCGGTCGCGACGCCGGGCGGGCTGGTCGGGGTGGCGCTGGGCTGGCGGCCGCTGCGCTGGATCGGCGTCCGGTCCTACGGCATCTACCTCTGGCACTACCCGATCATCGTGCTGACCGCCCCGCCCGGCACGGCCGGCAACCCGGTCAGCCTGGTGCGGGCGGTGGCCCTGGTCGCGGCGACCGTCGTGATCGCCGCGCTGTCCTGGAAGTTCATCGAGGAGCCGATCCGCCGCGGCCGGCTGCGCCATTGGCCGTCCCGCGCCACCGCCCCGGCCGCGACCGCCGGCGGAGCGGCGGCCGGCCGCGGAAGCCGCCCCAGGCAGCGGCTCAGCGCGCTCGGCTCGCCGTTGGCGGTCGGCGGCATGTGCCTGCTGGCCGTGGCGGGCATTACCGCCGGCGTCACCTCGGCCAACGCCCGCCCCGGGACCGGGCCGGGTACCACCGCGCAGACGGGCACGGCGGGCGCCGGCGGCACCGCGCTCACCCAGTCGGCCGCCGCCGGGGCGCAAAGCCTCGGCTCGGTGGCGGGGTCCGCCTCGATGACATCCACCGCGCGCGGCAGCGGGCGCGCGTCGAAGGACGTCGCCAGCTCAAATGACGACTCGGCCTGGCAGACGGGCACCGGGGGGTACCCGGAGCAGCCGGTCATCGGCGGGCCTGCGACCACCCTGGCCAACGGCGCGGCCACCGTGGCCGCGCTGCCGACACCGCCGCCGCGGACCTCCTGCACCTCGGTCGTGCACATCGGGGACTCCACCTCGGAGGGGCTGTTCTCCAACGACTACCTGCCCGACAAGTCGCAGCAGATCCCGGCGCAGTACGCCGACGTCGGCGTGAAGACCACGTACGACCGGGTCGTCGGGGCCACCTCGGTGGTCGAGTCGCTGCCGGGCACCCCGAACGCCTACACGATGGCGAGCCGGATGGTGAAGAGCGGCTACCACGGCTGCTGGGTGATCGCGCTCGGCACCAACGACACCGCCGACGTGTACGTCGGCTCGGAGGTCGGCCGCGCGGCGCGGATCCAGAAGATGATGGCGCTGATCGGCGGCCAGCCGGTCATGTGGGTCGAGGTTAAGTCCCTGCTCACCTCCGGCCCGTACGCGGAGGCGAACATGCAGCTCTGGAACCAGGCGCTGCAGCAGGCACTGCCGAAGTACCCGAACATGCGGCTGTACGACTGGCCGGCCGTGGTGCAGACCTCCTGGTACATCAACGACGGAATCCACTTCACCTCGGACGGCTATGCCCACCGGGGCCAGATGATCGCCGAAGCACTGGCCGAGGCCTTTCCCGCGAACTGAGCCCGGCCTTTCAGCTAGTCACCGGCAAGAATGTCGGCCGGCTCGAGCCGCATCAGGTCGTCCCGGCCCCACTCGCGGTGCAGGTCGGAGGAGATACGGTGCGCGTGCCGCAGCCGCGCGAGCTCGAGCTCGTTGCGGACTGTGCGGGCGTTGGCGAAGTGCGGCTCGGTCATCATCCGCGTCACCTCTTCGCGCAGCACCTTCTCGGCGGCCGGCGACAGGTAGTAGGAGGACTTCTCCAGCAGCATCTTGCCGATAGCGGTGAGCTCGTCGATCTGGTAAGAGGCAAAGTCCAGGTGGTGCGCGACCCGGGAGCGCATCCCCGGGTTCGACTCGAAGAACACTTCCATCTTGTCCTTGTAGCCGGCCAGGATGACGACGAGCTTGTCGCGGTCGTTCTCCATCACCTGGAGCAGGATGTCGATGGCCTCCTGCCCGTAGTCCTTGGAGTCGGTCACCCGGTACAGGTAGTACGCCTCGTCGATGAACAGCACGCCGCCCATCGCGCGGTCGAGGACCCTCTTGGTCTTCGGCGCGGTCTGCCCGATGTACTCCCCCACCAGGTCGTCGCGCATCGCGTGCACCAGGTTGGCAGACTCCAGGTAGCCGAGCCGGTGCAGCAGCTCCGCCATCCGCAGCGCGACCGTGGTCTTGCCGGTGCCGGGCGCGCCGGTAAAGCACATGTGCAGGTTGGGCCTTGGCGCGGTCAGCCCGTAGCGCTGCCTGGCCTGATCGACCAGCAGCAGCGCCGCGATCTCCTCCACCCGCTTCTTGACCGGGCCGAGGCCGATCAGCTCGCGGCTGAGGTTCCCGATGATGTCGTCGATGCCGGCCGCCTCGCGTTCGGCCGCGAACGTGACCGTCGCCTCCGGGCGCAACTGACCGTTCCGGCCATCACCGCGGCGCAGCCGCGACGTCTTTCCGTTCCCTGACTGAAACCGGCCGACCGCGCTCAAGACCCTCCCTTATCGAAGCTCGTGTTCAGTGTGCCTGGTTCCCGCGAGCGCTTTGCACACTAGGGCTGATTTCGATAAAGGGTGCCCGCCGCCGCCTGCCGTCCTGGCGTCACAGGCCAAGGGCGGCCCGGCCGGCGGCGACCGTGATCGAGTCGTCCTGCGGAGTATGGACGCGCGAGCACAGTACGTCCCGGTAGTGCCGCTCGAGCGGGTTCTTCCTGGTCAAGCCGTTATTACCGGTCAACGCGACCGCTTGCTCGACCGAGCTGATCGCGGCTCTGGTGGCGGTCAGCTTGACCGCGGTGGCATGGCCCGCCGCGGCCTGATCGCCCTCATCGACGCGCCGCGCGAGGGCATCCACCAGGTCGGCGGCCGAGTTCAGGGCCGCCTCGATCTCGCCGACCGCCTGCTGGAAACGGGGCAGCGTGGCCAGCGGGGCCCCCAGCGCGGCCGGGGTCCTTTCGCGCAGGAATTTGACCAGCCAGTCCCGTGCCGCGGACGCGACGCCCAGGTAGAGCGCGCTCAGGCCGACGGCGTTCCACGCCATCTGCGGCAGGGCCGGACCCGGCGGCGTGTCCAGCCTGGCCGGGACGGCCGGAGTCGACTCGAAGGTGACATCGTCGCTGCGGCTCGCGCGCAGGCCGAGGTGGTCCCAGGTGCGCTCTATGGTGATGCCCGGCGCGTCGTTCCTGACCAGGAAGCTGCCCGCCCGCGGCTCGGGGTCGTCGGTGCGGGCCCAGACAGCCATCCAGCGGAGCCCGACGGCGCCGGTAGAGAAGATCTTGCGGCCGGTCACCGTCCAGCCTGCTCCGGTCCGGCGGGCAATGGTCTTGGGCAGGCCGCCGCGGGCCGGGGTGCCGAGTTCCGGCTCAACCCGGAGCGCATTGATCAGAACCGGTGTAACGGCCGACTCGTCAAGGGCCGCCTGGTAGACCTCGTCCGGCCAGGTCGGCTGGGCACCCTGGGCGGCGTGCGTGAACAGTGTCATCGCGGTGATCAGCGCGACCGACGGGTCGCCGCGGCCGAGCGCGTTGAGTATGCGCGCCGTATCGGCCAGGCCGGTGCCCGCACCCCCGTAACGGCGGGCAACGGTCGCGGTGAGCAGCCCCGCCGTGTGCACGACGCGGATGCCCTCGGCCGGGAAGTCGGCGGTGCGGTCGTTCTGCTCGGCGTTGGCGGCCAGCGCGCGGGTGACCTCGGGCAGCCGGTCGAGCTGGGGCGACGCCATGCCAATTATATCGATGGGCATAGTAGACATTATGCGCCCCAGGTGCCCGTTCCGGCAGCCCGGGCGGCCAGTCAGCGTGGCGGCGGGAAAAGAGTGAAGTCCGCGAAGTCGAAGCCGGGCGCGACCACGCAGCTCACCAGGACCTCGCCGGCGGTGGCCGGGCGGGCCGACTGCCAGTGGCCGGCCGGGATGATGTGCTGTGGCCGCTGTCCGGCCGCCAGGTCCGGTCCCACGGTGACGGCGGCCGGGATGTCCGCTGGCACGCCGGCGTCGCCGCCGTCGAGCAGGGTCAGCGGGCCGCCGGAGTGCCAGAGCCAGGCCTCATCGGACCTGACCCGGTGCCAGGCTGACTCCTCGCCCGGCATCAGCAGGAAGTAGATGCCGGTGGCGGCGGCCCGCGGTCCCGGGTAGCCGTCCGGCACGGATGCCGGGGCGGCGCGCCATGTCTCCCGGTACCAGCCGCCCTCGGGATGCGGCGCGAGGTCGAGCAGTTCGGCCGTTCTTGGCCTGGGTCGCTGATCCATGAACGCAACTATGCCGAAGTCACCCGCCGCCTCCGGTCAGCGGAGGGCGCCAGGGACGGACTTTCCGAAGATCGCGACGAAGAGGCAGAGCAGGGCGACCCCGGCGATCGTGACCGCGATGGCGAAGAGCCGGGTCGCGCCGACGATGGGCATCGCCGGCCCCTGGTCACCGGCCGCGGGGGCGCTGCCCCGCGTCACCCGGCCGAGCTGCCAGATCACCGGGGTCAGGGCCAAAATGATCAAACCGGTGATCACGTTGGCCTTGAGCACGACGCCGCCGAGGGCCGCGAACGCGATCGCGGTCCTCGTCCAGGCAAGCGACGTCCGCTCCTGCGCCAGGCCCGGGTGCTGCTCCGGGTCGTCGCCCGCCGAATCCTGGCCCCGGCCCGGCCGCGCTCCCCCACCAGGCGACGGGTCCGGCGGCGGCGTCGTCATCGAACGGCGGAGATGAGCAGGACGATAGCGGAGACGATCGCCATCCCGGTGATCGCCGCGGCCAGGATCCACGGCATGTACGACTGAGGCATCGGCTCGCCGCGGCGCAGCGCGTGCTGGTTGCGCACCCACTCGGCGTAGGCGACCACCGCGAGCACCGCGCCGAGCGCGATCAGCGGCACACCGAGCAGATGACGTCCGGCTGGGACGCCAGGGAAGGGCGGCAGCAACTGGACGATGGCCAGCCCCGCCACCACCATGGCGAGCGCCGTCCGGCTCCAGGCGAGAAAGGTGCGCTCATTGGCGAAGGTGAACCTGGGGTCCGGCTCGGTGCCACCCGTGTCGTGCGCGACCGCCCCCGGCAATAGCACGGCAAGGCGACTCGACCATGACATGCGACTGGCCCTCCTCCGGACGCGGCCTGATCCCCATCGCCATTGTGCCTGTTACCTATGTAACAGGGCACGCCGGGTCAGCCGGCCGGGCCGGACGGGTCGGCGGTATCCGCCAGGCGGTCGATCGCGCTGGCCAGTGAGTCGAGGGCGGGAGCGGCGGCGGCCAGGGCGCGCCGCTGTCTGGGTGGCAGCGTCGAGAGGGCCAGGTTAAGCACGGCCGCGTTGGTCGCCTGCCACGCGAGCACCGCCTCGCGGCCGGCCGCGGTCGCGGTCAGCTCGACAGCACGCCGGTCGCCGGAGGATGTGACCCGGTCAAGCATGCCCCGCGCGGCGAGCGCGTTCACGATCGTGGTGACCGTGTTGGGCCGCATGTTCAGCAGCCGGGCAAGCTGCCCGGGGCGCGCCCCCGGGAGCTCGGCGAGTGCCGCGAGCAGCTCAAGCTGGGCCACGGCGAGCGTGTTGCCCGGATCGGCGACGCGGGCACCGCGGCGAAGGGCGCGACGGAGCCGGGCGATCCCCTCGGCCAGGCCGTTCGGCTGCGGGCCGCCCTCGCCGGTCATCGCACCACGCCGGGCACGGCCCGGACGCCGCGCAGGCCGCAGCCAAGCATGGCCAGCGCCACGGCGGTCAGCGCCGCCATCGATAGCGCCAGGCCGGCGTCCGGCCACCGCAGGCGCTCCCCGGCATGCAGTCCGAGCGTGACAACGGCAACGCCGAGAGCCGTGCCGATCCCCCGGGTCATGTTCACCATCCCGCCTGCCGCGGCCGCGTCGCGCACCGGGAGCGCCGCCATGATCTCCGCGTTGTTGGCCGGAGTGTATAGGCCGAGGCCCGCGCCGAGCACGCCAAGCAGCGCCACCGTCACCGCGGCGGGCGCGGGCAGCGCCAGCGCGGCCGCCGCCGCGACCGCCAGCGCGCCGCCCAGGGCGCACCGGTGCCTGTTCGACCACCAGGCCGGGAGCAGCCGGTCCGCGAACGCGGCGGCGAGGCCGAAGCCGGCCGGCAGTGCGGTGAGCAGCAGGCCGCCCGCGGCGGCACTGCCGCCCCGGGCGGAAACCACCTGCGGGAACAGCACAAGCGGGCCGAACAGGACCAGGTAGGAGCAGAGCGCGCCGCCCAGCGCCGGTCCGGTGCCGTAGGCCGCCATGGCCCGCAGGTCAATGAGCGGGGCGGCGACCTGCCGTTCACGCCGGACCAGGGCCGCCCCCGCGAGGAACGCGAAGCCCAGGCACGCGACTACCGCCCAGGCCGGCAGGCCGAGCCCGGACAGCGAGGAGATGGCCAGCATCCCGGCCGAAGCAGCCGCGGCCAGCAGCCCCATCCCGCCCAGGTCGGCGCCGCCCGGGCCGCCGCCGGACCGGGGGGTGTCACCATGCTGACCGACAGCGCGACGGCCAACAGCGCGACGGCCCGCCGCCTGATCAACGGCGGGGCGGCGGGTGCGCGGCAGCAGGTACCAGCCCGCGACCACCGCGAGCAGGCCCACCGGCACGTTGAGGAAGAACACCCAACGCCAGCCGACCGTCCCGACCAGCACCCCGCCGATCACCGGGCCCGATGCGAGGCCGACCGCCTGGGCCGCCGCCTGCACGCCAAGCGCCGCCCGACGGGTCCGCGCGGGCACGCTGGTAACGACCAGCGCCACGCTGTTCGCCTGCAGCAACGCCGCGCCGCAGGCCTGAGCTGCCCGCAGGGCGATGAGCATGGCCAGCGAGGTGGCGAGCCCGCAGGCCGCTGATGTCACCGCAAACAGCGCGAAGCCATACAGGTAGAGCAGCTTGCGCCCGGCCCGGTCCGACCAGCGGCCGGCCGGCACCAGCAGCGCGGTCAGCACGAGCAGGTAAGCCAGCGACACCCACTGCGTCCCCGCCAGCCCGGTGCCGAACTGCCGCTGCAGCGCCGGGAAGGCCACCGTGACGACGCTAGCGTCGAGCTGGCCCATGAACGCGCCGAAGCAGACCGCGGTGACCGCGAACCACGGCGCAAGCGGGTGCTCGCGGATCACCGCGGGGCGGGCAGGTTCCCGCAGCATCGTCACCATACGACACCGGCCGCGCGACGGGAAACGACGGGCAGAACCGAAGTAAAACCGCAGGCAGCAGTGGTTCTCCGCGTGCTGTTTACATCTGTCACAGAATCAATAATACTTCTTATGCAGAAGTTATCTAGACGGCAGTCGGCCCGGCTGCCGGGCGACCGCCAGCGGTGAACTCACGGAAGCACGAGCCGCCGGCCCCGCCAGCCCGATGGGGGCAGGCGATTTGCCGGCACGCAAGGCCAGGGGCCAAGGATGCGAAGGGCGCGAGTCGGCCATGATGGGTCCCATGATCCCCATGCATCAGTCGTGGTTTGCCAGGGACGCGCGCGGCTGGACCTGTGAGCCGCCGGACACCGGGGCCGCGGCGTTCCACCGCGGGCTGCCCGGGTACGCGGCGACGCCACTGGTCGAGGCGCCGGGACTGGCGGCCGAACTCGGCGTCGGGCGGCTGTTCATCAAGGACGAGTCGGCCCGGTTCGACCTGCGCGCGTTCAAGTTCCTGGGCGCGTCGTGGGCCGGCTTCCGCGCGGTCGCCGCGCGGACCGGGTATGCCGGGCCGGCGACGCTCGACGGGCTGCGGGCACATCTGCGCGGGCGCGGGATCGGCGGTGACGCCGGCCTGTCCCTGGTCACCGCCACCGACGGGAACCACGGGCGGGCGGTCGCGCGGACCGCCCGGCTGCTTGGGCTGCCCGCACGCGTGTACCTGCCCAGGGTCGCGCCCGCGGCGGTGATCGACCGGATCTCCGCCGAGGGCGCGCGCATCACCGTGGCCGACTCGGATTACGACGGTGCGGTCGGGGCGGCCCGGGCCGACGCGGACAGCGCGGCCGGCGGCCTGCTGATCCAGGACACCGCCTGGCCCGGGTACGAGGAGGTCCCGTCGTGGATCGTCGACGGCTACGAGACGCTGTTCGCCGAGATCGACGGGCAACTGCTCAGGGCCGGCGTCTCCGCCGTGCACCTGGTCAGCGTGCCGTCCGGGGTCGGCAGCCTCGCGCAGGCCGCGGTGGCGCACTACCGGAGTCTCGCGCTGCCCGCCTCGGCGCGGCCGCGGCTGCTCTCGGTCGAGCCGGACACGGCGGCCTGCGTGCTGCGCAGCCTGGCCGGCGACGCGCTGGTCTCGGTCCCGACCGCCGCCACGGTGATGAACGGGCTGAACTGCGGTACACCGTCGTCGATCGCGTGGCCGTACCTGCGCGGCGGTCTCGACGCCGCGATCGCCGTCACCGACGACGACGCGCGCGCGGCGATCGCGGAGCTCGGCTCGGCCGGGGTCCCGGCCGGGCCCTCGGGCGCGGCCGCCCTGGCCGGCCTGCGGGCGGCGCTGACCGGTGCCGACGCGGTGCCGCGGCGGCGCGACCTCGGGCTTGGCCCCGATACCGGCGGTACCAGCCAGCCGGTTGCCGTCTGCGTCTGCACCGAGGGTCCGCTCACCGCCGAGCGCTGATCCAGTTTCCGCCCGGCTCAGCCCTCCCTCCCGCTTCCTCCTTCCTCCCTTCCCCCTTCCTCCT